>JBGPKU010000113.1:0-2788 GCA_041486085.1 Candidatus Limnocylindria bacterium | reverse complement strand
GCAACGTCCTGCTCCTCGACGAACCCACGAACGATCTCGACGTCGACACGCTGCGCGCGCTCGAGGAGGCACTGCTCGACTTCGGTGGCTGCGTCGTGGTCATCAGCCATGACCGCTGGTTCCTCGACCGCATCGCGACGAACCTGCTCGTGTTCGAAGGCGACAGCACCGTGCGTTGGCTCGAGGGCAATTACCAGGCGTACGAGGAGCAGATGCGCAAGGAGCACGGTACTGACTGGCAGCCGCATCGCATCAAGTACCGCCCACTCATGCGTGCGTAATGGGCGATGCCCAGGCTCATCCCTTCGCGGCCGCGCGCTTCGCGAGCGCCTCACGCGCGCGGAGCTGCTCGTTGTGCGCGATCGCGGTGATCTTGAGCGCGCCGCCCGTTCCGGCGATGGTGTACGCGGCGTCGAACTCGTAGACGACTCTCCCGGCCGAGTTCTGCAGGGCCCAGCGGACGGCGGTCTGCGCGAGCCGCGGCGACATCCGGGTCGTGTGGGCATCGAGCATGGCCGCGGTCCGCACGTCCATCGAGGTGTACGCAGCGAGCAGCCGCTCGAGCTGCGGCAGCCACGCTTCGACGCTGGGCACCGAGACGACCGTGACCTCGCCCGAGTCCCCGGTGACGTGCAGCGGAAAACGGAAGTGGCCCGCGATGGCGGCGGCGTCGCGGCGCTCGAACGCGGCGCGGTACGAGTCGAAGAACGCCTGCACCTCGGGTTCGCGGATCTCGGTCACCGCGAGCTAACGGCCGCGCGGTTCCGGCAGATCCGGTGAAAGCCCCAGGTCGGCGATCGCCTTCGCGACGTCCGCCCCTCCGTACTGCTCGCAGAGCTGCAGGCCTTGGAGCGACGCCACGGTGACGCTCTCGGCGTCGACCTCGAAGTGCCGGCGCAACGCGGCGCGCGTGTCGGAGCGGCCGAAGCCGTCCGTCCCGAGCGGGATGAACGGTTGCGGCACGAAGCGCGAGATCTGGTCGGCGATGGCCTTCATGTAGTCGCTCGCCGCGATGATGGGCGTCTTGCCACCGAGGATCTGCGCGACGTACGGCAGGCGCGCTCGCTCCGCCGGATGCAGCCTGTTCCAGCGCTCCGCCTCCAGCGCCTCGTTGCGCAGCTGCTGGTAGCTGGTGACGCTGTAGACGTCGGCGGCGACGTCGTACTTCTCCTGGAGCAACTCCTGCGCCCGGAGCACCTGCAGCAGGATCGGGCCGGACCCGAGGAGCGTGACCCGGCGGCGCAGGCCCTCATCGCCCTTCCTGAAGAGATAGATGCCGCGGAGGATTCCCTCGTCGACGCCCTCCGGCATCGGCGGCATCGGGTAGTTCTCGTTGTAGAGCGTGAGGTAGTAGAAGGTGTCCTCGTTCTCCACGAGCATTCGACGCATCCCGTCACGCACGATCACGGCGGTCTCGTAAGCGAACGCCGGGTCATATGCGCGGATCGAGGGCAGCGCGCTCGCGAGCAGGTGGCTGTGACCGTCCTGGTGCTGCAGCCCCTCGCCGTTCAACGTCGTTCGGCCGGCGGTCGCGCCCATGAGGAAGCCGCGCCCGCGCGCGTCACCGAACGCCCAGATCTGATCCATGGTCCGCTGGAAGCCGAACATCGAATAGAAGATGTAGAACGGCACCATCGGCTGGCCGTGGGTCGCGTAGCTCGTGCCGGCCGCGGTGAAGCTCGCCATCGAGCCGGCCTCGGTGATGCCTTCCTCGAGCACCTGGCCGTCCGTCGCCTCGCGATACGGCAGGAGCGTCTCGGCGTCGACCGGCTCGTAGCGCTGACCGAGCGGTGAGTAGATCCCGACCTCCTTGAAGAGCGGGTCCATGCCGAACGTGCGCGCCTCATCCGGGATGATCGGGACGATTCGCTTGCCAACCCCCGGATCACGCAGCAGGTTGCGCAGCAGGCGCGTGAATGCGGTCGTGGTCGACGCGACGCCTTTGCCGGAGCCCTTCGGGAACTCCGCGAACGCGGCATCGCTCGGGACGAGCGCCCCGCCGACACGACCCCTGCGCTGCGGAACGAGTCCCCCGAGGGCGCGGCGGCGCTCCAGCAGGTAGCGCATCTCCGGGCTGTCGGCGCCCGGGTGGTAGTACGGCGGATCGTCCATGAGCTGCTCGTCCGCGATCGGAAGCTCGAGGCGGTCGCGGAAGACCTTGAGCTCCTCGAATGAGAGCTTCTTGGCCTGATGCGTGATGTTGCGTCCCTCGACGTTCGTCCCGAGGGCCCAGCCCTTGACGGTCTGCGCCAGGATCACCGTCGGCGCGCCCTGATGCTCGACAGCGCTGCGATAGGCCGCGTAGACCTTGCGATAGTCGTGCCCGCCGCGCTTCAGCTTGGTGAGCTCTTCGTCGGAGAGGTGCGCGACGAGCTGCGTCAGCCGGGCGTCGCCGCCGAAGAAGTGCTCGCGGATGTATTTCCCGTCGGCGACGGTCATTCGCTGCGACTCGCCGTCGGTCGTCTCGTTCATGCGGTTCACCAGCGCGCCGTCGACGTCGCGCGCCAAGAGCTGATCCCACTCGCGGCCCCAGATGACCTTGATCACGTTCCAGCCCGAACCGCGGAACACGGCCTCGAGCTCCTGGATGATCTTGCCGTTCCCGCGCACCGGTCCGTCCAGACGCTGCAGGTTGCAGTTCACGACGAAGGTCAGGTTGTCGAGACCCTCGCGCGCCGCGACGTGGAGCGCGCCGAGCGCCTCGGGCTCGTCGCACTCGCCGTCACCGACGAAGGCCCAGACCCGCGAGGCGCTCGTGTCGGTGATGCCCCGGTGGTGCAGGTAGCGG
>JBGPKU010000112.1:0-3398 GCA_041486085.1 Candidatus Limnocylindria bacterium | reverse complement strand
GCACGACACCGAGGAGCGCGAACGCCCACGGTGCGTCGAAGGAGATGTCGGCGCCGAAGAGACGCACGCTCATTGCGGCTGCAATGCCGCCGTCTCATATTCCTCGGCGCTCGCGGCGCGCCGGACGACCTCGAGCGCCGAGCGGACGGCGTTCTGCGCGTGCGCGGGATACGGCGTGGCGTGCCGGAAGCGGACCTCGTCGCCCTCCCGGAGGATCTCGTAGATCGCGGCGGCCTGCGTGCGCTCGAGACCGGCACGTTCGAGCGCATCCCGAACCTCGCGGCTAGTGCGACCCGGTTGCACGCCAAAGCGCTCGACCGCGTAGCGACGCAGGCTCGCGGTGAGCCGCGCGTAGTGCTCCGCGGTCTTGCCCTGCTCGGGCAGATGGAGGTCGGCGAGCTGATCCAGCTCGCGGAGAGCGCGCTGCACCGGCGTGAGGCGCTCCTCGAGGGTGCCGCGCCCGCGCCGCCGCAGGATGAGCCAGAAGACGAGGGCCGCCAGGCTCGCGACGAGCGCCGCGGCGGCGAGGCCGATGGCAATGCGCGTGAGCTTCGGCAGGATCTCCTCCGGCAACGTCTGTTGCGGCTTCAGCGGCTTGATCTCATCGAGGTTCTCGCCGGGCGTGACGACGGTGACGACGCGGATCGGCATCTCGCCCGTCTGCGCGGTCCCGCTGATGCCATTCGGTCCCACGTAGGGCACCGCGATCGAGGGCAGGACCAGGTCGCCGAGGGTCCACGCGGTGATCGAGTAGCGGTAGATGAAGCGGATCTGCGTGCCGCGGGTCGATTTCTGCACGGCCTGGATCTGCACCACCTCGAACGAGCCGATCTGGCGCGCGATGGTCGGGTCGCTCGGGATGTACCCGGGCTCCGCGTCCACGATGACCGCGAGCGCGATGCGGTCGCCGACGCTGATCGACGCGCGATCGATCGTGACCGCGGCGTTCACGGGATCGGCGGCGCTGGCGGTTCTCGTCCCGAGTGTGGACAGCATGACGACCATCAGCGTCAACACGAGCCGCCTCACGCGCGCCTCGTCCGGGCGTTGAAGAACGCCATGAGCGTCGGAACGAAAGGACGATCGGTGTAGAGCTCGACGCTGTCGATCTTCATCCGCCCGAGCTGACGGCGACGGTCGACGCGCCGCTGCAGCGCGCGCGCGGCGTATTCCTCGCGCAGGCGGCGATCGGAGGTATCGACGTACGCGGTACGGCCGGTCTCCGCGTCCTCGAGAGCGACGACGCCGACATTGGGTAGCTCGTGCTCGCGCGGATCGTTCAGCAGCACCGCGATGACGTCGTGCTTGCGTCCCAGCAGGCGCATCGAATCGTCGATCTCGACGTCGATGAAGTCCGAGATGAGGAACACGACGCCGCGCTTCTTGGTGACGTTCGTCAGGAATCGCGCCGCGGCAGACAGCTCGGTCCGCGTCCGTCGCGGCGGCGCGAAGAGCAGGGCTCGGATCACGCGCAGCAGATGATCGCGGCCGTGAGCGGACGGCAGCCAGTCCTGCAGCCCCGCGGCGAAGCGCAGCAGGCCCACGCGGTCGTTGTTCGTCATCGCGGTGAGCGCCAGGAGCGCGGCCACCTCCGCGCCGAGCTCGCGTTTGCTCTGAACCACGCTGCCGAACCAGGACGACGCCGACGTGTCGACCGCAAGGAGGATGTTCAGCTCGCGGTCCTCGCGGAACTTCTTGATATAGGGCGTGCCCATCCTGGCGGTGACGTTCCAGTCGATGCTGCGGATGTCATCCCCCGGCTCGTACTCGCGCACCTCCTCGAATTCCAGGCCGGAGCCGCGGAACACGCTACGGTACGTGCCGAGAAGGGCCTCATCGGCGAGGATGCGCGCCTTGATCTCGACGGCGCGGATCCGGCGCAGGACGCTCGAGGGGAGCATCGGCTCGCGGTCTGCGCGGTCGACCGCCCGTGCGAGCGACATGGCTAGGGCAGCGCGACCTTGTCGAGCACCTGCGTGATCACCGCCTCAGGCGTCACTTCCTCCGCCTCGGCCTGGTACGTGACGATCAGTCGATGGCGCATCACGTCGACCGCGACGGCCTTCACGTCATCGGGCAACACGTAGTCCCGCCCTTCGAGAAATGCGTTGGCGCGCGACGCCAGCGAGATGAAGATCGAGGCGCGCGGCGAGACGCCGAACGCGATCATCGGCTGCAGCTCTTCAAGCCCGAACCTGCCCGGCTCACGCGTGGCGAACACGATGCGCACGATGTAGTCCTTCAGCGACTCTTCCATGTGGACCTGACGCACCGCGGCGCGCGCGTCGAGCACCGCCTTCGGCGTCGCGACGCGGCGGATCTCGGGCACCACGCCCGAGGTCTGCCGATCCATGATCTCCCGCTCTTCCTGCTGCGTCGGGTAGCCGATCACGACCTTCATCATGAAACGGTCGACCTGGGCCTCAGGCAGGCGGTACGTGCCCTCGTGCTCGATCGGGTTCTGCGTCGCAAGGACCATGAACAGCTCGCCCAACGGATGGGTCGTTCCGCCGATCGATACCTGACGCTCCTGCATCGCCTCCAGCAGCGCGCTCTGCACCTTCGGTGGCGCGCGGTTGACCTCGTCCGCGAGCAGGATGTCGGTGAAGATCGGCCCGAGCCGCGGACGGAAGGTCTGGTCGGCCGGGTTGTAGATCATCGTGCCATTGAGGTCCGCCGGCAGCAGATCGGGCGTGAACTGGATTCGCTTGAAGCTCGCCTCGATCGTGTTCGACAGCGTCTGCACGGCGAGGGTCTTCGCCAGACCCGGCACGCCCTCGATCAGCAGATGACCGTTGCACAGAAGTCCGAGGAGCAGCCGGTTGACGAGGTAGTCCTGTCCGACGATGACCTTGCGGATCTCGTGAAGGACGGGCGCGATGAAGTCGCCGCGGCGCAGTACCGACTCGTTCGTGGTGGCCGGTCGATACGTCTTCACCATGTCACAGCGTACCGGCAGATGGCCGCGTTGGTTCGGAAATCGGTCAAATCGTGCGTGGCGTCAGCCTCGCTCGGTCAGGACTGGATCGCTTGCAGCACCTCGAGCGCGTGACCGTCAGGCTTCACGAAGTACCAGGCCTTCTTCACTTTGCCGTCGGGACCGATGAGGAAGGATGAGCGGATCACGCCCTCGCCTCGACCTGGCCGCTCGCCCCACGCGCCGTAGGCGTTGTGCGCGGAGCGGTCCGCATCGCTCAACAGATCGAAGCTCAATCCGTACTTCTTCTGGAAGGCCTGATGGGAGCTGGCGTCATCCTGGGAAACGCCGAGCACAGGCACGCCGAGCGCGCGGAATTGCGTGAGGTTGTCGTTCAGCTGGCAGGCCTCGGTGGTGCAGCCCGGCGTGTCGTCCTTCGGGTAGAAGTACAGGAAGTACGTCTTGCCCTTGAGCGACTCAT
>JBGPKU010000111.1:0-3564 GCA_041486085.1 Candidatus Limnocylindria bacterium | reverse complement strand
GTACGTGTCCATGATCCAGGCCATCGTCTGCGCGTTCGTGTTGACGTCGGGCGCTGGGATGTCGCGCTCGGGCCCGATGAGCAGCATGATCTCGGTGGCGTAGCGACGCGTCAGCGTCTCGAGCTGCTGCTGGCTCATGGCCTTCGGATCGCAGATCACGCCGCCCTTGGCACCGCCGTAGGGGATGCCCACCACCGCGCACTTCCACGTCATCCACATCGCGAGCGCCTTGACCTCGTTCAGCGACACCGACGGGTGGTAACGGATGCCGCCTTTGCCCGGCCCGCGCGAGACGTTGTGCTGGACGCGATAGCCGGCGAAGACCTTGACGACGCCGTCCGCCATGCGGACCGGGAAGTGGACGGTGAGCTCGCGCTGGCACTCCGCGAGGATCGCGCGCATGTTCGGATCGAGGTGCAGCCTGTCCGCGGCGATGCCGAATTGTTCCTGGGCCACCGACCAGGGATCGCGCTGGGTGTGATCGATGACCGCACTGTTCTTCGTTGCCACGTTTCCTCCGTTGTTCTCCGGGACGTTCTCTGACGCTATCGGGCGGGGTTGATCTTCTCGACGACGAGCCAGTCCTTGTTCTCGCGACCGGGCGCGTACGTGCTGTTCCAGTTCTTCAGCACGACGCGCCGGAAGCCCTGCGATGCGAGCGTGTCGCGCCACGAACGCAGCCCACGGGAGACGTAGGGTGTGAGGCGCACATTGAGGCTTGGCGTCAGCACGCCTTCGAGGTGCCGGCGGCGCTCGAGCAGCGGGATCTCCAGCAGCGACTCACCGTCCACTTCGATCAGGTCGAATGCGGCGAAGATCCGGCGGCCGCCCGTGTTGCGCGTCATGGCGTTGCCATGGTTGTCCATCTCGAGCTCGGCCTCGTCAAGAAAGCCATCGACCAGGACCCCGTCGAGCGTCGCCGTGCTCGAGCGCGTGTCGGCCACGATCGCCTCATAGAGCTCGCGTGGACCGTCCACCGGCCCCGCGTAGCCGACGAAGTGCGGCCGGTCGTGCCCCACGCGGACGAGGACGCGCAGGCCCTTCCACTCCGGCTCCAGGATGTGTCTGTCCGGCTCCGCCTGATCGCGGACGTACCTGGGACGTTGAGGCAGAAGCTCGGCCCCAATGACGTTTTTCAAGGTTTCGGCCACCGAGTATCCCACCCTCTTGACAGTGAGAACAGGCGTTCTATCATGCGAACGTCCGTTCCAATGACTTACAGGGGAGCTTTGAAATGGCAATAGCGAGCGTCGCCGTCTTCACCAGTCCTTCCCCACGCCGCGCCGCGGCGGCATCCGCGCCCCGGGTGCCGCCGCGCGTATATACGCCTTACCCGATGCGTCGGCTCACGAGGCCGATGGCGGTCCGCGCCGGTGCGGATACGGCGAGCGCGGTCTCTGGCCGGACGCGCTGGTCGCTACTCCGCGGCCGGCGCGAGCGCTCCGCCTAGCCCGGCGCGCGTCGTCTAACCCGCGCCTTCCTTCTTCGTCTCGCCGTCGCCGCGCGCGAATGCCGCGAGCGGCGCGGCGAGGGCCGCGAACTCGGTCGGGATGATCCACTTCGTGGACGGCGATGTGCCGATCTGCTTCAGCGCCTCCAGGTACTGGAGCGTCATCGTCCGAGGGTCGGCGTGGTTCGCGGCGTTGTTGATCTGGTCGAGCGCGAGCCCGAAGCCCTCCGCCCGAAGGATCTGAGCCTGACGCACGCCCTCGGCTTGAAGGATGTTTGACTGCTTGTCGCCCTCGGCCACGAGGATGGCCGACTGCTTCTTTCCCTCGGCTTCGAGGATCGCCGCGCGCCGGTTGCGCTCGGCGGTCATCTGGCGGTTCATGGCCTCCTGAATGTCCCTCGGCGGGATGATCTCCCGGATCTCGACGCGATTGACCTTGACGCCCCAGCGGTGCGTCTCCTCGTCCAGCTTCACGCGAAGCACTTCGTTCATCTGCTCGCGCTTTGCGAAGCAGTCGTCTAGCGGCAGGTCGCCGATGACCGCACGAAGCGTCGTGGAGGCGATCTGCTGGACCTGCTGCCGGAAGTTCGTGACCTTGATCACCGAGTCGGCCGGCTCGACGACCTGCTGAAAGATCAGGAAGTCGATCGAGATGGTGGCGTTGTCCTTGGTGATGCAGGTCTGCTGCGGGATCTCGACGCTGAACTCGCGGAGATCCACGGTGACCGCACTCTGAAGAGGCGGCGGGAGCAGGAGCACCAGGCCGGGGCCCTTGGCGTCCTGGAAGCGGCCCAGGAAGAAGACCACCAGCCGCTGGTATTCGGGGACGATGTGGATGATCGAGCGCAGCACCAGGATCACGACGACTGCGAGGAAGATCGCGATCAGTAGGCCAAGGTCCATCAGGAAACCGCCCTTCTCTCGGCGCTCTGCGGCACCGGTTCGACGATAAGCCTCACGCCATCGACGCGTTTCACGCGCAGCAGACCGCCCTTTGGTATCGGCCCACCCTCGCTCAACACGGTCCAGTCGTCGCCGGCCACGTGCGCGATGCCAGTGAGACCGACGTCGCTCCTCGCCACGCCGGTGGCGCCGATGAGGATCTCCTTCCCGCTCGCGACCGGCAGGTGCCCGACCGTGACGGCCAGCCTCGCGACAAGCAGGAAGAATCCGCCGGTCAGACCGACGATGGTCGCGATCACGAGCGGTTCGACGGTGAAGCGGACGCCCGGGAAGGTCGGGCGGAGCGGTGGGAACAGGATGATCGTGCCGATGAGCAGCGCCGCGATCCCGCCTGCGGTCAGCAGGCCGTGGCTCGTGAGCTTGATCTCCGCGATGAACAGGAGCATCGCGAACACCATGAGCGCCACGCCGGCGCCGTTCGCGTCGAGCGTGCCGAACGCGAACAGCGCGAGCACCACCGCGATGACGCCGATGATCCCCGGGAACAGCAGGCTCGGGTTCGACAGCTCGAAGATGATCCCGTACGTCCCGATGGTGAAGAGCAGGACGGCGACCTGCGGGTCGACGATGAAGTGAAGGATGCCCTCGAACGGATTCGGGCCGGCCTCCTCGGTGGCCGCGGCCTTCGTGGCGAGCGTCACCGTACCCGCTGAAGTGGTCACTTTACGCCCATCGATCTTCGCGAGGAGGTCCGGCACGTCGTTCGCGATCACGTCGACGACCCCGATCCGGACCGCCTCATCGGCACCGATGCTGACGCTCTTCCGGACCGCGTCCTCGGCCCACTGCTCGTTGCGCCCACGCGCCTTCGCGATGTTCACGATGTGCGCGACCGCGTCGTTCTCCGCCTTGAGGCGCAGGTCGCCCTGGATATCGGAGCCGGACGAATCCACCGGGTGCGCGGCGCCGATGTTCGTCGACGGTGCCATCGCGGCGACGTTCGCGGCCATGGTGATGAACGTGCCCGCGGATGCGGCCCTCGCGCCCTGCGGCGCGACGTAGACGACGACCGGGACGCGCGTTGAGAGGAACCGCCCGGTGATCTTGTAGGTCGAGTCGATGAGCCCGCCCGGTGTATCCATGACGAAGACCACAGCCGCGACCCCACGCTGCTCCCCTTCGTCGATCAGACGCTGCACGTAGCGGTCGGT
>JBGPKU010000110.1:0-4327 GCA_041486085.1 Candidatus Limnocylindria bacterium | reverse complement strand
GATCGACCAGAGGTGCTTCGCGCGCCCCGACAGCTCGGCGCGGACGCCGGCCTTGTCGAGCTCGACAGCGAGGGTCTTCATGGCCTGCTCGATGTATCGCTCGCGGGCCTGGCGGCGTGCCGCCAGCTGCTCGGCGAGCTCCTTGTACTGCTCGGGCTCCAGGTACTTGAACGCGAGGTCCTCGAGCTCCCACTTGATCTGCCAGATGCCGAGCCGGTGCGCCAGCGGCGCGTAGATCTCCATCGTCTGCTGCGCGATGCGCCGCTGTTTCTCGGGCGGCAGGGGCGCGAGCGTCCGCATGTTGTGCAGCCGGTCGCACAGCTTGATGACGACGACCCGCAGGTCGTCGGCCATCGCGAGGAACATCTTGAGCAGGTTCTCGGCCTGATGCGTGTCGCGCGACTGGCCCTGGAGGCGGCCGAGCTTGGTGACCCCTTCGACGAGCCGGCCGATCTCATCGCCGAACTGCTGTCGGATGTCGTCGGTCGTGCGTGGCGTGTCCTCGGGCACGTCGTGCAGGAGCGTCGCCGCGATGGTCGCGGGGTCGAGGCCGAGCTCGGCGATGAGCATCGCGACCGCCACCGGATGCGTGAAGTACGGCTCGCCCGATACGCGCTTCTGCCCGGTGTGCGCCTCCTCGGCGTAGGCGTAGGCGCGCCGCACCAGCTCCGCGTCGCCGTCCGGGTAGTGCCGCAGCATCTCCTTCACCAGCGCTTCGGCGTCCACGCTGGCGTGGCCGCGCGGCCGCAGGCGCTCGGTCATGCCGACGATCCGTGAGGTGATGGGGTTCGCGCGCTGCGCCATTACGCCACCACCGAGGTCGAGGCCGGCGCATTCACGATGGCGTTCGCTCGTTCGCCTTCCGCCCTCATGCGGTCGGCCGTCCCACTCGTTCCGAAATCACGGATCTCGAGCTCGACGAAGCCGCGGAGTCCCACGCCAAGCGTGACGACGGCGTCGACCGCTCCCGCGTCGGTCATCGCGTCGGCGCGATCGCCGCGCCGGAAGGCCATCGCGTCGAACGTGAAGTTGCCGAGCTTGATCTTGCACCGAAGGTGGTCTGCGTCCGCACCGACCTGCCTGATGCTGTGGACGCGGACGTCGCGCACGAGCAGATGCGGTCGCGGGTTTCCCGCGCCACACGGCTCCAGGTCGGCGAGCTCAAGGGCGAGGCGCGCGGTGACCACTTCGGGCTCGACCTCGGCGTCGACCCGCAGTGTGGGGATCGGCCGAACGCCGTCGAGCCGGCGGCGCACGACAGCGTCGAGCCGCTCGGTGAATGCCGGGATCAGATCCCGTGCCACTGAGAATCCGGCGGCCATCGCGTGGCCGCCGTGCTTGATCAGGAGGTCGTCGCACTCGCCCAGCGCCTCGGCGATGTGGACACTTGAGATGGAGCGACACGATCCCTTGCCTTCGTCGCCGCTGATCGCGATGACCACCGCGGGACGGCCGTGATCCTCGACCAGTCGTGACGCGGCGAGGCCGACGATGCCCGCGGGCCACTGGGCATCGGCGACCACCGTGGCCCAGGCGTCGGGGCGCTCGAGCGCGCGCTCGCGCGCCGCTTTCACGACCTGACGGGTCAGATCCTGGCGCTCGCTGTTGCGCGCTTCGAGCACGTCGGCCAGCGACTTGGCCTCACCGGCGTCCTCGGTCAGCAGCAGCCGCAGCGCCTCTTCCGCATCCGCGATCCGACCGGCCGCGTTGAGCCGCGGGCCGAGCACGTAGCCGATGTCGCCCGCGTTCACGTTGCCGAGCTTGAGGCCGGCGCGTTCCACCAGCGCGCGCACGCCGGTGAGCGGCGCGCGGTTCAGCGCCTCGAGCCCTCGGCGCGTGAGCGAGCGGTTCGCGGCAAGCAGCGGCACGACGTCCGCCACGGTCGCCAGCGCGACGAGCTGTAGCAGCTCGTCCTCGCGCAGGGCATAGCCCAGCTCCCCGAGCAGCGAGCGTGCAAGGACCAGCGCGACACCCGCACCAGCCAGCTCTTTGTCGATCGATGGATCGCCGGCGCGCCGCGGGTTCACGACGGCGAACGCGTTCGGGATCGTGGCCGGCGGGTGATGATGGTCCGTAACGATGAGGTCGACGCCAAGCTCTCGCGCGAGCTCCGCTTCGCGCACGGCGGTCACGCCGCAGTCGACCGAGACGATGACCTTGGCGCCGTCGGTCACGAGCTTCCGGATGGCCTGCCCGTTCAGGCCGTAGCCCTCGTCGTAGCGGTCCGGGATGTACGCGGACACGACGACGCCGAGCTGGCGGAAGGCACGCACCAGGATCGCGGCGCCGGTGATGCCGTCGACGTCGTAGTCCCCGTAGACGACGATGCGCTCGCGAGCCGCGAGCGCACGACGGAGCCGCTGCACCGACCGATCGAGATCGGTCATGGGTGGGCCTCCCCCGACCGCGCGCGCGGCGAGGAAGTCGGCCATCTCGCTCGTCGCCAGACCTCGGGACGCGAGGATCCGCGCGACGAGCGGCGGGATGCCGTCCGGGGCGTCGACCGACCGGTGATCGGGCAGGAGCCAGCGGCGCTGCGGTGTGAGGGTCATGTGACGCTCAAGTTTCGCATGAGTGTGTCTCATTCGAGACCAGCGAAATACGATTGGCAGCTGATGCGCCTTCCCACCGCGCTCCTCGCCGCGGTCGTCGTCTGCGGCGCGTGTGCCCACGACACCGCGCCGACGGCGGCTTCCCCGACGGAAGCATCGGCCACGATCGCCCCAGCTGCGGTCGCTTCGAGCACGGGAGCGGCGGTCCTCGCACCGGTGGCACCGCCTGCGGCCCTGCTGAACGGCGGCGGCACCTGGTACCTCCTGCCCGACGGGCTCTCGCAGGAAGGGATCCGTCTCAATGTCGAGTTCCCCGAGGGTGACCCGAGCGGCGGGCGGCCCCGGGCGCGCCTGGGATCCACCGGCAGGACGGTCGATCTCGTTCCGAGCGGCCCGCCCGTCAAACCCGGTGCCACAGGACCCGCCCCGCATTGGATCGGGACCCTTTCGCTCGACGGCGCCACGCCCGGCCGCGACGTGTACGAGGTCCTGGTGCAGCTTCGGAACGGGACCGACGCCGTCGTGGCGGAGCGGCCGATCCTGATCTCGGAGCCCGAATACGTCGTGTGGACGCTCGACTTCGAGGGCGACGCCACGTCGGACGAGACCATGGATAACACCCTGCAGATCGCGCGGACGCACGGCGTGCCGATGACGGTCATGTGGAATCCGCGCGTCTGGACGACGACCCAGGTCACCGCGGCGCGCGCCGACGCGATGGTGCAGTGGCTCATGGACGCGCAGAAGGCAGGCATCGCCGAGGTCGCGCTGCACCTGCACGCCTGGACCGACTTCGTGCGCGATGCCGGGGTCGCCCCGCGCACCGCGCCAAATTGGGCCGCCCGAAGCGACGGGTACGACGTCCCGCTCACCGCGTTCGACGAGACCGAGACCGGGAAGCTCCTGGACCGCGCGCTCGCCCTCATGGCGCAACATGGCATGCCGCGGCCGAGCTCGTTCCGCGGCGGCGGCCTCTTCGCGAACGCCGCCAATCTACGCGCCGTCGCCGCCGCGGGATTCACCGTCGACTCATCGGCGACGCCGGCCGGCCCGTTCGGCAAGCTGCTCCTGCCGTGGACCCTTCCCAAGGACGCGCAGCCCTACCGCCCGTCGCCGGTCGACGCGAACCGACCCGGTGATCTGCGGCTGCTCGAGGTCCCGAACATCGCGGGCAACACCTTCAGCCTGACGGTGAACACGATCCAGTCCACCATTCGCGACGATCTCGCGATGCTGGCACCGCCGACCCAGGTCGCGACCACGCGCAAGGCGCTCACCCTGGTGTCGCATCCGGGCACGATCGACGCGACAGAGCGTGCCGCGATCGAAGCGCTGTTCAAGGCGTTCGAGCCGTACCGCTACGACAAGGGAAACGGCCCGCTGCGCTTCGTCACGCTGGCGCAGCTCGGCGCAGCCTACAAATGACGAGGCCGGCCTTGCGGCCGGCCTCGAGGGCTGCGTTCTGGATCGCGACCACTACGCGGTCGTCTTCGTGGAGCCCTGACCCGAGGCCGTGGCGGCCGCGACGACCGCCGGGACGGCGGGGTCGGGGCGTTCGGACCAGTCCTCGGACATCTTTGGCAGAACAATCGGTCGTCGCTCGAAGGGCCGCGAGGCTTGCGGATTCGAGAGGTCGGCAGCGTCGAAGATCTCCTCGAGCTCCGTACCGATGAGCTCGCCGCGCTGGATGAGGGCGCCGGCGATCGCGTGGACGGCGTACTCCTTCTCGCGGATGAGCCGCTTCGTCTCTGCGAAGAGCTCGTCAAGGAGACGGT
>JBGPKU010000109.1:0-4498 GCA_041486085.1 Candidatus Limnocylindria bacterium | reverse complement strand
GATGGATCAGCGCGCCCTCGGGGAGATTGAAGAACCCGAGCTCGCGCGCCGTACGCGTGTAGTTGTCCATCGAGCGGCCCACGATCGCGGTCCGGCGACCCCAGGCCGCGGCGATCTCGATGATCTGCTTGATGCGCGAGATGTTCGACGCGAACGTCGTCGTGATCACCCGGCCCGGCGCGCGCGCCATGATCACGTCGAAGAGCTCGCCGACGTGCCTCTCGGACGGCGTGTAGCCCGGCATCTCCGCACGCGTCGAGTCCGACATGAGCAGGAGGACGCCCTTCGCCGCGATCGCAGAGAGGCGCGCGAAATCGGTCTGGCGCCCGTCGACCGGCGTGTGGTCGAACTTCCAGTCGCCCGAGTGCACGATCGTCCCGTGGGCGGTCTCGATCGTGAGCCCCACCGCGTCGGGAATGCTGTGGCACACCGCGTACGAATCGCATTCGAATGGTCCCACGCGGAACGGCGTTCCCGGCGTGATCTCGCGCGCGTCCACTTTCTGATCGAGCTTGTGCTCGCGCAGCTTCGTCCGCATCAGGCCGAGGGTGAGCTTCGTCCCGTAGACCGGCACGTGCAGGAAGTCGCGGAGCACGAACGGGAGCGCGCCCATGTGGTCCTCGTGCGCGTGCGTAAGGAGGATGGCCCGCACTTTGTCCTTCTTGGACCGCAGGTACGTGATGTCAGGGATGACGAGGTCGATCCCCAGCATCTCCTCGTCGGGGAACATGAGACCGGCGTCGACGACGACGATGTCGTCGCCCTGCTCGATCGCCATCATGTTCTTGCCGATCTCGCCGACCCCGCCGAGCGGGATCACGCGCAGCGCGTCACTCACCGAACAGGGTCGTCTGCACCGCTGGCTTCTCCTCTACCGGTTTCGGCGTTCGTGGCTCCGCCGCTAGATACAACGCGAGCGCGGCCATATCTGCGACGAGGGCCGACCGCAGCGCCGGCTGATGCAGCGCGGCCGCGGGGTGGTACATGGGGAACACGACCAGGCCCTCGGGTGTCTTACGGATCCTGCCGTGGACCCTTGAGATCGATTCGTTTGGGAAGAACTTGTACATCGCGTGACGCCCCAGCGTCACGATGACCTTCGGCTTCAGCAGGTCGAAGTGGCGACGCAGCCAGATGTCGCATGCGGCCACCTCGTCGGGCAGCGGATCGCGGTTCTCCGGGGGGCGGTGGCGGACGACGTTGGTGATGAACACCTTCGAGCGGTCCAGGCCGATGCCGGACAGGAGCTCGTCGAGGAGCTGGCCGGCGGCGCCGACGAAGGGTCTGCCCTGGAGGTCTTCGTTGTATCCGGGCCCCTCGCCGAGGAAGAAGATGCCGGACTCGCCGCTCCCCTCGCCGGGGACCGCCTGGCGGGCGCCGCGGTGAAGGGGGCAGGCTGTGCAGGCACGGATCTGGGTGGCGAGGGCTTTCAGTGCGTCTTCGTTCATCCGCAGCGAATTATGGGCCGCGCTCACGCCTTGGTCGGCGCCTTCCGCGCGAGGTAGACCACGTCGGTGTAGGGGCGGCTCGGCATGTCGACGACGTCCACCACGAAGCCGGCGCGCTCGAACATGGCGAGCGACTCCTCGCGCGTCGGGAAGAAGAACCGCTCGCGGCCTCCGCGGGTGAAGCCGAGCGACACCGTGACCATCTCCTGCGCGTAGGTCAGCGCGTATCGGGGATCGCGCCGCCGCTCCTGCGCCTTGACGACGAGCGGCCCGCCCTCGCCGAGGGCCGTCGCCGCGTTCCGCAGCACCTGCTCCTGCTGCTCGAACGGGAGCAGATAGAGGACGTCGACGATCGTCACGGCGTCGCACTTCGGCGGCAGGTCTTTCACGATGTCGCCGACCTCGAAGCGCAGCCATGCCGTGTCCTGGATCGTCGAGCGGGCGATCTCGACCTTGCGCGGATCGAGGTCGATACCCAGCACCCGCCGGTTCGGCGAGCTCTCGCGCAGGACGCAGGCGAAGAGGCCGTGTCCTGCGCCGAGGTCGACCACGAAACCCTTGCTGGGAACGAACTTCTCGACCACGGCGAGGTCCGAGAGGAAGGCGCGGCCGTGGACGAACAGGCGCGCGCCGAGCGGTGCGTTGCGGTACCGGTCCAGAGCCCGTCCGAGCGCGCCCGTCGCGGTGCTTCCGGGCATCAGCGCACCCGCCAGACGACGCAGTCGTGCCCCAGCGCTTCCTGGAGCAGCGGATCGGTGAGGAGCTCGAGGTCGTATTCACGCTCCTCGACCAGCGAGTCCGCCCGGCGCAGCTCGT
Organism: Candidatus Limnocylindria bacterium; assembly: GCA_041486085.1. GTDB lineage: Bacteria > Chloroflexota > Limnocylindria > P2-11E > P2-11E > CF-39. Next base: position 2,234 of record JBGPKU010000109.1, on the reverse strand, counting down.
CGTCGATGTAGCCGGGATGTGCGCTCAGCTCCCCCACTCCGCCTCGCGTCGCGAGGAGAGCCACCGCGGTCGCGTCGAGCCGAGGGCGGCTTGAGGTCAGATCGATGTACCAGGTGTTGCCGGGGACGCGCCGCAGCGCGAGCTCCGACAACAGCGAGGAGACATGCAGCGCCGCGGCCGTCGGCGAGAGCGTCGCCCGCGGCGCGCGCCCACGGCGGACCCAGCGCGCGCCGAGCTCCTTCGCCAGCGATCCGACGACGCGCGCCACCGGCGGCATGAGGTGCACGTGGCGGTGGGAGTCCCACGCCAGCCCCGGAACGCCCCACGAGCGCGCGCGCTCGACCTGGGCGCGAAGCTCCGTGGCGACCTCGCTCGCGCGCACCCTACCCAAGAAGAGCCGGCGTGTGAGCTCCGGAAGCTTGAAGAAGCGCCCCTCGGCATCACAGATGCTCGAGATCGTGGCAGGGTCGCTGATCGGCCAGCCCCCGACGAGATCGAGGTGTACGCCGATCTCGAGGTCACGCTCCTCACGTGCCAGCGATGCGCCCGCTTCGCTCGCCGGGAAGGTCACGAGCAGGCTCGTCGAGCGCACGATGCCGCGGCGATGCGCCTCGAGCACGCCCTTCGTCACCGCCTGCGACAGTCCGAGGTCGTCGGCCGTCACGACGAGTGTCATCGGCCGTACCGGCCGAGCGCGTGGTTCACGCGGATCCGGATGAGGTCCCGGAGCATCAGCGGTGCCTCGCCGAGGAAGTTGATGCTGGACGCGCCGTCCTGCACGAGCGTGAACGGTACTTCGCGCACGCGATAGCCCGCTCGCCGCGCGAGGAACAGCACCTCGGCATCGAACGAGAAGCCGTCCAGGCGGGAGCGGCCGAAGACGTCCTTCGCCGCTTCCGCGGTGTACGCCTTCCCGCCACATTGGGTGTCCTTCACGTCCACCGGTACGAGGAGATGCACGCACCGCCGGAACACGATGCCGAGAAGGCTGCGCCACCAGGGCCGCTTCACGACCGATCCCGGCACGAAGCGCGACGCGACTGCGATGTCGACACCGTCGTTGAGGGCATGCACGAACTGATCGAGGATGTCGACGGGGATGGTCAGGTCCGAGTCCAGGAAGACGATCGGGTCGCCGCGCGCGGCCCGCACGCCCTCGCGCACGGCCGCGCCCTTGCCGCGATGCGGCAGCTGCAGCAGTCGGTATTCAAGATGGAGACGCGGCAGGGACGCGACCGCCTCGGCGAACACCTTCGGCGTCGCGTCGGTCGAGCCATCGTCGGCGACGATGATCTCGGCCTCGATGCCGCGGGAGCGGAAGTACGCGGCGCACGCGGCGAGGCTCGCCGGCAAGCGGCGAGCCTCGTTGTATGCGGGAAGGATCAGGCTAAGCAAGCACGAGCGACGAGCGGTTCACCCGCGAGGAGCGAGTACCGCCAGTCCTGAGCCCTCGGCGAAGCTGAGACCAGGCGAGACAGGGACTATCCGCGAGGCGGACCGCTCCGGGGGCGGAAGCCTCCTCCCCCAGGGCCGCCGGGGCCGCGACGGAATCCGCCTCGGTCACCGCCACCCTCGCGGTCCTGGTAACGCGCGCGCTCGGCGCGCTGCCGCTCCTCGTATGAGTTGCCATTCTCTTCGCTCACGGCGCGGATCGAGAGATTGACGCGGCCCTGCCGGTCGACCTCGGCGATCTTCACCTTGACCGCGTCCCCGATCTTGACGACGTCCTCGATGCGGTTCACCCGCTCCGATGAGATCTCGGACGCGCGCACGAGACCTTCCTTGCCCGGGAGGTACTCGACGAACGCGCCGATGCTCATGATCCGGGTGACCTTGCCGTCGAAGACCTCGCCAACCTCGGGCTCCCTGGTGATGCCCTCGATCATGGCGCGTGCCTTCTCGCGGCCCTCGGGCTTCGCGCCCGTGACGCGGACCGTGCCGTCGTCCTCGAGCTCGATGTTCGTGCCGGTCTCGCTCTGGATCGCACGGATCATCTTGCCGCCGGGGCCGATGACCTCGCGGATCTTGTCGGGGTGGATCTTGAACACGTCGATGCGCGGCGCGTACTTGGACAGGTCCGCGCGTGGCTTGTCGATGACCTTGCGCATCGCGTCGAGGATGAACAGGCGCGCTTCACGCGCCTGCATGAACGCCTCGCGCATGACCTCGAGCGAGATCCCCTTGATCTTGATGTCCATTTGCAGACCGGTCACGCCCTTGGTCGAACCGCAGAT
>JBGPKU010000108.1:0-5420 GCA_041486085.1 Candidatus Limnocylindria bacterium | reverse complement strand
CTCGGTGCGCGCGCCGGTCGAGGCATTCGCGAAGGCCCGCGGTGAGGGTGCGCGGATCGTCGGGGTGCATCCCATGGCGGGCCGGAGCGCGCGCGGGTTCGCGGCCGCGGACCCGGCGATCCTTGCCGGGCGCCCGTTCCTCGTCGTACCGACTGCGCGGTCAGACGCACGCGCGATGGCCATCGCCGGCGACATCTCGCGCGACGCCGGCGGCGTCGTCACGGTGTGCTCCAGCGCCGAGCATGACCGCATCGTGGCGCTCGTCTCCGCGCTGCCGCTCGCGGTGGCCGCGGCGGTGACCCTGGTGGCGATGGAGCATGCGGTCTCGCTCGAGAACGTCGCTGGTCCGGGGTATCGCGACGCGACGCGTCTCGCGCTCACCCCGCCGGACCTGGGCGAGGCGCTCCTCACGCTCAACGCGTCCAACTTCAGCGAGGCGATCGCGCGACTGCGTGCGGTGTTGGACGAGCTTGAGCGCGCCGTGGCCGAGCGCGACGGCGCGGCGGTGCGCGCGCTCCTCGAGCGCGCCGCCTCAGGTCGCGCCGTGCTCGGCTAGCCGCTCGCGGTCCTTCTCGGGCAGGCGCAGCTCGACGTGGCCGCAGGAGTCGCAGGCGAGGACCTCGAACGCCACGGTGGATTCGCCGAGCTCGGCCCAGTTGCCGAACAGGACGTGCGCCGGACCGCTCGAGCCTCCGATGCGGAAGCTCGGCGTGCCGATCGAGACGAGCTCGCGGCGGCAGCGCAGGCAGGCCAGGCCGGTCGTCTTGTTTCGCGACGCCTTCATCGCCGCAGATTCTCGACCATGTCGTAGAACCCGGGGAACGTCTTCGTGACCGAGTGCCACCCGCGGATCGCGACGCCGGGCACGTGCAGCCCGAGGATCGAAAAGGCCATCGCGATGCGGTGGTCGCCCGCCGCGTCGACGACGCCGTCGTGCAGTGGCGCCGGCTCGACGCGGATGGCGTCGCCGAACACCTGGGCGCGCCCGCCGAGCGCCGTGATCCCCGCCGCGACCGCAGCGAGCCGATCTGACTCCTGATGCCGGGTGTGACCCAGACCGCTGAGCTCTGTCGGCGTATCGGCCTGCGTCGCGATGACGGCAAGGGTGGGGAAGACATCGGAGCAATCCGACACGTTCGCGACGATCCCGTAGAGGCTGCCGACGCGCCGCACGGTCGTCGAGCTTCCGCCGCGTCCGACGTTGCAGCCCATGTCCTCGATCAGGTCGAAGAAGCGCGCATCACCCTGCCCGCCCGGCTCCTGCTTCGCCGACGCGTTCGCGATCGTGACCGCGCCGCCGAGGATCGCCGCGGCGGCGGCGGGATAGGTGGCCGCCGTGACGTCTCCGGGGACGACGAACGATCGGGGCTTCACCTTCTGCGTGGCGATGACGAACGCACGCGTCGACGGACGCTCCACCCGCACACCACGCTTGTGCAGCGCGACGACGGTCATCTCGAGGAACGGGGCGGATACCAGGTCGCCGGTGATGCGTACGCGGAGGCCCTCGAGCGTTCGCGGGCTCACGAGCAGGAGCGCCGACGCGAACTGGCTCGACTCGTATCCGGAGACGCTGATCTCGCCGCCGCGCAGCGGACCGCGGACCAGCACCGGCAGCGCGTCGCCATCGACTGACGCGCCGAGCGCGCGCAGCGCGTCGAGGAGCGGCTTCATCGGGCGCTGGCGCATGCGCGGGGAGCCGTCGATCCGCACTTCGGCTTCGGACAGCGTGGCCAGCGCGGCCGCGAAGCGCGCGACGGTCCCGGCATCGCGGGCATCGATCGAGGCGTGCGCGTACGGCATCGGGCGGGGCGTCACGGCGATGGAGGAGCCGTTCCAGCGCATCTCGTGGCCGAGCGCTGCGAGCGCGTCGTACATCGCATGCACGTCATCACCCGGGTCGAGCTCGCCGATCTCCAGACGCGAGCGGCCCGTCGCCTCGGCCGAGAGCACGAGCTCCCGATTCGCGACGCTCTTGGACGCCGGAACACGCACACGCGCGTCGTCCAGGGGGCGTCGAAGTGGGGCGATGGGGAGGACGTCGTCCACGGGATGCGAGGATATGGCCACGCATGTACACACGCGCTGAGCGTCTCGGGCAGATCTCGCTCGTGGTCGTGGCGCTCGTCTTCGCCATCGCCGTCGGCGGCTTCCTCTTTGGCCGCGGAGGCGGCGATGTCGCGGGTCCGGGGACCGGCGCGAGCCCGTCCGCGACGACGGCGTCGAGTCCGCCGGCCGTCACGTTCGTGCACGACACGTGCTGCACGCAGACGGCACGCTTCCTCCGGGCCGCGTGGACCGCGAGCGAGCGGGCCAGCGCCGCGACGGTCACGCTCGTCCCCGATCCGGGGTTCGCGTGCGCCACGACCCTCGATACGTCCGGCCTCAAGGGCCTCGTGACGTGTCAGGGCCTGCTCAAAGGGGCGACCGACTACACCGCGATCCTCAATCTGACGACGGCGCGCGGGAGCTTTCCCTTCCTGCAGAAGTTCAAGACGATGGGCGATCGGCTCACGGGCGTGAAGTGGTTCACGGAGTTCGAAGATCCCAAGGGCGACCCATTGGCCTGCGCGGCGGCGAGCGTGCGCATCGTCCAGAGTTACACGACCGGGACGGATCCTCTGACCGCGACGCAGATCCTGCAGCAGGGCCAGGCCTACAACAAGAGCCGCGATCCGGGGCTCGATCCCGCGGCCATCGCCACGATCCAGAAGCGGCTCGATGCGCGGAACAACTACCACTATTACCGGTTCGCCGCGCGCGAAGAGGCGACGAAGTCCGCGATCTACTGGCTCGTGCGGAGCGGCAAGCCGGTGCACATCATCAGCCTCGCCGGCCAGCACGATCCGCTGCTGGTCGGTTTCACCGGAACGTTCGGCACCTACTACGACGATCCTTCCAACGCGTTCACTCAGGTCGTGGTGGAGGACCCGCAGCGCGGCGACCTGCGCCCGGAGACGGCGAGCCGGCGCCCTGACAAGTACCGGTCGCCGGAGTTCCAGACGGGTCTGCCGCTGGCGCTCACCGAGTGGTACGGCGACGAGTGGTGGATGCGCTTTGCCTACACGGGCACGCTCGACGGCGTGAACGTCGACCGCAACGACGGCGCCTACCCGCAGCCGCACTGGGGCGGCCAGTTCGTGATCCTCGTGGACGACGCCGACGCGGACTGGCCCTCCGACCGTGAGGGTCGAGTGAAGTGGCATTGATCAAGGACCTCACCGCATTCGCCAACCAGAAGTCGGAGCCAGCGGCTGCGTCGATGTGAAGGGGTCGTGGCAGATCGTTTCGGACGAGGACGAGGAAGACGACCCGCGGCTGGCAGTGTCAGTCGATCTGCGCCGCGTCGTCGGCGGACTCGTGGTCGTCATCCTGGTCGTGGCGGCGTTGACACCCTCGATGCTCGACCGATCGAGCTCCGCTCTCTTTCCCGTGCTCGCGGCACTCGGCGACTGTCAGGGCTCGCTCGTAGGTGTTCCCCCGTCGAGCCAGCGCGGCGTTTCGACCCCAACCGGGTCGATGGGCATTGCCCGTTCAGGTCACACCGCCACGCTCCTGCGGTCGGGTCGGGTGCTGGTCGCCGGCGGCTGGAGAGCGTTTCAGACGGTAGCTGGCACTGCGTCCTCCGCGACCGCGTCGGCGGAGGTCTACGACCCAACCACGGGAACTTGGAGCCTGACCGGTTCGATGAAAACGGTGCGAGCGTTCCACACGGCGGCTCTCCTTCCGTCTGGCAAGGTCCTTGTGGCCGGAGGTCGCGGGCCAGCCACGGACACCTCTGAGCTCGTCACATCAGCCGAGCTGTACGACCCGGACACCGGGCGTTGGACCGAGACGGGCGGGATGCGAGCCGGCGGTGATTTCTCCACGGGGGTCGTGCTTCGCTCGGGCGGAGTGTTCGTGTCGGGCGGAGGCGCGGCGCCCTGGTTCCGGAAGAACGGTGATCCGACCAGCGATGCGGAGCTCTACGACCCCGCCTCGGGGGCGTGGTCCGCGATCGGCGGTTCGAGGGTCGAGCCCTTTGGGTCGGCGACCCTCCTTGGATCCGGCAAGGTCCTCGTGGTCGGCGGAAATCAACGTGCGCAGCTCTACGACCCGATTACCGGCGCGTGGAAACCGACGGCCGACATGACAGGGATTCGCGAATGGCACACCGCGACGCTGCTTCTTTCCGGCGAGGTGCTCGTCGCCGGTGGCGATGAGGTCTATCCGCACCCGATCTCCTCGGCTGAGATCTACGACCCGGTCACCGATAGGTGGACCCCGACCAGCTCCATGGCGGCCCCCACCCTAGGCGCGAACGCCGCGCTGCTCCCATCCGGCGAAGTGCTCGTCGCGGGTGGGGGAACCGGCACCGACCGGATGGGTTCGCGCGCGACGATAGAGCTCTATGACCCGGCAACCGCGCGCTGGACGGCGCCTGGGGCCATGGAGGTGCCCCGCTCCCATTTCACAGCCACCGTGTTGCGCTCCGGTGCGCTTCTGCTTGTCGGGGGCGAGGGCGAGGGCGCCCGGCAACCTGACCAGTACCCGTATTACGCGTCCGCGGAGATCTTCGTCGTCAGGTGCCCCTCGCGTTGAGCTGAACAACCCGGACGGAGCCGGCGCCCAAGCGCGCCGATCGCAGCGAGACCGGCGGGAGGTAGTCACCGAGGAGCTCGCGGTGCCACCAAGCTCCGTTCTCGCGTCTCTCGGCCGGTGTCGTGAACCGGTAGCGATACAGGCGTGCGCGAACGAAGCGCGGCCGCTCGCCAGCGAACGGGTCGCGCCGCAGCAGCCGGAGCGTCGGCCGATCGGCCATGAGCAGCTTGAGCACGAACGGCACGAACCATTCGTGGTACATCGGCGAGGACATCGCGGCGAACCACATGAGCCAATCGAGCCGGAGGTGGTAAGGCGCGACCTGCGGCGGCCTCCGGCGCAGGTCGCCGGGTTTGCCCTTGAACTCGTACTCGCGCCAGGTCGTCTCCGCGGTGAGCACCGCCTCAGCGGTCCCTTCGACGATGACCTCGTCGCGCTCCTTCGTCACGCTCCCGAACGCGCCGTACGTGCCGACGATGTGGAAGGGATCGAAGGAGTAGTTCATCAGCTGCCGCCGCGAGAGGAGATTCCGCGCGGGCCGATACGAGAGCACGACGATCAGCGCTGTGACGGCGAGGACGAGCGCTCCAAAAGCCAGACCCATCCCCGCTTCCGGGGCGACGGTCGGACGGACGGCGGAAAAAGCGACTCCAAGCACGTTGTCGTCGAGGCTCATGATCGCGAGCGTCATCGTGATCCAGTTGAGCCAGGCGAAGTTGCCAGAGAGCACGAGCCAGCCCTGCGTGCCGAGGACGATGAGTCCCGCGACGCTGGAGATCGGCTGCGGTGCGAAGAGGAACACCGGGGCGACGAGCTGCGCGAAGTGGTTTCCGAGCACT
>JBGPKU010000107.1:0-5608 GCA_041486085.1 Candidatus Limnocylindria bacterium | reverse complement strand
CGCCGGTGCCTTTGCCGTGCACGACACGCAGGCGGTCGATGCCGGCCACCGCCGCGTCATTGAGATAGCGATCCAGCACGGCGAGTGCCTCCTCGGCGCGCGCGCCACGAAGATCGAGCTGGAGGGGAACGCTCGGCGCGCTGCCGCCGATCGTCGGGCGAACGGAGCGCGTCACTCGTTCGTCCGGCGAGGGCGCCTCGCGCAGGCTCGACTGCGGCACGCGCAGCCGTAGCGCGCCGGCGGCGACGTCGGCCATGCCCCTGTCGTCGACGGCCAGGAGCGTGCCCGGCTCGCTCACCCCCTCGACCAGTACCGGCTGCCCAACGGCGATGGGCGTCGTCGCGAGCGGTCGCGCCGGCTCGGCTCGTGATGCGCCTCGCGTTCGCTCGGCGTCGGCCAGCGCTTCGCGCGCCTCGTCCACGAGGTTCCGCTTCGCGGCCTTGTCACGCGCCTGCTCGGCCTGGCGCAGCGCGCGCCGCGCCTGCAGCAAGAGCTCGTCGGCCTCGGTCTTCGCGCGACGGAGCGCGCGCTCCGCCTCGTCGCGGACGAGCGCGGCGTCACGCTCGGCCGTGTTCGTCGCGCGGCGCGCGTCCTCGGCCGCGATGCGCGCTTCGTCGAGGGCGACCGCGAGCTGAGTGCGCTCGCGCTCGGCTTCCCGCAAAGTCCGCTCGAGCGAGCGATGGAGCTCGGAGAGGTGCGACTCGGCGCGGTCCAGGACGACGGCGTCGAGACCGAGGCGCGACGCGATCGCGAAGGCGTTTGAGGCGCCCGGCAGACCGACGTGCACGCGATACGTTGGCCGGAGGGTCTCCGAGTCGAACTCGACGCTCGCGTTCATCACACCCGGCGTGCTGAGTGCGAAGGCCTTCAGCTCGGGATAGTGGGTCGTGGCGGCGACGAGCACGCCACGCGCGAGCAGGGTCTCGAGCACCGCCATCGCGAGCGCGGCGCCCTCGTCGGGGTCGGTGCCGGCGCCGAGCTCGTCGAGGAGCGCCAGATCGCCCCTCTCGGCCTCGGCCAGGGTCGCGACGACGTTCCGCAGGTGCGAGCTGAACGTCGAGAGGCTCTGCGCGATGGACTGCTCGTCTCCGATGTCGGCGAAGATGCGGCGCACGACCGGTACGCGACTGCCGCGCTGCGCCGGGATCTGCAATCCGCACGCGGCCATGAGCACGAGGAGCCCGATCGTCTTCAGCGTGACCGTCTTGCCACCGGTGTTCGGTCCGGTGATCACGAGCGCGCGGAAGTCGGACCCGAGGCGCACATCGATCGGCACAACTTGCCCGCCGGTCGCGATCAGGAGCGGGTGTCTCGCCGCGACCAGATCGAGTCGGCCGCCGCCGTCGAGCGCCGGCCGCTCCGCATCCAGGAACTCCGCGAGCAGCGCCTTCGTCATCGCGAGATCGAGCCGCGCGAGCGCACCGACGAGCGCGTCGAGCTCCTCGGCGTCCTGCTCGACCCGGCGGGAGAGCTCGTCGAGGATCCGCTGGACCTCCTGCCGCTCCGCGAGCTCGGCCTCGCGCAGCGCGTTGTTCGCCTCGAGGATCTCGAGCGGCTCGATGAACACGGTGGCGCCGGAGGCCGATTGGTCGTGGATGATCCCCTTCACGGCGCTACGCATCTCGGACTTCACGGGCACCACGTAGCGGCCGCCGCGCTGCGTGACGATCGGCTCCTGCAGCGCGCGCGCGAGCTCTCCCTTGAGGAGTCCGTCGAGCCGCTGCTGCAGGCGCGCCTGGGCGGCTCGCAGCTCGGCGCGCAGCGATCCAAGGCGCGGGCTGGCGCGGTCGAGGACCTCGCCGGTGCCGGAGATGGCGTGCTCGATCGCCTCGGCCAGCGGCCGGGGCGGTCGCGAGAACTTCGCCAGCGCCGCGAGCGGCGGGTAAGGCGCGACGTCTTCGAAGAGCTTTTGCGCCGCTCGGATCGTCTCGGCGACACCGAGCAGCTGTCCGGGATCGAGCGCGCCGCCCAGACGCGCGCGAAGTAGCGCGTCGCGGATGTCCTTCGCGCCGCCGATCCCCACCGAAGGCTGCGCGCGGACGAGCGCGCGTGCCGCCGCGGTCTCATCCTGCAGCCGCTCGGCGTCGCGCAGCTCGGCTACCGGCGCGATCGCCAAAGCCAGCTCGCGGCCAGGGATGTACGACGAGCGCTCGGCCAGCAACGCTCGGACCGCCGGAAGCTCCAGCGTCGCGAGCGAGCGATCCGTGATCCCGCTCACCCCGCCCGCCTCGAGAGCGTCATCGCGTGACTCCCCGCGATCCGCGCACGCTGAAACGCCATGGCCGCTCGCTTGTGGTGCTCGCGGCGATGCCGATGCGGATGGAGCGCTCGACGTCCCGTGACCGAACGGGCTCGCCGGTCCGCAGATGGAGCGATGAATGGACCAGGTCCATACCGGTGTGAGATACCGCCAGGCCGAAGGCCTTGCCCAGACGTCCCGGTCCGGCGAGCGTGCGGGCGTCGTCGCCCAGGCCGGCGACCGGCTCGGCGCCGCGCAGCAGCACCGCGCCGGCGACTCCCGGCGCATGCGCGACGACATTCATGCAGTGGTGATTCCCATAGATGAAGTACACGTAGGCCACTCCCGGTCTTCCGAACATGACGGTCGTGCGCGGCGTCGGTCCGCGAAACGCGTGCGAGGCGGGATCGCGGTGGCCGAGGTAGGCCTCCACTTCCACGAGCCGAGCGGCGCGGCGGCCGTAGGGGCCATCGTAGACGAGCACCCTGCCGAGAAGGTCGCGCGCGACCTCGAGGGTCGTACGCGCGTAGAACGACCGCGGGAGCCGGGTTCCGAGCCTCAGATCTTCCGGCGCGGGTCGAGCGCGTCGCGCAGGCCGTCCCCGATGAAGTTGATCGAGAGCACGACGACGACGATGCACAGACCCGGGAAGACGACCCAGTGCGGCGCGATGTCGATGAAATTCGCGCCATCGAAAAGTATGCGACCCCACGTCGGGACATCGCTGGGGAAGCCGAGGCCGAGGAACGACAGTGTCGACTCGGTGAGGATGGCGCCGCCGACGCCGATCGTCGCGGCGACGAGGACCGGACTCAGCACATTCGGCAGGATGTGCTTGAAGATGATGCGACCGTCCTTGTCGCCGACGCAGCGCGCCGCCTCGACGAATTCCTTCTGCTTCAGCGAGAGGAACGACGCGCGCACGAGCCGCGCGACGGGCATCCAGTTCAGGATCCCGATCACGAACACGATCATCAGGAATATGCCGAGCTCCGGACCGAACCAGCCTCGGAGCGTCTCGCGGAAGAGATACACGAGGACCAGGAGCAGGGGCAGGATCGGGAGGGACAGGAACAGGTCGGTGAGTCGCATGAGCGGGTTGTCGAGCTTCCCGAAGTAGCCCGCGATCGCACCGATCGTCGTGCCGAGCACGATCGCGAGGATCACCGCGGTGATGCCGACGGCGATCGAGATGCGGCCGCCGTTCAACACGCGGGCCAGAAGATCGCGACCCAGGTCGTCGGTGCCCATCGGGTGATCGAACGACGGACCCTCGAGGCTTCGCGCGAAGTCGATCTCAGAGGAGGATCCGCCGTAGACGTAGGGACCGACCAACACCGCGACGACCAGGATCACGAGGACGACCAGTCCCGCGATCGCGAGCTTGTCCCGCGTGAACGCGTACCACGCGTCCTTCCACAGCGAGCGCGCGGGCCGGAGGGCCTCCTGCGCCCCGATGCTCGGCTGGGTCGCGGCCTGGGTCGCCATCAGGTGTACCGGATCCGCGGATCGAGCACGCCGTAGAGGACGTCGGCGACGAGGTTGAACGTGATGACGAGCACCGCGAAGATGAAGAGAACGGCCGTCACGACCGGGGTGTCCCCCTGGCCGATCGAGCGGATGAGCAGCTCGCCGATCCCCGGGACGTGGAAGACCTGCTCGGTCACGATCGCACCCGCGAACACACCAGGGATCCCGAGCGCCACGAGCGTCACGACGGGGATGAGGCTGTTACGCAGCACGTGGCCGATGACCACCATGCGCTCCTGCAGACCCTTCGACCGCGCCGTCCGCACGTAGTCGAGCGGCAAGTGCTCGAGCATCTCCGAGCGGATGTAGCGGGTGAAGATCGCCGCGTTGAAGAGACCGAGGACAGTGATCGGCATGATCGACTGGCGGAGCTGCTGTGTGAGCGAGCTGAGATCGGTGATCTTCAGGTTCGAGTCGTACACGAACGGCAGCCAATGGAGCTTGACGCTGAAGATGATGATGAGGATGAGGCCGGTGAAGAACGTTGGGACCGAGAATCCGACGTACGTCGACGTCGAGATGACGTGGTCGAGCCAGGAGTTGCGACGCACCGCCGAGATCATCCCGACGGGCACGGCGATGAGCAGGCCGAAGATGTACGCGACGCCGACGACGGCGAGCGTGTTCGGCAGACGCTGCTGGATGAGCTCGATGACCGGCGAGTGGCTCATGAACGAATAGCCGAAGTCGCCCCGGAGGAGGCCTCCGACCCACTTCACGTAGCGGACCGGCCAGGGGTCGTCGAGGCCGAGGGCGGTGCGGATCGCGGCGCGAGCCTCCGGCGGCACGCGCGGATCTGCTCCGAATGACGAAAGCGGATCGATCGGAGCGAGCGCGAGGATCACGTAGACGACGAAGGTGATGGCGATGAGGGTCGGCACAGCGATGAGGAGGCGGCGCGCGATGTAGCGGCCCACGGTTACCTCACCCTGTCGATCCGGCCGGTGGCGTGATGGAGAGACTCCACCACGCCACCCGCACCGGTCAGTCCTTGCTTACTTTGACCAATCCGCGACGTTCCACATCTCCGAGTCCCAAGGCGTCGGGTCGACACCCTTGAGCGTCTTGGCTACGCCGGAGGTCGCGAACGTTCGGTTGATCAGCGGGATCACGACGACTTCCGAGATCAGCAGGTCGTTCGCCTTCGTGGCGAGGTCGTTGCGCTTGGCCTGATCTGTCTCCGTACGGAGGCTTGTGATGATCGCGTCGAAGTCCTTGCTGCAGTACCGGCTGTAGTTACCTGACTGCCAGTTGTTGGCCTTCGAGCCCATCTGGCCGCAGCTCCAGCCATTTGTGTAGTAGGACGTCGGGTCGGGGTCGCCGGAGTTGGTGTACATCTCGATGTCGGCCCAGAAGTGGTTCGCACCATCTGGCGAGGTGTTCGTGAAGAACACGCCGGCGTCGACCGACTTCAGGGTCACCTTGAAGCCGACCTTCTCCCAGTTCGCCTTCATGATGTCCTGCACTTTCTGGCGAACCGCATTGATCGTCGTCTGGTAGGTCACCTCGAGCTTCACGCCACCCTTGGCGCGAACGCCGTCGGCGCCCTTGACCCAGCCGGCCTTGTCGAGCTCGGCGTTTGCCGCGTTGAGGTCGAACTTGCAGACATCCAGGGCGGCGGTCCCCTTCGAGTTCATCGGCTCAGGCGCCGTGAGGATGTTGCAGGTCGCCTTCCCCGTCAGGCCGTCACCGTAGATCTGTGTTGCGACGGACGTGCGGTCAGTCGCCATGGACAGAGCGCGACGGACGGCCTTGTCGGTGAAGAAGGGATGCGGCTGGTCCGGCTCGCCGCGCTTGTCACCAAGCGATGCAGCCGGGTTCGAGAAGTTCACGAGGATG
>JBGPKU010000106.1:0-5648 GCA_041486085.1 Candidatus Limnocylindria bacterium | reverse complement strand
GGGCTCGCCAGGAACGATCTGCAGGTCGTGTCCACCGACCACTGCCCGTTCTGCATGAAGGAGGGCTTCAGGGGCCTGCCGAAGCAGAAGGAGCTGGGCATCGGGGACTTCTCGAAGATCCCGAACGGCGCGCCCGGCGTCGAGACACGGATGGTGCTGCTGTACGACGGCGGTGTCGTCGGCAAGCGCATCACTCTCAATCGCTGGGTCGAGCTCACGTCCACGACGCCGGCGAAGATCATGGGCATGTTCCCGAGGAAGGGGACGATCGCGGCGGGCAGCGACGCCGACATCGTCGTCTGGGATCCCAGGGCGACGCAGACGCTCTCGGCGAAGACCCATCACATGCGCGTCGACTACAGCCCGTACGAGGGACGGAGGGTGAAGGGCAAGGCCACGACCGTGCTGTCGCGAGGCGAGGTCATCGTGGATAAGGACAAGTTCCTGGGGCGCAAGGGCCGCGGCAAGTTCATCAAGCGCGGCAGCCCGCTGCTCCAGACGTAGCCGTGCCCGCCGCGCTCGAGCACGTCCTCCGTCATAACGCCTGGGCGAACCGCGCGCTGCTCGAGCACTGCGCGGCGCTCGTGCCCGGCGCGCTCGATCTGGAAGCAGCCGGCACGTACGGCACCCTATACGGGACGCTCCAGCACCTCGTCAGTGGCGAGCAGTTCTACATCAGGCTGCTGACCGGCGAGGTGCTCGGCACCCCGGTGCGCAAGACGGAGCGACGCACGCTCGACGACCTCATCGCGATCGCCGCGCTGACCGGCTCGCGCGCGATCGACATCGCCGCGGACGACGATCCGGACCGGGTCATCGGCGAGGGCGCCGACTGTACGACCGCCGGCATCGTGCTCGCGCAGCTCGTGCACCACGGCAACGAGCATCGGGCGCACGCGACGACCATCCTCGGCTCGAACGGCCGGACGACGCCGAAGATCGGCGCGTGGACCTATGGCATCGTGAATGGCCTCTCAAGAAACGATGGAGATTGAGTGATGACCGACGCGATCCTTCTCCGGGCGGTCCGCCACAATAGCTGGGCGAACCTCGAGCTCCTCGCGTTCTGCTCGAAGATGTCCGCGTCGCAGCTCGACTGGACCGCCTTGGGCGTGTACGGGACGATCCACGCGACGCTGCAGCACATCCTTGGGGCCGAAGCGGGCTACCTCCACTCGCTCACGGGCGGAGAGCTTCCGCCCGGCGGCCGGCCTCCCGAGTCGCTCATGCCGCTCGAGAAGCTCGTCGACCTCGCGCGAAGCAACGCCGAGCGCATCGAGAAGGTGCTCGCGAACGAGACGGATCCCGAGCGCAGGATCACGCGACCGAGCGGGGCGATCGTGCCGGCGACCATCATCGCCACCCAGTTCATCCATCACGGGAGCGATCACCGTGCCCACATCGGGACGATCCTGGGTTCGCACGGTGTCGAAGGGCCGAACCTGGATGCGTGGGCGTTCGGTCGCGCGATCGGTGTGTCGACCGCGGCGGTCCGTTGAGGGACCGAGGTCGATGACGACGCCGCCGATGCTGCGCCAGCTGCGTCACGACGTGTGGGCGACGGAGCAGCTCATCAAGCACTGCCGCGGCCTGACGGATGCCCAGCTCGAGCTCACCGTGCCGGGCACGTATGGGACGATTCGCCGCACCCTCGCGCACATCGTCGCCGCCGACGAGCGCTACCTGCGGCGCCTCATGCCGATGCCCGAGCCTCTCCTCGACGACGACAAGGGCCTCGCCACCATTGACGACATCGCCGCGCACCTGCCGGCGGTCAATGACGGAGTTGAGAAGCTCTTCGCCGGGCAGAATTTCGATCCGGAGCGCGTCATTCGCGACGCGCGACGGCGGAAACCCGCCGATCCGCCGCTCCTCATCACGGCTTGGGTGCTCGTGAACCAGTTCGCGCATCACGGCAGCGATCACCGCGCACACATCGGCACGATCCTCGGCGCACATGGGCTTGAGACGCTCGACCTCGATGTGTGGACGTACGGAAGTGCCAACGATGCCGTGAAGGAAGAGCGTCGCTAGGGTGACGTCCCGCGCTATGCGATCGCGCTGGGCCGAACGTCCTTCAACGCGGGAATGATCTTCTCGCCGTAGATCCGGAGCTGCTCCTCCTCGTCGCCGTTCATGAGATACACATTGAACTGCCGCACGCCGACCTTCGCCAGCTCGCGCAGCTTGCGGATGTGCGCGTCGGCGTCGCCGACGATGGAGAAGCGCTCGACCGATTCGTCGTCCACGAAGGCGGCGTTCGATGAGCCGACCTCGGCGTGGTGCTGGTAGTCGTAACCCTTGCGGTCCTTGACATACGCCGTGAGGTCCTTCGGCAGGTCGGCCTCGCCATAGCGCTTCACCAGATCGACGACGTGATTCGACACAAGTGCCGGAAACCAGCGGACCCGCTCGAGCGCGACCTCGCGCGGCCCGATGTATGCGGCCGCGGCGGCCATCACCGCGATCTCGTTGGGATCGCGGCCGGCTTTCTTCGCGCCCTCCCGGATGAGGCCGACGCACCAGCCCACCAGACTCGGGTCGGCCAGCTGGAGGATCGCGCCGTCCGCGACCCGTGCCGTCACTTCGAGCGCCTTCGGGCCGTAGCCCGCGATCCACACCGGGAGGCGATGCTTCGGCGCCCAGTCCAGCTGGATCGTCGCGTCCTCGTACTGGACCGCGCGACCCTCGGCGAGCTCCTTGATGACGCGGGTTGCCTCCTCGAGGACGGCCAGCGTCGTCGGCGGCTTTCCGAGGACGCGTCGGGCGGAATCGCCGCGCCCGATGCCAAGATCGAAGCGGCCGCCGGAGAGGACCTGCAGCGTGGCGAGCGTGCTCGCGGTGACCGACGGCTCGCGTGTGGCCGGATTGGTGACGCACGTTCCCAGCCGCATCTTCTCCGTGGCCTGAGCCATCAGCGTCAGCGGGACGTAGGGCTCCTTCCACAGGACGTGGCTGTCGAAGATCCAGCCATACGTGAAGCCGTTCTGCTCGGCCAGGCGCGCGAGCGAACCTGCGCGCTCGAGCGACACATCGGGTTTGAGCGTGAAGCCGAACTCCATGAGAGGCCGCAGTCTAGCCGCCGCTCGTCAATAGACTCACGCGGTGACCGAGGCGCTCGTCCGCAGCGTGACGCTGAAGCGCGATGAGATCGAGGACTCCACGGCATATCCGTTCTCGATCCCCGCGCTCAAGGATCTCGCGGACCTCGCGCTCGATCCGGCCGTGACCTTCCTCGTGGGTGAGAACGGAAGCGGGAAGTCGACTCTGGTCGAAGCGATCGCGATCGCTGCCGGTCTCAATCCCGAAGGTGGCAGCAAGCACCTGAAGATGTCGACGCACGCGTCCCAGTCGCCCCTTCACCGCGTGATGCGCCTGGTCCGCGGCACGCGCCGCATCCGCGACGGCTACTTCCTCCGGGCGGAAAGCTTCTTCAACGTCGCGACACATCTGGAGCGGCTCCGACTCGAGGATCCTCGAGCGCTGCTCCCGTATGGTGGCAAGTCACTTCACGAGCAGTCGCATGGAGAGTCGTTCATCAGCCTCATCACGAACCGTTTCGGTGCCGACAGCTTCTTCGTCCTGGACGAACCCGAGGCCGCGCTGTCGCTTCGCGGGGTGCTCGCACTGATGCGGCGGATGCACGATCTGGTGAAGGAGGGTTCGCAGTTCGTCATCTCGACGCACTCCCCGGTGCTCCTCGGCTATCCCGACGCGACGATCTACGCGCTCTCGGACTCGGGGATCGCAAGCGTGCGCTATCAGGAGAGCGAGGTCTTCCAGCTCACGCGATCATTCCTCGAGGACCGCGGCCAGTTCCTGCGTCATCTCTTCGAGGACCCGACCTAGCGGTCCGGCGCGTCCGCCGCGCTCCAACGCACCGTCCGCTCGATCACGACGCGGACCACCGGACGGCCGTGCAGGCTGCCGCCGCGGTATTGGCCGTACTTCTCGGTCAGCTCGCGGCACGCGACGTCGCGTTCGTCGCCCGTCTCCAGGATCGTGGCAACGCCATCGAGGATGACCCACGCGAGCCTCGACCAGTCCTCGTCGTAGCGATCCACCACGATCGAGACCCGCCCGTTCGTCTCGATGTTCCGCACGCGCCGCAGCTGGTGCCAGTCGTCCTCGCGCTTGGGCTTGCGGTCGAGCGGGAAGTAGAGGTTGCCCTCCCGGAGGACGAAGACGATCGGGACGACGTGAGGCCGCGCGTACTGATCCGCGGTCGCCAGGTGAGCGACGCGGGCCGAGCCCAGCAGCGACCGCGACTCCCCGTCGAGATCGATCACCGACGCAGCCGTGCCAGGATGTCCTTCGCGTAAAGACGCATGGCGCGCTCCTGGTCCTCGCCCGGGAAGTGGAAGACCAGATGCGTGAACCCCCAGGCGACATACTCCTTGATCTTCGCGACGTGCTCCTCGGGATCGGTCGACACGATGAATCGGGTGTGCGCCTTGTCCGCGGCCGCCTTCGCGCGCCGCTCCATCTCGCGAGGGTCCTCGACGCCGGCCTTCTCCTCGGCCGGGAGGGCGAGCGCCGCCCATTCACGGGTGTCGGCCAACGCGCGGGCCTTGTCGGTGTCGTAGGAGACCTTCATCTCGATCGTCTTCTCGACCCTCGCTGGATCGCGCCCCGCCTCGCGCGCACCCTTCTCGAGCGCAGGCAGGAGCACATCGCGATAGAGCTCGGCGCCCTTACCGGACGTGCAGATGAAGCCGTCGGCTTCCTTCCCGGCGAACTCGGCCACCTGCGGGCCCGCGCCCGCGACATGGAGGGGAACGCCACCTTCGGGCTTGTCGAAGATCTTCGCCTCACGCGTCTTGAAGTACTTGCCCTCGAAGGTGACGTACTCCTCGGTCCACAGCTTCTTCATGAGGCGCACGGCCTCACGCAGACGCCGGACGCGCTCGCCGGCCTCGGGCCACTCGCCCGCGGTCACCGGAGTCTCGTTCATCGATTCACCGGAGCCGACACCGAGAAAGAAGCGCCTGGGGAAGAGCACCGCCAGCGTCGCCGAGGCCTGCGCGACGATCGCCGGGTGATAGCGGAAGGTCGGCGTTACGACGCTCGTGCCCATCCGGATGTGCCTGGTGCTCGCGCCGAGCGCGCCGAGCCACGCGAACGAGAAGGGCGCGTGGCCGCCGGTGTCGCGCCAGGGATGGAAGTGATCGCTGACGACGGCGCTCTCGAAGCCGAGCTCCTCGGCGAGCACCCCGTACCGCAGCAGCTCCTGTGGTCCGAACTGCTCCGCGGACGCTTTCCAGCCGAGTGTCAACATGTTCCTCATCGTACGTTCATTGACCGTCACGGCGGTCGACGGCCTCCCCGAGATCCACCCCGGCGACGACCTCGCGCGCCTGGTCGCCGACGCGGTGCGCGCGCAGGGCGATGCTCTCGTGGACGGCGACGTGCTCGTCGTCGCGCAGAAGATCGTCTCGAAGAGCGAGGGCCGCATCGTCCGCCTCGCGGACGTCATACCCAGCGAAAAGGCGGCGGCGATGGCGCGCGAGTCGGGGAAGGACGCGCGGCAGCTCGAGGTCATCCTGTCCGAGACCGCCGAGATCGTCCGTTGGACGCATGGCGTTCTCATCAGCCAGACCCGCCACGGCTTCATCTGCGCGAATGCGGGTGTCGATCGATCGAACGCG
>JBGPKU010000105.1:0-5684 GCA_041486085.1 Candidatus Limnocylindria bacterium | reverse complement strand
GGGCCGATCAGGTCACTCGGACCCCTTGAGAGAGCTCCACTCGACGCACTGGAGGACTGGGTAAAGCAAACGCGAGCGGTGATAGTCAGTGCTTATGACGCGGAGAGTTACGTCGTCTGGTCGCAGAGGTGATCCACGCGGAGGCGATCGCGTCATGACCCGATTCAGATCGCTGACCTGCGCGATGACTACCGCCCCGAGGTGCAGTTAGGCGTGACCCTGAAGGCTGACAACTCGTCAGCCCTCAACAGCATGCAATGCCCAGCCCGATCGAGGACTTTGGTCCGCCAGCATCACCGACAGTCTTGGCAACAGCTGGTCCAAGGACCTGACCCCGATCACCTGGACCGACGGCGGCTGGCTGGGGGAGCTGTCGGTCTGGAGCGCGGTCTCCGCCGCGGGCACACCACAGAACATCACCGCGGCGTTCAGACCCTTCGAGCGCACGCGTGGCGAGTATTCGCGATCTCCTGCGTCGCGAGAGCCGAGTCGTTCATGCGCTCGAGGACGGATTGGCTCGGATGACCGGTGTACGCCTTGCGCTGATCTTTGGATCGTTCGCATCGGGCAAGGACTCAGCGTCAAGCGACATCGATGTCTTGATCGTGGGCGAATTCGATTGGCGGCAACTCGAGCAGGTGAGCCGGCGCGCGACCGACCATGTGCGCCGCGAAGTGAACTTCATCGCCTGGACGGTCGCCGAGCTCCGCAAGCCTTCTTCGGGTCGGCGTCGATTGTTAGACAGCATCCTGCGTGGCCCGCGCATCGTGCTGAAGGGGGATGAGAGTGAGCTCACCACCAGCGGTCGTAGCGTGGCAGCAGAAGTACGCGGCGGACATGAAGTAGACGGCGAGCGACCCGAAGGTCGCCCAGCAGAAGCTCGCGCTCGCCGTCGTTCACATAGGCCGCGCGAGGGACCTCCTCGGTCGAAACGAGTGCGACCTCGCGCTGAACTCGGCCGAAAACGCGCTCGTGGTTAGCTGCGACGCGGTCCTGCGCAGGGACGGCTTTGAGGTCAGGTCACACGTCGCCCGTTTCGCGTATCCGCAATTGCCGAGTGTCCTGCGCGAGAGCTCCGGTCTGCTCAACAGGATCCGGACGAGTCGGAACGCGGCGCAATACGAAGCGTCGGGCAGAGTGTCGGCCGCGTTAGCGTCGCAAGCGATCCAACTGGCGGAACAAGCTCTCGCCGCGGTCATGAAGCGCACGGCGAGTTGAGGATGTTCAGGAGAGCCTGCTGGGGAGAGAGGATTCGAACCTCTAATCGCCTGATCCAGAGTCAGGTGCCTTACCGTTTGGCCACTCCCCAAGGAGTGCGACCTTGATTATCGCCTATGAGTGTCGCAGCGCGATGGTCGTCGTAATCGCGAGCGGAAGCAGCACCAAAGGCACGAAGAACGGCGCAGCACCGAAGCTGATCAGCACGGTGCACTCGAGCAACAGACCCGCGACGACGAGGGCGGTGCCGACAGAGCGCTCACCACGCGCGCGAAGACAAATTCCGTGATAGACGACGACCGGCGCGAGCGACCACACGAGCACCGCGAAGAACGGCATCGGGAAGAGCGGCTGGCGCTGCCAGAGCGCCTCGTTGCTGCACGTCGTCACGCCCACCGGGGACGGACCTTGGGTCTGCCCGGGCGGGGGCGCGGTGGCTGTGATCGACGTCGTGCAGCCGCCCTGGATCGGCGCGAACAGGAACAGCAGCCCGATCGCGGGCCCGAGGACCGCCGAGATGAACGCCGCCCGCTCGGCGACCGACCGCGTGCGCACGCGCGCACCGTACCTCCGAACGCACGGGAAGCAACCGTGGCAGGCTATTGAGCGAATGGCCAAGCTCCCCAAGCCGCGGACCGACCTCGGCGGCTTCGCTCCCTATCGCACGCAGCAGCAGAAGGCCGATGTGCGCCTTCAGGCCAACGAGTGGGCCGAGCCGAACCAGGCCGGCCAATGGCTCACGCCCGATGAGCTGAACGCCATCCTCCTGAACCGCTACCCGAGCGCGGCGCTCGAGCTTCGGGAAGTGCTCGCCAAGCGCTATGGCGTCCAGCCGGATCAGCTGGTGCTCGGCAACGGCAGCAACGAGGTGCTGCTCAACACCTTCCTGGTGTTCGGCGGGCACGGTCGCAAGACGCTGCTCTTCCAACCCACCTACTCGATGCACGAACGGCTCACGGTCATCGCGGGCGGCACCGTCGTGAACGAGCGCATCGGCTTCCCGTACGAGGTCACCCGCGATCGCGCGCTTGACGCCGTGAAGCGGGTCAAGCCGGACATCGTGGTGTTCACGACGCCGAACAACCCCACCGGGAACGAGATCGACTTCAACGTGATCCTGTCGGTCGCGAAGGCGAATCCCGAGACGCTCGTCCTCGTCGACGAGGCCTACTCGGACTTCGCCGGGCACACCCTGCTCCCGGACCTCGCGGACCACCCGAACATGGTCATCAGCAAGACGTTCTCGAAGGTCATGGCGTCGGCAGGCCTGCGGGTCGGCATCCTCATCACGCACCCGCAGGTCGCGGAGATCTTCCGCGCGGTGCAGCTCCCGTACAACGTGAGCGCGCTCACGCACGCTGTCGCAGTGAAGATCGCCCGCAACGACACCGTCATCGCGACACGCGTCGAGCAATGCGCTCGCGAGCGAGCTCGTGTGTCGAAGGCGCTCCGCGCGGTCGCATCGATCGACGTCCACCCGTCGGTCACGAACTTCATCCTCTTCCGGCTGAAGGAGGACAAACCCGCCGACGTGCACGCGCGCTTCCTCGAGCAGGGCGTGCTCATCCGCGATGTGTCGATGTGGCCGGCCAACGAGGGCTGCCTGCGCGTCTCGATCGGAACGCCCGAGGAGAACGACCGCTTCATGTCGGCGATCAAGCACGCGTTCCCCGCGCCGGCGCGCGCGTAACCTGGCCGGCTCCGTCCGCCCGACCCTCCTGATCGACGCCTCCAGCCTCGCGTACCGCGCCTACCACGCCATGCCCGAGGTGCGTGCCGCCGACGGCACGCTGGTGAACGCGGTCGTCGGGTTCCTCAACTTCATCGCGCGGCTCCTCGCCGACCGCAAGCCCGGACGGTGCGTCGTCGCGTTCGAGTTCGGCAGCGCGTGGCGACCGGACTTCCGCGTCGCGCTCATCCCCGAGTACAAGACCCATCGTCTGGCGACGGACGACACGCCGCCGGACGAGGTCGGGCCGCAGATCGACGTCATCGCGGAGGTGCTCCGGGCGCTGCGCATCTCCGTCGCGGACGCGGAGGACTGCGAGGCGGAGGACGTCATCGCGACGCTGACGCTGCGATTCGATGGACCGATCGAGGTGGTCAGCGGAGATCGCGATCTGTTCACGCTCGTCCGCGATCCACGTATCACCGTCCTCTACACGCTGCGCGGCGTGAGCGAGCTCGCGCACGTCGATCAGGCGTGGGTCAAGGCGAAGTACGGGATCCCCGGCGACAAGTACCTCGACTACGCGATCCTGCGCGGCGATCCCTCCGACGGGCTGCCTGGGGTGCGCGGGATCGGCGAGAAGTCGGCGTCGGCGCTGCTCGCGAAGTACGGCTCGCTCGATTCGGCACTCGCGGCGCGGGATCTCTCGGCCAGCGTGCGCGCGAAGCTGAACGCGGGCAGGGACTACATCGCCGCGGCGAAGACGGTCGTCGCGCCGGTGCTGGACTGCAAGGTCGGCACGGTCGATGGGGCCGTGCCGGCGGGGGACCCCGACCCTCGTGTGATCGAGCTCGCGGAGCGGTACGGGATCGTGGGGTCGGTGAGCCGGGTGATCGAATCGCTGAAGCAGCTCGAGACGCCCTCGTAGCCGCTCGCTGGGGCGGCTCCATCCGCCGGCTCCGTACCATGGGCCCGTGATCGTCTACCCCGCGATCGACATCTACGAGGGCCGCGTCGTGCGGATGACGCGCGGCGACTTCTCGACGGTCGAGCAGGTCGCCGCGTCGCCGCTCGAAGCCGCCAAGCGCCTGGTGAACGAGGGCGCGGAGTGGCTCCACGTCGTCGACATCGACGGCGCGCGGACCGGCACGCCCGCGAACCTCGACGCGATCCGGCAGATCGCGAATCGCTTCACGGTGAAGATCCAGGCCGGCGGCGGGATCCGCGACTTCGACACGGCCGAGGCCTTCGCCGAGGCCGGGGCGTCGCGCATCGTGATCGGCACGGCGGCGATCGAGGAGCCCGAGCTCATCGGACGGCTCGTCGACCGCTTCGCCGACGGCATGGCGGTGGCCGTCGACGCGCGCAACGGCATGATCACGACCGCCGGATGGACCGAGACGACCGACGTTCGCGCCGTCGACCTGATGCAGCGGCTGGCGATCGCGGGCGTGCCGATGGTCGTCTACACGAACGTGTCGGTCGACGGAACGCTCCAGGGCGTCGACGTCGACGCGCTCCAGGCGGTAGCACGCGCGTTCGGTGGTGACGTCATCTACTCCGGTGGGATCGGCTCGCTGGACGACATCGCCACGGTCGTGAAGCTCAGGCACCGCGGGATCCGTGGCCTGATCGTCGGTCGGGCGCTCTACCTCGGGAAATTCACGCTCGCCGAAGCCATCGCAGCGGCGGGAGGCGGCGCCAGCACCGGGCGCTGAAGCAAGCTCCCGGGTCTGGCCCGCGACTTGCGAGTGCTCGCGCCATGTCGATCACTCCGGACATGGCCTTCAGCGTCGGCCTCTTCGCGGGCTGGCTCGCACTGGTGGTCTGGCTCGTGTGGCCGGATCCGCACTGCGCGTGCTGCGCGAAGCGCGCCGCCGCTGCGCGCGTCAGCGACCGCTTCTAGCGAAGCGCCGCGCCCTCGACGCTGGATCCCTCCTCCGCTCCCTCCGTCGGAGCGAGGAGGAAGATCCAGATGTCCCAGGCGACGTGGCTGGTGATGAGCGCCGGCATGCTCATGCCGAGCCTGCGCAGCAATCCCCAGTAGATTCCCGCGACCGCCGCCGCGCCAATGAGCGTCGCGTTGCCGGTCGCCAGATGCACGCCGCCGTACGCCGCCGCGGCCGCGACACCGCCGGCTCGCCGCTGGACGAATCCGCGCCAGAAGAGCTCCTCGGCCGGCCCGATCACCGTCGCGAGCCGCGCGCCGATCTTCTCCGGGGGTTCGAGGGAGCGCAACGCGTAGATGTCCCTGATCTCCTTGGAGCCGCGCGGCATCACCGCGCGCGCGAGCCGGTCGCCGATCCCGAAGATGCCGTAGAGGACCGCGGCCGAGCCCACTCCGAGGGCCAGGTCCCGTCCGCGCCAGCGCATCCGTCGAAGGTCGGCCTCGTTCGCCAGGGCCATGTTGCCCAGCACGAACCCGGTGAGGGTCATGCGCTCCCAGAACCGCGCGCGCTCGCCGCGGAAGGTGAACGCGAAGAGGCCGAAGGCCGCGGCGATCCCGATCGCGACCAGGGGGTCCCTACCGCGCGACAAGCGCCGCAACGATGAGCCCGACCACCATGAGATAGCCGAAGGCGGCGTGAAGCTGCGCGGTCTGCAGGTCGATCATCGCGATGGCCCGCTGCTGGCCGCTCGCGCCGAACTCCGCGGAGCGGATCTGGCGCACGAGGAGGGGGAGGGACAGCATCGCGAGCAGCGTCCAGTTCGGCAGCAGCCCGCCGACGACCGCGAGCGTGAGCGCGATGTACGCGCCGACAACGAGCGCGAGGTACAGCCAATGCGCGGCGTCGCG
>JBGPKU010000104.1:0-5937 GCA_041486085.1 Candidatus Limnocylindria bacterium | reverse complement strand
TGGACGTGGTCACCGCGGACCATGCCAAGATCGCGGAGGAAGCCGGCGCCGTCGCCGTGATGGCGCTCGAGCGCGTGCCCGCCGACATTCGTGCCACCGGCGGCGTCGCTCGTATGTCCGACCCCGAGAAGATCCTCGAGATCATGGCCGCCGTGACGATCCCGGTCATGGCCAAGGCGCGCATCGGTCACTTCGTCGAGGCTCGCGTGCTCGAAGCGCTCGGCGTCGATTACATCGATGAGAGCGAAGTGCTCACACCGGCCGACGAGCAGTTCCATATCGAGAAACATGATTTCAAGGTGCCGTTCGTGTGCGGTGCGCGCGATCTTGGTGAGGCACTCCGGCGCATCAACGAAGGTGCCGCGATGATCCGCAGCAAAGGTGAAGCGGGTACGGGCAACGTCGTCGAGGCGGTGCGTCACATTCGAGCGATCACGTCGCAGATCGTGGCGCTCAGGGAGCTGCACGAACACAGCCTCGCCGAGAAGGCGACGGAGTACCGGGTGCCCGTCGATCTCGTGAAGCGTGTCGCGAAGGAACAAAGGCTGCCCGTTGTGCTCTTCTGCGCGGGCGGCATCGCGACGCCTGCGGATGCCGCACTGATGATGCAGCTCGGAGCGGAAGGAAACTTCGTCGGATCCGGGATCTTCAAGTCTGCCGATCCCGCGAAGCGCGCGAAGGCGATCGTCGAGGCGACGACACATCCGACGGACGCGAAGCTCATCGCCGAGGTCTCGCGAGGGCTCGGTGAGGCGATGCGCGGCCTAGCGCTCGAGACCATCCCGCCCGCCGAACGCCTTGCCGTCCGCGGCTGGTAAGGGCTTCGGCACCAACACCACCACAACCGCGCGCGTCGGCGTCCTCGGCCTTCAAGGCGACTTCGCCGAGCACCTGCACACTCTTCGCGACATCGGCGCCGAGGCGATCGATGTGCGGCGACCCGAGCAGCTGGACGACATCGACGCGCTGATCATTCCCGGCGGAGAGAGCACAACCATCGGAAAGCTCGCCGAGCGCTATCACATCATCCCAAGGCTTCGCGAGCGGATCGCCGACGGCATGCCGGTCTGGGGCACCTGTGCCGGCGCGATCTTCCTCGCGAAGGACGTGCCCGGTCACCCGCATCCGATCCTCTCGGCAATGGACATCAGCGTGGAGCGGAACGCCTTCGGCCGCCAGCTCGACTCGTTCGAGGCCGATCTCGATGTGCGCGCGATCGGCGGCGCGCCGTACCACGCGGTGTTCATTCGCGCGCCGAAGATCACAAAGACCGGTGCAGGTGTGGAGACGCTCGCGACGCTCGCCGACGGGACCGTCGTCGCCGCGCGCCAGGGCAACCTTCTCGCGACGTCCTTCCATCCCGAGCTCACACCGGATGACCGCTTCCATCGCTACTTCATCTCGCTCGGGAAGAGGTAATGCCCGCGCGGGCGGCAACGCCGTTCGACGCCCCGCGCATCAGCACCCTCCTCGAGCGCAGCCTGCGCACTCCCGAAGCCGTGCTCGCCTCGGCGCTGCCGGTCCCGTTCGCGGGCGGCAACATCATCGGCCTCAAGCGTTTCGTGCTCGGACTCGCGGGCCTGGGCGGCGGTCGCCTCCATGTCTTCCTCGAGGAGTACCGCAGCCAGCTGCGAAGCGCCGCTCTCGTCTACGACGGCAATCGTCCCGAATGGGTCATCCTGTTGCTCGGCGCGATGTTCGAGCCCGGCGGTGCCGACAGCGCCTTTCGCCTCCTGTCCGGGGTGAGCGCCGCGGCGGCCCGTGCGGGCATGCACCGTCTGTTCGCCACCGTTCCCGACGAGGCGCGTGCTCGCGAGACCTTCTTCCAGGCCGGCTTTTACTCGTACACCCGCGAGACGTGGCTCGTCGCCACGCGGGCGCAGCTTGGTCAGGCTCACCAGGCGGGCGTTCGCAAAGCGCAGTCGAGCGACGCCCACGATCTGTTCCGCTTCTACGCGGCAACCACGCCGCACGCCGTGCAGCGCGCCGAACAGCTCTCGGTGCAGGACTTCGACATCGCTCGTCGCGGAGGTGCGTATGACCCGCCGCATCTCGTTGGCGGCAACCCGCTGGCGATGCGCCGGGCTGCGGCGCTCATCGACGGAGACGAGCGTGCGACCCGGGCCTTCGCATTCGCGTTCGAGGGCCGCGATCGACACCCACACGTCGTGAAGGTGCGGACACGTGACGGCGACGTGGATCTGGCGCGCGATCTCCTCCGCATGAGCGTGCGCGCGTTGCCCGCGGGTCGGCCGATCACCGCGCCTGTGCGCTCGTACGAGGAACACGTGGCGCGCGCATTGCTTGCGGAAGGCTTCCGTGAGACGGCGACGGCTATGCTCTTCGTCAAGGAGCTCGCAGTGCGTATCGAGGAGCGAGCGCTCGCACCAGCGGCGGTGAGATGAGCATTCAACAGCAGAGCGACGAGCTTGAGGCACTGCTTCGCGGACTCCCGCCCGACCTCGCCGCCCGCGTGCGTTCGCTCGAGGGACTCGAAGGGCTGCTCGAGATCGTCATGGACCTCGGGCGTCTGCCGGAGGCGCGCTTCGCCGGACGCGAAGAGATGCTTCGGCGTCACGAGGTCTCGGCCGAAGACATCGCCTACGTCATCTCGCACATCGGCCAGTTCGGAGGCGACAACCGCGCGGGTATCGAGCGCACGCTCCACCGCATCAGCGCCTTGCGCAATCGCGCAGGCAAGGTCGTCGGCCTCACGCTGCGTGTCGGTCGCGCGGTGTACGGCACGGTCGAGATCCTCAGAGACATCGTCGAATCGGGTCGCAGCACCCTGTTCTTGGGCCGGCCGGGCGTCGGCAAGACAACGATGTTGCGCGAGGTCGCGCGTGTGCTGGCGGATGATCTCGGAAAGCGCGTTGTAGTCGTGGACACGTCGAACGAGATCGCCGGCGACGGAGATATCCCGCATCCCGGCATCGGACGCGCGCGGCGGATGCAGGTCCCGACGCCGTCACTCCAGCATGCGGTGATGATCGAGGCCGTCGAGAACCACATGCCTGAGGTCGTCGTCATCGACGAGATCGGAACAGAGCAGGAGGCCGCGGCCGCGCGGACGATCGCGGAGCGGGGCGTCCAGCTCTTCGCGACTGCTCATGGCAACACGTTGGAAAACCTCATGCTCAACCCGACGCTCACGGACCTCGTCGGAGGGATCCAGACAGTCACGCTGTCGGATGAAGAGGCGCGTCGCCGTGGCACGCAAAAGTCGGTGCTCGAGCGCAAGGCGCCGCCGACGTTCCAGGTCCTCGTCGAGATCCAGGCCTACCAGAGGGTCGCGATCTATCACGACGTCGCGCAGACCGTCGACGCGGTCCTTCTCGGAATGCCAGTGTCGCCGGAGATCCGCTCGCGCGGGGTCGGCGGCGAGATCGAAAGGTCGACGCAAGCGCCGTCGCGCGCGACCGCGGAGGCCGTGGAACGACGTAGCACCCCGCGGCTTCCGGTGGGCATTGATGGCGATCGCCAAACGATCAAGGTTTACCCATTCGGCGTGTCCTGGACGCGCGTCGAAGAAGCCGCGCGCGGACTTGGAATGCCCATCGCCGTCGTCCGCGAGCCTGAGGACGCCGACGTCGTCGTCACGCTGAAGAATTACTACCGCCGCAAGACTCCGCGGCTGCGCAACGCCGAGTCGTCCGGCATCCCGATCTACGTCGCACGCAGCAACTCCACCAGCCAGATCGCCAGCGCGCTCGCCTCGGTGGCAGAGCTGCGACGCGCGCCTGAGGATCACGCTCTCGACGAGGCGCGCGAGGCCATCGAAGCGGTCGCGAACGGCAAGATGGACGAAGTCGAGCTATCTCCGCAGAACGCTTATGTGCGCCGATTGCAGCACGAGCTTGCGGAACAGGCCAGCCTGTCCTCACGATCCACCGGACACGAGCCGGTCCGTCGCGTACAGATCTATCGATGACGCGCGGCATCTTCCTTTCATTCGAGGGCGGTGAAGGATCCGGCAAGTCGTTGCAGGCGAAGCGCCTCCACGACGAGCTCACCAGACGCGGTCGCGACGTGCTGCTCACGCGGGAGCCCGGCGGAACCGCGGCGGGGGAGCGGATCCGTGAGATCGTGCTGCACGCGCAGGAGATCGCACTCAGCCCCGAGGCCCAGGTGCTTCTGTACAGCACCGCACGAGCGCAGAACGTGCGCGAGGTCATTCGGCCCGCTCTTGATGCGGGCAAGATCGTGATCGCTGATCGCTTCTTCGATTCGACAATGGCGTACCAGGGTTACGGCCACGGCGTACCGCTCGCGGCGATCAAGGACGTGACGGCGCTCGCGTGCGGCGACCTCGGCCCCGACCGAACGTTCCTGTTGGACATCCCCGTCGAAACGGGTCTTGGACGATCGGGTTGGCGTGCGCAGTCGAAGTGGGATCGCTTCGAGGTGCTCGACCCAGAGTTCCACGAACGCGTCCGGCGGGGCTACCTTCGTCTCGCGGCGGACGAGCCCAGGCGGTGGCTCGTGCTGGATGCGTCCCGAGACGAGTCGGCGATCGCCGGCGACGTGCAGCGCGCCGTCGATGCGATTCTCGCGGCCCCGGCCTCATCCCCCGCGCGCTAGAGTCACCGCCGATGAAGCTGGTCATCGCGATCGTGCACCCAGAGGACGCGGGAGCGCTCGTGGATGCGCTGACCGACAAGGAGTACCG
The DNA here is from genome assembly GCA_041486085.1 of Candidatus Limnocylindria bacterium. Taxonomy (GTDB): domain Bacteria; phylum Chloroflexota; class Limnocylindria; order P2-11E; family P2-11E; genus CF-39. The sequence goes on along the minus strand of JBGPKU010000104.1, from coordinate 1,268 downwards.
CGTCACCCGGCTGCACTCACAAGGCGGATTCCTCAAGCAGAACAACGCCTCGATCCTGGTCGGCGTCGAGGAGGCCCAGCTCGACGACGTCCTCGCCACGATCCGGGAGACGTGTCACGCGCGCACGCAGCACGTCAGTCCGATGCCTCCGATCATGGAACCCGGCGAGTTCTACATGCCGTATCCCGTCGAGGTCACATTTGGGGGCGCCACGGTGTTCGTGCTGGATGTCGCGAGGTACGAGCGCCTCTAGCCGAATTGGTCATGGCCGCGTGGTCATTCCTGACGATGCAACTGACGCGATGAGCGCGCATCTTCAGAGCGGCGGACAGGCGACCGGCTTCCGCCGAGGGGAGTTGCCAGATGGCTCGTCGCGTCGCGAAGATCATCCAGTTCGATGCCAAGCGGCGCCACGTTCGTGGTCGAATGACCGCCAGTGGCGAGATCATCCGGCTCGCGTCACTTCGGCGGCCACCGGATGACGAGGGTCCGCGCGCCGCCTAGCTCGCCAGCGGGCGTTTCTCATCGCCGGTACGGTGAAGGAGGGCAGCGGCCTCCGTGCGATTGGAGGCGCCGAGCTTGGCCCGTGCGTTCGCGAGATGGCGAGCGACGGTGTGTGGGCTCAGAAAGAGTTTCTCGGCGATCTGACGATTCGTCCGTCCGTCGGCCGCGAGGCTGAGGACCTCGATCTCGCGCTCACTCAGCCCGACGCCCGGCCGCTCGGCGGCGCCGGCGGCTGCGATGCCGACGCGGTCGCGACGCTGTGCGAGTCGCGACAGGATCTCGCGTGCGTGCATGGTGCCGACCCGGCCGAGCGTATCGACGGCGGCGACGCGCGTTGGCTCCGGGGTACTGGCATCGTCGATGTAGCGCGCGACCAACTCGGTCGTCACGTTCGGGCGATCCGCTGTAAGCGCCATCTCGAGCACCGCCTCTGAGCGCTCGCCCAACGACGTCAGCCCGAGCGCGGCGTCCGCCGCGATCTCCGTCGGTACGAGGACCAGTCGTCGCCATCCGGTCAGCTCCAGCAGCTTCCTCAGACGTCGGCCTGCAAGCGGTCTCGGATCGAGCGCCGACATCCAGGCCAGGGCGCTGATCTGCAGCCACACGTTGCCGGACCGCCGCGCGAGGCGTTCGGCCTCCTCGAACGAGTCATAGCGACGATGCGCGAATCCCGAGAGAAAGGTAGGAAGCGCTTTCAGACCGGGAGTCGCGCGACGCGATCTGGCGACAAGACCCGCGAGCTCAGTCTTGCTACCAGCTGTGCC
>JBGPKU010000103.1:0-6151 GCA_041486085.1 Candidatus Limnocylindria bacterium | reverse complement strand
CGGCTTGAGGAACCTCTTCGCGTAGGTGGGCGTGCGAGACAGGTCAGTCGGGCGGATGGCCTCGAGCGCCTCCTGCGCGCCCTTCGAGCGCGTCTTGAAGTGGCGCGGCTTGTCGAGTGCGTACTCGCCGCCGAATTCCTTCGCGATGACGTCGTGCGCCTGGCGGAGCGCGCTCTCGGCGACATGCAGCGAGTCGGTGCGCATATAGGTGATGAGCCCGACTGACGCGTCGCCCATCGACACGCCTTCGTAGAGCTGCTGCGCGACGACCATCGTCTTCTTCACCGAGAACCCGAGCTTGCGCGAGGCCTCCTGCTGGAGCGTCGAGGTCGTGAACGGCGGGGCCGCGTTGCGCGAGCTCTCGCGCGTCTCGAGGCTCTTGACGACGTAGTGCGCGCCCGCGAGGGCGGCGCGATGCTTCTCGGCCTGCTCGCCGCTGGTCATCTCGAGCTTCTTGCCCTTGTGTTGGATCACCTCAGCGGCGAACATCTCGCCGGCGAGGTTCGCGAGCGCGGCCTCGATCGACCAGTACTCCTGCGCCGTGAACGCCTGGATCTCGCGCTCGCGGTCGACGATGATCCGGAGCGCGACCGACTGGACGCGGCCGGCGGAGAGCCCGTACCGGATCTTCTTCCAGAGGAGCGGGGACATCGAGTAGCCCACCAGGCGGTCGACCACGCGGCGCGCCTGCTGCGCGTTGACCAGATCCTGGTTGATGTCTCGAGGATGCTTGAAGGCGTCCTTGATCGCCGCGGGCGTGATCTCGTGGAAGGTCACGCGCCGCAGCTTCGACTTCGGGACCTTGATCACCTCGGCGACATGCCAGGCGATGGCCTCACCCTCACGGTCGAGGTCGGTCGCCAGCCACACGCGCGCGGCCGACTTCGCCTCGCGGCGGAGGGTCCGCACCTGCTTCTCGGAGTCGTCCGGAACGACGTACTCCGGCAGGAAGGTCACCAGATCCACGCCCATCTTCGACTTCGGGAGGTCCCGGATGTGCCCAAAGGACGCCTCGACCTTGTACTCGCTACCGAGCATCCGTTCTAGCGTCCTGGCCTTCGTCGGCGACTCGACGACGACGAGGTCCTGCTGTGCTTCCGCCAATGTTTGTCCTTTCAGGCAGCAAAAAGGGCCCTACCCGGGCCCCCACTGCCTACTACTCTAAACGCCCCGAACAGGCCCCCCTGTGACAGGTTGGGCTCCCGCGACCCGGGATCGGGCGTTTTTGCTGGCAAATTCGCCGATTACAGCAGGTCTTCGCGCTCCTCCCGGCGGAGCCGGTCGACCACCTCCTTGACCTCCTCGGAGCGCTCCTTCGAGGCGATGAGGATCGCGTCCGGGGTGTCGACCACGATCAGTCCCTCAACTCCAACGAAGGCCACCGTCTTCCCGGGCGCCCAGGCGTAGTTGCCATCGGCGCCCACCGCCAGGTGCCCGTCGCTCGACCAGTTCTCCGTCGCGCTCCCGCCGGTGCCGATGGCGGCGAGGCGCGCCCAGCTGCCGACGTCGTGCCACCCGATGTCGGCGGGAACGACGGCCACGTTGGTGGCCTTCTCCAGGACGCCATAGTCGATCGTCGTCCGATCGGTCTCCTCCCACACCTCGGCCAGCACCGACTCGTAGCGCGGGGAGCCGATCGCCTCGGACAGGGCCGTGATGACCTTGGCCGTCGCCGGCAGGTGCGCGCGGTAGGCCTCGACGATGTCGGCCACGCGCCAGACGAACATTCCCGCGTTCCAGAAGTGCCCGCCCGCCGCCAGCATCTTCTCCGCGACATCGCGCTTCGGCTTCTCGATGAAGCGCTTCACCTTGAAGACCGGCACCGCTGCTGCCAGATCGATGCGCTCCCCCGCCTCGATGTAGCCGAAGCCCGTGTCGGGTCGCTCTGGGGTGATCCCGAGCGTCACGAGGTCACCGCGCTCCGCGGCGCCGGTCGCCGTGACCAGGACCTCGCGAAACTTCGCGCGCTTCCCCACGACGTGGTCCGACGGCAGCACGGCCACGACGGCATCCGGATCGAACGCCTGCAGCGCGGCCATCGCCAGACCGATCGCGGCGGCGTTGCCGCGCGGGTAGGGCTCGACGACAACGTGATCGGCGCGCATCTCGGGAAGCTGCTCGTGGATAAGGGCCCGATGCTCCGGCGGGGCGACGGCGAAGATCCGCTCCGCCGGGATGATCTCGGCGACGCGCTCGACCGTGTCCTGCAGCAGGCTGCGCTCGCCGAGAATTGCGAGGAACTGCTTCGGGCGCGACTTGCGCGACAGCGGCCACAGCCGCGTTCCGGCACCGCCGGAGAGGATCAGCGCATAAAGGCGCGGCAACCTAACGCCCGAAGTAATCGAGGCGCATCGCGTGACGCACTTCGCGCAGCGTTTCGGCGGCCTCGCGGCGGCCGCGCTCGCTGCCGGCGGCGAGCAGCTCATCCACCAGGCGCGGCTTCGCGGCCAGCTCCTTCCGACGCTCGCGGATCGGGGCGAGGAACTCCTCGAGCACGGCAAGGAGCCGGCTCTTCACCTCGACGTCCGCGACCGTGCCTTCGCGGTAGCGCCGCTTGAGGTCCTCGACCTCGGCCTTGTCGGGATTGAAGTTGTCGTGATAGACGAAGACCGGATTACCCTCGACCGTGCCCGGATCGGTCGCGCGGATCCGCTTCGGATCCGTGTACATGCTCTTGACCTTCTTCGCGACGGCCGCCGGGTCGTCGCTGAAATAGATCGCGTTGCCCAGGCTCTTGCCCATCTTCTCGCGCCCATCGGTCCCCGGCAGCAGACCGACCTCGGGGATGAGCGACTTCGGCTCGGGGAAGATCGGAGCGAACAGCTCGTTGAACTTGCGGGCGATCTCGCGCGTGAGCTCGATGTGCGACTCCTGATCCTTGCCGACCGGGACGACATCGCCCTTCACGATGAGGATGTCGGCGGCCTGAAGCACCGGATAGCCGAGAAGCCCATACGTGGGCTCCTTGAGCCCGTGATCCCGGAGCTGATCCTTGAGCGTCGGTATCCGTTGGACCCTGGGGACCGAGACGAGCATCGAGAAATAGAGGTGGAGCTCAGGGATCTGCGGCACGAGGGACTGAAGGAGATACGTGACCTTCTCCGGATCGACGCCCACGGCCAGGTTGTCGATGACGTCATCGCGGATGTTCTGCTCGATCTCGCCAAGGTCCTCGAGGCGGGTGGTGAGCATGTGGTGGTCGGCGACCAGCAGGAAGGTCTCGTACTCGTCCTGGAGCTTCACGCGGTTCGCGAGCGTGCCGACGTAGTTGCCGACGTGGAGCGGACCCGTCGGGCGGTCGCCCGTCAGGATGCGCTTGCGCGTGCGCAGCTTTGTTAGGGTCGCCTGCGGCTTCTGCAGCTCGGTCTTCATGGGACTTTGGATGCTAGCGCCCGGGCCAGCTCGTCCGCGACCAGCCTGCCGACCTCATCACGCCTTCCGACGAAGAAGTGGTCCACTCCCTTGACCTCGGCGATACGCGCCTGCGGCAGCGCCTCGCGCAGCTCGGCCGCCGTGCCGAACTGATCGTTCTCCGCGGCGACGATGAACGTCCCCGCAGGTACGGGCGGCAGTGCCTGCCGGGTCAGGTCCACCGAGCGGAGCGGTACGCCGACGAGAGCGATGCCGTCGACCCGTCCGCCCTGCGCGAGCCACCGCAGGGTCTGGAACGCGCCGAACGAGTAGGCGGCGATGCCGACGGGAAGGCCGGGCTGCGTGTCGCGCGCGTGCGCGACCGCATCGCCGATATCACGCCATTCCTCCGTGCCGGCGGTCCACTCGCCCGCGCTCTCGCCCACGCCGCGGAAGTTGAACCGCAGGGCGAGAAAGCCGCGGCCCGCCACGGCGCGTGCGAGCGCCGCGACGAGCGGGTTGCGCATGGTGCCTCCGTGCGTCGGAAGCGGGTGCGCTACGACGACGATGCCGCGCGGCGCCTCGTCGGGGATCCGAAGGGTCCCCTCGAGCCGTCCGGCGATGCGGACCGCTTCCTCGCGCATCGCTCGAGTCTCTCAGTCCGGAAGGAACCGCGTGACGGAAGTGGTTGTATAGCAGTCGACATGCGACAAGGGGCCATCGGCCTCGCCGTGCTCGCCGTCCTGGCGGTCGCCTGCCAAACACCGATCAGCGGCGCACCTGCGACCGCGGTCCCGGGGACGGCGGCCGCGCCTCCAACCGCCACCGCAGCGGCGTCGAGCGCGAGCGCCGCGCCCAGCCTCCAGGTCGCGCCGCGCGAGGCCAAGTGCAACACGCAGCTCACCGGCGACCTCGTGCTCGCGAACGATCTGACCTGCACCGGGGACGCCTTCGTGATCCACGTCGACAACGTCGTGCTCGACCTGAACGGCCACACCCTCACGGGTCCGGGCATGGGCCCCCAGACCTGGCCGAACCCGCAGCTCGACAGCGTGGGTGTGCGCGTTGGCGGACACACAGGCGTGACCGTGCGGAACGGGAAGATCACCGACTTCTCGACGGGGATCTACTTCGTCGACATGGTGAGCTCGCGCATCGAGAACGTGTTCAGCCAGAAGAACCGCTACGGCTTCTACCTTCACGCCTCGACCGGCATCACCCTCACCGGCTCGACCGCGTTCGCCAACATCTACGGCCTGCATATCCAGAACTCCAGCAACAACTTCATCCAAGGCAACCGCCTGGCACGGCAGACGTACAACAGTCCCGGCGGCTTTGGGATCTACCTGTACCGGAGCGACAACAACAAGATCTTCGAGAACGACATCGACACGAACGTCAACTGGGGCATCTGGTTCAGCGACGCCAAGAGCAACACGATCTTCCACAACAACGTCATCGACAATCATCCGCAGGTGAGCGACAACAACCCCGACGCGAATCAGTGGTTCGACCCGGCCACGAAAGAAGGCAATTGGTGGTCCGACTACACCGGAAAGGACGCCGATGGCGACAAGGTCGGCGACACGCCGTACCCGATCCTCGGACCGGGCGGCGTCGTCGACGCATACCCATTCGTGGCCCGTGACGGCTGGAAGACGAAGACGCGCTCGACGATCGACCACTACCTGCCGCCGGCCGCTCGCACCCCGCGCGAGGTGCAGCTCGTGGTGGTGAGCGGCGGCGAGGTCCAGGTCGGCGCGCCCGCACGCGGTGCGCTGGCGAGCGTCGCGGTGAGAGCGCGCTCGGTCGCGCTCGGCACCGATGGCCACACGCTCCTGGCGCTCGACGGAAAGCAGCTGACCGTCATGGATCTGCTCGGGGGCGCCCGCGACACGCGCACCGTCCAGATCGATGACGGGATCGTGGCGGCGAACCGCGACGGGCATTCCGTGCTCGTCGTCGGTCCGCATGGCGCCGAGCAGTACGACCTCACCACCGGGCAGGCCGAGTTCTTCGCCTACAACGCGCAGCCCGCTGAGCTCGCGCCGTCGTACAAGTACAACCACATCTTCGTCAGCACGCCGCGCGGGATCGATCTGCTCTACCTCAACCTCGGCGGCCGCACGCCGTACACGATCCCGCTCGACGGCGCGGCGGGCGCGATGTCGATGAACGGATCCGGCACGCGCATCTACACGGCGATCCGCGGTCAGGCGCTCGTCGACGTCGCGGACACCGAGCAGTACCGCGTCGTGGAGCGCATCACGATCGCCGGCGAGGCGCGCGCGCTGGCGGTCTCGCCGAAGGAGGACTTTCTCTACGTGGCCACGAACGAAGGCGTGGTCGCGATCGACCTCGGCACCAAGCAGGTGACCGCGACGGCATCGTTCCTCGGATCGATCGCCGACATCGCGATCTCGCCGAACGCCGACCAGCTGTACGTGGCGCTCGCCGGCCAGCAGCGCGCGGTCGCGATCCTCGACGCGAAGACTTTGCGCACCGGGGACATCATCCCGCTACAGGCCGACCCGACCAGTTTGCTCGCCGCCAGCTACTGACGCGCGAGCTAAGCCGGACCCATGTGGCGCTGGAAGAACGCCAGCACCCTCGGATACGCGTCCGCGCGGTTCTTCGCCTTCGCGAGCGAATGGCCCTCGTCTTCATAGCGGAGGTACTCGACCTCGCGGCCCTTCGCGCGCAGTGCCGCGACGATCTGCTCCGTCTCGACGATCGGGACTCGCGGATCGTTCGCGCCGTGGATGACCATCATCGGCGCGCGGATCGCGTCCAGCCTGGT
>JBGPKU010000102.1:0-6411 GCA_041486085.1 Candidatus Limnocylindria bacterium | reverse complement strand
CGTTCAGCGCCGCTGGCAGCTGGCCGCATCGCACCTCGATGTACGCCGCCGCCGCCAGTGGACCGACACCCACGCCCCCGACGCCCACGCCTCCGACTCCGACTCCCCCAACGCCGACTCCTCCGACCCCGACGCCACCGAGTGGCGCGACGACGGTCACCTTCGACGACCTTGGGAGCCCGGACCGCTCGCTGAGTGGTCAGTACGCCGGCATCAACTGGGGAACCGGAGCCTGGTACCTCTCAAGTCCATGGGGCCGTTTCACGACGAACAGCATCTCGTACCCGGATGGCACGCCGGTGTCGGCGAGCTTCGGCTTCGTCACGCCGGCCACCTTGCAGGGTGTCGATGCATACAACGGCGGCGGCACGTCCTCCACGATCACGCTGTCCTGCGCCGGGAATCAGACCGTCACGCAGAGCGTCGCCGGGGGACAGCTACTGACGATCGCGACGGGATGGTCCACAGCGTGCACGACCGTCACGATCGGGAGCACGAACGGCTGGAATACGAACTTCGACAACCTCGTCTACCGGTAGGGCTCAGCCTCCGATCGCCGAGGTCAAGCGCGGCAGGAACAGCAGCACGCCGACGGCGACCGACGCGACGGCGGCGACGAGCACCGCCGCTGCGGAGACGTCCTTCGCGGCTTTGGCGCGCGGATGGACGCTCGGGCTCGCGAGTGTGACCGCGTCCTCGATCGCCGTGTTCAGCGCCTCGAGGATCAGCACGAGCGCGATCGTGAGCACCAGCGCGGCCCATTCCCAGCGCTCGAGCCGGGACCAGACGCCCGCGACGAGCGCCAGCGCGGCGATGGTCACCTCGATGCGAAAGTTCCGCTGCGTGCGCAGCAGGTGCGCGGCTCCGGCGAAAGCGTGTGAGAACGAGCGCAGCAGCGCCACACTGTGAGTGTGACCGACGTCGGCATCCTGGCACGCGACTCCGTCGCGCGGCGCATGAACCGCGAGTCGTTCCTCCTGTTCGGCGGGACGGCCGCGCTCCTCCTGCAGGTCGCCCATCCAAGGGTCGCCGCCGGCGTCTCGGAGCACTCGGACTTCCGGCGCGACCCATTCGGCCGGTTGCTGCGGACGCTGAACACCACGCTGGGAATCGTGTTCGGCAGCACCCCCGCCGCGCGCGCCGCCCTCCGACGCATCGACCGCAGGCACGTTCCGGTGCGCGGCACGACGCCGACGGGTGACTCGTATGACGCGCGCGATCCCGCGCTGCTGCTTTGGGTCCAGGTCACGCTCGTGCTGACGTCGCTGCGCCTCTACGAGCTCGTGCGCGGACGCCTCTCTGACGCGGACCGTGAGTCGTACTGGGCTGAAGCGCGATTCTTCGCCGGCGAGCTCGGTGCGACCCGCGGCGGCCACGCGATGCCGGCGTCGTACGCGGACCTCCTCCACTACGAGCGCTACATGCTCGCGAACGACGCCGTCCCCGACGCGAATGCCGTCGGGATCGCCCGCACGGTCCTGCGTCCGTTCAGCCTGCCCGCCGTGGCGTACTGGCCCCTCGACGCGTTCACCGCTGGTCTGCTACCGCCGTCGCTCCGCCTCGCGTTCGGGCTGCCATGGCGGACGCGCGAGCGACTCTGGTTCCGCTTCGTGATCAGTGCGCTTCGGTTGTTCCTGCCGATTGTTCCGTCGAAGATCCGCGTGGTACCGCAGGCGCGGGCCTATGCCAGACGCATCAGAAGCTGATCGGGCACTCCTATGACGGTCCGGCTCCGCCCCCGTCTCGCGCACGCCGCGATGTGCGTTAGGTCGGCGTGACCTTCAGCAACGCGGCGCCGTGCCGCGGGACAATCGTGTCGTAGCCGTCGACCCGCGCGCCGACCTCGGACCGCGCCCAAAGGTCGCGCACCCGCGCGCTGCGGTAGGTCGGGCCGAGCTGGATGTCCGCCCAGCCGACGCCGACGCGCGAGGGCGCGTCGCCTCGGTTGAGCAGGAGGACCGCTGTCGCGCCATCGGCGAGCGGACGGGCCCAGATCTCCCCCTCGCCACCGGTCCGCACGCGGTATGCCTGCTTGCCCAGTGGATCCTGGTCGACCGTGATCACCTCCGGTGCCGCGAGGATCGCGCGCGTGCTCGCGCTCATCGTGCGAAGGTCGTTCCCGGCCATCAGCGGAGCCGCGAGCATCGCCCAGAGCGAGAAGTGGGCGCGGTACTCCTCGTCATCCATCCCGCCGTTCCCCACCTCGAGCATGTCGGGGTCGTTCCAGTGATCGGGACCGGCGAAAGGGTGGAGGCCGACCTGTCGATCCGCGATGCCGATGACGCTCTCCCACGTATCGGCGATGTCCGATGTCGTCCGCCACATGTGGCCGACCGAGCCGGCCCATTCCCAGGGCGCGTCACGCGCCCACTCGGAGATCGACAGCACCATCGGCCGCCCGGTGGCCTTGACCGCCTCGGTCCATTTCGGATACGTGGTGCGGCCCCGCAGGCCCGCGGTGTGGCACCAGTCGACCTTGATGAAGTCCACGCCCAGGCTCGCGAACTTCCGAGCATCTCGGGCCTCGTTCCCCAGGCTGCCGGGGTATCCCTGACAGGTGCGCGTGCCCGCGTCGGTGTAGAGGCCGAAGCGCAGTCCACGCCCGTGGATCTGGTCGGCGAGCCAGCGCAGTCCATGCGGAAAGGCCCAGCGGTTCTCGGTCAGGTCGCCGTCGTCATCTCGCAGGCTCTCGTGCCAGGCGTCGTCGACGACCACGTATCGGTAACCGGCGTCGGCCATCCCGCTTCCGACCAGCGCGTCGGCCGTCTCGAGCACGAGGCGCTCGGAGATGAACGGGCCGAACCGATTCCAGGAGTTCCAACCCATCGGCGGCGTCGGTGCCAGGCCGTCGCTCGGGACGCCAAGACCCATCGGTCGGGAGCCTACGACTCCCGGGGCGAGCCGCTCGGATCGAGCGACACGAAGTAGGAGCTGCAGGCCATGTCGATGAGCTGTGGCGACAGCGACGCCGGCTGCCCGAGGAAGCGCGCCGTGTCGATGACCTGCTCGATGATGTCGCGCGGGTGGCAGGAGCGCAGGCCCAGATTCTTCTTCCGGTATACCGACAGGATCTGGCTCAGGGCCTCAGCGCGATATTCGATGTTCTTTCGCGCGCACATACGCTTGAAGATCTCCTCGTATTGCTCGACGGTCGGCGCCTCGATGCCGATCTTGTATCGGATACGGCGGAGGAACGCCTCGTCGACGAGGTCCGCGGGGTCGAGGTTGGTCGAGAAGATGATCAGCATGTCGAAGGGGATCTCGATCTTCTTGCCGGTGTGGAGCGTGAGGTAGTCCACGCGCTTCTCGAGGGGGACGATCCAGCGGTTCAGGAGGTCTCGTGGTGACACGCGCTGGCGGCCGAAGTCGTCGACCATGAAGATGCCGCCGTTCGCCTTCAGCTGGAACGGCGCCTCGTAGAACTTCGAGTTCTCGTCGTAGATGAGGTCGAGCGTCTCGAGGGTCAGCTCGCCGCCGGTCATGACGATCGGACGCTTGCTGATCACCCAGCGGTGGTCGTAGCGGAGGCGGTCGGACTGCGCCTGGTCGAGCACCGCACGGTGATAGACCTGGTCGTAGACCTTGATGACCTGCTGGTCGATCGAGACCGCGTACGGCAGAACGACCTCACCCTTGAGCAGGGACACCAGCACCTCGGCGATCGTCGTCTTCCCGTTGCCGGGAGGGCCGAACAGGAAGATCGACTTGCCCGAGTTCACGGCCGGGCCGAGCTGGGCGAGGGTCTCGCGCGGGATGACCATGTGCGAGAACGCCTTCGCCAGATCGTCGGGTGTGACGTGGATGTTCGAGATGCTCTGCTGCTGCACCGCGGCGATGTAGGTGGCGAGCGGCACCGGCGCCTTGCCGACGTACTGGCTGCGCGCCAGCGCTTCCTGCGCCTTCTCGGATCCGCGATCGACGATCACGAACTGGTAGGACGCGGACGAGAGGCCGGCGCCACCGCGGATCTCGACGAGGCGCTCGGACTTGAGGAACTCCATGACCCGGTCGGTCACGCCGGTAATGGCGAGGCCGAGGCTCGCGGCGATCTCGCCCATGGTCATCTGCCCGTGCATGTACAGGGTCTTGAGCGCGAGGTCGGCCAGGAAGCCGACGGTGAGTCCGGTCTGCTCGACCGTCTGCGGCTCGGGCGGGAGAGGGATCGCCGGCAATTCCGGCGCGGCCGACGCGGCGGCGGGGGCAATGGGTCGCTGTGCGGTCTGTGGCTGGTACAAATCCCTACCCTTCCGAACTGCTAACGGAGCATAGCCTCGAAGGTCGCCTCATCGACCACTTTGACACCGAGCTGACGCGCCCTATCGAGCTTTGTACCCGCCTTGGGCCCCGCGACCAGCAGATCGGTCTTCGCGCTGACCGACCCGGTGACCTTCGCGCCCAATGATCTGGCGAGCGCCTCGGCCTCCTCGCGGGAGCGCAGCTCGAGCGTGCCGGTGAAGACGATCGTCTTGCCGGCGAGCGGCCCGGCCTCGACGGCTGGTCGCGCCGCGGGCGGGATGACCCGGATGCCGGCGGTCGCGAGGCGATCCAGGAACCGCTGCTCCTCGGGATCGTGGACGGTCTCGTGGATGCTCTTCGCCACCACGCCGCCGACGCCGGCGATCGCTTGAAGATCGTCGACGGTCGCCTCGCGCAGCACGCCGAGCACGTCGGCGAACGTCGGATCGGCCCCGAGCCTTGGCGCGAGCCAGCGGGCCAGGTCCTCGGAGGTCGTCTCGCCGACGTGCGGGATGCCGAGGCCGTTGATCACGCGATCCAGGGGTCGCCGACGCGCCGCCTGGATCCGGTCGTAGATGTTCGTCGCGCTCTTGTCCGCGAAGCGATCGAGCCCGAGGATCTGCTCCTTTGTGAGGAAGAAGATGTCAGCGGGATCGGTCACCAGGCCACGCTCCTGCAGCTGCGAGACGAGCGCCCAGCCCATGCCCTCGATGTCCATACCACCGCGCCCCACGAAGTGGCCGATGCGCTGACCCGTCTTCGCTGGACACACCGGGTTCCCGCAGCGGTACGCGACCTCGCCCTCGGCATGCTCGACGACGCCGTCGCAGACGGGGCATGTCTTCGGCATCTCGAATTGCGGGAAGGGTTTCCCCTCTTCCCTTGCCTCGACCTCTATCCGCACGACCTCGGGGATCACGTCGCCGGCGCGCTGGATGATCACGCGATCGCCCTTGCGAACGTCGAGACGGTGGACCTCGTCGAGGTTGTGGAGGGTCGCACGGCGGACCGTCGTCCCTCCGACGAGCACCGGAGCCAGCGCCGCGACGGGCGTGAGGACGCCGGTGCGGCCGACGTACACGAGGATGTCCTCGATCGTCGTCGCCGCCTGCTCCGCGGGGAACTTGAACGCCGTCGCCCAGCGCGGGTTGTTCGCGACGAACCCGAGCCTGTCTTGATCCTCGGCCCGGTCGACCTTCACGACCACGCCGTCGGTCCCGTACTCGAGGTCGTGGCGTTTCTCCTTCCACTCGTTCACGAACGCGAGCGCAGCGTCGACGTCCTTCGCGCCGCGCCAGTGCGGGTTCGTGCGGATCCCGAGATGGCGAAGACGCGTCAGCAGCTCGGACTGCGATGCGACGTCGAGGCCGGCGGCCGAGTACGCGAAGAAGGCGAGGTTCCGCTTCGCCGTCGCCGCGGGCTCGAGCTGCCGCACCGCGCCGGCCGCGGCGTTACGAGGGTTCGCGAAGGTCGGCTCACCGCGCTCGGCCCGCTCCTTGTTCGTCGCCTCGAACGACTTCTTCGGCAGATATACCTCGCCCCTCACATCGACGCGCCCCGCCACGCGCGCTCGGAGCGACAGCGGGATCGACTTGATCGTACGCAGGTTCGCGGTCACGTCCTCGCCTGTGGTCCCGTCGCCACGCGTGGCACCCTGCACGAAAGTCCCGTCCTGATACATGAGGTTGATCGCGAGCCCGTCGATCTTCAGCTCGCAGACGTAGCCGATGTCGTCGCGCCCGAGCGCCTTGCGCACGCGCTGATCGAACGCGCGGAACTCCCCCTCATCGAAGACGTTCGAGAGGCTGAGCATCGGGCGCGCGTGCTCCACCGGAGCGAACCGGCTGGAGGGCGCGGCGCCGACGCGCTGCGTCGGAGACTCCGGCGTGACGAGCTCCGGATGCTTCGCCTCGAGCTCTCGCAGCTCGCGCATGAGCGCGTCGTACGCCTCGTCCGCGATCATCGGCTTGTCGAGCACGTGGTACTCGTAGTTCGCCGTCTGGATCCGCCCGCGCAGGTCGGCGACGCGCTTCTCGAGGGCCGGTGTGACCATGCATCGATTGTCTCGTAGCCGACCTGTTAGCGTCGGGCGCGTGGCGTCGACGACCCCACCCGCGGCTCCGCAGCCTCCACCGATCACCGGGGTCGACCTCACGCAGTTCGCGGCGATCGTCG
>JBGPKU010000101.1:0-6522 GCA_041486085.1 Candidatus Limnocylindria bacterium | reverse complement strand
GTCGCCTGGCGTGAAGTCGTGGCGGCTCGGCTCGTCCGCGATCCGCGCGTAGTACTTCTCCGCGATCTCCGCGTCGACCTCCCACTGCAGGCTGTGGCCCTTGCCCGAGATCACGTAGCAGACCTCGTCGGCCATGTGCCAATGCTTCCCCGACGCCCCGCCGGGCTGGATCTCCTGCTCGTAGAGGTCGACCGCGTAGGAGCGGACATCGGTGCGCTCGGGCGAGGAGATCACGCGCACGTGGCCGTCGCGCGTGTCGACCCACGTGGTGTCCGCGCGCTTGACGATCTTCTTGCGCTTCGGGGCGTCGGGGCTCCAGAGCTTGGACCACTCCTGGCGCGTGCCGAAGCCTGGGCGGTCGAACGGCCTGCTCCGGCCCTGCTGGATGAGCCCCAGGAACATCCACTCGGCCTTCGCCTTGATCACGAGGGCCAGCGCGCGCTCGGTCGTGCTCGCGTTGTAGTGGCGGTGCACGGCCTCGGTGTGGACGATCGCGAAGTCGCCTTCCTCCCAGTCGTAGCGCACGCCGTCATGGATCTCGTAGCCCTTGCCCTCGAGGATGTAGAACGTCGCTTCGTTCTGGTGGCCGTGCCCGTGGTTCGACCCGCCCGGCTTGAGCTCGACGAAATGGACGTGGAGCGTCTGGGTCAGGAAAGGCTCGTCGCCAGGGCCGAGCATCCACCAGGTCTTCGACTGGCCCTCGTCCGAATCACCGGAGTGACCGACCTTGGCGTCGTCGGTGACGCTTCCGGCGCGCCGCACGCGCGGCGCGGCGAGCTGTGCGCGCCGGTGCTCGCCGAGGCCGTACTGCTCGGAGCTGATCCCCCGCAGGAACACGCGTCCACCGTCTTCGCTCACGCGCACACCTCCACGGAGAACACTCTGGCTGCGGCCGAATGGTATAACCATTGCCGCAAACCCGGGTCGGCTGTGGGAGGTGCTCGATGCGATCCGCACGTGTCCTCGTGCCGTTGCTCCTGGTCTCACTCGTGGCGACCGCCTGCGGCGGGAGCGCCGCGGCGCCGTCACCGTCCGCGACGATCGCCCCGACCGTCGCCGTGGCGACCGCGACGCCGAAGCCGGCGCCGGTGAAGATCAAGTCGTCCTACGGGAACATCACGCCGGCGAATCTCGCCCCGTTCATGGCCAAGGAGCTTGGCCTCTTCGAGAAGTACAACCTCGACGTGAGCATCGACCTGATCGACGGCGGCGCGCCGTCCGCGGCCGCGCTCGTGTCCGGCCAGACGCAGGTCGGGAACTTCGGCGGGACGGAGGCGATGAGCGGATTCGTCGCGGGCTCGGACATGGTCGTCGTCGCGCTCTTCGTGCCCGTCACGCCATGGCAGCTCCTCGCGAAGACCGACTACAGCTCGCCCGCCGACCTGAAGGGCAAGGTCGTCGGCGTCGCGAGCGTCGGCGGTTCCGCCTACGTTGCTGCCACCGAGGCACTGAAGAAGCTCGGGCTCGACCCGGCGAAGGACGTGAACATTCAGGCGTTCGGATCGACCGCGAACCTAACGAAGGGGATGCTCGGTGGCGCGGCGTACGCCGGCCCGGGCCACCCGCCGGACACCGTCGCGCTGCTCGCGGGCGGTTTCAAGGTGATCTACGACCTCGCCGCGCAGAACCTGCCGGCGACCGACAACTGCACGATCGTCCTCAAGTCGTGGGCCGACAAGAATCCGCAGGCCCTCCAGGGCTACGTCGACGCCGAGATCGAGGCGCTGGCCGTCGCCAAGAAGGACAAGACCAAGACGCTGCCGATCCTCGCGCGGCTGTTGAAGCTGGACACGACCAAGGACGCCGATGCCCTCTCGCAGACCTACGACTTCTACGTGAAGACCATCTTCCCGTCGTACCCGCATCCCATCGTGTCGGCGTTCAACTCGACGCGTGACACGCTCGTCGCGACGAACGCGAAGGTGAAGGACCTCGACGTGACCAAGGTCATCGACGACAAGTACGTCGCCGATGCCGAGAAGCGCGGGGTCGGGAAATAGTCGCGCAGCTTCGCTGCGCTCGTCTGCTTGGCATGTGCACTTCGTGCACGCCGCAGTAACCGAGGTGAGGGGGCGGACCGCGACGCGCTCGCCCCGCTACGGCTCCGACGTCATCGTCGATCTGCTGCAGGAGTTCGGCATCGACTACGTCGCGCTGAATCCGGGTGCGACGTATCTCGGCCTCCATGACTCGTTGGTGAACTACGGCGGGGGCAAGCCCGAGATCATCCTCTGCACGCACGAGAAGATCGCCGTGTCGCTGGCCCACGGCTATGCGAAGACGACGGGCAGGCCGATGGGCGCGATCGTCCACGACGTGGTCGGCCTGCTCCATGGGTCGATGGGCGTGTACTACGCGCAGCTCGATCGCGTGCCGGTGATCGTCATGGGTGGCACCGGTCCGATGGACCGCACGCGCCGCCGCCCCGCCATCGACTGGATCCACACCGCGCAGGTACAGGGCGAGGCGGTGCGCAACTTCACGAAATGGGACGATCAGCCGCACTCCATCGACGACTTCCCCGCCTCGTTCGCGCGGGCGTACCGCATCGCGACGACCGAGCCCGCCGGTCCGGTGTACCTCTGCTACGACGCGGGCCTGCAGGAGGACGAGATCGGCCATCCGCTCTCGGTGGAGAGCGTGGCCAGCGCGGGGCGGCCCGCGCCGGTGCAGGCCGATCCTGCGGCGCTGGCGCGCGCAGCGGACCTGATCGCCCGCGCGGAGCGACCGGTGATCGTCACCGAGTTCACCGGACGGCATGCCGACGCGTTCACCGAGCTGGTCGGGCTGGCCGAGGAGCTCGCCGCGGCCGTCGTCGACATGCACGGCCGCGTGAACATGCCGAACCGCCACCCGCTGAACCTCTCGTTCGGCTCGGGCGAGGCGCTGCGCGAGGCCGACCTGGTGATCTCGCTCGACGTCGGCGACCTGCATCGCGCGCTCAACGAGCTCGACCGCGACAGCCGCGATCGCGCCAAGCGATCTCGCCTGGTGCCCGGTACGCCCATCGTCGACATCGGGCTGTCGGAGCTGCGCCTCTCGAAGTGGGCCGAGGACCTGGGCGACTTCCAGCCGGTGACGCTCTCGATCGTGGCCGACACCCGTCTGGCGCTGCCGGAGCTGCGGCGCCTGCTCCGCGAGCGGACGCCCGGTCGCGACCTGACCGCCAGGCGCAACGCGATCGCTGCCCGGCACGACGAGCTGGTGGCCGCGTGGGAACGCGAGGCGAAGGTCGACTGGGGCGCGGCGCCGATGACCGCGCCGCGTCTCGCGTCGGAGATCTGGTCGGTGATCAGGAACGATGACTGGGTCCTGACGGCGAACACCCTCGAGGACTGGGCGCTGCGCCTCTGGGACATGGACTCGCCGGCGCGGCATCCCGGCCGTTCGTTCGGCACGGCGACACAGATCGCGGTCTCGCTCGGCGTCGGCCTTGCCTACCGGGAGACGGACAAGATGGTCGTCGACGTGCAGCCGGACGGCGATCTGATGTTCGACCCTGGCGCGCTCTGGACCGCGGCGAACAGCCGCATCCCGATCCTCGCGGTCATGTACAACAACCGCGCGTACTACAACGACTTCGAGCACCAGATCCGCGTGGCCCGCCACCGTGGGACGCCGGTCGAGAACGCGGGCGTTGGCCAGGAGATCGACGCTCCCGCACCCGACTTCGCGGCGATGGCGCGGAGCATGGGCTGGTACGCCGAGGGACCGATCACCGATCCGGACCAGGCCGGGCCGGCTATCGCCCGCGCCGCGGCGTACGTCCGTGAAAAACGGATGCCCGCGCTCGTCGACACGATCGTGCGGCGCAGGCAGCCGCACCGCTTCCGCTAGCGCGAGCGCGGCCCCGCCGCGGCGAGCACCTTCTCCGCCGTGATCGGCAGGCTGTGCACGCGCGCGCCGACCGCGTCGGCCACGGCGTTCGCGACCGCGGCGGGCACGGCCGGATTCGCGAGCTCCCCGACCGACTTGGCGCCGAAGGGGCCCGGGCCGATCGCGTCCGTCAGCAGAGTGATCCGCAGATCCGGCACGTCGGCGATCGTCGGGATCTTGTAGTCGCCGAGATTCGCGGTCACGACACGGCCGTCCTCGAGGACGAGCTCCTCCATCACCGCCTGTCCGAGTCCGAAGACGAAGCCGCCCTCGAGCTGGCCGCGCACCGCCACGGGATTGATGACCGTGCCGACGTCCGCGACGAGCACCGCATCGACGATGTGGAACGCGCCGGTCTCTCGATCGACCGCGACCTCGAGCGCGAAGGCGTACGCGCCGAACATGTGCGCACTCTGTTCCGCGGCACCGAGCACCGTGATCGGCGCCGCCTTCCCTTCCGCGAGGGCCGCCTTGATCCTGCGCGCGCCGTCGAGCGCCGCGTTGCCGTGCACCGGAGTGACGCGGCTCCCGCCGACGCCGGGGTCCTGCGGCGAGGTCGCGGTGTCGAGCTGCTCGATGCGCACGCGCTCCGGCGCGAGGCCGAGCTCCCTCGCGATGACACGCCCGATCATGGTGTGCGCGCCGCCACCCTGATCGGTCACGCCGGTGCGCACGAGCACGCCGCCGTCGGTATCGAGGGTCAGCTCGAGCGCGGTCTTGCCGCGACCGACATGGCGGACGCCGAGCGCCATCCCGCGACCGTGATCGGGCTCCAGCCGCGATCCCCAGCGCGCCGCGTTTCGGAGCGTCGCGAGCACGCGCGGCACCTCCGACTCGTGCCACTCGTCGCCGTGGACGTCGACCTGGCCCGCGTGGATGGCGTTGCGCTCGCGCAGCGCGAGCGGATCGATCCGCAGCTCCCTCGCGATGAGGTCGAGGTGCGACTCCGCCGCGAACGAGTTCTGCGGCTGGCCGGGTGCGCGGTCGTGGCCGGCGGGAAGCTGATTCGTATACACGGTCGTCACCTCGACCCGCGACGCGGGCACGTGATAGCCGGCGAGCGTGAGCATCGCGTCGCCGGGCATCAGGAGGGCCGCCGGCTTGCCGGCCGCGTACGCGCCGCCGTCGAAGAGCACCGTCGCCTCGTGCGCGGTGATGCGTCCCTGGCCGTCGACCCCGGTGCGCAGCCGGATGACCGCGGCGTGGCGGGTGTTCGAGATCTGCAGCTCGTCGGCGTAGCGCATGACGGACCGCACCGGACGCCCCGTCGCCCGCGCCAGGAAGACAAGCGCGTGCTCGTCGAGCGAGAGGCCCTTGCCGCCGAAGTCGCCTCCGACGTGCGGCGTGTGCACGACGATCTGCCGCGCGGGCATCCCGAGCGTGGCAGCCAGCTGGTCTCGAAGAGAGAACGGCGCCTTGTTGGTGGTCACCACGTGCACGATGTCGCCCTCGGTCCAGACGAGCGACGCGCGCGGCTCGATGTATCCCTGATGCACCCGCGGAACGCGGAACTCGTGCTCGAAGACGCGCGCGGCGCGCGCGAAGCCGCCGGCCAGATCGCCGTGCTCGTGCACCTGGTGGCCCTGGACGTTCGGGTGCGGGACGCCGCCGCGCGTCATCCCGAGCATGCGGTACTCCGCCGCGTCGGGATGGAGGACCGGCGCGTCCGGCGCGATGGCGCGCGCCGGGTCGAAAACCGGCGGGAGCTCCTCGTACTCGACGGCGATGAGCCGTGCAGCCTCCTCGGCGATCTCGAGCGTGTCGGCGGCGACCGCTGCGACGCGATCGCCAAGAAAGCGCACGCGGTCCCACGCGACCACCGGCCAGTCCTGCAGCCGCCGTCCAAAGCGGGCGGGCTTGGTGTCCGCGCCCGTGAGCACGGCCCGGACGCCCGGGAGCGATCGTGCCGCGTTCACCTCGACCCGTTTCACGAGCGCATGGGCGTGCGGGCTGCCCACGAACGCCGCGTGGAGCATCCCCGCGCGCTTGAAGTCCGCGGCGTACATCGCCGCGCCGGTGACCTTGTCGCGGCCCTCCACGCGCCGCTCCGGCGTCGAGAAGACGTCGGGGTTGGCGCTGACCGCGCTCGTCACGGCGGTGCGCCCGTCATTGGGTCGCGCTCGTCCCCAGGCATTGCGCGAACTGCGCGAGGAGCTGATCGGACTTCCGCTTGATGACGGGCTGGCCGAACTCGCCGATACGACCGCCGATCTGCACGTCGCTGTCGATGCGCAGCTCGCAGCCATCTGCGAGATCCCGCAGCGAAACGTCGACCGTGGCGCGCACGGTGCCCCCCAGACGCGAGTCCTTGGCATCGGCCCGGAGTGAGGCACGCCGCGCGGCGTCGTCGCGTGCGGTGACGCTGATGTCGCCGTCGAGCACAAGCCGCACCGGCCCGATCTGGACCAGCAACGAGCCTCTGAACTTCTCCGGTCCACTCGGCGTCACCGCGGCCACGCCGGGGACGCACCGCGCGGCGACGGGGATGTCCATGACGACGGCCCAGACCTTCGTGGCGGGCGCTGGGATCTTCGCGGTGTGTGACAGCTTCATGCGATCAGAGCCTTGAGGGCGCGCTCGGTCCACACACGCGCCATCTCCCGCTTGTACGACGCAGAGCCGCGCACGTCGTCGATCGGGTCGACG
>JBGPKU010000100.1:0-6529 GCA_041486085.1 Candidatus Limnocylindria bacterium | reverse complement strand
TTGGTCTAGTGCGCGGGTTTGCTAAACCCGTTCGGATGCAGTGATGCGCCGACGAGGGTTCGAATCCCTCCCTCCCCGCCGTTGGTGACGTGCCGCAGGGAACCTCTTGCGCGTCGCCCGGTATGGTCTTTGAATGCCGCGCCGTGATCCGTGGTCCTACATCGGCATCTTCGCGTTCTTCGCGCTCCTCCTTGTAGCGCTATTCGGTGAGCGCATCGCCCCGCACGAGGCGATCTATTTCGTGCTCGAGCACGGCCGCGATCCGCGTCCGTACGACCCGGGTCTCGTGTTCCCATTCGGATCCGACGTTCTCGGCCGCGACCTCTTCAGCCTGGTGCTCGCGGGCGCACGACCGACGCTCGTCATCGTGCTGCTCAGCGGCGTCGCTCGCGTCGTCGCGGGTCTACTCATCGCGGCCGTCGGCACGTGGTCGCGATCGGTGCGCATCCTCACCGATTCGCTCGGTGAGCTCGTCTCCGCCGTCCCGGCGACGCTCGTTGCGCTGATCCTCATCAAAGTGTTCGTGCGCGCCGACACGACGATCCTCGTGTTCATCGGCGCGGTCCTGGTCACCGGGTGGGCCGGACCCTATCGGGTCATCCGCGCGGAGCTGGACCGGCTGGCACTCATGCCCTTCACCCTCGGCGCGGCCGCGCTCGGTGTCGGACGGGTCCGCATCCTCCTTCGTCACCACGTCCCGCATCTTGTTCCTCTCCTTGCGATTAACACCAGCCAGCAGGTCATCGCGTCGCTCGTGCTCATAGCCGAGCTCGGAGTGATCGGCGCGTTCGTCGGCGCGACGCGCTCCGTGAACATCGCTGCGTCGCTGACCATCGCTCGTGCTGGGCCGCTGGGCTCCGACCAGGTCTCAGAGCTGTCGGAATGGGGCGGCCTCCTCGCCAACACGAATGCGCGGTCGATCGACAGCCTGTGGACGACGCGGTGGCTGTTTCTCGTACCGGGCATCGCCTTCGCGGTCACCGCTGTGGCGGTGGCGGCCGTGGCGTTCGCACTGGCGCGACGGTACGCGCGCCGCGACGTGCTGCAGGATCTCCGCCGTCGTGCGGCCGCGGCACTGGCCATCGCGGTGGTCGCCGTGTTCGCGGCGTCCGCGGTCGTGCCGGAGCGCTATGCCGGGGCTCGCGACTGGGCGAACGCCGCGCGTGCCGAGGTGCGCCCCGAGTCGGATCTAGCGTTTGCTTTCGCACAGGCCGGGCTGCGGTCGGTCGGCGGCAGCTGGACCGTGGAGCGCGACACGACGCAGATCGTGAAGGTCCGTCCGGCATCGGTCGCGGTGGGCGGAGCGACGGCGGTCGAGTCGGCCACGCCGGTCGACGTTCGGCCATTCGTCTACGCCGGTACCGGTGGGGGACAGGTCGAGGCGCCGCTCGTCTTCGTTGGACGCGGCGTCTCCCCGGCCGACTATCCGCCGCAGGCGCGCACCAGTGTCTTTTCGCCGCTCGACCTCGGTAGCGAGATCGCCCGCTATACCGACGATTACTCCGGCGTCGACGTGCGCGGCAAGGTCGTGCTCCTCGTCAAGTTCAGGGGAGTGACCGGACCTGGCCGCGTCACGATCGGACCCAGTGTCGATACGAGCATCGCGAACGCCGTGAAGCGCGGGGCAGCCGCGGTGCTGTTCGTGGACGCGGAGCTACCACGCTACGTGAACACCGCCACGAGCTTCGTCACACCGACGAACCCCTACCGGCGGCTTGAGATCGCGGAGCCCGTCACGTCTCCCGCGGGCGTTCCGGTCGTCGTGCTGAGCCTGCCCGCTGCTGAGCAACTCGTGGCCAGCACGGGTCTCAGCGTGACTCCCTTCGCGGACTGGCTCCAGGCCGGCAGCGAGGCGACGACACACTCCGCGTCCCGGGACCTCGGTGTCCGCGCGAAGGTCGAGGTCTCGCTCGAGCGGGCGTCGGCCCACGTGCGCAGCGTCGTGGGCGAGGTCGCCGACCTGTCGGCCGACATCGGTCGGATCGTCGTCTGGGGTGTCCGCCGGAACGCATCCGACCATGCCGCTGCCGACGTTCTGGCGGCTCTCGCTCGCGAGCTCGTTCCTCGGCACGCCCCGTTCATCTTCGTCGAGTTCGACCCATCGGTCGATCCAACCGTGAATTCCCAGAGCGTCGCCGACGCTCTGAAGGGCAGGCGGATCGCTCTCATGCTCATCCTCGAGAACGTCGATGGGAGCGAGCTCCGCTTCAGCACGCCGTTCGGCGAACTCGTTCCGGCGATCGATCTCTACGCCGACAAGGCCAGCGCGCGGCACGCCGTCACGCGGACGACGCAGCTGATCGACACCTGGCAGTGGACGGGCAGTCGTCCATTCTTTGAGAGGAAGGCCATCGTCATCGCCGGCTCAGGCGGCTCCGGAGACCTGCGCGGCGATGCCGCAGCGCTCATCGGCTACCTCGCGGGCCGTCGTGCGCTGGGCGCGGAGGAGCTGCCGCGATGAGCTGGGCGCTCGTGCGCGTGCTTCGCGTTCCTCTGGTCGTCGCCGCGGTTTGGCTCGTCCTTGCGCTCGTGATCCCGGTCGCGATGGACCAGTACGCGACGTACCAGCCTCGGCCGGGCGTCAGCTGCTTCACCGGGCCGACGGTAATCACGCCGGCGACGCCCAGCAACTTCCGTTCGCTCCAGTGCCTCTCACTGTCGGACCTCTATCACCGCCCGTTCGCAGAGCTGATGGTCGACGCGATGTTCCGCAGCCTCGCTCTGCTCGCGGGTGCCGCGGTGCTCGCGATCACCGTCGGCACGCTGCTGGGCATCGCGGCGGCCCTTATGCGCCGCCGGGCCGTCGCGAGCGGTGGCATCGTCGGCCTCACCAGCCTGCTCACCGCCGTCCCAGCGTTCTTCGTCGCGTACTTCCTGCAGATCGCGGTGATCGTCGTCGGCGCGACGCCGGAGGGCGGTCGGCTACTCCCAGTGTTCGGCTTCGGCTACGACGGTCACTTGGTGCTTCCGCTCGTCTCGATCTCATTGCCCGCGGTCGCGTACACGGCGCAGCTGACGGCGACGCGCATGCAGGACGTCCTCGACAGCGACTTCATCACGACCGCGAACGCAAAGGGGCTCGGTACGAGTTGGATCCTCGCGGTGCACGTTCTGCCGCACGTCCGTCCCGTGCTCATCGAGGCACTGGGGAGCGGGCTTCGCGTCTCGGTCGCAAGCCTGCCGATCGTCGAGTTCCTCTTCAACTGGGGCGGCATCGGCCAGCTTGCGCTCGAATCGGTCGGCGTTCACGACGCCGCGGGTTTCGTATTCGGAGCGGTAGTGCTCGCCGGTCTCTTCGCGACACTCTCGGCGATCGCCGATCTGTCACGGCCGCGCGCGCTCTATCGCACGACTTAGTAGCCCGGACCGCCGCTTGGGGCCGGGCCGTTGCCGCCGGGAGCGCACGCGACGCCGCCGAGCGACGCGAGCGCGCCGAGCAGCAGCAGTGCGATGAAGATCTGGCGCATGAGCGCACCTCCTGCCGGACGACGCAGCGATCTTCGTGCCAGCGCTATCCCGGACTGATCAGGGCTCAATCGAGCGAGCGGATCACCAGGCCCGCGGGCACCTTCGGATAGAAGTACGTCGTCTTCTGCGGCAGCCGCTCGCCGGCGTCGGCCACCGCGCGCAGCGTCGCGGGATCCACCGCGCGGATGAGCACGGCGCTCGTGTCACCGCGCGCTATCTGGATCGCGCGTTCGGCGTCGTGCTCGTACGTGACATCGGCGCCCGCCTCGCGGGCCGCCTTGATGAGGAGCTCCTCCGCGAGCGCGACCGGCAGCTCACGCCAGGCCGCAGGCAGCGAGGATCGGTCCGCGTCGCGTCGCGGCTCGAGCCTGTGGAACCGCCCGTCCCGCACCAGGACGATGCCCGCTGCATCGATCCCGCCGCGGTCGATCAGCGAGGCGTCGAACGATCGCGCGATCGCGGCGTCCAGGGCTGACGCGATCGCCGACTCGGCAGCCGAGTCACCGGGGCGGACCACGCGATGCGTGCCGAGGATGCGCAGGCCGGGGTCGTCGAGCGCGGACAGCGACACCAACGTGAAGCGCTCGGGTGCGTCCGGCTCCGCGCGACGCTCGTTCGCGTACGTGAGCGCGGTCTCGAAGCGGTGATGGCCATCGGCGATGTACACGCGCAGGCCTCGAACGGCCGCGACGAACCCAGCGATCGCGTCGGGCTCGGTCACGCTGGAGAGCCGGTGGGCATCGCCGTCGACCGTCGCCTTCGCGACCTCGCGCCCGGCGCCAGCCAGCGCGGTGATGGCGCGCCCGGCGTCGACCATCGCGAAGACCGGGCTCGTGTTCGTTCGCGTCGCGCGAAGCAGCTCGAGTCGATCGGCCTTCGCCTTGGGGAACGTCCGCTCGTGCGGCAGGACGACGCCCTCTCTCGGCTCATGCAGACGCAGCGCGACGAATACGCCGCGGCGCGTCAACCGCGCGCCTCGCAGCGAGAACTCGTGGTCGTGGACGTACAGCGCCGGCGCCGGATCGTGGCGGAGCGCCGACTTCTCACGCCACCGGTGCAACAGCTCGGCAGCGCGTGCGTACCCGCGTGAGTCCTCGGCCGGCAGCTCCACCTGCACGAAGCTGTGCGGGCTTCGCGCCGCCAGCAGCGCGCGCTGCTCGGCGGAGATGATGTCGTACGGCGGGCACACGAGGTCGGATAGCGGTCCGGCGACGTGCTCGTCGTAGCGGAGAGCGCGGAACGCGCGCACGTCTGCCATGTCGGCGATTCTGCGTTATGTTCCCGCCGTGCCGCTGCCCATAGAGACACCTCGCCTGGTCATCCGCCCATTCACCCTGCAAGACGCAGCGGCGCTGCACGACCGCGTGTTCGGGGATCCCGAGGCGATGAAGTTCATCCCGCGCGGCGCATCGCCCTCGGTCGATCGGACGCGCGCCTCCATCGAGCGCTTCATGCGGCACGAGCGAGAAAACGGCTTCGGCCTCTGGGCTGTCGAGCTCAAGGAGACGGGAGAGCTCATCGGGGACTGCGGCCTGTTCCTCGTCCAGGGGGTCGGACCGGAGGTCGAGGTCGCGTACCACTTCGCGAAGGAGCAGTGGGGGAAGGGGATCGCGACGGAGGCCGCCTCCGCCTGCCTGGCACACGGATTCAAGGAGTGCGGACTCACGGAGATCATCGCGATCTGCTTTCCAGAGCACGTCGCGTCACGCCGCGTGATGGAGAAGTCGGGCATGCGGTACGTCGGACCGGCCCGCTACTACGACCTCGATCTCGTGAAGTACACCAAGCACCGATGATCCCGCTCGCCGACATCCGCGCCGCGCGCGAACGCATCGCCGGCTCGATCCTGCGGACACCGCTCGTGCGCCTCGGCGCGGACGACCCTTCGGCCCGGATCTACCTGAAGCTCGAGTGCCTGCAGCCGATCGGCTCGTTCAAGATCCGCGGCGCGAGCAATGCCATGGCGCTCGCGTCGAAGGCCGACCTGGCGCGCGGCGTGTGGACCGCGAGCGCCGGGACCATGGCGCAGGGCGTCGCCTGGAACGCGCGGCGGCTCGGAGTACGGTGCACCGTCGTGGTGCCCGAGGGCGCGCCGGCCACGAAGCTCGCGGCGGTCAAGCGTCTGGGCGGAAAGGTCGTGGCGGTGCCACACGACGAGTGGTTCGACACCTTCCGGACGCACAAACGCGAGGGCATCGAGGGGCTGTTCGTGCATGCGTTCAGCGATGATGCGGTGATGGCGGGGAACGGCACGATCGGTCTCGAGATACTCGAGGATCTGCCGGATGTCGACGCCGTGGTCGTGCCGTTCGGCGGCGGTGGCCTAGCGAGCGGGATCGCGTCGGCGATACGGGCGCTCCGGCCGGCGACCAAGGTGTACGCGGCGGAGGCGGCGACCTCCGCGCCCCTCGACGCGTCGCTGCGAAAAGGCGAGGCGACCACGATCGAGCACACCCGCACGTTCGTGGACGGCATCGGGGGGCCGCGCGTGTTTCCCGAGATGTTCGCGCTCGCGAAGGAGCTGCTCGACGGCTCGCTCGTATCCACACTCGAGGAGGTGGCCGCGGCCATCCGCCTGCTCGTCGACCGCAATCACGTCGTGGCCGAAGGTGCCGGTGCGGCGTCGGTCGCCGCGGCCGTCGCCGGCAAGGCCGGCCGCGGGAACGTCGTCTGCGTCGTGTCCGGTGGCAATATCGACACCGCGACGCTCGCGACGATCCTGCAGGGCCGGCTCCCCGCATGACCTGATGGCCGACGACGCAGCATTTGACAGCATCGTGCGAGAGACGATCGCCGCGTCGATCCGCCGTCGCGGCGCCGTGCCGACCATCGCGCAGGTCGCTTCCGACATCGGAAGCGATGCTCCTACCGTGGGCGCATCGTTCGATCGGATGATCGCCGCGCACGTCTTCATCCCAAGGCGCGAGTCGAGCGAGATCTACTCGTACAACCCGTTCTGCGTCGAGCCCACCGACTTCCGCGTCCGCAGCGACGGCCGCGAGTGGTGGGCGCTGTGCGGATGGGATGCCCTCGGCATCCCCGCCGCGCTCGGCGCCGCGGG
>JBGPKU010000099.1:0-7135 GCA_041486085.1 Candidatus Limnocylindria bacterium | reverse complement strand
GCTCAAGCCGGGCGGGTCGAACCACGGGCACGGCCATCAGAACGAAGCCACGTTCTACATCCTCGAGGGCAAGGGCTACGAGATCCACGACGGCGTTCGCTACGACTGGGAGGAGGGCGACTTCGCGATCGTCCACACAGAGGCCGTGCACCGCCATTACAACGCGAGCACGACCGAGCGCGCTCTCGCCCTCGTGATCAAGGCCAAGGCCGAGTGGATGTTCCTGGGGCTCATCCAGCAGGGCCGGAGCAAGCCGTTCGACCGCCCGGGCTTCGGCGCGCGCCAGGACTGGTCGAAGCTCTGGAGCCCCGACGCCACCATGCGCAAGAAGATCGTGAAGCGCGCGGACACCAAGTGGGTCGACACGCGCGACGGTCACGTGCGCGTCATCTCCTCTCCGGAGCGCACCGATGTCCGCTCGTACGCGGTCGACCTGTACGAACAGGAGATCCGGCCGGGTGGCGCGTCGGGGAAGCACTGGCACATGGCCGACGAGGTCTGCTACGTGATCTCGGGCAAGGGCCACAGCCTGCACTGGGAGGTCGACGCGGAGATCGCGGAGAAGTACTACGCGCGGATCGCGGACGAGCCGAGCCGCCACGACTTCACGCCAGGCGACGTGCTCTACGTGCCGCAGAACACCGTGCACCAACACTTCGCGGACGGGGACGAGCCGCTGCGCCTGCTGGTCGCGCAGAACCGCCTCTTCAAACAGCTCGGCTACGACAGCGTCGTGCACCTCGAGGACGCGAGGACGGGCAAGGCCGAGAAGAGCAAGGCGGCCGCCGCCGCAGAGTGACCCTGCGCCCCTGAGGATGCGGCTGCTCGAGCGCGGCCGCGGCTAGAGGGTCGTCCGCGCTCCGACGGCTTGCCGGTGCTCGTCGACGGTGAGCACGCGTGGCGTGAACGTTCCGCGATGGCTTCGCAGGAGCGCACGTGCCGTGTCGGTGCTCGTCACGCAGGCGACGCGACGCTCGACCGCGGCCCGGCGGAGCGCGAGGCCGTCGGCACCGCGGGCGGTGGAGACCACCAGGTCGACGCGGCCGTCGCGGACCGCGGCCACCGCGTCGCCGGTATCGCGTGGATCGAGCGGGAGGACGGTGAAGCCGGTCGCCGCTAGGTCGCCGAGCAGGCCCTCGCGCTCCGGCTCGTCCCAGACGTCGAGCCGGACGATCGCCGCGCGCCGGCCGGTGGCCGGCAGCACCAGGCCCGCCCCGCGGAGCGCCTTCGCGATCGCCTCCTCGACGGTCGCCCCGAGCCCCATGACCTCTCCGGTGGAGCGCATCTCCGGCCCCAGTCGCGTCTCCACGCCGATCAGCTTGGCCATCGAGAAGACGGGCGCCTTCGCCGCGAAGAAGCCGCGCGGCGCCGCGACCAGGCCCGAGCCATACGGCAGGTCCGAGAGCGAGCCGCCGAGCGCGATGCGGATGGCGATGTCGACCATCGGGATGCCGGTGACCTTCGACAGGAAGGGGACCGTGCGGCTGGCACGCGGGTTGACCTCCAGCACGATCACCTCGCCACCGAACACCACGAACTGGATGTTGAACAGCCCGCGGAGCTCGAACCCGCGGCCGATCGCCGTGGTGTGACGAACGATCGTCTCGACCTGCGCGAGGCTGAGGTCCGGCGCCGGATAGAGCGCGATGCTGTCGCCGGAGTGGACGCCCGCGCGCTCGACGTGCTGCATGATCCCGGGGATGAGGACGGCTTCGCCGTCCGAGATCGCGTCGACCTCGATCTCGGTGCCGCCCAGGTACTTGTCGACGAGCAGCGGCCGGCTACCCGACGCGATGCGCGCGATCGTCGCGAACGCTCGGAGCTCGCGCTCGTCGTGGCAGATCTCCATCGCGCGACCCCCGAGCACGTACGACGGCCGCACCACCACCGGATAGCCCAGGCGACCCGCTTCGCGCGCCGCCTGATCGAGGCTGGTGACGATCGCCCCGGGCGGCTGCGGGATCCCGAGGCGCGCGATGAGGTCCGCGAAGCGATCGCGATCCTCGGCGATGTCGATCGCGTCGAGGCTGGAGCCGAGCAACGGGTGGCCGGCGCGCGCGAGCGGCGCGGCCAGACCGATCGCCGTCTGTCCGCCGAACTGCGTGAGCGCCCCCGGCGACGCCGCTCCATCCGGCGTCTCGTTCTCGAGGACGTCGCGGACGGATTCCTCATCGAGAGGCTCGAAGTACAGGCGGGTCGACGCGTCGAAGTCGGTGCTCACCGTCTCGGGGTTCGAGTTCACCATCACGCTGGAAACCCCGGACGCCCGCAGCGCCTCCGACGCGCGGACCGAGCAATAGTCGAACTCGATGCCCTGGCCGATGCGGATCGGGCCGCTGCCGAGGACCACCGCGCTCGGGCCCTCGAGGGGCGGCGCCTCGTTCTCGTCCTCGTACGTGCCGTAGAAGTACGGCGTGACCGCCTCGAACTCCGCGGCGCAGGTGTCGACCATCTTGTACGTCGGCCGGAGGCCCCAGGAATGACGCTGCTCGCGCACGGCCTCCGCGTCCACGCCCGAGACGAGGCCGATCTGCCGGTCCGAGAATCCCAGACGCTTCGCGTCGCGCACCAGCCCGCGGTCCGGCCGCGCGGCCGCGATGAGCGACCGCTCCATGGCCGCGATCCGGTCGAGCTTGTCGATGAAGAACCGGTCGATTCCGCTCGCGGCCGCGAGCGCCTCGGGCGCCGCGCCGCGCCGCAGCGAGGCCATCAGCGCCCAGAGCCGCAGGTCGTTCGCCTCGGTCACGAGCTGGCGCCGCGCCGCGTCGTCCCAGCGCGGGTCCTCCCAGAAGAGATCGTGCCCACCGAACTCGAGCGAGCGCACGGCCTTCTGGAGCGCGCCCTCGAACGAGCGGTCGATGGCCATGACCTCACCGGTCGAGCGCATCTGCGTGCCGAGCCGCCGGTCACCGTCGGGGAACTTGTCGAACGGCCAGCGCGGGATCTTCACCACGAGGTAGTCGAGGGAGGGCTCGAAGGCCGCGGTCGTCCGGCGCGTCACCGCGTTCGCGATCTCGTCCAGCCTCCGGCCCACCGCGATCCTCGCGGTGACCCGCGCGATCGGATAGCCGGTGGCCTTCGACGCGAGGGCCGACGAGCGGCTCACGCGGGGATTGACCTCGATGACGAAGTAGCGGGACGAGACCGGATCCAGCGCGAACTGCACGTTGCATCCGCCGACGACGCCGAGCGCCCGCACGATGCGGAGCGACGCGGAGCGCAGCATCTGGTACTCGCGGTCGGACAGCGTCTGCGACGGCGCGACGACGATCGAGTCGCCGGTGTGCACGCCCATCGGATCGAAGTTCTCCATGTTGCAGACGATCACCGCGGTGTCGGCGGCGTCGCGGATGACCTCGTACTCGATCTCCTTCCAGCCGAGGAGCGATCGCTCGACGAGCACCTGACCGACGGGGCTCGCCTGCAGCCCCGAGGCGACGACGTCGCGCAGCTCCGCGAGCGTGCGCGCGGTGCCGCCGCCGGTGCCGCCGAGGGTGAATGCGGGACGCACGATCAGCGGGTAGCCCGCCGTCGCCGCGAACGCTTCCGCGTCGGCCGACGAGCGCGCGACGGCGCTCTCGGCGACCGGCTCGCCGATCGACCCGAGGAGCCGCTTGAACAGGTCGCGATCCTCCGCCGCCCGGACGCCCTCGATCGGCGTGCCGTAGACCTCGACGCCGTATTTGGCGAGGACGCCGGCGTCCGCCAGCTCGACCGCGAGATTCAGCGCGGTCTGTCCGCCCAATCCGGCGAGCAGTCCGGCGGGCCGTTCGCGCGCGATCACGAGCGAGACGTGCTCGAGGTCGAGCGGCTCGACGTAGGTGCGGTCGGCGACGCCGGGGTCGGTCATGATCGTCGCGGGGTTCGAGTTCACGAGGACGGTCTCGATGCCCTCCTCGCGCAGCGCCCGGCAGGCCTGCGTGCCGGCGTAGTCGAACTCCGCCGCCTGGCCGATCACGATCGGGCCAGAGCCGAGCACGAGGACCCTGCGTTTGTTCATGCGACGATCTCCGCGGTCGCGAGCAGCTCGTCGAACAGGCCCTGGCTGTCCTGCGGACCGGGCGCGCCTTCGGGATGGAACTGCACGGACCAGATCGGGCGCTCGCGATGGCGCAGGCCCTCGACCGACCCGTCGTTCAGGTTGATGTGCGAGATCTCGAAGCCGCTTGCCGCGGGGAGCGAGCCGTTGTCGACCTGGTACTCGTGGTTCTGCGTCGTGATGGTCACACGGCCGCTGCGCGTGTCGCGGACCGGGTGGTTCCCGCCGTGATGTCCGTAGCGCAGGCGGCTCGTCGTCGCGCCCGCCGCGAGGCCGAGGAGCTGATGGCCGAGGCAGATGCCCATCACCGGCACGCCGGCGCCGATGAGGCTCCGGATCGTGCGGATCGGCACGTCGAGCGCGGCCGGGTCGCCCGGGCCGTTCGAGATGACGACGGCGCGCGGACGGCGCTCGAGGATCTGGTCCGCCGAGGCGTCCCAGCGCATGACCCGCGGCGAGACGCCCCGTCGTTCGAGCGAGCGGATGATGTTCCACTTGATGCCGAGATCGACGATCACGATCCGGTCGTCGGTCCCCGACGCCGCGTGCCCGCTCGCGCCGCGGACGAGGTCGCTGCCAGCGGGCGCGACGGCGACGCGCTCCGCGGTAAGTCGCGCGAGGTCGTGAGCGCTGAAGCCGGATGCGCCGCTCTGCCGCACCATCGCGAGCTGCGTGCCGGTGCCCCGCAGGCGGCGGACGAGCGCGCGCGTGTCGATAGCCTCGATGCCCGGCACGTTCCACGCGGCCAGATGCTCGTCGAGCGTCTGGCGGGCTTCCCAGTGATGGGGCCGGGCCGCAAGCTCGCGGACGACGAACGCCTCGATCCACGGCTGCGAGGACTCCAGCCGGTGTGCGGCGAAGCCGTAGTTGCCGATCTGCGGGTGCGTCATGACGACCATCTGCCCGCGGTACGACGGGTCGCTGGCGACCTCCTCGTACCCGGTCATCCCGGTGTTGAAGACGATCTCCGCGGTGGCCTCCGCGCGAGCGCCGAACGGGCGGCCGACGAACACGGAACCGTCCTCGAGGACGAGTGCGGTCTCGTGTGCGGCCACGGTCGGCTCCCTAGCTCGCCGTCACCAGCTCGCGTTCGCTCCCGGTATCGCCTGCGATCGCGGGCCAGACCGAGTCCTTCGCGATGACGTGGTCGCCGATCACGAGGACGTCGAGTCCCGAGGAGTAGAACGTGCGGATCGCGTCCTTCGGCGTGCAGACGATCGGCTCGCCCTTCAGGTTGAAGGACGTGTTCATCACCACCGGCACGCCGGTGAGCTTGCCGAACTCGTTGATCAGGTCCCAGTAGCGCGGATTCGCGCGCTTGTTCACGGTCTGTACGCGCGCGGTGTTGTCGGCGTGCGTCACGGCCGGGATGATGGCGCGCTTCTCCGGGCGGACGTCGTAGGTCAGGATCATGTACGGCGCGTCGACGCATCCATCGAAGTACTGTCCCGCGACCTCCTCGAGGCACGACGGCGCGAACGGGCGCCAGGCCTCGCGGAACTTCACGACCTCGTTCACGCGGTCGCGCATCTCGACGCTCCTCGGGTCCGCGAGGATCGAGCGGTTCCCGAGCGCGCGCGGGCCGAACTCCATGCGGCCCTGGAACCATCCGACGATCTTGCCGTCCGCGAGCAGGCGCGCCGTCAGTCCCGCGACGTTCTCCGAGCGCACGCTGCGCAGCTTGTAGGTGCGGAGGGTCTGCGCGACTTCTGACTCCCCGTACTCCGGGCCAAGGTACGCGTCCTCCATGCGATACCGCGGGATCGGCAGGCCGATCTTCCTGTGCACCGCGATCGCGGCGCCGATGGCCGTGCCGTCGTCGGTCGCCGCCGGCTGGACGAAGATCTCGTCGATGATCCCCGACGCGAGGAGCCGGCCGTTGGCCTTCGAGTTCATCGCGACGCCGCCCGCGAGCGCGAGCCGGCGCGATCCGGTGAGCCGCACGCCCTCGCGCACGAGCTCGAACACCGCCTGCTCGAGCGCGAGCTGCGCGGAGGCCGCCAGATCCTTCATCGCCTGATCGATGCCCTTCTCGGGATCGCGCCGCGGCCCGTAGGTCGCGGTCATGCGCGTCAGGTCGTTGAAGAAGCTGCCGCAGACCAGCCCGGCGTTCACCTTGTATCCGCCCGGCGTGACCTGGAGCGCCTCTCGCAGGTCCTGCGTCGGGATCCCGTACGCGGCCAGGCCCATCACCTTCCACTCGTCGTTGTGCCGCTCGAAGCCGAGGACGTCGGTGAACGCCTCGTAGAACGAGCCGAGCGAGTTCGGGAAGGCGAAGGTCTTGACCGGGCGCAGCGTCTCGCCCTTGGCGTGGTAGAGGGTCGTCGACTGCCACGCGCCGCGGCCGTCCATGACCAGGACAAGCGCGTCGTCGAAGCCGGAGAGCCCGTAGGCGCTCCAGGCGTGCGCCTCGTGGTGGCCGATGAAGTGGACCGGCGCGGGAATGCGCCCGAAGTGCTTGCGCAGCCGCCGCTGGCCGTTGCCGTCGTAGAGCTCCCGCGCGGCGGTGAGCGTGCCCGCGACCAGATGGCGCGCGTCGAACGGGAGCGCTCCGGTGAGCGTGCTCTTCATCGTGTGGAGCGGCGTGAGCGCGGCGCGGTCCCAGCCGAACGCGACCGCCGAAAGATCCTCCGGGCCGATGCCGGCGTGCTGGAGCGCGGCGTCGATGGACCGGGTGGGGAAGCGCGCGTCCTTCTTGACGCGGCTGAGCCGCTCCTCCTCGGTCGCGAACACCAGGCGTCCGTCCTCGTACAGCGCGGCGGACGAGTCGTGGAGGTAGCAGTTGATCCCCAGGACGTATGTGGCCAGCACAGCCTCCCATGCCGCGATCGCGGCTGCCCTGGAAGTGTCCGGCCGGGGTGTGGGCGGTCGGCGGTCGGCGGGTTAAGTTCTGGTTGAGGCGCGCGCGGACCGCGCTGCTAGGCCCTGCCGGCGAGCAGCGAGAGCAGCGCCATGCGCACGAACAGGCCGTTCCGAGCTTGCCGGAAGCACGCGATTCGCTCGTCGCCGTCCAGCTCCGGCGACAGCTCGCGGCCGCGCGGGAGCGGATGCAGCACCCGCGCGTGGCGGGGAAGCCGCTCGAGGATGTCCTGGTCG
>JBGPKU010000098.1:0-7306 GCA_041486085.1 Candidatus Limnocylindria bacterium | reverse complement strand
GTCGAGGGGTGCGGACCGCCGCGGGCCCCCGCGCGGGGTGGGCCCCCGACCCGCCTGTGAGGGGGTGCCGCGGGTCGAGTGGGTTTCGGCGGTCCGCACCGCGACGGGCGTCGGCTCCGCCGGCATCTCGCTCTACGTCCACATTCCCTTCTGTGCGAGCCGGTGTCCGTATTGCGATTTCGCCACGGCGCCCGCGACGTCGGCGCTGCGCGCGCGCTACCTGGCGGCACTGAACACCGAGATCGGGCGCGAGGGCGCCGCCCTCGGCCGCCCCCGGGTGCGCACGCTGTACGTCGGTGGGGGCACACCGAGCCTGCTCGAGCCGGACGAGGTCTCCGCACTCGCCACGGCGCTTGGCGCGTCGTTCGATCTCGCGCTGGTCGAAGCCACCGTCGAGGCGAACCCGGCGACGCTCGATCGCGCGCGCCTGGAAGCCTGGGCCGCGCTCGGCATCACCCGACTCTCCCTCGGCGCCCAGTCCTTCTCTGAGCGCGGCTTACGCGAGCTCGGCCGTACGCATCAGCCACAGGACGTCGTGCCGGCGATCGACGCCGGACGCACGCTCGGCCTGGCTGTCGGCCTCGACCTGATCTTTGGGTGGCCCGAACAATCGCTCGATGAGTGGCTGGCGGACCTGGGCGCCGCTATCGCCCTCCGTCCGGACCACATCTCCTGCTATCCGCTGGAGCTGGTCCTCGAACCGGAGGAGGCCGTGGCGAACTGGCCAGGGGGCGGCTGGCCCACGGTGCGCCGCTGGCGCGAGCGGGCCGCAAAGCTCCAGCCCGGCGACGAGACGGTCGCGCGGATGTACCGCAGCGCCGAACGCGTGCTTCGGAACGCCGGCTTCCAGCACTACGAGATAGCGAATTGGGCGGGCGCGGGGAAGCGCTGCGAGCACAACCTCGTCTACTGGCGCAACGGCGAGTGGCTCGGCCTCGGCGCCGGCGCCCACAGCCACCTCGCCGGCGCCCGCTCGCGGCGGCCGGCGACGCTCCTGACGTATCTCGAGGCGATCGCCGGCGACGGCGCCCGCATCGCCGATCCCGCGGCGGACGAGGCCAGCGACACGGCGATGCTCGCGCTCCGGCTCGACGACGGCCTCGATCTCGGGACGTACGCCGGGCGCTTCGGCGGCGGCGCCGCTCGCCGGGTACGCGCGGCGCTCGGGCGGTCGACCAACCTCGGTCTTGTGCGGTGGTCGGGCGAGGTCGCGCGTCTCACGCCGCGGGGGAGATTGCTCGCGAACGAAGTGTTCGTCGATCTCATCGCTGACGACGTGTCAACATCACCAGGGGCGCTTGCGGCGTCCTCATAGACGCGCTATCACGGCCGAGTCAGAGACGCACGATCCGATCGAGAAAATTTGGGGAGGCATCATGCAGGACGAGAACCGCGGCCCCGGTTGGCCAAGCGAGCAGCAGCAGCCCGGATCCGTGTGGCCAGCAGCGCAGCCGGCACAGCCGGCGCCGCCGGCACCAGCGCCGATGAGCGCGTCCTCGAGCTCCGGCGGCGCTCGCAAGTCCACCGGCGGCGCGGGAAAGAAGACCACCGCGCGCCAGGCGAGCGGTCGGAAGAAGACGACCGCGCGCAAGTCCACCGGGCGTAAGAAGTCGACGGCTCGGAAGACGACCGGCCGAAAGAAGTCGACCGCGCGCAAGAAGACCACCGCGCGCAAGTCCACCGGGCGTAAGAAGTCGACGGCTCGGAAGACGACCGGCCGAAAGAAGTCGACCGCGCGCAAGCCGGCCGGCCGCAGGAAGAGCACGCGCCGCCGGCGCTAGGAAACCCCGCGCGAATCTGCCCTAGCAAAGAACGTCCCGCCCAATCGGCGGGACGTTCGCTTTCGCGTTATGCGGCCCCGAAGCTCAGTTCCGCTTGCCGCGGCCCATACCCGGCTTTCGTCCGTGGTTGGCCTTCTTGCTCCGCCAACCCAGCTTGCCGGTGGTCTTCTGTTTCCGTTGTCCCTTGCTCACGTGTCTCTGCCTCTCCCACTGTCGAAAAGATGGAGCTGCAGCGCGCGCGTCGGCGGCGCGATGAGCTCGGTCACCAACCATTGTGCGATGTCCACGCCGTGGGCGTCGGGTGCGAGACCGATCCGCGCGCGCGCCGCCTCGAGCCGCCGCTTCACGGCGCGCGGATCGCTCCCCAGCATCCGGGCGGTCTCCGCGAGCGGCTTCTCGAGGACGTCGCGCAGGACGAACGCACCAAGGTCGTGTCCACGGAGGGCGTAGCGCCCGACAAGATCACGCAGGCCGGCGCCGAACAAGCGACCCGTTGCCACGGCGTCGCGGATCACGCTGGACGCATCTCCGTCCACTTCGCCGACGCGCAGCAGGGCCGCGACCTCTCCATCGGGCAGGTGCCGGGCATGACCGAGTGACGCGAGGAAGCGTTGGACCACCACGTCATCCGATACCGACTGGAGGACCTCTCCGGGCGCGACATCGCGAACGCGCTCCAGCGCGGCGACCAGCGCGCGACGCAGACCGTCGAGGTCGGCGAAACGCACGACATCGACGACCGCGGGGTTGCCGAGGAGAAGCCGCGACACCCTGCGATCCCGCTCGACGACGAGGATCACCGGGATCCCGTGCTCGCGCGCGAGCTCGACCTCGATGCCGACGCCGAACGAGGCGACGCCCGCATAGGCCACGACCACGCGTGAGGCAATGACGTGCGCGCGATCGATGTCGTAGACGGCGCGCGGATCGAGGTGTGGCGCGGCGACCGGATCGCTGACCCGATGGGGCAGGTACGCCCGGAGCCCCACCGAGCCGACGATCTCGGCCAGGAGCTCGTAGAACAGGCGCGTCCGTGCACCGTCCTCGAGCGCCGTCAGCGCACCAGAGACGTAGGCCTCGCCGGCGTGGACGGTGGTCTTCGTGTCCATGGGCGGATAAGGCTCGCACGGCCGTCAAGTAAGGGAGCCTCACCGTAAACTCGCGCGGTGACTGAGCCGAAGCTGGCGGATCACCTCCGCCGCTACCCGCTGTTCGCCAAGCTCCCTGACGCGGAGCTGCTCCAGCTCGCGGAGCGCTCGCGCACGCGTTCGTTCAAGCGTGGCGAGATGCTGTTCCGGAAGGACGACCCCGGCACGCATCTCTATGTGGTGCTCGAGGGCGCGGTCAAGATCGCGCTTCCGGGAGAGTTCGGCCAGGAGGCGCTGGTGTCGATCATGCGCAAGGGCGACTTCTTCGGCGAGCTCGCGCTCTTCGACGGCAGCCCTCGTTCCGCTTCGGCGACGGCCCTCGAGGACACCCGCGCGGCGCTTCTGGCGCGAGACGACTTCCTCACGTTCCTTGACTCGCACCCGACGGCGGTCAGGGTCGTCCTCGACGCGCTCGCGAAGACCATCCGCCGCCTCTCGGATCGCGTGGAGGACCTCATCTTCCTCGACGTGCCGAGCCGGGTGGCGAAGTACTTGCTGGATCTGGCGCAACAGGATGGCGACGCGAAGCTCGAGCTCAACCTCACGCAGGACGAGCTCGCCGCCTTCATCGGAGCGTCGCGCGTGTCGGTGAACCGGGTGCTCGGCGACCTCGAGCGGCGCGAGATCATCGAGATCCGGCGCCGTCACATCGTCATTCGGGACGCGGAGAAGCTCGCGAAGGAGATCCGCGTGTGACGGGCCGAGCGCCAGCTGCTGCCGGGCGGCGCGCGAGCAAGCGCCCGATGGTCCTTGTCGTAGAGGATGATCCCGTGCTCGGCGAGGTCATGGTCAGTGCGCTGAAGGACGAGGGGCTCGACGCGCGTCTGGCGCACGACGGGGACGAGGCCATGCGGCTCGTCGATGCCGCGACGCCGTCCTGCATCATCCTCGACCTGATGATGCCGAGGCGCGATGGCTTCTCGGTGCTCCGCGAGCTCCGCGCGGACGGACGCATCACGCATCTGCCGGTGGTCGTGGTCACCGCGATCTTCGGGTTGTCCGAGCGCCTGTACGCCACCGAGCTGGGCGCGGTGGACTATGTCACGAAGCCGTTCGAGCTCGACGACCTGGTGTCACGCGTCCGCAGGCTCGTTTCGCCCGCGGCGGCGTAGCGCTTGGCGAGGCGGCCGACGCGTGCGGCTCGCTACGGCTGCCCGCGCAACACATTCCGCTGCTGCATGAGGAGGTTGGAGTCCTCACGCAAGACGGCCGGGATGTTCCAACCGGCGAGCTTGGCGAAACCCGGGTCACCGGCGTCCGCCTCGGCCTGGATGAAGTCAGCGTCAACGCGTAGTTGGTCAATGAGCGTGTCGAACACGTCCTGCCTCGTGATGCCCTCGCCGTACGTGTCGCAGAACAACCCGAAGCGCGCGGCTTTGTCGGCAAGGCTCGGCGGCCTGACCCTGGGACTCAGGGGCACCCACCAATAAGCCGACCGGGCGACATCCCAGGCTCGGCTTCCGGGCGCCGCCGAGTCCCAGTCGAGCATGACGACAGGCACGCGACCAGCGAAGAGGGCGTTGGACGGGGACCAATCGTTGTGGCAGATGACCTCCCGCACGCCGGGCGCGACCGATCGCCAGCGGGCGTCCGCCGGCGGTGCGAATCCCTCGAGTGAGTCGTGATAGCGCCGCAACAGTTTGGCCGCCGCGGTGAGCGTCACTTCCTCCTCGAACATCCACTGCGGGAGTGGGTCCGGCCAGCCCGCGTGCACATCGCCCGGAATGAACCGCAACACAGCCCGACCCTGATCGTCCATCCCAAGGGCCTCCGGCGCAGCTCCGAAGCCGACGCGCTGGAGGTGCGCCAGGAGCCCGTGCACGGCTGGCGTCCACGGACCTGCACGCCGGTGGACGGTCTCTCCGACCTTGACGCTCGCGCTGAAGTTCCCGCCGAGCGGTACTGCGTCCACTCCAGGTGGCGCTACCCCAGCTCGCTCGTGCAGAACGGACAGCGCGTCGCCTTCGCGGCGATCGTCGACAGGCAGCGTGGGCAGGTCTTCGTCGGCGGCGCGGCCGGCGCCGGCGCCTCCTTGATCAGCGAGCGCGACGCCAGGAACACGACGAGCGCGACGACGATGAACGTGATGACCGTGTTGATGAAGACGCCGTAGTTGATGGTCGGCGCTCCGGCATCCTTCGCCGCAGCGAGGGTCGCGTAGTGCTTGCCGGAGAGGTCGATGAACAGGTTTTCGAAGTCGACACCGCCGAGGGCCAAGCCGACCGGCGGCATGATGATGTCGTTCACCAGCGAGGTCACCACGGACGCCAGCGCCACTCCCAGGATGAACGCGATCGCCAGAGCCAGCGCGTTGGTCTTGACCAGGAATGCCTTGAATTCCGCGAACATGGCGCACCCCCTTCAGGCAGGCCGCAGGCTAGCGCGCGCCGGGCGTGCCGTGGGGTCGCGGTCGCATCTTGACGCTGCCGGACGGACTGACGTAGGCTATTGGCACTCTCACCTGGAGAGTGCTAATGGTCCAAAAACACAGCCAGAAACGCCTCCCGGAGCTCGCATCGCGGCAGCGGGAGCTGCTCCGAGCGGTGATCCGGGAGTACATCGCCAGCGCCGAGCCGGTCGCTTCAGGCGCCCTCGTGCGGCGCTACGGCTTGGGGATTTCCTCGGCCACCGTCCGGAGTGAGCTCGCCGCACTCGAGGAGATGGGGTTGCTCACGCATCCGCACACCTCGGCTGGGCGCGTGCCGACCGACCTCGGCTACCGCTACTTCATCGAGAGCCTCATGCCGCGCCCCGCGCTCCTGCCCGACGAGCAGCTGACGGTGAGCCATCAGTTCCAGCAGGGGATGTCGAACACCGCCGAATGGCTGCGCCTCGCCGCATCGACGCTCGCGCGTCTCACCGCGGAGGCCTCCATCGTCGCCCCGCCGGCCACGATCCATGCGGCGGTCAAGCACGTCGAGGCGGTACCGATCAACGAACGCCGAGTACTCCTCGTCGTCGTGTTGGAGGGTGGCGCGGTGCATCAGCAGCTCGTAGAGCTGGGAGAGCCCGTCTCGACGGAGCATCTGCAGAGCTTGTCGGCTCGGCTGACCGAGCAGCTCGGCCAGAGCGACGTGACCGCCGTGCGCGACGCCATCGCGGGAGAGGCGCTCCCGGATCGGCAGCTGGTCCAGGCGCTCGCGGGAGTTCTCGAGCAGCACGGCGCGAAGCACGTGCGCGACGTCTACTACGACGGGATCCAGAACATCCTCGCGCAGCCCGAATTCACGGAGACCGGAAGCATCCGGGACATGCTCCGTCTGCTGGAAGACAGAACACGGCTGTCGGAGATCCTGCCGACGGACCTCCAGGCGGGAGAAGTGCACGTCGCGATCGGCAGTGAACACCGCTTCGAGCAGCTGCGTGGCTTCAGCCTGGTCTTTGGCAGATACAGCGGAGCCGATGACGTCGTCGGATACGTCGGCATCGTCGGTCCGACGCGGATGGACTACGCGCGGTCCATCGGCGCCGTCCGGTATGTGGGGTCGCTGATGAGCGATCTCGTGCGCGTCATGGAGGGTGATTGATGGACGACAAGGCACGGCGTGCGGAGCAGCTCCTCGAGGAGCGCCTGCGCACACGCGGTCCGAACGGACATACCAAGGTCGAGGACAACGCCTCGGCGGCGGCCGGGACGACGGACGACAAGATCGAGAAGACGCCGGACGAGAACCTCGCGGCCCTGCAGCGGATGACGGCGGACTTCGCCAACTACCGCAAGCGGAACGATGCCGAGCGCGTCGAGTTCGCGAAGTTCGCGAAGGCCGATCTCATCGAGAAGCTGCTCGACGTCCTCGACGCGTACGATCGCGCGCTCGCGACCATCCCCGACGACCTCGTGAGCTCGTCGTGGGTCGAAGGCATGTGGCTCATCGAGCGAAAGCTCCGCCAGATCCTCGAGGCAGAGGGTCTTCAGGCGATCGATTCGCTCGGACAGCCATTCGATCCATACCAGCACGAGGCCGTCGCACATGTGGAGAGCGACGAGCCCGAAGGGACCGTCATCAAGGAACATCAAAAGGCGTATCGGCTGCATGACCGGGTCATCCGCCCGGCAATGGTGACCGTCGCCAAGAAGAAGGAGTCATAGGCATGCCACGTGTGATCGGCATCGACCTCGGCACCACCAACTCGGCGATGGCCGTCATGGAAGGTGGAGAGCCGACGATCATCCCGAACGCGGAGGGCGGACGGATCACACCGTCAGTCGTCGCGTTCACCAAGAACGGCGAGCGTCTGGTGGGTCAGCTGGCGAAGCGCCAGGCCATCACGAACTCGGAGAACACGATCTACTCGATCAAGCGCTTCATGGGTCGGCGTTTCACCGACCCCGAGGTGCAGCGATCGATGAAGCAGGTCCCGTACAAGGTCCAGCAG
>JBGPKU010000097.1:0-7364 GCA_041486085.1 Candidatus Limnocylindria bacterium | reverse complement strand
CCTTGTCCTTCAGCACCCGGTCGAACTCGGTCATCGCGGTCTCCACCAGGTCCGGATGCGCGACCCAGGTACCGTCGAAGCCATCCGTAGCCTCGCGCTGCTTGTCGTCGCGCACCTTGGCGAGCGCGGACTCCGTCACCTTCGGATCGCGGCGGTTCGGGATGAAGGCCGCCATGCCGCCGAGCGCGAATGCGCCGCGCCGGTGGGTCGTCTGCACGAGCAGCTCGGTGTACGCGCGCATGAACGGCACGGTCATACCGACCTGCGCGCGATCCGGCAGGATGAACTCCGGGCGTCCCGCGAATTTCTTGATCATCGAGAACATGTAGTCCCACCGGCCGGCGTTGAGCCCGCCCGAGTGGTCCTTCAGCTCCCACAGCACCTCGTCCATCTCGAACGCGAGCGTGATGACCTCGACGAGCACCGTCGCTTTGATCGAGCCGCGCGGGATCCCGAGGGCGTCCTGCGACCAGTTGAAGATGTCGTTCCACAGGCGCGCCTCGCGATAGCTCTCGAGCTTCGGCAGGTAGAAGTAGGGGCCGGCGCCCTCATCGAGCAGCCGCCGCGCGTTGTGGAAGAAGTAGAGACCGAAGTCGAACAGCGCGCCGGCGATCGGCCGTCCGGCCACGACGAAGTGCTTCTCGTCGAGGTGCCAGCCGCGCGGGCGAACGACGAGCGTCGCGGTCTTGTCGTTCAGCTGGTAGGTGCGGCCGTCCGGGTTGCGGAACTCGATGGTCCGCCCGATGGCGTCGACCAGATTTCGCTGGCCTTCGACGAGGTTGCGCCACGTCGGCGTGTTCGCGTCCTCGAAATCGGCCATGTACACGGACGCGCCCGAGTTGAGCGCGTTGATCACCATCTTGCGATCGGTCGGGCCCGTGATCTCGACCTTGCGGGTCTGGAGGTCTGGCGGGACGTCGGCGACGCGCCACTCTGCAGCACGCCGGGCCGCCGTTTCCGCCGGGAAGGTCAGCCGGCCACCCTCGCGGAGCTCCACCCAGCGCTGCCGCCGCGTTTCGAGAAGGCTCTGCCGGGTGGGTTCGACCTCGCGGTGGAGCCGGGTCAGGAACTCCTGCGCCTCGGAGGTGAGCAGCTCCTCGGCGACGCTACGGGTGTCCGCGTCACGCGATGGGACGCGGACCTCGACCGGAGTCACGGCCACGACCGTATCCTCGCATAGCGCAGATGGCGGGACCATTCGGATTGGAAGGAAGGCGAGCGCTCGTCACCGGCAGCGCGCGCGGGATCGGACGCGCGATCGCACTGGCGATGGCGGACGCGGGTGCGGATGTCGCTGTCACATCGCGAAATGGCGACGATGCCGAGCCCGTCGCTGAGGAGATCCGGGCCAAGGGCCGCCGAGCGATCGCTCTGCTCCTCGACGTGCGCCACAGCCGCTCGATCAAGGTCTGCTTCGAGCGGCTGGACCGCGAATGGGGGACCCTTGATACCCTCGTGAACAACGCGGGAACCAACATCCCGCAGGACATCACCCGCGTCGACGAGGACTCCTGGGACACGGTCGTCGACTCCGATCTGAAGGGCCTCGTCTTCGTGACCCAGGCCGCGTCCGAGCGCATGATCGCCACGAAGCGGCCGGGCCGCATCGTGAACATCGCGTCGCTGTACGGTGTTGTCGGCCGTCGCGAGCGCATCGCGTATAGCGCGGCGAAGGGCGGGGTGGTCAACGTGACGCGATCCCTCGCACTCGAGCTGGCGCCGCATGGCATCACCGTGAATGCCGTGGCGCCAAGCCTCATCGAGACGGATCTCACGCGGGAGCGGATGCGCTCCCTGCCGGGATATCGCGACGAGGAGGTCGGGCGCACGCCGCTGGGCCGGCTCGGCACCCCCCAGGACGTCGCGGCAGCGGTGATCTTCTTCGCCTCACCCGGCGCCGGGTTCATCACGGGTCAGACGCTCCTGGTCGACGGTGGGACATCGGCGCATTGAATCCCCCGTTTGGCCCTCCCAAGCGGTGGTCCCCGGCCGTACAACTGTGCCCATAGGCACGCGACGCGGCGGGGGGAAGCCGAGTTGACCGTCGTGCCAGCCTCTTCGCCGGTCGAGGCCACCCTCCGCATCCTGATGAACAGCGTCCCGTTCCTGATGGGGGCGGCGGTCGTCCGCCAGCCACCGGGGAGCGACGGCGTCGTCGCGTCCGTGGGAAAGATGCCCTGGCTCCATGACCGGCGGCTCACGACACTGCAGCTCCCCGATGACACACTGCCCTCGAACCGAGCGGTGGCGCTCGACTGGCCCGTGCCATTCCAGGCCGAGTGGGTCGGTGCACCCCCGCGACTCCTCATCTGCCGCCTGGTCTTCCAGGGCCGGACCGTCGGCGTGTTGCTTGGCACGCTGATCTCGCGCGAGCCCATCAGCCAGCAGGCGCGCGAGGCGCTCGATCTGTCGGGCGAGCTCATCGCGTCGGCCGTCGCGGGTGAGACCGCGAATGGGGCGTCGACGCCGCCGGGGCCCGCGGAGACGGAGCACCCCGCACCCGCGCCGCAGGCGCCCTCAGCACCCGCCCCGGCGCGCGGCATCGTCGCAAGCGAGCTCGTGGTCGAGGAGGTTCGGAAAGGCCTTGCCGCTGC
Source organism: Candidatus Limnocylindria bacterium (assembly GCA_041486085.1). Lineage (GTDB taxonomy): Bacteria > Chloroflexota > Limnocylindria > P2-11E > P2-11E > CF-39. The sequence goes on along the minus strand of JBGPKU010000097.1, from coordinate 4,770 downwards.
GAGCGACGCACGGAGCCTCGGCCGCGTACTGCGCGACGCGATCAGTCAGATCACCGATGCATCGGCCTTCTCGGTAGCGCTCTTCCACATGACCCGACCGGAGGTCGCATACCGGTACAAGGTCGTCGGCCCGGATCGCGACTCGGCCGAGCTCGGCAAGCAGCACGTCGACGATGGGCAGGCGTGCTACGCGGCGCGTCACGATCGCCGGTGGCACGTCTTCGCCCGTGAGGTGGCGATCCGCGACGAGCTCGAGGCCCACGTGCGCGAGGTCATCGTGCTGCAGGTGCCGATGTCGATCAGCGGCGGCGTCTTCGGGATCGTGACCGTCCAGACGTTCCTCGACGCGGGCTTCACGGATCAAGAGCTGCGCCTCATCGCGACGATCGTCGAAGTCGCGGCACCCCACTTCGCCCAGGCGCGTGCCTCCGGCCGTTTCCAGCCCCCACCGCCCGTCGCGCCCGCCGCGGGAGACGCACCGCTGGAGGCGCCGGCGCGCGCCGTGCTCGCGCCGCCCGCGCCTGTCCCGGCGCCGACCGCCCCGGCTACGCGCGCGAGCGAGCACGTGCTACGCGATCTGCTGCGCCGCTGCGCGGGGGCAGGGTTCCCGACCGCGTTCCTCATGGGCGTCGACCCCGGTGCGAACCTGCTGCGCGGCGAGCTGGTGGCGGACGGCGAGGCCGCGCGCGAGCTCGACTACGCGCTCGGCATCTCGAGCGGGAAGTTCGCAGTGCCGCTCGACGATCGCTACAACGCAATCGCACGGGCGGTACGCGAGGCGCGCATCGTACCCGCGCCGACGGTGTACGAGATCACGCGCCCGGCGATGGACGTCGAGGCGGCGCAGGCGATCGAGCGGCTCGCGCGCGGCGGTCGGTCGGTGACGGTTCCGCTCATCGTGAAGGGCGACGCGGCCGGCGCGCTCGTACTCGGACCGCTCGCCGACGAGCCGTCCTTTTCGGCCATCGAGGCGGTGCGCGGGTACGTCGACGACGCGACGAAGGAGCTCTCTGAGCTCTGGAGCTAGTCGCTCGGTAGACTCCGCCGCGTGATCGGCGAGGTGACCTTCGGGATCATCGGGCTTCTCTTCCTGTTCGCCGACATTCGAACGTTCGCGTCCACCTTTCAGCTGACCTTCTTCGGCACGCCGAACACGACCCTCGCGATCATGGCGGCAGGGGTCTTCGCCACGTCGTTTCTCGCCATCGTCGTCGCCTGGCGGCTTGGGCCGCGGCGCGCACTGGGCGTGAGCGGTGCCGCATTCGCCGTCGCGACCCTCCTATGCACGACATCGCGCAACAACGTCGTCGATCTCGCGCTCTCGGTCGTCGCGCTGGCGGCGGGCTTCTGGTGGCTCGCGTTCCTGCACAGCGCCCGCACCGCCGACGCTTTGTCGCCGCTTGCGCGCGCGTTCCCGCTCGCGTTCGCATGTGACCTGGCGCTACGGTCGATCTTCCGGAGCGTGCCCGTGGTGGATCTCTCGTGGACCGTCGCCGTCGGGATGGTTCTCGGTGCAGTGCTCGTGTTCGGTGCGACGGGGCTGGCCGGTCTGGCAGCCGACCGGCAGTGGATGAGGCCCGATCTCCGCGGGATGATCGGTCTGCTCGTGACGCCGTGCCTGGTGCTCGTCGGCGAGGCCGCCGCCACGAACGGCGCGCAGGCGGCTCTCGCCGCCGGTCTCGGTCTCGGGCCGGAGCAGGCCATCGCGACGCAGTTCGGGCAGGTCGCGCTCGGCGTGGGCCTGGCTGCCGGGCTGCTGGCGCTCACACGTGCCCCGCTGCGCGGACCCATCGCCGCCGCCGCGGTCCTCCTGGGTGCCGCGCTGCTCTGGGTGCACATACCGGTCGTCTCCCTCATCGGCGCGGCGATCCTCGCCGGTGGGACGGTGCTTGCCGCGGTGACGCTGCTCGGGACGCCGCTCCGGCCCGCGGGCTCGCCAGCCGGGGTGATCCTGCCGCTGTCGTTCGGTTGGCTCGTCTTCGTCGGAGCCGCGTTCGGGTTCTACGCGTTCTGGGCGTACCTGCCCGCGGTGTGGGCGGCGGTCGGTTTGGTCGCGCTCGCGGCTCTGGTCAGCCCGGCCCCCACGGTGCGCGTCGGCCGCCTCCTCGCGCTGGCTGCGGCACTCGTCGCGGTCGGCGGGCCGCTCTTCGCGTACGTCAACACACCAGCGCTGGCCGAGCCCGAGCCGCCGCGCGTCACGTTCCGTTTCATGACCTACAACATCCACCAGGGCTTCGACGCGGGGATGATCCCGTCGCTCGACGCGATCGTCGACGTGATCGCGCGCGAGTCGCCCGACGTCCTCTGTCTCCAGGAGGTCGTCCGCGGCTGGATGATCGACGAGCAGCACGACGCGCTGTCGGTCATCGCGGAGCGCCTCGGCATGCGCTACACGTGGCTGCCGAATATCGGCGACCTCTACGGCAACGCCGTGCTCTCGCGCTTTCCGATGACCAACGTGAGAGCGGTGCATTACGCGCTGGAGCCCGGCATCCGCCACCAGCCGCGCGGCGTCCTGCTCGTGCGGACCGCCGACGTCCTCGTCGGCTGCACGCACCTCGACGAGCTCTCCGATGGCACGTTCGTCCGTCAGGAGCAGGTGCGCACGATCCTGCGGGAGGTCGAGGCGACCTCGCCACTCATCGTCGCCGGCGACCTGAACGCGAGGCCTGAGGACATCGAGATCAGGCTCTTCAACGAGGCCGGCTTCGATGATCTCGGCGCGTCCGCGGGCGACACCACGACCGGCGATGACCCGCAGAAACGCATCGACTACGTCTGGGGCCGCGGCGTCGTCGGCGCCCAGGCGCATTCGCTCACGGTGCCGGAGGCGATCAGGGCGTCGGACCACCGTCCGGTGATCGTGAACATCACGCGGCAGAAGTAGCGTGAGGGAGCGACAGAACACCGGTGGCATCGATCTGCGTGCGAAGCTCCTCGCGACCAGTCCGACGGACCTGTCGCTCAAGCCCTCCCCGCAGCTCCCACATGTCTGGGCTGCTCTGCTCGACATGGGGATGCAGGGGGGAGCGCGAGCCTCGCGGTCGTCGCGGACGGCACGGTGAGCATGTACACGAGTACCGGGGGCGGCATGATCGGCGCAGGGCAGCATCAGGTGATCCACGCGCCAGCGGCGCGTTTCCTCAAGACCGTCGAAGCCATCCTCGATTCGCTTCCCGCTACGGCGGACGCGCCGATGCCGAGGTCGGGCCAGGCCGCGGTGGTCGCGTTGATGTTCGAGGGGATGCGTCGCGGGCCGGTCGACGAGGAGTCATTGAAGAAGTCTTCGCCGACATAGCGGCGGGGTAGACTGGCTTCGCCGCGGAGCTTCCACCAGCGGCAACGTGAGGTCGGTCGTCCAGCAGTTCGTCCATCTCCACACGCATAGCGAGTACAGCCTGCTCGACGGGCTGTCGCGCGTCTCCGACCTCGTGACGCGCGCGAAAGAGCTCGGTATGCCGGCCCTCGCGCTGACCGATCATGGCGCGCTCTACGGCGCGATCGACTTCTACGTGGCCGCCAGCCAGGCAGGCATCAAGCCGATCATCGGCGTCGAGACGTACATCGCGCGGCAGAGCCGATTCGACCGCGACCCGCGCATCGAGGGCCACGGCAAGCCCTTCCACCTGGTGCTCCTCGCCAGGGACTTCACCGGCTACCAGAACCTGGTCGCGCTGGTCACCGCCGCGCATCTCGACGGCTACTACTACCGGCCGCGGATGGACAAGGAGCTGCTGCGGAAGCACAGCCAGGGCCTGATTGCCCTGTCCGCGTGCCTCCAGGGCGAGCTGGCCCGGGCGATCTCCGACGAAGGGATCGACGCGGCGGTCAAGGTCGCGCTCGAGCACCAGGAGATCTTCGGCAAGGGCAACTACTTCCTCGAGCTCATGGATCACGGGATGCCCGAGCAGGACAGGCAGCGGGAGGGAGTCCGCGAGGTCGCGCGCCGCACCAAGATCCCGATGGTCGTAACGAACGACCTGCACTACGTCTACGCGGAGGACGCTGAGGCGCAGGACGTCATGGTCTGCATCCAGCAGGGCAAGACGATCGACGCGAGCGACCGGCTGAAGATGATCGACCACCCCGAGCTCTTCCTGAAGAGCGCCGAGCAGATGAGACAGCTCTTTCCGTCCGCCGGCGGCGACGTCGGCGCCGCGGAGGGCCGGGAGAATGAGGAAGCGCTCGAGAACACGCTGAAGATCGCCGCGATGGTCGACATCAAGCTCCCCCTCGGCGAAGTGAAGATGCCGCATTTCGAGGTCGCGAAGGGCCTCACCCCCGAAGAGCAGCTGCGCCGGATGGCCGAGAAGGGCGTCGTCGAGCGATACGGCGCGATGACGCCGGAGCTGCAGGCGCGGATCGACCGCGAGATCGACGTCATCGGCAAGGCGGGCTACGCCGGCTACATCCTCATCGTGCAGGACTTCATCACCTACGCGCACGAGAACGACATCCTCACGGCCGTTCGCGGCAGCGCCGGTGGCTCGCTCGTGAACTACGCCATCGGCCTTACCGACATCGACCCGATCAAGTACGGCCTGATCTTCGACCGCTTCCTGAACCTGGAGCGCTACACCCCGCCGGACATCGACGTCGACTTCATGGACAACCGGCGCGACGAGGTCATCGCGTACGTCACGAAGAAGTACGGCGCCGACCGCGTCGCGCAGATCGCGACCTTCAACACGATGCTCGCGCGCGCCGCGGTGCGCGACGTGGCGCGCGTGCTGGGGATGCCGTACGGGGAGGCCGATCGCGTCGCGAAGG
>JBGPKU010000096.1:0-7880 GCA_041486085.1 Candidatus Limnocylindria bacterium | reverse complement strand
CCCTTCTGGATGAGCTCGTCCGCGAGGCGGCGCAGCCCGCGCTGCTCGTCCGCGTCGGAGATGACCAGCTGATCGAGGTGCTTCACCAGCACGTCGCGGATCTCCTGGCCGAGCATGACGAGCTCGCCGAGGCGCTCGGCGCCTTCGGCCGGGCCGTGGATCTTCGCGTACTGCGGGAGGATGCGGAACGCGAGACGCTCCGGATCGCGGCGCGCCGCGTCGATGAGTGCGACGGTCTCGTCGATGAGGATCTTCGCTTCGGTCGAGATCTCCTTGCTGTTGGCCTCCGCCTTGAGCGGATCGCGGAGCTTGAGCAGGCGGTTCGTCAGTCTGCGGAGGTCCTTGCCGCCCTCGTCGTCCGTGAGCGTGTGGCGCAGCGACTTCAGCGTGAAGCGCGTCGCTTCGTCGACGAATTCCTTCGGACGCCCGACGGCCATGCGCTTCTTGACCTCGACCCCGAGCTCGTACAGATGGATGGCCGACAGCGCGGGCGACACCAGCGCCTGCTCGCCCAGCTCGATCGACTTCGCGAGATTGACCTCTTCCTCCGCCGTGAGCAGCGGGACCTTGCCGATCTCCTTGAGGTACATGCGGACCGGGTCGTCGACGCTGATGAGGTCGCTGGCGAGGACCGCCGAGATCGCATCCTCGCGCTGCAGCTCCTCGGTCTCTTCCTCCTCCTCTTTGACCTGGGACCAGTTCGGCCCGCGCTCGGCCTCGAGGATCTCGACGTTGTTGTCGTCGAGCGCGAGCAGCAGCTCTTCGATCTCGCCCGGCTCGGCGTCAGGGATCGCGCGGACGATGTCCTCCTGCGTGACGTAGCCCTGCTGCCGCCCGCGCGCGAGGAGACGCTCGGCCTGCTCCTTGTGCTCGGGATGGATCCCGCGCTCAGGGGTCGCCGGCGCCTTTTCGTCCTTGTCCTTGGCCGCTCTGAGTGTCTTCATTCGTTCTCTTTCCGCTCCATCACACCGTGCAACACCGTTCGGCGCTCCACCCGTGCCATCGCTGTCACGAGCTCGGTCGCCAGTCGTTCGACCTCCACGGCGAGCGTCCCCGTCTCCCCGTCGCGGGCACGCGCGAACTCGGCTCGCACCTGCTCCAGACGATCCCGCAGACGCTGTACCCGGAGACGCTGCGCGGCGATCTCGATCGCTTGACCCGGGTCCGCCTCTTCGCCTGGCCCTTGAGCAGATGCGCCCAGTGCCGCCGCAACGGCGGCCAAGTGAGCCGGCAAGTCAGATGGCGAACGGTCCCCGGCCTGTAGGTGAGTCAAAAGGGCCCGCAGGTCGGGGTCTACGAGGTCGCCGGGTTCGAGGTCGACGCGCGCAATCTCCTCTGGGAATCGAACCAATAGTGCCATGACGTAACGCTCCTGGAGGGGCGTTTGTTTCATTTCGCCGTCCTCCGAGGGCTCTTCGGACCGCTCGGCCGCCCGTCCGGCGACTCCGCCGCCCGCGGTCGGAGCACCGGCGCCAATGGCGGCTCGGCCGACCGGTGCCGCTGGCGCCGTGGATTCGACCCGCCGGCGCAAGACCGTCGGGTCGATGCCCGTCTCGCCCGCGACCTTCGAGAGGTAGACCTCGCGTCGGACGGGGTCCGGCTCGGCCGCAAGAAGGGCGGCGACCTCGTCGAGGAAGCGCAGCCGCCCCTCCGAACCGTCGAGCTGCGAGCGCTCGCGGATCTTCGAAATCAGGAAGTCGAGCAGGCTGCTCGCGTCGGCGATGAGCGAGCGCAGCCGCGCGGGATCGGCGCGCGCGAGATCGTCCGGATCCATGCCCTCCGGAAGGACGGTGACGTACAGCGTGGCAAAACCTCGCGTTCCGACCTCGCCCGAACCGGCGCGCCCGCTGTGGCGCTGGAGCAGCGGCAGTAGGTCGCGGCCACGGCGCTCCGCGGAGCGTTGACCCGCCGGATCCCCGTCGAAAGCCACGACCACCCGCTCGATCTTGAGGTCCTGCAAACGCAGGTATTGCTCGGCCGTGAGCGCCGTACCCATCGAAGCGACAACGTTTGGAAGGCCCGCTTGATGCGCGGCGATGGCGTCGAAGAAGCCCTCCACGATCACCGCGACGCCCTCGTTGCGTATCGCCGCCCGCGCTACGTCCAGCGCGTAGAGCGTCGCGCTCTTGTTGAAGAGCGGCGTGTTGGGCGAGTTCACGTACTTTCCCGGCTGGTCCGCGCGCATCGCTCGCCCGCCGAAAGCCACGACCCTTCCGCGCGCGTCGTAGATCGGGACCATGAGCCGCCCCCGGAACCAGTCGTAGATGCCGCGGTCCCCGGCGCGGAGGAGCCCGGCGGCGATGCCCTCGGCCTCGGTGAAGCCCTTCTTCTTGACGTAGGTCAGGAGGCCGTCCCAGAGGTCGGGGGCGTAGCCGAGTCCGAACTTCTCGATCGTCTGCGGCACGATGCCGCGCCTCGCGAGGTACGCGGCGGCGGCGGCGCCGTGCTGCGGCGACCGGAGCCCTTGGCGGAAATAGAAATGCGCTGTATCCATCAGCTTGCGGAGCCGGTCCTCGCGCTCGCGCTCCTCGGGCGCGCGACGCGCAAGCTCGACGCCAGCGCGATCCGCCAGCACTTTCAACGCTTCGCCGCGGTCGAGGTTGTCCATCTTCTCGAGGAACGTGAAGATGTCGCCCTTCTCGTCGCAGCTGAAGCAGTGATAGTTGCGCCGCTCGGGATCGACCTGGAACGACGGCGTCTTCTCGAGGTGGAACGGGCAGAGGCCCTTGTAGACCTTCCCCGCGCGCTTCAGCGGCACCCGCTCGCCGATGAGCGCGACGATGTCGATGCGTTCCTTGATCGTGTCGAAGTCACCAGGCACGGATCAGACCCATCCCACTCTCACGGCCGCACGATACGGCCTGGCGCTCAGTTGAGCGGTAAGGGCTTGAGGAGCGCTTGCAGACGGCGAAGATCGACCGGCTTCGTGACGTGCTCGTCGAAGCCGGCGTCGAGCGCCAGCCTGCGATGGCGCGCCTCGCCGTAGCCCGTCAGCGCGACGAGCGTCGATGACACGCCTTGCCTTCGCAGATGGCGAGCGACGGCGTAGCCGTCCATCTCGGGCAGGCCGATGTCGAGAAGGACGAGCTGCGGACGCAGACGCAGCACCAGGTCGATCGCCGATGGGCCGTCGTGCGCCACACGCACGCTGTGACCCAGATCTCGCAACAGCTCGGCGAGCGAGTTCGCGGCGTCGACGTTGTCGTCGACAACGAGGACCCGAAGCGCCGTGGCCGCATCGTCCAAGAAAGCTGCGGGTGCCGTTGGCGAGCTCGCGGTACGGAGCCTTCCGGCTGGCAGCTTCACGACGAATTCGCTGCCCTTGCCGGGGCCATCGCTGTGCGCGGTGACCGAGCCGGCGTGGAGCTCGACCAGGCGACGCACGAGCGTGAGGCCGATGCCGAGCCCGCCGCGGCTGCGCGCGGCGGAGTCAGCGCCCTGAACGAAGAGGTCGAAGATGTGATCGCGGAGGTCCGGTGGGAGTCCGGGTCCGTTGTCATTGACGGAGATGGCGACGCCGTTTTCCACCCGTGCCGAGAGGTGGATCTGACCACCCAGGTCCGTGTACTTGGCCGCGTTGTTGAGGAGATTCGCAAGGACCTGTTCGATGCGCGCTGGGTCAACGAACAGGAGCGCGGGCGTCGATGGAAGATCCACCGTCAGCCGATGGCCGCGCTCGTCGATCAGTGGTCGCGCCGTCTCGATCGCCGACTGTACGATCGCGGAAAGCTGGACGTTCTCCTCGCGCAGCTCGACGGTGCCGCGCGTGATGCGCGACACGTCCAGGAGGTCATCGATGAGGCGGGTCATCTGACGGATCTGACGGTCGACGAGCTCCAGCGATCGTCGGACTCGGCTCGGATCGTCTTCGTGCAGCAGCGCGAGCTGGACGGCGGTGGCCACCGGTGCGAGCGGATTGCGCAGCTCGTGGCCGAGCATCGCGAGGAACTCATCCTTGCGACGGTCGAGGTCGCGGAGCTCGGCGACCTTCGCGCGCAGATCCTCCTCGAGCCGGACGCGCTCGGTGATGTCGCGGGTGAAGCAGCGCGTGTAGAGGAAGCGCCCGTTCTCCCAGTAGCCGTTCGAGTGGATCAGCACATGTCGCTCCGAGCCGTCTTTGGCCCGAAGCCGCGCGGCCTCATCGTCCAGGCTCTGGCCGGAGGTCAGCCGGCGAAGGATCTCGGTCGCCTGTGAGGGGTCCACATAGAACTCGATGATCGAGTGGCCGATGTACTCGTCGGCGTCGTAGCCAAGCATCCGCAGCTCGGACTGGTTCGCCCACACGATGAGGCCCTCGGCGTCGACCTGGTGCACCCCGACCGCGGCGTTCTCGAGGAAGTCGGCCAGCTCGCTCTCCCGCAGGCGCAGCTTCTGGTCCGCGCGGATGCGCACGGCCGACTCGGTCTCGAGCGCGGCGGCCGCCTGCTGCAGTCCGGCGACGACCCGCAGACGTTCGCCCGGCTCGGTGAGCCGCGCGTAGCTCTCGGCCGGAAGCACCTCGCCGTGCCCTTCCATGACGCGCGCGAAGGAAGGCCCGTCGCTGCGTTCGGCGAATCCGGACATCGGATAGCCACAGATCAGGCTGAAGGCACGCGTGAGGGCGATCTCGTCCCAGAGCGCCTCGAGCCGATACGCCGCATCTCGTTGGCCGCGATCCCAAAGGAGCGCCACCATCTCGCCGTACGCGTGCACCCCACCGTTGCCCGACAGCACTGCCCCATCCAAGGCCGCGCCGATGACCGCCATGAAGCGATCGTGATCGGGCACCCCGCGAACGCACAGCGACTCGAGGGTCGCTTGCGCGTCGAGCAGGGTGAGGCGGCCGGATGCGATGAGCTCGTCGACCTTGAAGCCGCGACGCACGAGTGCGTCGCGCATCGCCGAGCGATGCGCGAGGGTCGCGATGACCAGGGCCGCTCGGGCAAGCGCGAGCCCGCTCGCGACGTGATCAGTGACCTGCGCCGTCAAGAACGACGGGTCGTCGTAGAACTGGACGGCATGTCCGCGCGGAGGCGCCGAGGTTTCACGCGACGGCAAGGCCGTCGGCGGGATGCCACGTGAGGGCGTCGTGGGCATGTCTTCGATTGCGATGTTCGAAGTCTATCGACGGAGCGCTGTTCGGCCCTCGCCTACTCGCTTGCTGCTTTGCGTAGTCGACCGCTAAAGCGTTCCCCAGGAGGATGGGATGAAGAGGCTGGTATAGGTATCGAGCGCATAACGGTCCGTCATCCCCGCGATGTAATCCGCCACCGCGCGCTTGGTGCCGTCGCGCTCGGCGATGCGCTGGTGCTCGGCCGGCATGCGCTCGGGGTGCTGCTCGAAGTACCGGAGCAGCTCCCACAGGAGCCGCTGCGCCTTCTCGTCCTCGGACTTTGCGGGCCCGGCCAGGTACACGTTGTCGAACATGAACTTGCGCAGCGCGTTGGTCGCATCGAGGACTTCGGGACCCATCGTCACCTCGGGCTTGCCGTACGAGTTGACGATGACGTCGTAGATCATCGTGTCCAGGCGCTCCGCCCGATCGCGCCCGAGCGCGGCGCGGATGTCGTTGGGCAGATCGGCCTCGGCGATGATGCCGGCGCGCATGGCGTCGTCGATGTCGTGGTGCAGGTAGGCGATCTTGTCGGCGTAGCGGACGACCCAGCCCTCCGGCGTCTCGGGCACGCCCCATGCGGCGGTCTCGACGCCGCCCTCGGTCGGCGCGCTGTGCTTCAGGATGCCGTCGAGCGTGTCGTGCGTGAGGTTCAACCCCGCGCCATTCTTCTCGAGGCGCTCGGCGATGCGCACGCTCTGGGCGTTGTGACGGAAGCCATCGGGGAGGAACTTCGCGAGCAGCTCTTCACCGACGTGGCCGAACGGCGTGTGACCGATGTCGTGGCCGAGCGCCATCGCCTCCACCAGGTCCTCGTTGAGGCGAAGAGCGCGCGCGATCGAGCGGCCGATCTGGCTGACCTCGAGGATGTGCGTGAGGCGAGTGCGGTAGTGGTCGCCGACGGGCGCCAGGAACACCTGCGTCTTGTGCTTGGTGCGGCGGAACGCCTTGCTGTGGACGATCCGGTCGCGGTCGACCGCGAAATTCGTCCGCGTTGGCGACGGCTCCTCGGGCTTCGCGCGCTTCGCATCCACGCTCCTCGTCGCGTACGACGCAAGGTCGGTGCTCTCCAGCTCCTCGGTGCGCTCGCGGATGCGCAGCGAGGCGACGCTCTTACTGCGGGACAGGTCCGCGTCGCGCTCTATTCCGGTCGCCACTGCGCATAGCCTAGCGGGGCGCGCGCCAGAGGCCGAGGATGGCCGGCACCGAATAGAGGACGATCAGCGTACGCCACGCAAGGCCGGGTAGGAGCACGTTCAGGTCGAGGTGCTCGCGGAAGTACCAGACCGCCGCGAGCTCGAGCGCCGGGATCGTCGCGGCTGCGGCGTGACCCACGGACAGCGACCACGCGTCACGCTCCTTTGGCGCGAGCGTCCAGATCCACGCCGAAGTCCCGACGAGCGCGAATGCCACGACCACGTCGACCGGACCGCCCCAGTCCGGCAGGCTCGAGCGAGTGCTCGCGATGAGCAGCAGCGCGATCGAGACGACGGCCTCGAGGGCGCCCGCGACGACGAGAAGGCGACGTCCGCCGACGCCGCGCATCGCTAGGACTTGGCCGCGCCGAGATGCTTGCGCAAGAACGCGCGCGTCCGGTCCCACGCGAGATCGGAAGCCGCCTTGTCGTACTCGGGTCGAGACGGCTCATCGAACCAGTGCTTCGTCCCTGGGTAGAGCGCGACACGCACGTCGTGTCCCGCCGCCTTCATCTCCTTCTCGACCTGGCGTGCGAAGCTCAAGTCCTCGAACTCGTCATGCTCCGCGTAGTGCGCCAGCACGGGCGTCGTGGGCGCGTCCGGCTCGTTCGGTCCGATCCCATAGAAGAGGACCAGCGCCCGCACCACGTAAGCTCGCGTGATGCCCATCTTCCACGCATACCAGACGCCGAAGCTCCACGCGACGATCGCGATGCGATCCACCTTCCTCGCGAGGCCAGTGACCGCGTCATCGACCATCTGTGTCAGCTTCGCCTCGTTCTCCCGCTCACCCGCGGTCAGCGCCTTCGCCTCGTCGATCGTCTTGGCGGCGCGTCCGCCGAAGAGGTCGGGTGTCACCACGTCGTAGCCCTCGGCCCGCAGGGCCTCGGCGCGCGCGAGGACGTCGCCGTTCAGACCCCACCAGGCGTGAAGAAGGATGACTCCCGCGCGCGGGTCCGCGGCCATCAGCGGTCGCGCTCCCCTGCCCCCGCGAGCGCCGCCTGCGCAGCGGCGAGCCGCGCGACGGGGACGCGGTACGTCGACGGCGACACATAGGTCAGGCCGAGCTCGTGGCAGAGAGCGATCGACGACGGGTCGCCGCCGTGCTCGCCGCAGATCCCGATCTTGAGGTCCTTTCGCGTCTTGCGGCCCTGCTCGATCGAGATACGCATCATCGCGCCGACGCCGTCGCGGTCCAGGACCTGGAACGGATCGTTGGGGATGATCTTCTTCTCGACGTACTGGGTGAGGAAGCTCTTCTGCGCGTCGTCGCGCGAGATGCCGAGGATGGTCTGCGTGAGGTCGTTCGTGCCGAACGAGAAGAACTCGGCCTTCGTCGCGATCTCGTCGGAGATGAGGCAGGCGCGGGGGATCTCGATCATCGTCCCGAACTTGTACGGCGCCTTCTTGCCGCGCTCCCTGAACACGGCCGCGGCGACGGCGGTGACCTGCTCGTGGAGCCGGTCGAGCTCTCCCATCGTCCCGACGAGCGGCATCATGATCTCCGGCTTGGCCTTCACGCCCCTTTCCGAGACGTCGATCGCCGCGCCGAGGATCGCGCGGATCTGCATCTCGAGGATCTCTGGGTAGAT
>JBGPKU010000095.1:0-8118 GCA_041486085.1 Candidatus Limnocylindria bacterium | reverse complement strand
GAGCTCGTCGATGAACAGGATGACGTCGTGCGCGTGCCGGAGCTCCTCGATGATCTTCTTGAGGCGCTCCTCGAACTCGCCGCGGTACTTCGTGCCGGCGACGAGCGAGCCGATGTCGAGCGTGAGGACGCGCTTGCCCTGCAGCGTCTCCGGCACGTCGCCCTTGACGATCCGGTGCGCGAGGCCCTCGGCGATCGCGGTCTTGCCGACGCCGGGCTCGCCGATCAGAGCGGGGTTGTTCTTTGTCCGGCGCGAGAGGATCTGGATGACGCGCTCGATCTCCTTCTCACGGCCGATCACCGGATCGAGCTGGCCGGCCTTCGACATGGCGGTGAGATTCACGCCAAGCTGGTCCAGCGTCGGGGTCTTGGATTGCGACGCCTTGCCCCCGGCCGCCGCGGCCTCCGCCGTCGCAGGGTGCTGCTGGCCGAGCGTGGCGATCACCTGGTGGCGGACCTTCTCGAGCGATACGCCCAGCGATTCGAGGACACCGGAGGCGATCCCCTCTCCCTCTCGGACGAGACCGAGGAGCAGGTGCTCCGTGCCCACGTGGCTGTGGCCGAGCTTGCGGGCTTCGTCGATGGCCAGCTCGATGACCTTCTTGGTGCGCGGCGAAAGCGTGATCTCGCTCGGGGAGGTCGTCGAGTCGCCGCGGCCGATGATGAACTCCACGGCCGTGCGGACCTTGGAAAGCTCGACGCCGAGCGAATCCAGGACGCGGGCGGCGACACCTTCGCCCTCGCGGACGAGGCCGAGGAGCAGGTGCTCGGTGCCGATGTAGTTGTGGTTGAAGCGGATGGCTTCGTCCTGGGCGAGCGCGAGCACTCGCTTGGCGCGGTCGTTGAACCGGTCGAAAGGTCCCATCAGCGCTCTCTTACCAGCTGTAGCGGTCCGGGCGACATCTTGTTCCGATTATACGTTCGACAGGACATACGAAAGCGCCTCTCGCTCGGACGAGGTGCGCTCGGCGATGCGCGCACACAGCGAAAGACGCCCCCGTTCGGTGTCGATCGCGAGGATCTTCATCTGCAAGAGATCCCCCATTCGGACGACGTCGTTCGGATCGGTCACGAACCCCGCGGCGAGCCCGCTCTCGTGGACCAGGCCCTCGACGCCGTCCGCGACCTTCGCGAATGCACCGTAGGGCCTGACCCGCGTGACGGTCGCTTCGACGGTCTGGCCGAGCTGCGCCGTCCGCGTGAGGCGTTCCCACCGGTCGCCCGCCGGACGCTTGATGGACAGGCTGATGCGCGGCCGCTCACGATCCATGCCGACCACCAGCACGCGCATCGGCTGGCCAACGCTCAGGAGCGCCGTAGTACGTCACGCTTGCGACCGAGCCGTCCAGGACGTCACCCACGGCGAGGCTCGCGGCGCCGTGGGCCTTGCGTTCGCGCCGGAGCTTCTGCGTGGCGGACTTCTCCGAGAGGATCAGCCACTCGTGTCTCGGGTCCACCTCGAGGACCCGCAGCCGCAACCGCCTGGCGACGAACGCGCGGACCGGCTCGGCGACGACCGCCTCGGCGGCGTCGATCGCGCCCCGATTCGCATCGATGACCGTGGCCTCGATGAGCGCGCCGGATCTTCGCAGCTCCTCCATCTGTTGCCGCTGAATCCGATCGCGCGCCCGGCGCAACGACAGGACGACGCGGCCGTCCGATCCTTCCGCCTGGATGACGGTCGCGGCGATCTGTTCGGACCCGAAGCTGTTCCGCTCCGGCCTCGCGGACGCCGATCACGCCGGCCGGTCCATCGCCCGGATCGATCGTTGCTTCGTCGTCGCCGATGGACGCGACGGTGCGTTCCACGGTCTCGCCGGCACGAAATGGACGAATAGCGCTCTCGTGTGTCTCAGATGCGAGTAGCTCTTCCATCGTTTCGGGATCGATGGACATGTATAGGCGGGCGGCACACCCGTGCCACCCATACAATCGCGCCGACCGGACTGCCGACTTGGGGATTCGACTTAGGGACTGAGGAGGAGCCCGTCAACCCGACGGCGCGCTGGCCGGAAAGGCTCGAGCACCTCGCGGCGCTCCTGCGAGCGGATGCTCTTGCTGTCGTCTCCGCTGGATCCACCGGACCCGCAACGATCTTCTCCTATCGCCTCAGCACGCCACCGGAGTGGTTCGCCGCGCTCGGCGAGGACGTGTTCCGACGCGCGCAGCGCGGCCCGTTCGTCACCGCGGTCCCCGCTGGCCGCTGGATCGACGGCGCGGCCTATGCGGTGATCGCGTCCATCGAGTCGTGGAACGGCGAGGCCTTCCTCTGTGGACTTCGACAGGACGTGCCCTTCGATGCGATCGACGCTTCGGCTGCCGCCTCGGCCGCTCGCCTTCTCGAGATGAGCGCGCTCGAGGGTCGGGCGCTTGCGGAGACGCTCCGCCAGAGCGCCTCGCTCGAGGAGCGGCTCCAGGTGCTGTCGGAGATCGGCGACGAGCTCGCTCACGCCCGGGACGCGGGCGCCATCTTGACCCGCGCCGCCGAGGAGGTCGCTCGCCGGATGGGGGCCGGCGGCGTGTCGATCATGGTCATCGAGGACAACGAGCTTCGGCTAATGGCGGCGGTGGGCCTCCCCGAAGAGATCCAGGTCGGCCGGAGGCAGCGGCTCGACGAAGGCATCGCTGGGTGGGTGGCGAGGACCGGCGAGAAGGTCGCGCTGCGCGGTCGGATCGACGACGAGCGCTTCGGGGGGGTCGATCCGGACGCCATCGAGTCCGTGGTGGTCCCCCTCCGCGAGGGCACGAGCGTGCTCGGCGTCCTGAGCGTCAAGCGGCCCCGAGAGGCCGATGGCTTCGACGACCGGCACGATCTGCTGGATGCGATGGCCAGCGATATCGCCCGCGCGCTCCGCGCCATGAACCTCATGACCGACCTCGAGCGCGAGCGCGCCGACGCGCACGCCTATGCCGAGATGGCCCGAGCCGTGGCCGAAGGAGACGTGGATCGGGCGCTGCGTGGGGCGCTGGCCCTCGGCCACCACGCCGTAGCGCTTCGCGACCCATCCGGACGGATCCTCGGGGTGCGCGCCGAGGAAGGGGACGACGACTGCCGCGAGTCGGCGATCACCGCCAGCGCGCGGACGCACACCCCGGGTGAGCCGAGCGTGGGCTTCGCCCGCCACGGCGACGCGTATCACGAGGAGGAATCCGAGCTGGCCCAGCAGGCCGCCGACACGCTCACCCTGCTGGGGAGGGCGCGGGAGCCGGCTCCCGGAACGGCGCTTCGGGTCCTTGCCGTGGAGGACCACCCGGTCATGCGGCTGGGCCTTCGGACGATGCTCGAACGCGAGGGCTTCGTCATCGCCGGAGCCACCGCCACGTGCGGGGAGGCGCTCGGTCTGCTCGATGATGCACGACCGGATGTCGTGCTGCTCGATCTTCGCCTTCCGGACGCGACCGGAGCCGAGGCGGTCATCCGGATGCGCGAGGCCGCCCCCATCCTCCCGATCATCGCGTTCAGCGTGGATCGGACTCCGGCGCTGATACGAGCGGTGCTCCGTGCCGGGGCGAACGGTTACGTAACGAAGGACGCGCCCATCGCGCGGGTTGTCGCGGCACTCCACGCCGCCGCGGCGGGGCTCGTGGCGATGGGCCCCGAGGAGGCGATCGCGGCAGCCGGCGCCGCGCCGATGGAGACTTCCCGGTCCGACCCCATCCGGATAGATCCGCCCCGGCCCGAGCCCGCAAGTGGGGAGCCGCCGCCTGGGGTCACGCCGCAGGAGTCGGTGGCCGCGGGCCCAGACGCCCCGCACGAGGCGCTGACGCCGCGCGAGCTCGAGCTCCTTCGCTACATGGCCGAGGGCTACACCAACAAGGAAGTCGCCCGTGCCATGGTGCTCGCGGAGGACACGGTGAAGAAGGCCGTTCAGACATTGATCGCCAAGCTCGGGGCTGCCGATCGGACCCATGCCGTGGTGGTCGCGCTGCGCAATCGACTCATCGATTAGTACCGGTCCGACCGGACCCCACAAGTGGGTATAGCGCCGATGTCCCGTGTGTAGGCCCTCTTCGCAAGAGGCGTCCGCCGCGCCGCACGAACAGGTATTCGAAGTGTGCCTGACCGGGGATTAACCCCGTGCGCGTATCAGGCCACAGTCGCTTCACGACCGCGGCTGTCGAGAGGGGCGGGTCCGCAAGGACCCGGTGGGGCAACGCGGCGAGGCGGAGGGGTCTGGCGTGGACACTGCCCAGCTGTGGGCGCGTTGCTGTGCGGGCGACGTGTCGGCGCGCGCGGCGCTCATCGAGGTCTATCTTCCGCTTGCCCGCGGGCTGTCGCGTCGCGTCCGGATGATGGACTCCCCCCTGACCGACGGTGACGACATGGCGTCCGCCGCCTTTCTCGGCCTCATCGATGCGGTCGACCGTTTCGAGCCCGGGCGTGGTGTGCCGTTCGAGGCGTACGCCAGCCTTCGCATCCGCGGGGCGATGATCGACGAGCTCCGCCGTACGGGCGAGCGCGCGCGTAAGACGACGCCCGACGAGCAGCCCAGAACGCTATCCCTCGACGGGCTCGTCGGCGACGATTGGCAGCAGGCGGTGCCCTCGGTCGAGGACGACATCGACGACACCTTCGAGCGCGAAGACCTGCGGGGTCGGGTCCAGGGTGCGATCGACGAGCTCCCACCCCGCCAGCGCGAGCTCCTGGCCCGCTACTACAGCGACTCGCTGACCCTGCGCGAGGCGGGTGCCCGGATGGGTATCAGCGAGGCGCGCGCATGCCAGCTCCACGGTCGGGCGATCGTGAACCTCCGTCGAGCCCTCTCGGTCCGCATGCCTCGCGTCGCGGTCGCGGCGACCGCCACAGCCGCCTAGCGCGCGACCTCGACGAGATCCCGGCGCGCGTCCAGCCGACCTACGTCGGTCATCCAGATGGCAAGTCCCAGGGGTGTGAGGAGGTGGCTGCCGATTCCGCGCGGTCGGGCCAGGAGCGGAACCAGATCATCAAAGAGTGGGTGGATGATGGTCCGGAACCTGATCCTCCGGCCGCGCGTGATCGGTAGGCTGCCAGCGAACACCGCCAAGTGCTCGTACTTCCACCACAAGTACTCGGCCCGCGCGACCGGCTGCTCGAAGGTCATGTAACGCTCGCACGGGGGGCCGACCACGCGAGCCTGTCCCATCAGCGAACCCAGGATGATCTGAACCTGGGTCGGATCGGGGAGGAGACGGCGCCGAACGCTCTCCGGATGCTCGGCCACACCAGCTATCGCGGCTTCGGCTTGCGGCCGTTCTCGCGCTTACGCCTCATCGTCTTGCCTGGCTCGCGCTATCGCGTCTTTGGCTTGGGCTCACCCGCGACGAGCATCGCGACGCGGGCGGCATTCGCGTCCAGCCAGGCGGCGAACCGCGTGCTCCGCTCGACGCGCTGCAGCGGCTCGTCGAGCGGCGCGATCCCTTGGCGCCACCGGCCGATCCAGTGCACCAGCCCGACGGCGGATCGCCGGAGCATCAGGTCCGGCACCGCGGCGGCCTCCGCGGGATCGAGCGGCAGCGAGCTGCGGTAGCCCGAGGCGAAGGCCTCCAGCACGTGCCACCGATCCGACTCCGGCGCGCGGACAGAGATCACGTACATGGCGGTGGCGAGGTCCACGGCGCGGATGTCGGGCCCGGCGAACTCGAAGTCGAGCATGCCGGTGACGCGTGCCTCGGCCACGAGCACGTTGGGAAACGCGAAATCGCCGTGCACGATCTGGCGCGGCAGCGAGACGGCCATCGGACCGTGACTCGCGTCGACCCGCTCGAAGATCCGCGCGACCGCATCGCGCTGACCGGTCTCGAGATCATCGAGTGACTCCGTCGGATCGGTCACGAGTGGATGCACGTCACGCAACGTTGCGGGCGGACGCACCGGGAGATCGAGCCGGCCGAACGCCGCATCGAGCTGCGCGAGCGCGCGGCCCGCGAGACGGGCGTTGACCACATCGAGTGTCGCGGGGTCTCCCGGGATCCTGTGAAAGAGCGCGGCGAGGCGCGGCCCATCCGCGGTCTCGAGTACCGCGAGCGTGTCGCCGTCTTTGGTCGGCGCGGGGCTTGGGACCGCGAACGGGAGGTCCTGCGGCTGCAGGCGCCCGAGGAGATCGTGTTCGTCGCGCACGCGTGCCGGATCGGCGGTGTTGCGATACACGCGCAGGACGAACTCGCCCTCGTCCGATGAGACGAAGTGGCTGTCGTTGTTCAGACCGTGGGTCGCGTGGGCGATGTCGGTGGGCACGACGCCCCATGCCCGCAGGTCGGCGGGCGTGATGTCCATCGTCAGCCTCTCGACCGACGCGCTTCGGTCACGAGGTGGTCGGAGGACGCGGCCATCCATCGATCGAGCGCCAGCGCCCGCGTCACGTGCTTCGGGATCTCCGCGGCGGGCAGCACGCCAGCGCGGACCCGGCCCACGCACCAGACCAGCGTGATGGCGTGATGGATGAGCGTGAGCCGGGGGAGCGCTGAGATCTCGTCGTCGCCGAGCGGCAGCGCGGCGAGATAACCGTCGAGCAGTGGCCGCCACCGCGCGTCGCTGTTCGACTTGTTGAGGACGACCGCGAGGGCGCCGGCCAGGTCTTTCGCGCGCAGGTTCATGCCGATGTATTCGAAGTCGAGGATCGCGCGCACGCGGCCGTGTTCCAGGAGCACGTTGGTGAACGCGAAGTCGTCATGGACCAGCTGCCGCGGGAGCCCGGAGGCATACACCTCGCGTGCGGAGGCGGCGGCCCGCTCGAGGAACGCGAACGCGTCCTCGCCGACCTCGCCGCGCGTCGTTGCCAGATCGCGGACCGCCGGATCCACGGTGGTGAGATCACCGTCGAACGACGGCGCGGGATGGGCCAGCGGTCCGATGCGAGAGAGGGCCCGATCGAGCGTCCCGAAAGCGAAGGCCGCCTGCCACACGCCCTCGTGGTCGTCGTCGTCAAGCATCGTGCCGGGCAATCGCCGGAAGAGCGCCGCCGGACGCGCGGCCGGATTCGCTGCTGGGCTCGTGGGCGAATTCGCCTCCTGGCGTCCGCGATCCGCGGCTCCGCGAGCGGAGTCGCCAGCGTTCGCCAACGCGACAGTGTCGCCGGCGATCGTCGGCACGACCTCGGGGACGTCGAAGGGCAATGTCGCGCCGGCGAGCTCGCCGAGGACCGCGTGCTCGAAACGGATCGGGCCGAGGCGCGGGTCCGTGTAGAGACGGAGGAAGTACTCGCCGGAGTCGCATGCGACCGACCAGGTCTCGTTGCTGTAGCCCTTGGCCGCGCGCACCAGCCGCCGCGCCCGCGGCAAAGCCCATTGGTCGAGCAGCTCGTCGTACACAGCGCAGAGGATGGGGCAGACAAAGCAGCGGATGCGCGGACAAACAAAAACGACCTCTGGCGCTCTCGCGCAGAGATCGTTTTTTATCCCGGCCCTGACCTATTTTCCCAGGGACCGACGTCCCGAGTATCTTCGGCGCTGGTGGGCTTAACTACCGTGTTCGGGATGGGAACGGGTGTGACCCCACCGCTCGAAGGACCGAGGACCAAATGTTAGCAAAGCGCGGCCTGGCCCGGCAAGCCACCTGCGCGCGCCGGACACACAAAAGCCCTCCGACGGAGGGAGGGCTTTCGGGTCTCACGAGTAAGTGGTGAACAGAGGAAGACAAGAGCGAGATCGTCAGACGATTTGTACCGATCCACTTCATCCCCGCCGACGTCGGCGGGGCACCGAGCTCGAGAGCTCGGCTGGAAGCTGGAAAATTAGGTCAAGCCCTCGACCGTTAGTACGGATCAGCTCCATGCCTCGCGGCACTTCCACCTTCCGCCTATCAAACACGTACTCTCCGTGCGGTCTTACCTGGTTACCCAGAGGGTGAGCTCATCTTGAGGTCGGCTTCCCACTTAGATGCTTTCAGCGGTTATCCGGAACGGACATAGCTACCGAGCGATGCCCTTGGCAGGACAACTCGTACACCATAGGTCCGCTCACCCCGGTCCTCTCGTACTGGGGGCAACTCCTCGCAACTCACCTGCGCGCACACTGGATAGAGACCGAACTGTTTCACAACGTTCTGAACCCAGCTCGCGTACCGCTTTAATGGGCGAACAGCCCAACCCTTGGGAGGTACTGCCCCCCCAGGATGCGACGAGCCGACATCGCGCAATATCCG
>JBGPKU010000094.1:0-8204 GCA_041486085.1 Candidatus Limnocylindria bacterium | reverse complement strand
CGCTCCCGCAGCCGGGCGCGCTCCATCGCGTTCGCGATCTGGCCGGCGACAGCCGTGAGAAGGCGGTCGTTCGCTGACCGGACCGCCGCGTCACCGCGCACGATGGCGAGCGCGCCGATGCGCCGCTCGCCCGCGCGCAGCGGCACGACATGCACCCGGTGATCGTCCGCGACGCCGCCGGTGGGCGGCACGATCCGGATCCAACGGTGGCCGCGATCCGGCGTCCGGCTCGTACCGGACGCCATCCAAGACCGGATCGAGCTGACCCCGCGACGCACCAGCTCGGCGTCACCGCTCGTCAGACGCTGGTCGCCGTCATCGGTGGTGATCTCGATGACCACGGCACGAAGGCGCAGCGCCTCGCGCAGCCGATCGGCGACCGCCCGCAACGCCGGCAGCAGCTCGCTGTCGGTGAGCAGGTGCGCGACCGTGTACAGGAGCGTCGCCTCGCGCTCCCGCTGGGCCGCCTCGAGTGCCCGACGTCGCTGATCGCCCGCCAGCTGACCGGTGATCGCGCCGGTGACGAGGAACAGCAGCAGCGCGAACCATTCGCTCGGCTCCGCGACGGTGAGTGTGTGGACGGGATCGACGAAGAACCAGTTGAACGCGAGGAACGCGGCGAGAGACGCGGCGACGGCGGGTCCGCTCCCCGCGACCGCCGCGGTCGCGAGCACGCCGATCAGATAGAGCATCGAGAGGTTGGCGACGCGCCACGGCGGCTGCAGCGTGCCGATCACCAGGGTCACGAAGGCGACGCTCGAGAGGCCGATGACATAGCCGCGCCAGCTCCGCGTGACCGCCGAGACGACGGCCTTCATCCGTCCGAGCATACGTCGCGAGGCCGCCGCTCAATGCGGCCTCAACGGACGTCAGCTCGCGGCTGCCGCCTCCTGCGCACCGGGCATCGCGAGGCCCGCCGCCACGCTCGTGAACGCGGCCGCCTCGCGGACACGCGAGCGCGGGAACTGACGCGCCAGCAGCGCGCGGAACGCGGGGATCGCGCTCGATCCGCCGGTCGTCACGACCTCAACGAGGTCCTCCGCGACGACGCCGGACTTCGCGAGCACCGCGTCGAGCAGCGTCACGGTGTCGGCCAGCATCGGCGCGATGAGTGATTCGAAGCGTCCACGCGTGACGCGCGCATCGACGTCCACCGCGGCGTGGTGATACGTGAGGATCGTCGCGGCCGCGCTCGACAGCGCGCACTTCGTCGTGTCCGCGGCCATGAAGATCTCGTAGCCGAGCTGCAGCGAGATCGCGTCCCGCAGCGCCTCGAGCTCTCGGCGCGGCGCCCCCGCGCGCACGAGGTCGTCGAGCGCATCGAGGAGCGGCTTCTCGTTGAGCGCCGAGAGCGCGTGCCAATCATGCAGCGCGTTCACGATGAAGGCGGGCAGGCGAAGCCGTTTGGGTCCCCACTCCGCGCGCGAGCCGAGCTTCGGCGCCACACTGTCGTCGATCACGCGCTCGGTGCAGCGATCGCCGCCGATGTCGCGGCCCGATGTCGCGAGCACGCGGATCCGGTCCGTGCGCTCGACCACCGCAAGGTCGAGCGTGCCGCCGCCGAAGTCGAACACCAGGCTCAATCCGCGCGCGATGTCCGCCGAATGCGCGGCACCCACCGGCTCGTAGACGAAACGGATCTCGCGGAAGCCGGCGAGGCTCGCCGCCGCCCGCATGCGTGTGACGGCGCGCTCCTCGGCCTCGGCGCCGCCGATGTATTCGACCGGCCGTCCGATGGTGATCTCCTCCGGGAGCACTCCGGTGAGCTCGTTCGCCCGCTCGCGCACGTGCGCGAGGACCACCGCGATGAGCTGCTCGAGGCCGCGCGCCTCGCCGAAGACGTTCGTGCGCACCTCGAGCCTGTCGCCGAGGAATGACTTCAACGCCTGGAAGAGGCGCCCGGGCGAGGCGACGTCGGTGAGGATGAACGCCTCGACGGGCTTCTGGAACTTGTTCGAGGACGTGACCTTCACGCCGAGCGAGGAGAACTGCCGCCGGATCGGTCCGCGCGTGCGGTTGTCGAGGAGGTAGTGCTCGATCGCCGGTCGCCCGACCGTGGACGAGCCGTCGCGCCGCACGTAGAGCACGGTCGGCATCGCGGCTCCCGCGAGCGGATCGATGGGCAGCACCTCGCTCCTCGCGCCGTCCCAAACGGCGAGCGACGTGTTGGAGGTGCCGAAGTCCAATCCAAACCGCACGCGCCGAATCTACCTGCACGCGTGTTCCGACGGACGGCGGCAAGCCGTGATCACGCTTACCGCGCGATGGTCTTCAGGCGATCCTTGAAGTACTTCCGCAGCTTGGCGACCTTGGGAGCGGCGACGAACTGGATGTACGGCTCCCCGGGATGCTTCGCCGCGTAATCCTGGTGATAGTCCTCGGCCGTGTAGAAGCGGTCCAGACGCGAGATCACCGTGACGATCGGCGCGTCGAACACCTTGGCGGTGGCCAGTTGCGCGATATACCGCTCGGCCACCTCTTGCTCCGTTGGGTCGTTTGCGAAGATCTCCGAGCGGTACTGCGGTCCCACATCCGCGCCCTGCCGGTCCTTGGTCGTCGGGTCGTGGGCGATGGAGAAGAAGATCCGCAGGAGCGCGCCGTACGACACGCGGCTCGGGTCGTACCGCACCTGGACGGCCTCGGCATGGCCGGTCCGTCCCGTGGAGACCGATTGATAGTCGGCTGTGCGTGCCTCTCCGCCGGCGTAGCCGTTGACCACGGCGTGCACGCCGTCGAGCTGGCGGTAGACCGCCTCAACGCACCAGAAACAGCCCCCCGCGAGGGTCGCGACGCGGTCGCCGGCCTCCGCGGGAGCCGGATCGAATGACGCCTGTGGAAATTGCTCCGGACTGGTCATTGTCTGCACCCTCCACTGCCGGAACCGCGCCCGCCACGAGCATGTTCCGGCACGTCGAGGAAGCATGCGGATGGCAGACCGCCTACCTGCGCAACCGGAAGAACATTGACAATGACGTTGTTAAGTCTTATGAAAGTGCCATGGCAACGCGCAACCGGCCGGTCTACGTGATCTCGATCGCGGCGAGCCTCGCCGGCTGCCACCCGCGCACGCTGCGGATCTACGAGGAGGAGGGGCTGCTCGAGCCGGTACGGACGGACACGAATATCCGCCTCTACTCTGACGACGATCTGCATCGCGTGCGGGTCATCCGGTATCTGACGCAGGTCCGTGGCGTGAATCTCGCGGGAGTGAAGATGCTCCTGCAGTTCCAGGACGTCTCGAAGCTGCTCGACGAGCTGGCGCAAGGATCCGATGAGGAAGACGGCGGGCCCGCCGGCGGCGTCACACGCTTTTGAGCTGATGACGTTCGAATCCCTACCGAACAGACTCACGCGCACACCGGAAAGGACACGGCAATGACGGAAGAGACCACGAACACGAAGGCGACCACGCCGCGCGAGTATCCGAACGAGCTCGCGCTCGTCCCGCTGCGGGAGATGGTCGTTTTCCCGAAGCTCGTCGTCCCACTGGGCGTGGGTCGTGAGAAGTCGGTCGCCGCGATCAACGCGGCGATGGTCGAGGAGCGGCACCTCATCGTCCTCGCCGCTCAGCGCGATGCGGAGATCGATGATGTCCAAGCCGACCAGATCCACGGCGTCGGCACGGTCGCGGAGATCGTGCGACTGCTGAAGATCCCGGACGGCAGCGCGCAGATCATCGTGCAGGGCCTGCAGCGGGTGAGGATCACCGGCTACACGCCTGAGGACCGCTACTTCCGCGTCTCGTTCGAGCCGATCGTCGAGGAGCTCGGCGATGCGGTCGAGCGCGAGGCCCAGCTGCGCAACGTCAAGGCGCTCTTCGACCGCTACGTCGACAACGGCGGGGCGATCCTGCCAGAGCTCGCCATGACCGCGAAGAACACCGACGATCCCGCGCACTTCGCCGACCTCGTCGCGTCGAGCCCCGATCTGACTCTCGAGCAGCGGCAGCAGCTCCTTGAGCAGAAGTCGGTCATCGAGCGGCTCCGCTTCCTCGGGGTCTTCCTCGCGAAGCAGAACGAGATCCTCGAGCTCAAGCAGAAGATCCAGTCCGAGGTCCAGCAGACCCTCGACAAGACGCAGCGCGAATACATCCTGCGCGAGCAGATGAAGGCGATCCAGAAGGAGCTCGGCGACGACGACTCCGGCTCCGAGCTGCGAGAGCTGAAGGACAAGATCGAAGCCGCGGGCATGCCCGAGACCGTGAAGGAGAAGGCCCTCAAGGAGGTCGGGCGCCTCGAGAAGATCCCGCAGGCGTCCCCTGAGACGGGCGTCATCCGCACGTACGTCGACTGGCTCATCAGCCTGCCGTGGGGCAAGGCCGCGTCCGACGATTGGGACATCCAGGCCGCTGCCAAGATCCTCGACGAGGACCACTACGGCCTGCCGAAGGTCAAGGACCGCATCCTCGAGTACATGGCCGTGCGCAAGCTGTCGCACAACCTGCGCGCACCCATCCTGTGCTTCGTCGGTCCGCCCGGCGTAGGCAAGACGAGCCTCGGCAAGTCGATCGCGCGCGTTGTGGGCCGGAAGTTTATTTGTATGAGTTTTGGTGGTGTTTGTGGTGGGGTGGGGGTTTGTGGGTGTTGTTGTGTTTGTGTTGGTGTGCTGCCCGGCCAGATCCTTCAGAACATGAAGACCACCGGTGACGTGAACCCAGTGTTCATGCTCGACGAGATCGACAAGGTCGGCGCTGACTTCCGCGGCGATCCGAGCTCGGCGCTCCTCGAGGTACTCGACCCCGAGCAGAACAACTCGTTCACCGACCACTACCTCGAGGTGCCATACGATCTCTCGAAGGTCATCTTCATCACGACGGCGAACGTGGAGGACACGATCATCCCGCCGTTGCGTGACCGCATGGAGATCATCCGGCTCCCCGGTTACACCGAGGAGGAGAAGCTCCACATCGCGAAGGGTTATCTCGTGCCGCGCCAGCTGAAGCAGCACGGCCTCATGCCGGCGGACGAGCCCGAGCGGAGCGAGACGGCCCAGGCCGGCAAGGCGAGCGGTGGCACGACCAACGGCGAGGCGAAGGCCGAGACGAAGAAGGACGGCGAAGCAGCCGCCTCGAGCGTCGAGCCGACCAAGAATGCCGAGACGATCACCGGCGAGACCCGCCTGGTCATCGGCGACGATGTCCTGCGCGAGCTCATCCGCGTCTACACGCGCGAGGCCGGCGTCCGGAACCTCGAGCGCGAGATCGGCACGATCTGCCGCAAGGTCGCGCGCCTGATCGCGGAGGGCAAGGCCGAACAGGTCACCGTTGGCGTCGACACGCTCGCGGACTACCTCGGCCCCGAGCGGTTCGACTACGGTCTGGCCGAAGAGGAAGACCAGATCGGCGCGGTCACCGGTGTTTCGGTCTCCGAGCACGGTGGCGATGTCCTCACCGTCGAGGCGACGGTGATCGACGGCAAGGACCAGGACTTCCTGCTCACCGGACAGATCGGAAAGGTTATGGAGGAGTCCGCGCGGGCCGCGCTCAGCTATGTGCGCTCGCACCAGGCCGAGTTCGGGATCCCCAAGGGATTCTTCGAGGATCACGCGATGCACATCCACGTCCCGGCGGGAGCGATCCCGAAGGACGGCCCATCGGCGGGTGTCACGATGGCCACGGCCATCGTCTCCGCCCTGTCGGGCCGGCGCGTACGTCGCGAGGTCGCGATGACCGGCGAGATCACGCTGCGCGGCCGCGTTCTTCCGATCGGAGGCGTGAAGGAGAAGCTGCTCGCCGCTCACCGCGCGGGCATCAAGACCTTCATCCTCCCGGAGAAGAACAAGAAGGATCTCGTCGACGTGCCCAAGGAAGTCTTGGAGACTGTCGAGATCATCACGGCGAAGATGATCGACGACGTGCTGAAGGTCGCCCTTCAGCCCGGCCTGCCGACGGTGACGCCGGCGCAGATCGAGGCGTCGCGCACGGCGGCGGCGACTCCGCCGGCGCACTAGCGGGGACGGCCCGTGCCGGTCGAGTACAAGGACTACTACAAGACACTCGGCGTCTCGAAGAGTGCGAGCGCCGAGGAGATCAAGAAGGCCTTCCGCAAGCTCGCCCGGCAACACCACCCTGACGTCAACAAGAAACCCGAGGCCGAGAAACGCTTCAAAGAGGTCAACGAGGCGAATGAGGTCCTCAGCGACCCCGAGAAGCGCAAGCGCTACGACGAGGTGGGCCCCGACTTCGCGAGATACGCGAACGCCGGTGGGTTCGCCGGCGGCAACGGCGGTGCTCGGCCCGGCAACTTCACCTGGACGTACAACACCAGCTCGCCCGGCGGTGCCGGATTCGACGAGGCGACCGACTTCTCCGACTTCTTCCGGACGCTCTTCGGCGACGCCGGCGGTATGTCCGGAACCTTCTCGGGCGAGGACCTCTTGGCCCGCGCAGGCCGCGGCGGGCGCCGCGGACAGGCGCGTCAGCTGCCGGGCAAGGACGTGGAGTACGAGCTCGAGATCGCGCTGCCCGAGGCGTACAAGGGCCTGGAGCAGCAGATCGAGGTCACGGACCCGAGCGGAAAGACGCGGCGGCTCAAGGTGAAGGTGCCGGCCGGCGTGCGCGACGGCCAGCGCATCCGGCTCGCGGGCCAGGGCGCGCCCGGCAGCGGCGGAGCCTCCGCTGGCGACCTCTACCTGCGCATCAAGGTGAAGCCACATCCGCTGTACCAGCGCGATGGCGACGACCTTCGAATGGAGCTTCCCGTCGCGCTCCATGAAGCCGCGCTTGGCGCGGAGGTCACCGTGCCCACGCTCAAGGGACGCGTCTCGCTGCGCATCCCGCCGGAGACGCAGAACGGCCGGACCATCCGGCTCGCGGGCCAGGGAATGCCGCGGACGAGCGGCGCATTCGGCGACCTCTACGTGACGGTGAAGGTCGTGCTGCCGACGAAGCTCGGCGACGAAGACCGCGAATCTATCCGCAGGATCGGCGAGCGCCACCCCGAGGATCCGCGCCGCCACCTTCTGTAAGTAAATGGGCCGAGCGAGGAGCGGTTTACCCGCGACGAGCGAGTCCTTAAGTGGTCTCTCGGCGTAGCCGGGAGTGTGATCGGGTTCGCCAAGGCGAAAGCAGGCGCAGCCGAGAGATAAAGCAAGGGAACGGGGCGAAGCGAAGTGATCGATCCGAACAAGCTCACAGAGAAATCGCAAGAGGCGCTGATCGCGGCGCAGGCGTATGCGCGCGACAACGGCCACAGCCAGATCGACGTCGAGCATCTCGCTCTTTCGCTCGTGCGGCAGCAGGACGGCACGGTTCCGGCGCTGCTCATGGCGCTCAATGTCCAGCCGGCGCAGGTCGCGGGCGCCATCGAGGGCGAGCTGCAGAAGCAGCCGAAGGTCCAGGGCCAGACCCAGGTCGGCGCGAGCGCGCGGCTCGGCCGGGTACTGCAGCAGGCCACCAAAGAGATGCAGGACCTGAGGGACGAGTTCGTGTCGACCGAGCACATCCTGCTCGCGATGGCGGATGACAGCGGCTTCACGGGTCAGCTGCTGAAGCGCCTGGGGGTCGCGCGCGACCGAGTCATGAACGCGCTGCGCGACGTGCGCGGCAATCAGCGCGTGACCGATGCGAACCCCGAGAACAAGTACCAGTCGCTCGAGAAATACGGACGCGACCTCACCAAGCTCGCGCGTGAGAGCAAGATCGACCCGGTCATCGGGCGCGACGAGGAGATCCGGCGCACGATCCAGGTGCTTTCACGCCGCACCAAGAACAACCCCGTGCTCATTGGCGAACCCGGCGTGGGCAAGACCGCGATCGTCGAAGGGCTCGCGCAGCGCATCGTGCGCGGCGACGTTCCGGAGGGACTGAAGGACAAGACCATCTTCGCGCTCGATCTCGGGTCGCTGCTCGCGGGCGCG
Organism: Candidatus Limnocylindria bacterium; assembly: GCA_041486085.1. Lineage (GTDB taxonomy): Bacteria > Chloroflexota > Limnocylindria > P2-11E > P2-11E > CF-39. The sequence goes on along the minus strand of JBGPKU010000094.1, from coordinate 347 downwards.
AAGTACCGGGGCGAGTTCGAAGAGCGCCTGAAGGCTGTGCTGAAGGAGATCTCCTCGAGCGAGGGGCGGATCATCCTGTTCATCGACGAGCTTCACACCGTCGTCGGTGCCGGCGCGGCCGAAGGTGCCGTCGACGCGGCGAACATGCTGAAGCCGATGCTCGCCCGCGGCGAGCTGCACACCATCGGTGCGACGACGCTCGACGAGTACCGCAAGCACATTGAGCGCGACGCCGCGCTCGAGCGGCGGTTCCAGCCAGTGCGCGTGGACGAGCCGACGATCGAGGACACTGTCGCGATCCTCAAGGGCATCCGCTCCGCGTACGAGGAGCACCACAAGCTGAAGAT
>JBGPKU010000093.1:0-8539 GCA_041486085.1 Candidatus Limnocylindria bacterium | reverse complement strand
GGTTGGCCTCGGCCACTCCGACGCCCGATCCGTCGGCGGTCGGCTCGATGGCGTTGTCGCCGAGGAGGGCCGCACCGGGCGGCGGCGTCGGAGGAGTCGGCGTTGGGGGAGTCGGAGTCGGAGGCGTGGGCGTCGGGGGCGTGGGTGTCGGTCCACTGGCGGCGGCGGCGTACATCGAGGTGCGATGCGGCCAGCTGCCAGCGGCGCTGAACGTCCCAGGCAGGCTCGCGTTGGTGCGCGAGTCCACTCGGTCCGGGTTGGGCGCGCCATTGTCGACGCGCGTGATCACCTCGCCGCCTGCCAGTGCGAGCCGGGCGATCCAGTACGGCGTGCCGGCGGTCAGCGTCGTGGCGGTGATCGCGACGCTGTTCCACGTCCCGTTCTGGACACTCGTGGTCGTGCCCTGGGCGAGCAGGGTCCCGGGCACACCGGCGGCGTCGGCGTACAGGCCAAGGGAGAAGCGCGTGGCGCGGTTGCTCGGGTCGACATAGATGGAGAGCGACGTCGCCTGGCCCGTCGCGGTCGCGGTGAACTGGTTGGCCTCGGCCACTCCGACGCCCGATCCGTCGGCGGTCGGCTCGATGGCGTTGTCGCCGAGGAGGGCCGCACCGGGCGGCGGCGTCGGAGGAGTCGGCGTTGGGGGAGTCGGAGTCGGGGGCGGCGTCCCGGTCAGGCGGAATGCGGCGACGCGCGTCCCTGCCGGTACGAACAGGCGGCCGTTGGCCGCTGCCAGGCTGCTGAAGTGCGTGGGCGTGCCGAAGGCGCCAAGAGAGATCGGAGCGAACGCATCGCTCCCGTCGGCGAACGAGTAGGCGCGCAGCTCGGACGCCGCGTTGTCGACGGCCCACACGAGGCCGCCGGCGACGACCGGCGGGCCGATCGCGGGCAGGCTGTCCGAACCGCCCGAGAACCAATCGACGTGGAACTGCAGCCCGACGGGATCGACGGAGATCCGCTGGATTCCCGTCGTCTGGCAGGACACGAAGACATACGGCGGGACGTAGGCCGTCCCACCGTAGGCTCCATTCCCGCACACCGGCGCCTGGAAGAGCTCGCCTCCGATCCCTCCCAGGGCATTCGCGCGCAGCAGATAGCCGACCTGTGCCTTGCCGACCTGAAAGATGAGGCCGTCATTCAGAAGGGTCGGCGCGACCGAGCCAAGGTCCGCGTCGATCGAGGCCAGGTAGCTCCAGTCGGTCGGCGCGAAGTAGCTGTCTTCGCGCAGCGGACCCGTCGCAAGGCGGATCACGCTGTCGCCATGGTCGAATTCGCCTGTGCCCGCGTTCCCGCTCGCCACGTAGAGGAACCCCGCGGCATCGATCGCGATGCCCGATGGCGCCCAGATCGCGCCGCCTGGCGCTGGGACGCCACTGTTCCCGACGACGTAGTAGTCGAGCGGATCAGAGGCGTCGCTGGCGGATGCGCCGACGACCCAACCGTTGTACGGCAAGCAGTCGCCGCGACTGCCGAATCCGATGTAGATGCGACCGCCGGACAACGCCAGGGCGGGGCGCTGCAGCTGCTGTATCGAGTCCAGGCCAGGCGGATCGATCGGTCGCTGGAACCGAATGGATCCGTTGGTGATGTCGATGGCGACCATGACGTAGTGAATTGCGGGCGACCGCAGCAGCGCGACCGCGTAGAGAAGTCCGCTCGCCGTGTCGATCACGGGGGTGCCGGTGATGCCGACGGGATCGATGTTGCTGCAGTCGGCGCCCAAAGACGACGCGGGTACCGGCGCACCGATGTTCGTGGGTGCGGTCCATCCCGGCGCCAGGCCGCCGGTCGTCTCGTCCAGCGCGTAGATCGTGTTGCTCTCGGTGGCGATGAACACGCGTCCATCGACCACGAGCGGCTCCGCGTAGATCTGACCGTCCAACACCCCAGAGACCCAGTCGAGCGGCGGCGAGCTGCTGACCACCGGTTCGCCGGGGTCGAATCCCGTGCGCGAGGGGTCCCCGTGATAGGTGGTCCAGGCCGATCCGGTCCCTCCCAGCGACGACCGCATCAGCGGCAGGACGAGGAGGAGGGACACTGCGACCGCCACGGCGAGGGCGCGCAGGCGCGTTCCCGCCTGCTGCGCGCGGCCCTGAGCATCCGGCTGTCGGCCGCTCGTCATTGATTCGATCGTATAGGTCGCTCAGCCATCGTTGAGATTGAGAATCCTCAACAGCAGGCTGGGGTCGAACTCCTTCGCGCAGGGCAGTGGAGGAATCGGTCGGGTCACCGAGCGCTTGACCCTTGATGCTAGAGTACTAGCATCCTATGGCCGAAGAGGAAGTCCGTCAGTTCAATGTCTACCTCCCGATCGACCTGATCCGCGACGTGAAGCACGTGGCGATCGATCGCGAGATGAGCTTGTCGGCACTCGTCGGCGAGGCGCTGCGCAAGTACATCGCCGCGGCCAAGCGCAAGAAGGGGAGATGAGATGGCCGTGACCGGCGTCCACCACCTGCTCGTCGAGACGCATAACTGGGGAAAGAGCGTCGCCTTCTGGCGGCAGCTCGGCTGGGAGCTTGCGGAGGATCACGGCACGTCGGGAAAGCTCACCGCTCCGGATGGCGGCGCGTACATCTGGCTCAGTGAGGTCGCCCCGAACAAGACGCCGGCCATCGACGTCTACTTCGACCTTGCCGATCCTGACGGGTTCGCACCCAGGCCGCCCGTCGAGATCGCCGAGCCTTTCCACATCACGCATTGGGGCACGAAGCTGATGTCGGTCCGCGACCCGGATGGGCGGATCGTGAGACTGCAAGCGACCTAGACTGGGCCGATGCCCATCGATCGCCAGACGATCGTTCACGTTGCCGATCTCGCGCGCATCGCGCTCTCCGAAGAGGAGATCACCAGGTTCACCGGCCAGCTGTCCGTCGTCCTCGACGCGGTCGCGCGCCTTGGCGAGGTCGACACCGCGGCCGTCGCGCCGAGCGCGTCGACGCTGCCGCTGCACAACGTCGAGCGGGACGATGAGCCTCGACCAGGGCTCACCATGGAGCAGGCGCTCGCGAACGCGCCGAAGGGCGGCCGCGACGGCGAGTTCTTCCGCGTGCAAGAGGTCCTGGAAGGCCGATGAACGCGCTCCCGGGTTCGATCACCGAGACCGCGGCGCTGCTGCGCCGTCGCGAGACCACCGCGCTCGAGCTGGCCGAGATCGCGCTCGCTCGCGCGCATGCCGACCGCTACAACGCGTGGCTGCTCGTGGCCGACGATCTCGCGCGCGCGCAGGCCCGCGCCGCGGACGAGCGGCTGCGGCGTGGCGACGCATCGGCGCTCGTCGGCATCCCGTGGGCCTGCAAGGACATCATCGGCACCAGGGGCGTAGCGACGACCGCGGCGTCCAAGATCCTCGAGGGTTACGTGCCGCCGTACTCCGCGACGGTCGTCGAACGTCTCGACGCAGCCGGCGCGGTGATGCTCGGCAAGACGAATCTCGACGAGTTCGCGATGGGCTCGTCGAACGAGAACTCGGCCTTCGGTCCGGTGCAGAACCCCTGGGACGTCACCCGCGTGCCGGGTGGCAGCTCGGGCGGGTCGGCCGTAGCCGTCGCGGCAGGCCAGGCGATGTTCTCGCTCGGCACGGACACGGGCGGCTCGATACGGCAGCCCGGCGCGCTCACCGGCGTCCCCGCGATGAAGCCCACCTACGGCCGTGTGTCGCGCTTCGGCGTCGTCGCGTTCGCCTCCTCGCTCGACCAGGTCGGTCCGTTCGCGCAGACGGTCGAAGACGTCGCGCTGGTGTGCGAGGCGCTCTTCGGGAAGGACCCGAACGATGCGACGACGATGCCGCTGCCGGCCGAGGATCTCCGCCGCGATCTTGGTAAAGGCGTGAAGGGCCTCCGCATCGGTGTGCCAAAGGAGTTCTTCATCGAAGGGATGGAGCAGGGCGTCGAGCGCGCGGTCCGCGATGCGCTGCGCTGGTATGAGAAGGAGGGCGCGGAGCTCGTCGACGTGAGCCTCTCGCTCACCGATCACGGCCTCGCCGTCTACTACATCATCCAGCCCGCGGAGGCGTCATCGAACCTCGCCCGGTACGACGGCGTGCGTTACGGCCTGCGCGTGGACGGCCGCGACCTGCTCGACACCTACCGCCGCACGCGCGGCACCGGCTTCGGCCCCGAGGTGAAGCGCCGGATGATCCTGGGCACCTATGCGCTGTCCGCCGGTTATTACGACGCGTATTACGTGAAAGCGCAGAAGGTCCGCACCCTGATCAAGGCCGAGTTCGACGCGGCCTTCGAGAAATGCGACGCGATCGTGACGCCGACGTCGCCCACCGTCGCGTTCAAGATCGGCCAGAAGGTGAACGACCCGCTGTCGATGTACCTGAACGACGTGTTCACACTGCCGGGGAACATCGCGGGCCTACCGGGGATCTCCATACCGTGCGGGCTGTCCGAAGAGAGACTTCCAATTGGGCTGCAGATCATGACGAACTCGTTCCAGGAGGCGATGCTGTTCCGCGTGGCCGCGGCGTACGAACGCGGCACGAAGCATCACGAGGCGCGACCGGAGGCCGGGGCCCCGGTTGCGCCGACCACAGGGAGGCGTGCGTGAGGGACTCTCCGACGAGACGCCCACTGACGAGCACGCGCGTGTCGAAGATCCCGGCGAGCGGCATCCGCCGCTTCTTCGATCTCATCGCCGGGGTCGAGGGCGCGATCTCGCTTGGCGTCGGGGAGCCGGACTTCATCACACCCGAGTCGTTCCGTGAGGCGGCGGTGCGCTCCATCAAGGACGGCAAGACGAAGTACACCTCGAACTACGGCATCAAGCCGCTGCGCGACGCGATCGTCGAGCACACCTCGAAGCTGCGGGGCGTCCGCTACGACCCGGACCGCGAGGTCATCGTCACCGTCGGTGTGTCCGAGGCCGTCGACCTCGCCCTGCGCGCGACGATCAACGACGGCGACGAGGTCATCGTCGCGGACCCGTCCTACGTCGCGTACGTGCCCGGCATCGTGCTCGCGGGAGGAATCCCCGTGCCGGTGCCGACCGTCGAGGCCGAGGACTTCCGCCTCACGCCAGGTGCGCTTGCGAAGGCGATCACGCCGCGCACGCGCGCGATCCTGCTCGGCTTCCCGAACAACCCCACGGGCGCGGTGCTCACAAAGGAGGACGTCGCCGGCATCGCGAGGCTCGCGCAGCAGCACGACCTGCTCGTCTACGCCGACGAGATCTACGACCGTCTCGTCTACGGCACGGAGCATCACTCGATCATCGGCGTGCCGGGTATGAGGGAGCGGACGATCTACCTTGCGGGCTTCTCGAAGTCGTATGCGATGACCGGGTGGCGCGTGGGATACGCCTGCGCCCCCGCGGAGATCATCGAGCAGATGATGAAGATCCACCAGTACACCGTCATGTGCGTGCCCACCGCGGCGCAGTACGCGGCCCTCGAGGCGCTGCGCAACGGCGAGTCCGAAGTGCAGCGCATGGTGAAGGCGTATGACGAGCGCAGGACCTTCATGTGGTCGCGCTTCAACCGGATGGGCCTCAGCTGCTTCGAGCCGCGCGGGGCCTTCTACTGCTTCCCGAACATCGGCTCGACCGGGCTCTCCGACGATGAGTTCTGCGAGCGGCTGCTCAAAGAGGAGAAGGTCGTCGTCGTACCCGGCAACGCCTTCGGCGAGCAGGGCAAGGGACACATTCGCGCGTGCTACGCGGCATCGATGGAGCAGATCGGCGAGGCCTGCGACCGCATCGAGCGCTTCATCGCGCGGGTCTAGCGGATGGGCACCCGTTACGAGGACCAGCCGGTCGAGCAATGGGCCGGCCCCGAGTCGCTCGACCCGACGCCGGTCTGGAAGCAGTACATCCTCGTGGCGCTGCTGCTCGTCGTGGGGCTCGTGGTGGTGCTTGTCGTGTCCGTGACCGCGCTAGCGCCGAGCTTCGTGACGCCGCCCGCGCTCGTGCCGGGCGATCGGCTCGTGCTCGCGGCGGCCGACGTCCCCGCGGTCGGCGCTCCGCCGAAGCTCATCGCCTCTCCGGTGATCGACGAAGCGCGCTCCTTCTATCTGGTTCAGCCGGCCAAGGGTGACGTCGTCGCCGTTCGGAAGACCTGGCGCCCGCGCGCCAACGAGCCGGAGTGCCAGGTCGCGGTCTCCCCCCAGCCGCCCGGTGCGCCGCGCGGGCCGCAGCTCTTCACCGTCAGAGACTGCGCGATGATCGCTCCGTCGTCAGCCCCGCTGTTCTTCGACGCAGAAGGGGCGCGCATGGATTCGAGACCCCCGCGAGGGCTCGACAGATATCTTGTCTCGGTGAGCGGCGATCGCGTCATCGTGAATCTCAGTCGCATCATCGAGTCGAGCGAGAGGACTGGCGGGCCGGTGCCGACCGGCATCCCGCAGCCGCAACAGCCATGACCACGCCGTACGAGCTGGTCATCGGCATCGAGACGCACGTCGAGCTCGGGACGCGCTCGAAGATGTTCTGCGCGTGCTCGGCGCACTGGTTCGGCGCGCCGGCCAACTCACTCACCTGTCCGGTGTGCCTCGGCCTCCCCGGTGCGCTGCCTGTCCCGAACCGGCGCGCGATCGAGCTCGCGATCACCGCCGGCCTGGCGCTGAACTGCTCGGTGCCGGAGCACACGAAGTTCGATCGCAAGAACTACATGTATCCGGACCTGCCCAAGGGCTACCAGATCTCGCAGTTCGACCTGCCGTTCAGCGTGAAGGGATGGCTCGAGATACCGAGCGGTGACGTGGCGAAGCGCGTCCGGATCCACCGCGCGCACCTCGAGGAGGACACCGCGAACACCAAGCACGGTGAGGGATACGCGCTCATCGACTTCAACCGCTCGGGCGTGCCGCTCCTCGAGATCGTCAGCGAGCCCGACATGAGCTCGGTCGACGAGGCGGTGGCATACGTCATGGCCTTGCGCGAGGTCATCGTTGGCGCGGGCGTGAGCGAGATGCGCCTCGAAGAGGGCGCGGGCCGCTTCGACGTGAACGTCTCGATCCGCTTCGACGAGGGCGGCAAGACGGTGTGGCCCCCGCAGAGCGAGATCAAGAACCTGAACTCGTACCAGGCGATCCGCGAGTCCGTCCCGTACGAGTCGGCGCGCCTCTGGCAGGAGTGGCAGGACGGCGGCGAGATCCGCACGCGCAAGGGCAAGATCACCGTGGGCTGGAGCCCCGAGCGCGGCCGGACCTTTCTGCAGCGTTCGAAAGAGGACGTGCAGGACTACCGCTACTTCCCCGAGCCCGACCTCGTGCGCTTCGAGATCTCGCGCGAGCTCGTCGCCCGTCTCTCGGCCGGCATCCCCGAGCTGCCGACACAGCGGCGCGCACGTTTCGTCAAGCACTACGGCCTCTCCGAGTACGACGCGCGCATCCTCGTGTCCGATCGCGACCTCGCCGATTTCTTCGAGGAGGCGGTGAAGGCGGCCGGCGGCGAGCCGAAGGCCGTCGCGAACTGGGTGACTGGCGAGGTGCTGCGCTACGCGAAGAACGATGGCGGCAGCGTCGCCCGAACGAAGCTGCGGCCACAGCATGTCGGATCGCTCGTCAAGCTCGTAAAGAGCGGCGAGCTGTCGTCAACCGCGGCGAAGGATGTGTTCGCGGAGGTCTGGTCGTCAGGCGCTGAGCCGGCGGCCGTGCTGAAGGCGAAGGGGCTCGCGCAGGTCAGCGACGAGGCGGCGATCGCCGCCGCGGTGGACGCGGCGCTTGCGGAGAACGCGAAAGCGGTCGCCGACTACAAGGCCGGCAACCAGCGTGTGCTCGGAGCCCTTGTCGGCCAGGTGATGAAGAAGATGGGCGGCAGAGCAAACCCGGAGGTCGTCAACCGGGTGCTCGCGGAGCGCGTCTCCCGCTAGCGATCCGTCTTCCGCGCGGGCTTCCTCGGCTCCTGCAGCAGCTCCTTCGGGACATCGGGCTGGCCGCCGACGTACCACCACGGCGCCCATCCGGCGGGACGGGTGCGCCCGTGGCGGAAGACCGTGATGCGCAGCAGGAACAGCACGGCCGCCGTGAACGCGGCGAATATCAGGAACGCCACGAGGTAGCCAGCCAACGCCCAGAGGGCGCTAGTCCAGTCGCTCATATCCGGGAAGTGTGAGGAACTCGACGAAGTCACCCGACAAGGCGACCTCGTCGAACAGCGTAGCGGCCTCGTCATAGCGGCCCTTCGCGTAGGCGTCGCCGGCCGCGGCACGGATCTTCGCGAGCTCCTCGTCGCGCACTTTGCGCACCAGCTCTGAAGTGACCGTCGGTCCCTCGGCCAGCTTCACGCCGTGATGGACCCACTGCCACACCTGCGATCGCGAGATCTCGGCGGTCGCGGCGTCCTCCATCAGGTTGTTGATGGCGGCGGCGCCCGTGCCCCGCAGCCACGACGCGATGTACTGGATGCCGACGCTCACGTTGGTGCGCAGGCCCGCCTCGCTGATCGTCGCTCCGGGGATCTTGACGTCGAGGAGCTGCTGCGCGGTCGTCTTCACCTCGGGCCGCTGGCGGTCGAGCTGGTTCGCCTTGTCCTTCAGCACCCGGTCGAACTCGGTCATCGCGGTCTCCACCAGGTCCGGATGCGCGACCCAGGTACC
>JBGPKU010000092.1:0-8575 GCA_041486085.1 Candidatus Limnocylindria bacterium | reverse complement strand
CTTCGCCGTGGTCAGGACGAGCTCCATCGCGCGGCGCATGTAGGTCTCGAGACGCCGCTCCACCTCGTCGAGCTCCCAGTAGAAGCCGGCGCGGCTCTGCACCCACTCGAAGTACGACACGACCACCCCGCCGGCGTTCGCGAGGATGTCCGGCACGATGGTGACCCCGCGATCGGTGAGCAAACGGTCGGCGTCGCCCGTCACCGGGCCGTTCGCGCCCTCGACCACGATCTTCGCGCGCACGGCGCCCGCGTTCTCCAGCGTGATGACGCCCTCGAGCGCGGCCGGCACGAGCACGTCGACGTCCATCGCGAGCAGCTCTTCGTTCGAGATCTTCGACAAGCCCGGGAAGCCCTCGAGCAGACGCTGCGGGTTGGTGCGCACGTATTCGATCGCCTTCGGGATGTCGATGCCGGCGGCCGAGGCGTACCCGCCGCTCACGTCGGAGATCGCGACGATCCTGCAGCCGGCCTCGGCCAGAGCCTTCGCGGTCACGCTGCCGACGTTCCCGAAACCCTGCACCGCGACGCGCGTGGCGTCCGGCCGATTGCCGGCACGCTTCATCACCTCGAGCGTCACGAACGCGACGCCGCGGCCGGTGGCCTCGGTGCGGCCGCGCGAGCCGCCGAGCTCGACCGGCTTGCCCGTCACGACGGCCGGCGAGTGCTTGCCCGTCATCATCGTCACCGTGTCGACGATCCACGCCATCGTGGAGTCGTCCGTGTTCACGTCGGGCGCGGGGATGTCCTGCTCCGGTCCGATGATCGGCAGGATCGCGGCGGGGTAGCGCTTCGTCAGCCGCTCCACCTGGCGGCGTGTGAGCTGGCGCGGGTCGACCGCAACTCCACCCTTTGCTCCGCCGAGCGGAAGATCGGTGAGCGCGCACTTCCATGTCATGAGCATCGCCAGACCCTCGACCTCCGCCAGATTGACGTTCGGATGGAAGCGGATCCCGCCCTTGCCGGGGCCGCGACCGGTCGAGTGCTGCACGCGGTAGCCGGTGTAGACCTCGAGCCTGCCCTCGTCGAGCATCACGGGGACGGAGACGATGAGCGTGCGCTCGGGCATGCGCAGGAAACGATGCATCCCAGGATCGAGATTGAGCGCCTTCGCGGCGGCGTCCAGCTGGCGAAGCGCCGAATCGCGCAGCTCCTGTCCGGGATGGATCGCGGAGGGCATGCCCAGCTGCGTGGCCAAGGGCGTCAGACTAGCCCAGGTTGACCGCCGAGGACGACACCCGCTACATGCGCCGCGCGCTGCGACTTGCCGCGCGCGCGGCCGGGCGCACGAGCCCGAATCCCCTCGTCGGCGCGGTCGTTGTGAATGGCGGCGAGGTCGTCGGTGAGGGCTTTCACCGGGCCGCGGGCGAGGCGCACGCCGAAGTGAATGCGCTTCGCAAGGCCGGCGCGCGCGCGCGAGGGGCGACCCTGTACACCACGCTCGAGCCCTGCGCGCACACCGGACGCACGCCTCCCTGTGTCGACGAGATCCAGTCGGCGGGTGTCGCGCGCGTCGTGTCGGCCATGCGCGATCCCGATCCCCGCACCGACGGCAAGGGCTTCCGCGCGCTGCGCGCCGCGGCGATCCTGGTGACGCACGGCGTCCTCGAAGCGGAGGCGAAGCGCCTCAACGAGGGGTTCAGCAGCCGCATCGCCCGGGGACGCCCCTTCGTTCTCGTGAAGCTCGCGACGACGCTCGACGGCCGCGTGTCGGTGAAGGGACGACGCTATCTCTCCGGCAAGCTGGCGCTGAAAGAAGTTCACCGGCTGCGCGATCGGTACGATGCGGTGCTGGTCGGGATCGGGACGGTGCTCGCCGACGACCCCGCCCTCACGGTGCGCGAGGTGAAAGGGCGCGATCCGCTCCGCGTGATCGTCGACACGGATGCGCGCACGCCGCCGACGGCGAAGGTCATCCGCACCAAGGATCCGCAGCACACGATCGTCTTCGTCGCGCGCGACGCCGACGCGCGACGCGTCAAGCGGCTGCGCGACGCCGGCGTGCTCGTCACGGCCCTTGCGCGATCGGCGGAAGGGCTCGACCTCGCCTCGGTGCTGCGCTGGCTTGCGGAGAAGGGCGTGAACACCGTGCTCTGCGAGGCCGGTCCCAAGATCGCGAGCCATCTGGTGGCGCAGGGCCTGGCGGATCGTCTGATGCTGGTCACGTCTCCGATCGCCGGCGGCGACGGTACCTACGCGCTCGACGGGATCGGAAAGGCCGTCGACCTCAAGGCCCTGCGGGTCCGGCGTCTGGGCGACGATGTCGCGATGGAGGCGGACCTCTAGATGTTCACCGGGATCGTCGAGGACGTGGGCACGGTCCGGCATGTCGAGCCGACCGCCTCGGGCTCGCGCATGGAGATCGCGTCGAGCGCCGCTCAGGGTTTGGCCGTCGATGACAGCGTCTCGGTCGCCGGCGTGTGCCTCACGGTGATCGATCGCGACGACCGCTCGTTCACATCGGACATCGTTCCCGAGACGCTCTCGCACACCACGCTCGGTGCGCTCACGCGCGGATCGCGCGTGAATCTCGAGCGCGCCGCGACGCCGAACAAGGCGCTCGGCGGCCACTTCGTCCAGGGACACGTCGACGCGACGACCGAGCTTCTCGCCTGGAGCGCGGAGGGTGAGGGCGCGCGACTGCGCTTCGCGCTTCCAAAGTCGCTGGAGCGCTACGTCGTGATGAAGGGATTCATCACACTGGACGGCGTCAGCCTCACGGTCGCTCGCCTCGGCAAGACCTTCTTCGAGATCGCACTCATCCCCCACACGGCGCAGCGCACGACGCTGGGCTCGTTGCAGCCCGGCGGGCTGGTGAACATGGAGGTCGACGTGCTCGCGAAGTACGTCGAGCGCATCGTCCGGAGCAAATAGGTGGAGACGCATTCGGCGACCGTAGACTGATGACATGAAGGCGCAGCGCAAGAGGGCTCGGATCACGCCGCATCCACGGGTCATCTCGCCACTGCCGCCGTTCACGACCGTCGATGACGCGATCGCCGAGATCGCCCGTGGCCGCATGGTCATCGTGGTGGACGACGAGGACCGCGAGAACGAGGGCGACCTGACGATGGCCGCGGAGAGCGTCACTCCCGAGGATGTGGCCTTCATCCGCAAGTACGCGAGCGGAGTGATTTGCGTCCCGATGACGGCTGAGCGCCTCGGTGAGCTGGAGATCCCTCAGATGGTCGAGCGAAACGAAGCGCGCCTGGGTACGGCGTTCACGGTGAGCGTGGACGCGCGCGAGGGCATCACCACCGGCATCAGCGCGGCCGATCGCGCGCGCACGATCCGCGAGCTCGCGGATCCCGCCACAACGCCCACCGATCTGGTGAAGCCCGGCCACATCTTCCCGCTGCGGGCGCGTGAGGGCGGCGTGCTCGTCCGAGCGGGGCAGACCGAAGCCGCCGTGGACCTCTGTCGTTTCGCGTCAAAGCAGCCGGTCGGCGTGATCTGCGAGATCACGAACAACGACGGATCGATGTCGCGCCTACCGGAGCTGAAGCGCTTCGCGAAGCGCCACGGTCTGAAGATGATCACGGTCAAAGAGCTCATCGCGTACCGCATGGGCCGAGAGCAGCTCGTCGAGCGCGTCGCGAGCGCGAAGCTGCCGACGGAGTTCGGCGAGTTCACGGTGCACGGCTACAGAGCGAAGTTCGGGAACGTCGAGGCCGAGCACGTCGCGCTCACCATGGGGGACGTCGCGACCGCGGAGCCGGTGCTGGTGCGCGTGGAGTCCGAGTGCCTCACGGGTCACGCCTTCCTCTCTGTGCGGTGCGACTGCGCCGACCAGCTCCGTGCCTCGCTCGAGCGGATCGCGCAGGAGGGGCGCGGCGTCTTTCTGTACCTCCGCCAGGAAGGCCGCGGCATCGGTCTCATGAACAAGCTTCGCGCGTACGCGCTTCAGGACCAAGGACTCGACACGGTCGAGGCGAACGAGCATCTGGGCTTCAAGGCGGATCACCGGGAATACGGCATCGGTGTGCAGATCCTCATGGACCTCGGCGTCCGCCGAGCGCGGATCATGACGAACAACCCGCAGAAGGCTTCGGTGTCGCTCTACGGCTTCGAAGTCGTCGAGCGCGTGCCCATCGACGTGCCCGAGCGGCCACAGAATCGCGCATACCTCGCGACAAAGCGTGCGAAGCTCGGCCACCTGCCGAGCGCAGTCAGCGAGGAGTAGGGCTCAGCGCGCCGCCGTCCGCCACGCGTTGGCATGTTCGAAGAGCTGGCCCTCGGTGCCACCGCCGAGCTGCTGTCCGACCGTCGACACCTCTCGACCATCGGCGAAGCGGATGCGGACCCCCAGCCGGTCCACTGCCTCGCCCGCCTCGAGCCGCGTGATCTCTCTCGCGTCGCGCCAGCGCTCGTCGATGCTGATGAACGGCAGGAGGACCTCGTTGCGGACTCCCTGCTGATCGATGAACACGGTGTTGGCGACGTTCAGCCAGAACGTGAGCAGCGCGAGCAGCGTGATCGCGGCCGCCGACGCCGTACCAAGGAGGATCCGCGCGAGCTGACGCGTCGCCAGCCAGCGGACGCGGCCGTGGCTCGCGTGCCACCCTCGCGCCGCGCCACGCGCCCAGACGACGGCCTGGCGGCCCAGCGCGAGCCGCAGCACCAGGGTCGTCGCCATCGCGGAGAAAGCGAACGATGCGACGATCGTCCGAGGATCGAGCGGGCTGATGCGCTGCGCCAGTACGAACGCGCCGGCCGGGACGGACCGCGCGGCCACGACGTTCACGATGACGGCGAGCACGAGCATCGTCAGCAGACCCACCATCACCCACATCGCCGCCGCGGCGAACGGGAGGATGACGTCGTCCTGATCCGTGAACTGGTCCCTGAGGCGCTCGATCGCGTTCGCGTGCTCGATCCACGACGTCCCGTGATAGGTGAAGGCGCCGCGGCGCATATCGTCGAGGACGCGGGCGAAGGTGGACGACAGGTCTGGCTCTTCGACGTCATCGATCGTCATCCGCAGGGCGTGCGCGCGCTGCTGAACGGTTCGCCTCACCTCGGGACCGTGCTTCGTCTGAACGACCGTCGCGCGCACCGCTTCGGTGCGCACCACGACGTAGCCGCGACTCACGGTGACGGACCGCACCTCGCTCCAGGCGAAGGCCTCGCCGCTCCGCTCCCCAACAAGCGCGAAGCCCGCGGGCGCCGCGAGCACGTGGACGAGCGCGCGGAAGGGTCCGGTGTGCGCGTCCGCGCGCACCGCCGCGCCGTCGCTCGCGATGGCAAGCAGCTGCTCGTCCGCCGCTCCGAACCTGAACGCAGTCCCCGCGATCGCCATCAGTTGGTCAACGCCGCTGGGGCTTGCGCGCTACGTCGGCGGCTAGAGTGCGTCCCAGATGAAGCCGTATGAAGCCGGTTAAGACACGCGCGACCGCCAAAGCCGTCGCGCGGGGCGCCCGCGTCGCGATCGTGCGGGCGTGCTGGAACGAACATGTGACGCTCGCGCTGCAGCGGGCCGCGTCGGAACGCGCCGCGGAGGGTGGCGCGACGGTCGAGCTCTTCGAGGTCGCGGGATCGTTCGAGCTGCCCGCGGCGGTCGCGATGCTCGCCGACACCGGCCGGTTCGACGCGATCGTCCCGATCGGCTGCCTGATCCGCGGGGAGACCCCGCATTTCGAGGTCCTCGCGCACGCGGTCGCGCGCGGCATCGTCGATCTTTCGACGACCTACCCGATCGCGATCCCCTTCGGAGTCCTCACCTGCGACACCATCGAGCAGGCGTTGGCTCGCGCCGGCGGGTCAGAGGGGAACAAGGGTGCCGAGTTCATGGACGCGGCGCTCGAGATGGTCGCGCTGCGTCAGGCGCTCGCGAGCAAGGCGACGCGGTCGCGGCCGCGCATGAGCGCGCGCTCGCGATCGACGCGGTAGAAGCGAAGGGCTTCCCCGGGCGCGCGCTGGGCGACCAGGCCGAGGTCGGCGCCGACGACCGTCGCGATGATCGGATAGCCGCCTGTCGTCTGATGATCGGCGAGCAGCACGATCGGCTGCCCGCCGCGCGGAACCTGCACCGCACCGGCGACGACGCCGCAGGACAGGATTTCGCCCTCTCGCGGCGCCACCTCGACTCCCTCGAGACGCGCGCCCTGGCGGTCGCTCTGGGCTGACGCGACGAAAGCCGTGGCGAAGAAGCGCGCCATCGTCTCGTCGTCGAACCGTTCCAGATGGGGCCCCGGCACCGCGGCGATCTCGCCTTCGTACTCGAAGGACACGCGGTGTCCGGCGTCCTCCGCGGTGCGGCGCGGCGTGCCGAGCGGCAGCGCGTCGCCGGCGCGCACGACGCGCCCAAGGCCGGCCCGCGGATAGACCGAGCGCGAGCCGAGGATCACCTCACTGGTGATGCCACCGCTCACCGCGACGTACGTGTAGCGGCTGCGCTCCGTCCCGGTGACGGTGACGAGGTCGCCCGCCCGCACGAACACGGAGGTCCACGCCGGCATGCGATCGCGCGCCGCGAGCGTGATGTCGCGTCCGGTGACCGCGAAGATGCGAGAGCTCTCGCAGCGGAACGAGAACGGGAGCCCCACGACCTCGATCGCCGCGGCCGCCGCGTCGTTGCCGACGAGCGCCTGCGCCGCGCGGAACGCGAACGGATCCGCCGGTCCGGAGACCGGCACACCCGCGCGCACGTGCTGTACGCGCCCGCGATCCTGCACGGTCGAGGCGAATCCCGGCACCTCGATGCGGATCATCGGGGCACGAACCGTACGAGGTCGCCCGCGCGGATGCGCGACGGCTCCGCCTCTCGCGCGTCGAACATCACCGCGTCGGTCGATCCGATGAGGCGCCAACCACCCGGTGACGCGAAGGGATAGACCCCGGTCTGGCCGTCGGCCACGGCGACCGCTCCGGCGGGCACCCTCTCGCGCGGACGCTCGAGTCGTGGAGCGACGATGCGCGGATCGAGCCGGCCGCAGTACGCGAAGCCCGGCAGGAAGCCGAGGAAGATCGCGGAGTACTCGCGGCCGCTGTGCACGGCGATGAGCTCGTCGACCGACATCCCCGACCGCTGCGCGACGTCCGCGAGGTCCGCGCCGTCGTATCGCGTCGGGATCTCCACGACGCGGATCTTCAGGGATCCATCGGACACCGGCGGTCCTTCCCCGCGGACCATCGAGAAGGTGCCTCGCGCGAGCAGATCGCGCATGCGGCCCTCGGCCACCTCCGGCTCGATCAGCTCTGGATCAAAGCTCACCATGACCGACGCGTACGCCGGCACGGCCGCGCCTAGCCGCCATACGTCCGCCAGCGCGCGCGCCCATCCCGCCAGCGACTCGTCGAAGACATCCCCCAGCTCGACCAGCAGCGCCGCCTCGCCGAACGCCCTGACGCGCGGGGTCAGAGCCACTGCCGGAACGCGGGGCGTACCTGGACACTGTCGCGCGCGAGCGCCGCGCGGACCGCCTCGGCGATCGCGGGCGCCCCGGGCGTGTCGCCATGCAGGCACAGCGTGTCGACCTCGAGCTTCAGGAAGCTGCCATCCGATGCGCGCACTCCGCCGTCGTGCACGAAGGAGAGGGCCTGTGCGGCCGCGACCTTCGGGTCCGTGTGCAGTGAGTCGGGCAGCTCTCGCGAGCGCAGCGTCCCGTCGGGCTCGTACGCGCGGTCGACGAATCCTTCGCGCGCCACACGGAGGTCCATCGCCGCCGCGGCGTCGAGCATCGCGGATCCCGGCGGCGCGAAAACGAGCAGGGCCGCGCCGCGCGCGTCGTCGAAGATCCCCGTGGCGATCGCGCGCGCGATAGCGGGGTCGCGCAGGGCCTGGTTGTAGACCGCGCCGTGCGCCTTGACGTGCCGCAGCGTCCCGCCCGCCGCCTTCACGATGTCGAAAAGCGCGCGGACCTGCGCCGACACCGCTTCGATCAGCTCGAGCTCGGACATGGCCACGGGCACGCGTCCGAAGTTGGCCTTGTCCGGATATCCCGGGTGTGCACCGATGGCCACGCCGCGCCTCAGCGCCAGCTCCACGGTCGCGCGCATCGTCGCCTCGTCACCGGCATGTCCGCCGCACGCGATGTTCGCGGAGGTGATGAACGGCATGATCTCGCCATCGTGTCCCGCGCCCTCGCCAAGATCGCTATTGAGATCGATCGATCGCATCCGCAAGAGCGTAGGCCAGCGCGAGGCCCGGACACGATGGGTGCCTCGCGGCGGAGCGGGAGAGGGCGAGGGACCCAGGGACCCGCGAGCACGCGAGGCACCCGGAGATGTCCGGGCCTCGCGGTGTCGCGCGACGGCTAGACGAACAGCGGGGCGAGCACGAGCGTGATCGTCGCGAGGAGCTTGATCAGTACGTGCAGGCTCGGACCCGCGGTGTCCTTGAACGGATCGCCGACGGTGTCACCGACGACCGCCGCGGCGTGCGCCGGCGTGCCCTTGCCGAGAACGTTGCCCTTGTCATCCTTGAGCTGTCCGGACTCGATGTACTTCTTGGCGTTGTCCCAGGCGCCGCCACCGTTGTTGAGCACGGTCGCGAGGATCACTCCAGCCATGGTGCCGACCATGAGCAGCGCCGCTTCGGCCTCGGCCTTCAGCAGGATGCCGACGATGATCGGCGT
>JBGPKU010000091.1:0-8579 GCA_041486085.1 Candidatus Limnocylindria bacterium | reverse complement strand
GGCCTTGCGCCGTCCCGAGAGCGGGACGGCGTTTTTGTTTGAAGCGACACGGCGTTCTTGTTTGAAGAAGGAGCGGTGATGGCCACGAGCGAGAAGCTGCGATTCAGTCCGGTGGGGTCGGGCTTCGATCTGCCCGAGCTCGAGCACGGTGTGCTGGAGCTCTGGGACGGGGAGCACACGTTCGACGCGCTGCGGAAGAAGAACGCCGGCGGCCCGCGCTTCTCGTTCATCGACGGACCGATCACCGCGAACATCGAGGCGATGGGCGTCCACCACGCGTGGGGGCGCACGTACAAGGACCTCTACCAGCGCTACAAGGCGATGCAGGGATTCGATCAGCGCTGGCAGAACGGGTTCGACTGTCAGGGGCTCTGGGTCGAGGTGCAGGTCGAGCGCGAGCTCAACCTCAACAGCAAGCGCGACATCGAGACCTACGGCATCGACCGGTTCTCGCGCGCGTGTCGCGCGCGTGTCGACCGCAGTGCCGCCGCGATCACCAAGCAGTCCATCCGCCTCGGGCAGTGGATGGACTGGGACAGCTCCTACTTCACGTACTCCGACAACAACATCTCACACATCTGGAACGTGCTGAAGCTCTGTCACGAGAAGGGCTGGCTTTACAGGGGCCATCGTGCGATGCCCTGGTGCGCGCGCTGCGGGACGGCGCTCTCGGAGCACGAGATGACCGGCTCGTACAAGGAGATGACGCACACGTCGCTCTACGTGCGGTTCCCGGTGCTCGCGGACGGAAAAGGAGGCTCGCCGGCGGGAGAGCGCGTGTCTTTTCTCGCATGGACGACCACGCCGTGGACGCTCCCCGCGAACGTCGCGCTCGCCGTGCATCCGGATCTCGACTACGCAAAGGTCCGCGTTCTCGCGGACGGCGCGACGGAGCCCGAGGTCCTGATCCTCGGCGCGAAGGTCTTCGCACAATCGAAGTGGCACGACGCGCAGCTCCTCGAGACGGTGAAGGGACGCGATCTCCTCGGTCTGCGCTACAGCGGTCCATTCGACGAGCTCCCGGTCGGCGCGACGACCGGACCCGCGCATCGGGTGATCGAGTGGGTCGCGGTCAGCGAGGCGGAAGGCACCGGCATCGTCCACATCGCGCCCGGCTGCGGTGAGGAAGACTTCGCGCTCTCGAAGACCGAGAAGCTGCCGGTCTTCGTGCCGATCGACGAGAGCGCGCACTTCGTCAGAGGCCTCGGCTGGCTCGAGGGCAGGGAGGCGCGTGACGTCGCGCACGAGATCTCCGACGACCTGAAGAAGCGCGGGCGCCTCTTCCGCGAGCTGCCCTACACGCACAGCTATCCCGTGTGCTGGCGGTGCAAGGAGGAGATCGTCTTCCGCGTCGCCGATGAGTGGTTCATCTCGATGGAGGAGCTGCGCCCGAAGCTGAAGGAAGCGGCCGCGAAGGTGCGCTGGCTCCCGCCGCACACCGGCGATCGCATGCAGAACTGGCTCGACAACATGCACGACTGGAACATCAGCCGGAAGCGCTACTGGGGACTCCCGCTTCCGTTCTACAACTGCGCGAACGGGCACTTCTTCATCCTCGGCAGCCAGGAAGAGCTGCGCGCGAGCGCCGTCCGGGGACTGGACCAGCTCCAGGAGCTGCATCGGCCGTGGATCGACAACGTCGTCGTCACATGCCCGCAGTGCAAGGCCGAGAGCACTCGCGTGAAGGAGACCGGCGACGTGTGGCTCGATGCCGGCATCGTGCCGTTCTCGACCCTCAACTGGATGCACGACCGCGACCACTGGAAGAAGTGGTTCCCGGCGGAGTTCATCACCGAGAACGTGGAACAGATCCGCCTCTGGTATTACTCGCAGCTGTTCATGAGCGTCGTCCTCACCGGTGGAGCGCCGTACAAGACGGTGCTGTCCAACGAGTTCGTCTACGACGAGAAGGGCGAGGAGTTCCACAAGACCGGCGACAACTTCATCGACTTCCCGCAGGCGGCCGAGCGCGCTGGGACGGACATCGTCCGTTGGTTCTACGCGAGGCGGGACCCCGCCGAGAAGGTGCTCTTCGGCTACGGCGCGCTCTCAGAGGTGAAGAGGAAGCTCCTGGTCCTGTGGAATACGTACGCGTTCTTCGTCACCTATGCGAACCTCGACCGCTTCGATCCGGCCGCCCCGCAGGTCCCGTTGGTGGATCGCCCCCTGATCGACCGCTGGCTGCTGTCGGCGCTCGATCGCCTCGTGCGCGACGCGCGCGGGTCGCTCGACGAGTACGACTCGCAGACCGCGTGCCTGAGGATGGAATCCTTTTGGGACGATCTGTCGACGTGGTATGTCCGCCGCAACCGTTCGCGCTTCTGGAAGACGCGCGACGCGCGGGACTCGCTGGCCGCGTATCAGACGCTGTACGAGGCACTGCTCACGCTCGTCAAGCTCTTCGCGCCGCTCATGCCGTTCCTGGCAGAGGAGATGTTCCAGAACCTGGCGCGTCACGCGGTGATGGGCGCGCCCGCGTCGGTCCATCATGCGGATTACCCAGAGTTGAGGACCGATCGCATCGACGACGACCTCGAACGACGGATGCGCGCAGCCCGCCGGGTCGTGGAGCTCGGACGCGCCGCTCGCTCGCAGGCCCAGACCAAGGTGCGGACGCCGCTGCCCAAGCTGGTCGCCGTCTTCGACGCGGGCGACCGCGACAACGGCGCGCTCGACAGGCAGGAGGACCTCGCGGCGATCGTTCGCGACGAGCTCAACGTGAAGGAGCTTGAGGTCCGCGACCACGCCGAAGGACTCGTGCGCGAGATCGTGAAGCCGGAGCTCAAGGCACTCGGGCCGAAGCTCGGAAAGGATCTGCCGAAGGTCCGGGCGGCGCTCGCCGAGGGTCGCTTCACGCGCCGCGACGGAACGATCGTCGTCGAAGGGCACGAGCTCGCACCGAGTGAGGTGCTCGTCTCGCACGAGGGCGAGGCCGGCCACGCCGTCGCGCGCGAGGCGGGGCTCGTCGTCGCGCTCGACACCGCGCTCACGCCCGAGCTCGAGGCGGAAGGGCTGGCCCGCGAGCTCGCGCACAAGCTGAACGACCTGCGCAAGGAGGCGGGTCTGGACATCGCGGATCGCATCGTCGTGCGGTACGACTTCGACATCTCCTCGACCTTCGAAAGGTTCGCGGACTATCTCGCCGAAGAATCCCTGGCTGTGTCGATGGCGCGGATGTCCGCTGGCGGGAGCGGGCGCGGGCTCAGTTGGTCCGGCTCGCTAAACGGCGTCGCAGCGTCGCTCTCGATCGAAAAGTCCGAGCGCGGAGAGACCTAGCCGAGCGGAGCGAGGAGACTCGCGGCCTCGCTTCCTTCGATCCAGTCCTGGAGCTCATCCGAGTCGGACCGCCATGTCTCGGTCGCTTCGCCGACGGCCCAGACCGCCGCCCACCGCGCCGCCCGCTCCGGTTCCAGGCGACACGATGCCGCCAGCGCGCGGGCGCGCTGGCCGATCGCGCGGGCCGGCGGATGGTAGGCCGCGTACAAGCCGACATCGGAGCATGCGTCACCTACTCGCGGGATCGGATCGATCGAGACGTACGAGTCATCCCCGAGCACCAGATTCTTGTCGATGAAGTCGCCGTGCAGCAGCACGATCGCGGTGCGGTCCGCGCACAGCGCACGCGCAGCATGACGAGCGAGGTCCAGCAGTCGGAGGCCCGCCGTCCCGTGCTCGGCCGACTTTCGGACGCGATCGATCCAAACATCAAGAAATTCGAGCAGCGTCGGGAATGGATGCGGCGCCGGGAGACGCGTCGCGTGCAGGGCCCTTAGCGGACCTGCGGCGAACTCAGTGGGCTGCCGCATCGTTTACCGATGGCAGCGGCGTTCCCGGAACGATGCGCTCCAACAGAAGTGCGCCCGCATCTGGTGCGAAGGCGAGCGGTCGCACCGCCCCATGGCCGCTCCATGCGCGACGCGCGGCCGCCTCCGATCGACAGGCGCCAGCGGTGGGCGAATCGGTCGATCAAGTCCGGGACCATGAGCAGCCAGCTCGGGTCGACCCAGGGCGGTGCGTCGTCGTCGCTCATCTTCCGGATCCGCGCACCGGCTCAGATCCCAAGCACCTGCTTCTTCTTCGCGGCGAACTCGTCGTCGGTGAGGATGCCGCGTCCGTGGAGCTCGGCGAGTCGAGTGAGGTCGTCGATCGATGTTCCGCCACCGCCATGCCCTGACGCGACGGGCTTCAGATAGCGGTCCGCAGTGCTTTGCAGCGTGTTCTTGATCGGCGTGAATACGGTCGCGAGGATGAAGAGCGTCAGCACGATCGCGATGTCGGAGCTCTGCCCGGTCGTCGCCACGATGACGCGTTGGAACAATGCGACCGCAGCGGTGTACATGCCGGCAAGGACTCCCGTCAGCGTCACGTAGACGAGTGTCCGGTTGATGATGATGTCGATGTCGTAGAGCCGGTAGCGGAGGATCGCGATGCCGACGGCGGTCGGTATCGCGGTCACCGCGATCGCCGAAAGGAAGGGTGTCAGCGCCGCCAACGCTGTTACGACTGCGCTCAGTGCATCGACCACGAATGCCAACACCAGAAAGCCTGCCGCAAATGTGAACCATCTGATCTGCAGGCGCTCCTCAGTCGTTGCGCGCCGCAGCCGCTGGACCATCGCGACGGCTGTGATGAAGATCAGCGCGAAGAGCGCGACATCGCTGGCGGAATTGAATAGTGCGAACGGCTCTGCCCACGCCGCAACGCCCAGTGGGTTCCTGATGTTGGGGAACTTGGTGTATGCGTCCGGTGCGAACATCTGCACCCCAACCGCCAGGGCCAGGAGCGCGCCAGCCGCCCAGGCCACGCAGCGCCACCGTGGCGACGGAAGATGCCCGTCCGGAAAGAGCAGTGGGAGGAACAGCGCCAGTGCTGCGATCCCCGGCATCGAGATCCAGAAGCTGATCCACACCGCGAGCTCGGTCGCGGGCAGCGGGGTGGACTCGCCGATGAGCGAATGGATCGAATACGCCTCTGTGAAGAGCCCAAGAGCGAAGCTGAGAGCGATCGCCATGAAGAGCCAGCCCACCGGATGGCCTGCGTCGCGGGACACGATGAGCGCGCCGATCACGCCTGCCCATAGGAGCGCGAAGTACACCCACAAATCGACGAGGCTGAGCGGCGCGACGTCAGAGATGAGCCGCAGGCCGATGAGGACAAGGACGACGTAGAGCCCGACAGCGCCCCAGGCCAGACGCGACCGAAATGTCCGCGGGGCCGGCGCCGTCCGCACCGTCATGGGTGGAGAGTATGCGTGGGTCTTAGAGGACGGCGCTCCGCAGCGCGTTCGCGACAAGTCGAGGCGCCCGCCGCCGCGCTGGGCCCGTGAGCGCAGTGCGCCAGGTGGGGTAGGAAAGCAGCGCGTGCGCGAGCGCGATCGCGTCCTGCGTGCGCACCCGGAGCGCACCGCGGTGCGCGAGGTCGTTCATCGTCCGGGTGATCGCCGAGAGCCGCACGACATCGAGCTCGCGCAGCAGCGCCGCGACGCCGCGCGGCAGCGCGCCGTCCACCAGTGTCTCGAGGAGCAGCGCGGACTCGCCGCGGTATTCGCGCTCGTGGAGCGCGACCATCTCGTCGAGGATCCGCTCGGGGCTGTCGCTCCGCGGCCGCCAGCGCTCGACCCGCGAGATCAGTGCGGCGGCCCGTCTCCGGAGCGCCTGCTCCACGAGGCGCTCCTTTGACGAGGAGTGCAGGTACACCGTGCGTGCGGAGACGTGTGCGCGGCGGGCGACGTCCGCGACGCGCAGATCGGGGTAGCCTCGTCGCGCGACCTCTCGGAGCGCCGCATTCTCGATGGCGGTCGCGGTACGCGCGGTGCGACGGGCGCGCTCACGCTGGATGTAGGGGCGAGCATTCACTACAAATCCACTGTAACGGAATGACACGAAGTGCTCGACCGAGACGCGTGCGCCTGTTAGGGTTGCAGCTGCATGGCAGCCCTCGCATTCGTCTTTCCCGGGCAGGGTTCCCAGATCGTCGGTATGGGTAAATCCGTCTATGACACGTCGCCCGCGGCGCGCGCCGTTTTCGACGAGGCCGACCGCGTTCTGGGGTATCCGCTCACGCGCATCTGCTTCGAAGGTCCGGAGGACCGGCTCAACGACACGACCGTCGCGCAGCCGGCCATCCTCACGACGAGCATCGCCCTGTTCGAGGCGATGGTCGAGTCGGCGTCGCAGCGCGGCGGCCGGCGGGCGACCGACGGAAGCGAGCCGCGCGGTGTGCTGGCTCTGCCCGAGCTGATGCGTCCGTCATTCGTCGCCGGCCACTCGCTCGGTGAATTCACCGCGCTCGTGATCGCCGGCGTGCTCCCGTTCGCGGACGCGCTGCGGCTCGTCGCGGCGCGCGGCGAGCTCGCCGCGACGCGTGGGGCCCAGGGCTCGATGGCCGCCATTCTTGGAATGAGCGCGGCCGAGGTGGAGAAGGTCATCCGCGCGACGGTCGCCGAGGAAGGCCGTGTCGTCGTCGCGAACGACAACGGCCCGGCCCAGGTCACGATCGCCGGGGACGAGGCGAGCATTCGGCTCGTGGCCGAGGCGCTTGCCGCGGGTGGCGCAAAGAAGGTCGTGCCGCTCCGGATCTCGGCGCCGTTCCATTTCCCCGCGATGGGGCGGATCGGCGACGACCTGCGCCTGTTCATGCAGACGCTGCGCTTCCGCGAGCCGGTCGTCCCGATCATCGCGAACATCAGCGGCCTGCCGCACCCCAACGTGTCGGCCATCCCCGACGCGCTGGTCCGGCATCTTTCACAGCGGGTCGAGTGGCTCAAATCCGTCCGCTTCATGGTCGAGCGCGGCACCTCTACGTTCGTGGAGTTCGGAGGCGGCCCGGTCGTGAATGGGCTGGTGAAGCGCATCGCCGACGTCAAGCTCCTGAACGTGACCGACAACATTTCGGTGGCGAAGGCGATCAGCGCGCTCCGCGCGAAGACCGCTCCCGCGACGGCCTGATGACGCGGCGCGTCGTCGTCACCGGCATCGGGATGGTGACGCCGCTCGGACTGGACGCCGCGACCAACTGGGACGCTCTGGTCCACGGCAGAAGCGGCATCACCCGGATCACGAAGTTCGATCCATCGCCGTACGAGACGCAGATCGCGGGCCAGGTCGTGGGCTTCGAGGCGACGCAGTACATGGACCGAAAGGAGGTCCGGCGCACCGATCGTTTCACTCACCTCGCGGTCGGGGCCGCGTCGCAGGCCTTGAAGGATGCCAAGCTGGGGACCATCTCCGATCCCGAGCGCGTCGGGACCGCGATCGCGACCGGCGTCGGTGGCCTCGAGACGCTGATCGACCAGGTGATCCTGATGGAGCAGCGCGGGCCGAGCCGCCTGTCGCCGTTCCTCGTACCCATGCTCATGGCCAACGCCGCCTCAGCGCAGTGCTCGATGCAGTTCGGCCTCAAGGGCCCCAGCCTCACACACGTGTCCGCGTGCGCGTCGAGCTCGCACGCGCTCGGCGAATCCGGCGAGATCATCCGCCGAGGCCAGGCCGACATCATGGTGACCGGAGGATCCGAGGCCGCGGTCCTGCCGCTCGCGATCGGGGCGTTCTCGACCATGCACGCGATGAGCCGCCGCAACGACGATCCCGCCGGCGCCTCCCGCCCCTTCGACAAGGACCGGGATGGCTTCGTGCTCTCGGAGGGCTCGGCCGTCGTGATCCTCGAGGAGCGCGAGCACGCCCTCCGGCGCGGCGCGCCGATCTACGGCGAGCTCATCGGCTACGGCGCCACGGCCGACGCGTATCACATCACCTCGCCGTCGCCCGAAGGCGAAGGCAACGCCCGCGCGATGCGCATGGCGCTCGATGAGGCGGGACTCAAGCCGACCGACATCGAGTACGTCAACGCGCACGGCACGTCGACGCAGCCCAACGATCGCGAGGAGACCGCGGCCATCAAGCAGGTGTTCGGCGAGCACGCCTACAAGCTGATGGTGTCGTCGACGAAATCGATGAGTGGCCACCTGCTCGGCGCGGCGGGCGCGTTCGAGGCGATCGCGTGCCTGCTCGCGCTGCGCGACGGCTGCATCCCGCCGACGATCAACTACACGACGCCCGACCCGGCCCTCGATCTCGACTACGTGCCGAATACCGCGCGCGCCAAGGAGATCAAGACGGCACTATCGAATTCGATGGGCTTCGGCGGGCACAACGCCTCGCTCATCTTCAGCAAGGCCTGAACCTCCGCCCCCCCGACCGGGCATCATGACCTGGTGAGCACCCTTGTGGGCCGTACCGCGCTCATCACCGGCGCGAGCCGCGGCATCGGCCGCGCGACCGCGGTCCGTCTCGCGCGCGACGGCGCGCGCATCGCGGTGAACTACAAGGGCAACGCCGCCGCGGCCGAGGAGACCAAGCGCCTGGTCGAGGAAGCCGGTACGAGCGCGGCGCTCGTGCAGGGCGACGTGTCGGTGGATGCCGACGCCGACCGCGTGGTGAAAGAGGCCATCGCCTTCGGCGAGGGCAAGCTCGACATCCTCGTGAACAACGCGGGCACCACGCGCGACGATCTCTTGATCCGGATGTCGGCGGAGGCATGGGACACCGTGCTCGATCTCAATCTCCGGGGCGCGTTCCTCG
>JBGPKU010000090.1:0-8720 GCA_041486085.1 Candidatus Limnocylindria bacterium | reverse complement strand
CTGGTCGTCCATCGTGTGGCCCGTCGCGATCGCCATCGCGCCGACCTCGCGCGCCGCGCGGCGGAGAAATTCGTAGCGGTCGCGTCGCGCGTCGTCCTCGCTCTTCGGCGCGCGCTCGGCATGACCGACGCGGATCGGCGCATCGATCCGCGCGGCGATGTCCGCGACGAACGCGGCGTCTTTGGCAGCCGCGCGCGGGCGCGCGCCGTGATCGAAGTGCGCGACGTGGAGCACGAGGCCGTGCTCGTCACGCAGCTCGGCGAGGAGGAGCGCGAGGGCGACGGAATCGGTCCCGCCCGAGACGGCCAGGACGACCGGGCCGGGGCGGAAGATCGCATGGCGGCGCGCGAACGCGCGGACGGCGGAGATGATCGTGCGTGGCGCGGGGCTTGCCACCGGTGGCTGGGGTCGGATTCGAACCGACGACCTGGCGGTTATGAGTCGCCTGCTCTGGGCCAACTGAGCTACCCAGCCTCGTTAGGTCAAGTCTAAGTCGTCGCCTCGCTCCCTTGCGAGACGCGCGCGGAATTCAGCCTCAGTCAGCAGATGCTTTCGGGCATTGCATCTGAGGCACGCCGGCAGGATGTTGTCGATGTGGTTCGAGCCACCGCGGCGAGGGGTATGCGGTGATCCGCTTCAAGTGCGCCGGCCTCGCCGCAATACGCGCATCGCCCACCATGCTTCGCGACGAGCGCAAGCCACTCAGCGGCTTTGAATGAGCCCTCTGCTTCACGTTTTCGAGCGCGGTAGTTTTGCCATCGCGCACGATTGACCTCCGGGTGCTCGCGGTGGTAGAGCGCGGTGTGTGCCAACCGCTCTTCACGGTGACGTGCGTAGTAGAGACGGTTCTTCTCGTTGTGTTCTTCAGGGTGAGCGATCCTCCAACGACGCACGGCTTGACGCGCCTTCTCGGCGTTCCGCTTTAGCCACTCGCGAGCGTACCGGCGCTGATCTTCCGGATCCTTGTATGGCACAGCACTTATCTAGCAGACGAGCGAATGCGTGTGAATGGGTGGTCAGCGTCGCAAGAAGAGCCCGGGCGTCGTGCCCGGGCCTTCTGTCTGCTGTTGCGGGGCTGGGATTCGAACCCAGGACCTTTGGGTTATGAGCCCAACGAGCTACCGCTGCTCCACCCCGCGATCTGAGTCTATGTCACCGGGAGCGCTCGCATCGTTCATGCGACAACGAGTCGCTACGGCGTGTGAACGAACAACGCGATCCACCGTGACACGCGGCTCGGTCGTTCGCTTCCCGATGTCGCCTGCGCTCGAGCATCCGCATCGCGCTGTACCGCGATGAGCGCCTCCCACGGCCAGACCCATCCGAGCTGCTTCGCCTTCTCGACGACGTAGTCGGTCGTCTTCTTCTCCGCCGCGGACGCCTGAAGCTGCGTGCGGTACGCCTCCTCCGAGGAGATCTGCGCGTTCAGCGTCGCGATCGTCCGCGAGAGCGCGTTCTCCTGGATCGTCACGCTGGCAAAGGCCATCGCGATCACCAGGCCGGCGCTCAGGACAGCCGCCGCGATGAGTGGACGGGCCGGCGCGAAGCGTCGCTTCCGTCGCCGTGTCGGGCTCATGCGCCCATCATCGCGCACCGGCGCCGGAAAAGAACGCTTTCGCGGGCCTGACGCCGGGCGCCGGCCCGTGATCGGATCCCCGGATCAGTCCCCGAAGGGCAGCGGCGGCACGGTCATACCCGCTGCCATCGCGGCGCACCGACCGATGATGCCGAGCAGATGCTCGGCCGCGAGCAGGTCCTTGACCTCGGACGTGAACGCTGCCACGACGACCGTGCGCGCCGGGCCGCGGAAGACCGCGACGTCGTTGCGCGACGCGTCGAGCGTGCCGCTCTTGCTCGGCACCTTGGTGTTCGGCCCGACGAAACGCCGCAGCTTGCGGTCGTCCTCGCACCGCTCCATGAGGCCGAGCACGGCGTCCGACGTCGAGCGGTCGCGACACTCACCGGCAAGGAGCCGATCGAGCAGCGCCACGAGCTCTCGTGCCGTGGCGACGTTCTCGAGACCGCGCTTCGACGCCGTGAAGTCGTACATCCGCCTGCGCAGTGCGGTCGTCGCGATGCCCCACTCGGCCATTCGCGCCGCCACACGCTCGAGGCCGACGCGCTCGATCACGCGGTTCGTCGCGGTGTTGTCCGACACCGCCATCGCCAGCGCGGCGAGGTCCCGCAGTGTCATCGCATCGACGTCGCGAAGATCGCGCAGCACGCCGCTTCCGTCGACGCGCTCGCCGGTCGGCACGCGCTCCCCCAGGTCGAGGCGGCCATCGGCCGCGTCCGCGTAGAGCGTCATCACCAGCGGGACCTTGATGACCGAGGCCGCCGGGAAGGCGCGGTCCGCCTCGCGTTCGAGGAGCGTGCCGCCTTCGGTCGAGCGCGCGAGGACGCCGACGCGATACGGCGCGCGGTCGATGATCTCGCGGGCCGAACCGAAATGATCCTGCATGCGACGAGGCTACCCCCTACCCTTTTCCATGTGATCGGTGTGCGGCTCGCACGTGTCGCGGTGCCGCTCGTCGCCGCCGTGCTCGTCGCCTCGTGCATCTTCGGACCCGACGCCACCAAGCCTTCGCCGTCGCCGTCGCCGTCGCCGTCGCCGACGGCATCCCCTGGCCCGACGCGCCCCAGGCTCGAGCTCTCCACCTATCAGTACGCGCTCCAGACCAAGGGAAGGATGCGCGTCGGCGTGCGCGACAACGCGGCGCCGATGAGCGCGCGCGTTTCGGGAGGGAAGTACGACGGATTCGAGCCGGACATCGCGCGCGAGATCGCACGCGCGATCTGGGGTCCGAACGAAGATCCCGACGCACACATCGAGTGGGTGCCGGTCGATGATTCCACGCGAGTGTCGGCGCTCACCAGCAGTCAGGCGGACATCACGATCGCCGCCCTGACGATCGAGGACGACGCGCGCAAGCTCATCGATCTCACGGACACCTACCTGCGCACCGGCCAGCGTCTGCTGGTGAAGAAGTCGAACGAGCAGATCAAGGAGATCGTCGACGTCACGAGCGGCGACCAGACGGTGTGCGCCGTCAAGACGTCACAGGCCGAGCTCGATCTGCGCCGCGTCACGAACGACCGCGCCAAGGTGTTGCCGCTCGACACGCTGGACTTCTGCGTGCAGGCGCTCCAGAGCGGCGCGGCGGACGCCTTCACGCACGACGAGCTCGTGCTCGTGGGTGTCGCGGCGAAGGATCCGAGCCTCAAGATCGTCGGCAAGCCGTTCACCGAGAAGCTGCTCGGGATCGGGATCAAGAAGAACGTGAGCGCCGACCGGCAGGGGTTCCGTGAGTTCGTCAACACGGCGCTGCTCACCATCGTGGCCAACCGGACCTGGGCAAAGATCTTCGAGAAGCACCTCACGCCGATCACCGGGGACCGAAGGCAGCTCCCCACCGACTAAGGCCGGGCCAGACGCGACTACGCGCCGGCCATCCGCGCCTCCACCGCCGCGCGATCGGCGAGCCCGTCGGTCCCCACTGCCTCGACCGCGAAGGACGCGACGGCGTGGGCAAATCGCACCCCGTCAAGGAGCGCGCGGCCTTCCGCGAGCGCGACCGCGAGGCCTGCGGCGAATGCGTCGCCCGCGCCGGTCGGATCGACCACGCGTGCGGCGCGGAACGCGGGCACGAGCGTCTCGGTCCGGTCGGCCAGCACGAGTGAGCCGCGCTCGGCAAGGGTCACGATCACCGGAGCGTGGCCGGCCCACCGGCGGGGCTCTGCCAGATCGCCGTCGACGTCGTCTTCGCTCAGCACGACCGCCGACGCCTGCGCGGTGACCTCAGCGACGTCGTCCCAGCGCCGCGAGTGGATGCTCCCGTCGGCCGACCACTCGCGGAGGTAGCCCTGCGCGGTGACGACGCTGGCCGCGTGGCCGAACGCGCCCAGGAGGCTCCGGTCGATCTCGTGCGCGATCGAGCCGAGGATGACCGCTCGCGACCGGCGCAAGGGCGGCGGCACATCCGCGAGCGAGAGCCCGCGTGCGCGCGCCTTGAGGCGCATCAGTCGCCGCCCATTCTCGTACCGGAAGCCGAACGTCGTGGTCGCCTCCGCAGGCAGGGCGTGCAGCTCGATGCCGAGCTCAGAGCAGCGCGCCTCGAGCGCGGGCCGTTCGATCGGGCCGACGCGCGTGACGATCGCGCACCGCGCACCCAGGCGCGCCGCGGCGGCGGCCGTGTACAGGGCCGTGCCGCCCAGCCGCCAATTCGGCTCGCCCTCGAACTCATCGCGCGCTACGTGACCGATCGCGAGGAACGGGACACCGCCGTCCATCAGACGTTAAACAGCACGTGAAGGCAGTCGCCGTCCCGTACGGGGTAGGTCTTTCCCTCCGTCCGCATGATGCCGAGCTTCTTCGCGTTGGCCTCGGACCCGGCCTTCAGCAGCTCGTCCCAGCGGATCACCTCGGCCCGGATGAAACCGCGCTCGAGATCCGAGTGGATCGCACCGGCCGCCTGCTGTGCCGGCGTGGCCGCCGGGATCGTCCACGCGCGAACCTCGTCCTCACCGGTCGTGAAGAAGGAGATCATCCCCAGGAGCTCGTACGTCGCCCGCACGACCCGATGGAGCGCCGGCTCGCTGACGCCGAGCTCGGTGCGGAACGCCACGGCCTCGTCGACCGGGAGCTCGGCGATCTCGGCTTCGAGCTTCGCGCACACCGGCACCACGGCCATGGCCTTGTGCTTCGCGGCAGCCGCTCGCAGCGGGCCGAGGATCGCCTCAGGCTCTGCCACGTCGGACTCGTCGATGTTCGCGACGACCAGCTGCGGCTGCAGCGTGAGGAAGCGGTAGCCGCGGATCGCCTTCCGCTCGTCCTCGTCGAGCTCGATGTCGCGTAATGGCGTCTCCGTATCGAGGGCGGCCATGGCCTTCTGCAGCACGAGCCTCTCGCGCTCGCGCGCCTCGCGCTCCGGGCCCTTCGCGGTCCGGATCTCCGGCTCGATCCGCTCGAGCCTTCTTTCGACGACGGCGTGATCGGCGAAGAGCAGCTCGAGCTCGATGCTTGCGAGATCGCGCACCGGATCCACCGTCGTATCGACGTGCGGGACGGAGGGATCGCGGAACGCGCGCACCACGTGAACGATCGCGTCGGAGCTGCGCAGGTCGCCGAGCTTCTGCGGATTGATGCCCGGGGGAAGCGGCCCCCGCTTCGCGAGCGCAGCAAGCGCAGCTTTCTCCGCCGAGTGCGCGAGGCCGAGATCGCGGTACGTGACCTCGGCGAACGTCGTCTTCTTCGGCTTGAAGAGCACGGCGAGCTTCTCGACGCGGTCGTCGGGCACCCTGGCGACGCCAACGTTCGTCTCGCCCTCGGCGCCCGCGAACGCACCGGTCGCGGCGTGGCCGCCGGTCAGGAGATTGAAGAGGGTCGTCTTGCCGACGAACGGCAATCCGGTGATCGTCGAGACGAGGTTCACTGCAGGCGGGCTTCCTCCACCTCGACATCCTCGCGGAAGACCGTGCGCGCGACCGTGCGGAATCGCTCGATCGGCCCGGTGGCGTGGACCTCGTGCCTCGGCAGGCCGGGTCCGGCGAGCAGCCGGTGGGACACGAGCACCTCGCGCACGGCCAGCGCGGTCGTCGTGGCGGAGTCGACGACGCGCACCCCGGGCCCGGCGACAGCGGCGAACTCCTCGCGCAGGAGCGGGTAGTGCGTGCAGCCGAGCAGCAGCGTGTCGACGACCGGCATGACGACGCCACCCTCGGTAAGCAGCGGCGAGACGTACTCGCGTACCGCTTCCAGCGCCTCGGGCGTTCCGGCCTTCCCGGCCTCGACGATCGGGACGAGCTTCGGACAGGCCTGCTGGATCACGTCGGCGAGCGGGTCGAGGTCACGTACCGCGCGCACATAGGCGCCTGAGCGCACCGTCCCCACGGTCGCGAGGACCCCGATCGCACGGCGTGCCGATGCCGCGATCGCCGCGGCGGCGCCCGGCCTCACCACGCCGATGATCGGGACTCGCCCCTCATCTCGGACCGTCTCGAGCGCCGCGCTCGTCGCGGTGTTGCAGGCGATCACGATGAGCTTGCAGTCACGCTCCGCGAACCACCGCATGGCCTGACGAGTGAACTCCAGGACCTCGGCTGCCGGACGCGGGCCGTACGGCATGCGCGCCTCGTCTCCCAGATAGAGCGTCGCCTCGGATGGCAGCTGCTTCCGCAGCTCGCGGAGGACGGTGAGACCGCCGACACCCGAGTCGAACACGCCGATTGGAGTGGTCTGGCTGCGCACGGCGGCGCGACTACTTGCGATGCTGGGAAACGAGGGCGTTGGCGAGGTGCTCGATCGCCTTGCTGACGGCTGCGGAGGGCTGCGACAGCACGAAGGGCTGCTGCTTGTTGAGCGATTCGCTGACGACCTTCCAGTCCGTCGGGATCTCCGCGATGACAGGAAGGTTGAGCGCGTGCTCGAGACCGCCCCTCGACATCCCCGCGGCCGTGTCGGCCTGGTTCACGATCAGCAGGATCGGCTTCTGCCCCTTGTAGCCGAGCGCCTCGAACGTGTCGATCGCGGAGCGCGCGTTGGCGACCGTCGCGGACATGTAGGTCACGACGATCAGGATGAGCGTCGCCGCATCGAGGATCGCGAGGGTGTCCTCCGAAAGGCGCGCGGGCGCATCGACGATGACGTAGTCATGGGTCTCGGCCAGCAGGCCCATCGCGACGGCGATGTCGCCCGACTGCACGAGGTCGGACTCCTCGGGCCGCGCGGGAGCCAGCAGGATGTGCACGCCGCCGGGCCCTTCCCAGAGCACCTCGGCGATGCTGTTCCGCATCGCGCCGGCCGCGGGCAGATCGACGAAGGAGCGCGTCGTCGGCGGGACCTGCAGAACGTGTCGCAGCGCGCCGAACTGCATCACACCATCGATCAGCGCGACCGCCTTCCCCTGGCGCCGCAACACGCATGCGAGGTTCAGCGCCAACGTCGTCTTGCCGGTGCCGCCCTTCGGCGAGTAGATCGCGACGACGGTGCCCTTCGTCTTGGTGCCCGACCCGATGCCGAGCGCCTGACCGAGCTCGTTCGCGCCTCCGGGCAGCACGAACACGGCATCGATGCCGAGCTCCGGCTTCGGCACGATGGGCCGCTGCGGAACGGTGACCACGACGATCCGCGTCCCCGGTGACGCCTCGCGGATCTTCTTGGCGATGTCCAGACCGCTGGTTTTGCCCTGCAGGAGCGCGTCGACCATCACGATGTCCGGCTTCTCGGTGGTCGCCTGGGCGAGCGCCGCGTCAGCCTGCGCCTGCACGCCGGCCATCTCGATGTCCTGCTCGCGTCCGAGCATCTGCTGAAGGTGCTGCGCGACCTGCGGCAGGTCTTCGATCAAAAGGACACGTTTCATCGCCGGCGAGTCTAGGTTACCTGCCGCCGCGAAGGCGCAAGTGGGCCACCGCCGCGAGCACCAGCGCAAGACCGAGGAACGAAAGTCCTACGCGCAGGCTGATCCCTTCCCAGTACCAGTCCGGATACAGCCGGATCAGGTTGCTCGTCGCGGGATCGAAGAGGAAGTTGCCCTGCGGAAAGAAGAGGTAGTGGAACGCCAGGAAGAGCGGCTCGAAGGCGACGAGCGCAACGACGCCGACCAGCGCGACGAGCGCCCCCGCGATCAGCGATCCGTCACGAGCCAGCCGCCACATCACCGGCGAGCCGACCGCCCTCGCGCGCTGCAGGCGCAGGATGAGCACGACCAAGGAGACGGGCACGAGGAACCGCGCGACCTCGAACACCCGACGGACGTCCGCCATGTGCCGGTATTCATCGTCCGTGAAGATGGGCGGGACGAACTGCGGCGGCTCCGACGCGCCGCCAGTCACGTAGCCCGACCATTGGCCGTGCATCGCGACGGCCGTCTCCAGATCGGTCTCCTGGCGTCCGGCCGGAAGGACGAACACGTATCGGTCCACGCGGTTCGCACGCGCGAGGTCACGGTAGGGCGCGGCGCCCGACCACGCGAGCGCGAGGACGACGAGCCCCGCGACGGCGAAGCTCGCGACAAAAAGCGTCAACGCGATCGTGCGCATTCCCCCGCTCACGCCGGAAGAACCCCCAGGCCCTCACGATCGCTGAAGACGAATCGTCCCTGCTCGACGGCGACCGCGCGGAACGGATCGTCGACGATGAGCAGATTGCCGTCGAGGTCGGCCCACTCGACGGACGGCGCGAGGTGCGCCGCCGCGGCGATCGCGATGCTCGTCTCCGCGGCGCGGCAGCCGAGCATCACCTTCAGGCCGCGATCGTGCGCGCGCCGGATCATCGCGTGCGCCTCAGCGATGCCGCCGCTCTTCTGCAGCTTCACGTTGATACCGTCGCACGCGCCGGCCAGGCGGTCGACGTCATGGACGCGCACCGCCGCCTCGTCCGCGACTATGGGCAGCTCGCTTCGCTCGTGCACGCGCCGCAGGCCGTCGATGTCGCGGGGTGGCGTCGGCTGCTCGACGAACTCGATGTCGAAACGGACGAGGCGCCTGATGCGCTCGGGGGCCTCAGCCACGCTCCAGGCCGCGTTCGGATCGACCCGGATCGGACCAAGAAACACGCGCCGTATGCCCTCGAGTATCGCTTCGTCATTCCCGTGGCCCAGCTTGACCTTGAGCACCTGGTAGCCCTTCGCAGCGGCGGCCGCGGCGCGCTCGGCCATCACCGTCGGCTCGGCGATGCCGATGGTGAAGGACGTCGGCGGCGCGTCGGTGCTCGCGATCCCGAG
>JBGPKU010000089.1:0-8726 GCA_041486085.1 Candidatus Limnocylindria bacterium | reverse complement strand
CGAGATCGCTCGCGTAGAGGAACGTGCCCTGCGTCTTTGGTGGAGCGTCGCTGCGCGGCGACGAGTCCCCGACCAGGCCGCGCAGACGGGGCTTCGCAGTCACGCTCATGCGTGCTGCCCAGCCGCTCGGTGGACCGCCTCGAGGATCTTCCCGTAGCCGGTGCACCGGCAGATGTTGCCGGCGAGCGCCTCGCGGATCTCGCCGTCGCTCGGCTCGGGATTGGCGCGCAGCAGCGCGACGGTCGAGATGACGAAGCCCGGCGTGCAGAAGCCGCATTGCACCGCGCCGGCATCCACGAACGCCTGCTGGACGGGATGCATCGACGCGCCTGTGCCGAGCGACTCGATCGTTCGGAGGTCGCGCCCTGCGGCCGAGCCCGCGAGCACCAGACAGGCACAGACCAGCTCACCGTCCATGAGCACCGAGCACGAGCCGCACTCGCCCTGCTCGCAGGCGTTCTTGCTGCCGACGAGTCCGACCTGATCGCGCAGCACCGTGAGCAGGCTGTCGTGATCGCGGGCCTCGACCAGGTACTCGCCGCCGTTGACGCTCAGCTTCACCCTCACCCGATCGCTCCGGTGCGGGCGAGCGCGCGCCCCGCGGCGACCGCAAGCACGTGACGCCGGTATGCGGCCGTGCCCCGCACGTCGTCGATCGGGCGCGCGGCCGATGCGACGAGGCGCCCGAACTCCGCGCGCGCGGCGTCGGTCGAGCGCAGCTGCTTCTCCCAGCCCGATTCGGAGAGCAGTCCCGCAGCGAACGCCTCCGCCTCCGGCGCGCGGAGGATCGTCGGCCCGCAGGATCCGAGCGCCACACCGACGCGGCGCCGCGCCCGGTCGATCACGAGCGCCAGCGAGGCGACGGCGATCACCATCGCGTTCCGCGTGCCGACTTTGATGAAGGTCTGGGCTTTGCCGGCATCCGGCCACTCGGCCGCCAGGATCACCTCGTCCGGTCGCTTCACGTTCCGTTTCGGGCCGGTCATGAACGCCGCGAAGGGCACCCGCCGCTCGCCGGATTCGGACCGGAGGACGATCGCCGCGTCGAGCGCCGCCAGCACCGGAAGCGTGTCTCCGGCGGGCGACGACGTCCCGATGTTCCCGCCGATCGTCCCGGCGTTGCGGATCTGAGGCGAGCCGACGGTGCGCGAGGCCTCGGCCAGCGCGGTCGAGCCCGCGCCCTCTCTCAGGATGCGCGTGTAGGTCACACCCGCGCCGACGCGCACGCGCGGGCCGGTCGCGAGATCCTGCAGCTCGGTGACGCGGTCGATCGCGACCACGTTGGAAAAGCGCTTGCGGCCGAAGTTCACCTCGACCATGAGGTCCGTTCCGCCGGCCAGAAGCTCGGCCCCGGGCTCGGCACGGAGCCCGGCGAGCGCCTCGGCGACGTCGCGGGCGATCAACACCGGCACGGCCGGACTCTACCGCAGCGGGTTCGCACCTCTGATGACGCCCCCTTACGATTTGCCGAGGTCGCGCGTTAGCGTCCAGAAGGGGAGGTGCCATGCAGGAGAAGCGCGCAATCATCCATTTCCGCTGCGTGAGCGCTGATCATCAGCAGCTCCGTGGCAGTGCCTCGGACACGCTCACGATCCACGAGGGGAAGTGGGCCTACTGCCCTCACGACGTCCGGATCGTCGGCCACGAGTGGTCTGACACCGGAGGGGTCACCCTGGAAGCGGCTCGTTCAGCTCAACGCCGCCCGGCCAAGTAGCTGCGACTGCGCCTCGGCGCCCTTCGCCCGCACCTCCGCAGCATCGATTGTCAACACCTGGCCGTCGCGTACCAGCATCGTGCCGTCGACCAGAACGTCCCGCACCCCGCGCGCGCCGCCGCCGAAGATGATGCGCGTCGCCGGGTCGCCACCCTGCGCCAGACGCGAGCCGTCGATGACGACGACATCCGCACGCTTCCCCACCTCGAGCGTGCCGATCTCCGCATCCTTGCGCAGCGCCCGCGCACCGTCGCGCGTCGCCATGAGCAGGGCGCCATCGGCGTTCAGAGTTCCCTGCCCGTGCAGCGCTCGCGCGAGCAGGGTCGCGACGCGCGCCTCCTCGAATCCGTCGAGCCGGTTGTTGCACGCCGCGCCGTCGGCACCGAGACCGACGGTTATGCGGGCGCCGCGCAGCCGCCTCACGTCGGCAACGCCCGCGCCGAGCTTCATGTTCGAGGTGGGACAGTGCGTAACGGACATCCGCGTCTCGCGCAGCATCGCGAGCTCCGCGTCGTCGACGTGCACCGCGTGCGCGGCGACGGCACGCTCCGAGGCGATGCCGGTCTCGACGAGGTACGCGATCGGCGCGCGTCCCGTGGCAGTCTCGATCGCCGCGCGCTCGCTCGGATCCTCGTTCGAGTGAGTGTGCACGGTGAGGTCCTTCATCTTGGCCAGAGCCGCGACCGCCTCGAGCAGGTCGCGAGTGCACGACAGCGCGAATCGGGGGGAGTACGCGTACTGGATGCGCCCGTTGGCGGCGTTGTGCCAGCGCTTGTGGAGGTCGCCGCTCGCATCGAGTGATGCCCGTGTCGTCTCGAGCAGGCCGGCGGGCGCGCCCTCACCGGTGTCCATCATCGCCTGGCCGAAGACGGCTCGGATACCCGACCGGATGAGCTCCTCGGCGACCGCGTCGCCGTGCCTTGTCGTGCCCATGTCGAGCACGGTCGTCGTGCCCGACAGGAGCAGCTCGTGCAGGCCGAGCCGGACGCTCGCGCGCACGGAGGCCTCGTCGTGGGCGGCCTCGAGGGGCCACACGCGGCGGCGGAGCCAGTCCAGCAGCGAGAGATCCTCCGCGAGGCCGCGGAAGATCGTCTGCACGAGATGAAGATGTGTCTGCACGAGACCGGGCATCACGTAGCAGTTGGGGCGCTCGAGGATCAGCGCGTCGGCGGGGACCTCCGCGCCGGCGCCGAGCCCGGTGATCCGCGATCCGTTGATGACGAGGTCCCCCTCGAACGCGCGCGCGCCTCCGGTCATGGTCAGCAATTGGGCTCCGCGAATCACAACGCTCATGCCGTGTAGGCCAACTCGTGCAGAGCGGTCGCGAGGACCCGCGTGCCGAGGACGACATCCTCCGCCGCGGTCGCCTCGTCGCCGCGGTGCGACCGGCCGCCGACGCTCGGGACGAAGAGCATCGCGGTGTTCGCGGCGGCAGCGAGGATCTGCGTGTCGTGGCCGGCGCCGCTGTTCATGTCACGCGGCGCGATGCCCGCGGCGCGGCAGGCACGTCGCAACACCTCGGTGGTGCGTTCGGTCAGGGATACCGGCGGACGGTCCCGGAGGACCCGGACCTCGACGGTCAGGTCACGCTCGTGGCTGACGACCTTGCATGCCTTCTCGATCTCCGCGACGAGCTCAAGGCGTCTGGCGTTGTCGCTGTGCCGGGCGTCGACGGTGAAGCGGGCGAGACCCGGTACGACGTTGACCTGCGCGGGCTCGATCGCGATCGTCCCGACCGTCGCGACGGCCGGCGGACCCATCTCCTGCGCGGCGCGGGCGATCGCCAGGATCATCGCGGAGGCGCCGAGGAGTGCGTCGCGGCGCCGATCCATCGCGGCCGCGCCCGCGTGATCCGCTTGACCGCGGACCATGACCTCGAGGTGGGTCGTTCCCGCGATCACGCGCACCACGCCAAGCTGCTCCTTCGCGTCATCGAGGATGGGGCCCTGCTCGATATGGAGCTCGACGAACGTGTCGATGTCGCGCCGCACGGCCTGCGGGATCTTTGCCGGGTCCAGACCGACTGCGAGCATCCCATCCGCCAAGGTGAGCCCGTCGGCGTCACGGATCCGCGCAGCCTCATCGGGCTCGATGCGATCCGCGATCGCGCGCGCGCCCCAGAAGTTCGTGTTGAAGCGACTCCCCTCCTCCTCGCAGATGGCAACGCACTCGAGGATGCGGGTCGGCCGCCCGAAGCGCGCGACCAGGCTCGCGAGGGCCTCGACGCCCGCGACGACGCCTAGCGCGCCGTCGAGCGCGCCGCCGCCTCGGACGGTGTCGATGTGCGACCCGGTCGCGATGGCGCGTCCGCCGCGCGATCCCTCGATCCGGCCCCACACGTTCCCTACGGCATCGCGGCGCACCAGCAGACCGGCATCCTTGAGCCAGCCCTGCACGAGCTCGGTGCCGGCGACCCAGGCCGGCGTGTACAGAGCGCGGTAGATCCCGCCACCGTGCAACGCGCCGCGTTGCGCGAGATCGTCCAGCCGCCGGAGGAGCCGGCGCTCGTCGATCTCCACCAGCTCGGCGGTCTTCATAGGTTCACACGCTGTACGAACCAGCCGTCGCCGGGGGCGCCGCTGATCTTCCCATCCACATAGACCGTACGCCCGCGCACGATCGTGCGCGCCACGGCCCCGTGGAAGCGACGGCCGACGTATGGACTGATGCCACTCTTCGTCTCGAGCTGCCCCCTGGTGAACGTCCACTCGCGGTCGAGATCGACGAGGACCAGGTCGGCGTCGGCGCCAAGCTGGATCTCGCCCTTGCGCGGCCAGATGCCGAGACGCTGCGCGGGTCGGGTCGACACGAGCTGCGCCAGGTCCACGAGCGAGAGCCGCCGCGCGTGCACGCCCTCGGTGAGCATGACCGGCAGCAGGCTCTGGAGGCCCGACACACCGCCCCACGCCGAGAAGATGTCGTCCCTGCCGCGGGTCTTCAGGGCGGCGGTGCAGGGCGAATGGTCCGAGGCCACGTAGTCGATGCGCGACCGGCCGGGAAAGTACGCGGTCGCGAGGTCCGACCACAGCCTTTCGCGCTCGCCGTCGCGGATGGGCGGCGCGCACTTGAGCGCGGGGCCGATCGCCTCGACGTCGGACGCATCGAAGCACAGGTAGTGCGGGCATGTCTCGACGGTCATGTCGGCGCCGCGCCCCTTCCAGCCGTCGACGGCGCGCAGCGCCTCGTGACTCGACGCATGGACGACGTGCACGCTCGCGGCCGTCCTGCGCGCGGCATCGCCGAGCGACTCGATCGCAAGGCGCTCGGCCTCGACGGGGCGCGAGTCCAGCCATGCGCGCGCATCGCGCCGGCCGGCCCGGCGCACGTGGTCTGTCGTGACCGCGACGGTCGCCTCATCCTCGCAGTGGACCGCGACGAGCAGACCCGCACTCGTCGCCGCTGCCAGCGCGAGAACGAGTGTGCCGCCGTCATGCAGGTGCGCGAACTCCTCGACGCCGCTCGGACACATGAACGCCTTGACGCCGACCACGCCGCACGACGCGAGCTCGCGCAGCCGATCCGCGTTGTGATCGACGAGCCCGCCCCAGATCGCGAAAT
This sequence comes from Candidatus Limnocylindria bacterium, assembly GCA_041486085.1. Classification (GTDB taxonomy): domain Bacteria; phylum Chloroflexota; class Limnocylindria; order P2-11E; family P2-11E; genus CF-39. Next base: position 3,454 of record JBGPKU010000089.1, on the reverse strand, counting down.
CGACGATCGCACTGTCCGCCGCCGCCTCGTACTTCGCATCGAAGGCGTCGCCGTCGATCGTCGGTGGCACCGAGTTCAACGGCATGTCCGCGATCGTCGTCACGCCGCCAGAGGCGGCGCCGCGTGTGGCGGCCAGCCAGCCTTCCCAGTCGGTGCGGCCGGGCTCGTTCACGTGGACGTGCGCGTCGACGATCCCCGGAAGAACAACCTGGCCGCGGGCGTCGATCTCCGTGCGAGCGTCGCCCGCGTCCGGCGGGACGATGCCGGTGATCCGGCCGTCCAGCACGAGCAGGTCCGCATCGATCACGCCTTCGGACGTCACGACGCGGCCTCCGCGGACCGCGAGGTCAGGCAAGCTCTATCGAGAAGTCCTGCGCGCCTTCCCAGAGGCAGAGGCGGCCGACCTCCGCGAGACGCTCGCTCCCCTGCGTCACCGTCGCGAAGTGATTCCCCGCGAGCTGGCCCACCTTGCTCGAGAAGAGCGTCGAGCCATATGGGAAGAGGATCTCCATCTCGCTGATGCCGCCGGGGTATACGAGGATCTGCCCGGGCGCGGGGTGGCTGGTGTGGTTCTCGTAGTCGACGCCGAGGCGCTTCTCGCCCATCGGCACCCAGGTGGACTCGCCGCTCCAGCGGCAATGCACGAGCTTGCTCTTGATCGGCAGCCACTTCCGGATCGCGGCGCAGGTATTCGGAGCGAGCTGCTCCTCGAGACGCGCGGTGAAGACGTGCTTCCCGGCGGTGATGCGAAGCATCTGCATTGCCGACGTACGATACGTCGCCGATGGCGAAGGGCTCTCTTTCGACCCACGTGCTCGACACCACGACGGGTAAACCCGCGGCGGGCGTGCGGATCGAGGTGCAGCGCGACGGCAAGTCCGTCGCCACTGGCGTCACCGACGACGATGGCCGCATCCGCGAGCTCGCGCGCGAGCTCGACCCCGGCACCTATCGGCTCGTATTCGACATGCGGGTGTATTCCGACGAGCCCTTCTTCTCTCGCGTCGCGCTCGACATCGAGCTGGGAGGCGGTCATACCCACGTCCCGCTGCTCTTCTCGCGCTACGGCGTCACGGCCTACCGGGGAAGCTGATGCCGACCACCGTCTGGGACCTGCGCACGATCTTCGAACGCAGCCCGATCCTCACGTCGGAGCTCGTGCGGCTCGTGCGTCCGGACGATACGCCCGAGATGGTCATCCGCAGGGCCCGCGAGATCGTCAGCGCGTTCGCCGAGCCCGAGCTCGTTGCCACGCTGGAGGCGCATCCGCGCATCGGTGACGACGTGCGCGCGCTGTCCGAGCTCTCGCTCCGAGAGCAGGGCAGCGACCGCGACGCGCCGACGATCGCTCATCTCGCGCGCCTGAACGAGGAGTACGAGCGGCGGTTCGGGTTCCGTTTCGTCGTGTTCGTGAATGGACGCAGCAAGGCCGAGATCCTCCCGGTACTGCGCGAGCGTCTGGAGAGAACACGCCAGTCCGAGCTGCGCACCGGCATCGAGGAGTTCCTCGCGATCTCCTTCGACCGTCTGCGGCGGCTGACCGATGACGACGACATGCGCAAGGCGATGGACGTGGACTCATGAGCATGGAGATCCGCTACGGCAAGGCGCGCGTCATCTTCTTCGTCACCCGGAGACCGCCGGCGCCGCCGTTCGCCGCGGCGGTCGACATCGACGTCTTCGGCGAGCGGTTCATCGCCTCGTACACGGAAGGCGACAATCGGGAGGTCGTCGCGACGGACACGATGAAGAACTTCGTCTACGCGACGGCGGCGGAGTTCGGGGGAACGTCGCTCGAGTCGTACGTCGCCTTCCTCGGGCACCGCCTCCTGACCACATATCCGCAGATGGAGCGGATCCGGGTGACCGCGCGTGAGGTCCCGCTGGACGCCGGCCACCACGACAAGGGCCAGAGCGACGTGGTCTTCCGCATGACGCGCAGCGACGGCGCGATGGCTCACGCCGATTTCTCCCGTGAGGGAAGCGACATCAGGGTTACCGGTGCGCGCAGCGGCATCGAGGGCCTGCGTCTCTTCAAGACGACCGGCAGCTCGTTCGCGTCCTTCGCCCGCGACGGCTATACGACGCTTCCCGACCTGGTGGACCGTCCGCTGACGATCCGCATGGACGTGCATTGGCAGTACACCGACCACCGCGACGGGTCGGGTGAGGGCAAGGGTCACGTCGAGACCGCGTTCGTCCGCAAGGCCTTGGAGCACACCTTCCACGACTTCAACAGCCGCTCGATCCAGGAGCTGGTGCACGAGATGGGTCAGCGCCTGCTCAAGGGCTTTCCGTCGCTCGCCGCGGTCGAGTTCAGCGCGGAGAACCACACACCGGACAAGGTCGCCGAGGGCGAGGGCGGTGTGAAGGTGTTCGCCGAGCCGCGGCAGACCTTCGGGAAGATCGGGCTCGTCCTCCGGCGCTAGCGGTCTGCGCCTCGTCCTGCCGCATCCGGGTCGTCGATCAGTCAGGAAGAACTCCCGCGCTGCGAACGTCACCAACTCCAAGGGACCGTGCTTCTTCTCGGCTCAGAATCCGTCTCCTCACCATCGACGTCGAATGTGAGTACGGCGTCGCTTCCTCCCCAACACTGCCCCAGTGGAGCGGATCGTCCCCGTTCGGGAACCGCAGTACCGAGCGGATTCGGCCAATGCCAGGAGCAAGGCCTTGCCTCCGGGGCGGAGACGATCTCGACCATCACGGAATACTTCCGGCTTGGACACTAGGATTACTATCCGCCCATCAACCGGGGAGGATGGGGACCGAGATGAAGGAATCGCCTCCACGCGAGAGCCAGCGCCTTGAAGCGGGCGAGTGGCGCGGCGAGTACCTCGATGTCTATGGCAGACACGGGAAGCTGACGTTGCGGCTCGCCGGCGTCGGTGCCGGCCTCGCCGGTGAATACGAGCTCACCTTGCGCTCGGAGGACGCCCCTCAGGTCCTGCGCGGCCGGGTCCGCGCGGTGCCGGTCGAGACAGGCGTTCGCTTCGAGCTCGATCAGGAGAAGGGCGCGCCACTCGCCTTCCACGCGCAGGTTCGTCCCGCCGGCGGGCACGCCCAGCAAGCGATCGTCGGGCTCGTCGACGCCCCCGCCGGATCTGGTCTGGGTGGCGGCGTCTGGATCGCATGGAAATACTCGGGAACGGCCGCGAAGGGATAACCAATGCCGAAGTGGACGACGCACACTGAAGGCGGCCACTGGTACGGCGGAGGCACCGACGTTCGTGACTGTGGTCAAGCACTCCAAGATGCGATCACCGCGGCGTTCAATGGTTTCATCGACGGCCCATGCCTCGATTGCTTTCCCGGCCTTCGGGATTGCTTGAAGAAAAAGTGGAACGAGGTCGAGATCGACTGCACTGACCCCGCTTGCGACCAGCTCGATGGACGGCAGTCTGGCGACTCGATCCTCCTGTGCATCTCCGACCGTCCCCGGCTCGACGCGGTATTG
>JBGPKU010000088.1:0-8735 GCA_041486085.1 Candidatus Limnocylindria bacterium | reverse complement strand
TGGGTGAACTCCGACTGGAACCAGTGGTAGGAATGCGCCGTGGGTGACCTCAAGAGCCTTCGGTGTCCGTGCGGATTCGAAGTCCGCAGTCGCGACGAGCACGAGCTGATCAGCGTGACGCAGCAGCACGCCAAGACGGTGCACGGACAGGACATCACCGCGGAGCAGGCTCGAGCCCTCATCGAACGCGTCGCCTAGATCAGCTAGATCAGCTGGATCAGCTGGATCCTTCGACTCCCAGCTCGTCGAGCAGCTCGCGTGTGTGTTCGCCCAGGCGCGGACCGGCGCGCTCCAGACGCATCGGCGTTCGCGAGAGCCGCACCGGCGAGCCCGTCGCGCGCACCGTGCCGAGCGTCGAGTGGTCGAGGTCGCGCACCACGCCACGCGCCCGTACGTGCTCGTCCTCGAGCACCTGATCGAGCGTGTAGAGCACGCCGCACGGGACGCCCACTCTCTCGAGCAGGCGATACCAGTGGTCGCTCGTATTCGTTGCGGTCACCTCTTCGATGAGCGCGACCAGCGCTTGGTAGTTCTTGCGGCGAAGCGGACCGGTCTTGAATCGTTCGTCCGCGCTCAGGTGCTCGATGCGGAGTGCCGCGGCGAACGACTGCCAGTTCCCCGGTGTGGTCGGCCCGATCGTGATGTACCCGTCGGCCGTGCGCACCGCCTGATAGGGAGCGTTGAAGCGATGCGCGCTGCCGAGCGGCTTCGGGACCTCGCCGGTGGCCAGGTAGCCCGACGTCTCCCATGCTTCGAGCGCGATCGCGGACTCGAGCATGCTCACATCGATGTGCTGCCCCAGCCCGGTGCGATCGCGCACGCGCAACGCCGACAGGATCGCGTACGCCGAGAAGAGCGCGGCGGAGAGGTCCGCGAGCGGCACGCCGACCTTCACCGGCGGCCGGCCTTCCTCGCCGGTGATCGACATCAGACCGCTCATGCCCTGGATGATCAGATCGAGGGCCGCGCGCCCCTTGTACGGACCGGTCTGCCCGAACCCGCTCGCCGAGCTGAGGATGATCCGCGGATTGGTCGCCTCCAGCACGGCGTAACCGATCCCAAGATCGTCGAGGGTACCGGGCCGGAGGTTTTCGACCACGACGTCCGCGGTGCGGACCAGGGCGAGAAAGATCTCGCGCCCGCGCTCGGTCTTCAGATCCAGCGCGATCGAGCGCTTGTTGCGATTCACCGCCAGGAAGCCCGCGCTCTCACCATCGAGGAACGGGGCCGCGAGCCGGGTGAAGTCGCCGCCGCTCGGGTTCTCGACCTTGATCACGTCGGCGCCCATGTCCGCGAGCAACATTCCGCAGAAGGGACCGGCCATGAAGTTCGTGAGCTCGAGCACGCGGATGTCCTCGAGCGCGAACCCGCGCCCGGCGTGGGCGCGCTTGCTCACCGACCCTTCCATTTCGGTGGGCGCTTGGTCAGGAAGGCGTCGACGCCCTCCTTGAAGTCCTCGCTCATGTAGGCCATGAGCACCAGGTCCTCGGCCGATCCTTCGGCGAGGCGCGCGTGCTCGAGCAGGCGCCGAACGCCCTCCTTGATCGAGCGGATCGTCAGCGGCGCGTTCGCGGCGATCTGCTCGGCCAGCTCGAGCGTGCGCGACTCGAGGCGCTCGGGCTCGACGACGTCGTTGAAGACGCCGGCCGCGCGGCCCTCGGCCGCGTCGATGAGACGCGCGGTGAAGAGCAGCTCCTTCGTCCGCGCGGGGCCGAGGTAGCTCATGATCCGCGCGATCGTGGCGATCGAGAGCGTGTTGCCGAGCGTCTTCGCGATGGGGACACCGAGCTTGGCGTCGGTCGCCGCGATCCGCAGGTCGCACGCAAGCGCGATGTTCGCCCCACCGCCGACGGCGTAGCCGCGGATCATGGCGATCGTCGGTTTCCTGACTTCTTCGACGCGCCCGACGTTGCGGTTCTGGCTCTTCTCGTAGTCGATGGCGTGCTGCGGCGTCGCGAACTTCTTGAACTGCGCGATGTCCGTGCCGGCGACGAACGCCTTGTCCCCCGCCCCGCGCAGGACGAGCACGCGCACGCGATCATCGGCGTCCACGTGCTCGCACGCGTCGTAAAGCGCCTGGTACATGTCCCAGGTCATCGCGTTGCGCGCGTCGGGCCGGTTGAACGTGAGGATGGCGATCGCGCCACGACGCTCGTAGAGGACATCCGGTGTTCGCGGGACGAACTCGGTATCGACCGCCATCGCGGCGATGGTACGGAAACAGGTCGACGCAGGCGGCTCGGCTAGCATCCCAGCAATGCGTATCCTCATCGAGCGTCGTCTCTCCGAGGTGGACGTCGGTTAATTCGACCGGCTGATCGCTCCGTTCTCCACGGTCGTTGTCGACGTGGGAGCGGGCGATGGCCACGCGTCGTTGCGGGTCGCCCGCGGCCGACCGGACACGCTCGCCGTCGCGCTCGACCCGAGCGCCGACCGTCTGCGTGACGGCGCGCGCACCGCTCTGCGGCGCAGGCTGCCGAACGCGCTGTTCGTCGTCGCGTCGATCGAGCGCCTGCCGCATGAGCTCGACGGCCGCGCCGACGCGGTGACCATCACGCTTCCGTGGGGCTCCCTGCTCCGCGGCATCGTCGCTGCGGACCCCTGCGTCCTGCTGCCGCTCGCCCGGCTCGCGAAGCCCGACGCGGACGTTCGCATCCTGCTCTCCGTCGAGCCCGCCGACGCCGCCACGGGTCTGCCGCCGCTCGAGGCCGCGACACTTCGTGCGAACGCGCCCGCGTACGCGGCCGCCGACCTCCGTCTGGTGCGCTGCGACGCCGCCACGGCGGAGGAGATCAGCGCATCCGGCTCATCGTGGGCGAAGCGTCTGGGAGCGGACCGGCGCGTCTTCGCGCTGGAGCTGCGGCGGACCGGCCTTAGACGGCCAGCGCCGAGGCTGGATCCGCGCGAACGTCACCGGGACGCGTGTGGCCACCGGTGAAGCCGAAGACGACGTAGCCGCCCTTTCCGTTGGCCTTCGCTTCGTACATCGCAACGTCCGCTCGCCGCACGAGCTCGTCGACGCTGCAGTCGCCGCGTGTGCCCACGGCAACACCCACACTCACGCCGATCCGAGTTGATGTGCCGCCGATGTCGAACGCCGGCTCGAGCGCCGCGAGGATCCGATCGATGACACGCAGGACCGTTTTCGCGTCGCCGCCACCGTCATCCACGAGTATCGCGAACTCGTCGCCACCGAGCCGCGCCACGCTGTCATTGGAGCGCATCGCGCTGACCAGCCGTGTCGCGACGTCGGTGAGGAGTCGGTCTCCGGCGGCGTGGCCTAGCGTGTCGTTCACCTTCTTGAAGTCGTCGATGTCGAGGAGCAGCACAGCGAGCCCGGTGTCCTGTCGTGCGACCCGCGATGCCGCCTGCGTGACGCGATCGCGGAACAGCATGCGGTTCGGCAGACCGGTGAGGTGATCGTGGAGCGCCTGGTGCTCGGTGAGCCGCCATGCGGCCAGGTACGCGATGCTGCTCGCGAGCACGAAGGCGGCGTGCACGACCGCCCATTTCCACGGATTCGCGATCGCGTCGGGATGGTTGTACACGGCCGCCGGATCGAGCGTGCCGAGGACGCCGTGATGGACCAGCACGTAGGCGATCGCGAGAATGAACGGGACCCAGCTCTGGTAGAGCGTGATGACTCCGAGCATGACAAAGAAGTGGAAGTGCGCTTCGACATATCCGCCGGAGAAGTGCACCAACACCGCAGACGACGTCACGAGCCCCAGCGTCGCGAAGGTCGCCTGGAGCGTGCGCCCATAGCGATCGCTCCGGGCGAGGAGCGCGGCGGCGGCGATGGCGCCGACCTCGACAGCGACGTGCGGGGCTGACAGTCCGGAGAACAGGCCGATGGCAGCCAGCGCCGGCACGTGCAGCCACAGCACGAAGACGATGACCCGGTGGCGCCTGAGCCAGATGTCGTCGGGCAGGAGGTCGCCGCGCGGGGCGGCCGCGCGCAGGCGCTGGAACGCACGGAAGACGGGCGCGGTCACAGAGGCGACGGTCATAGCCCCGTAGCGTGCGCCTTCTTGTCGGCATTACGTCGTTCATCTGGGGTAGGACGTTGGAGCCACTGCGGCGGCGATGGGTTGGAACAGGCGTGCGAATCAGTCCATCACACGCTGCAGCCAGGACGAGCCCGAGCCGCGATCGGTGAACACGTCGCACACCATCCCGTCCGCGGTGCGGATGGTCACGTAATCGCGCGCCGGCCCGCCCTTCCACCACTCCGCCTCGACGCGCCAGCGGCGCAGCACCTCGACGATCGGGAAGCGACGGCCACCGACATGGAGGAGCGTGAGCTCGCCCTCGTCCCAGATCAATCGAGCGGCAAGTGGCTCGGCGAATAGCCGCGTCAAGACACTGACCTCGCCATCACGAGATGACTTCCTTCCATTCGGCCGCGCGCTCGGGCAGACGCGCATCCGCGTCGGCGATGCGCGTGCGCAGCACGCGTCCGGGGCCGAGCCTTTCGCGCAGATAGCGCGCGCTCGCGATCGCCTCCTCCCAGCGCGCGCCATCCGCCGCGAACAGCCCGATCTGCCGGCCACGCGCCGGCTCGACCTCGACCACTTCTATGAGACAGCCCACGATGCGGCCGAGATGCGCGCGCTCTTCCAGCGCCCAGCGCACCGAGCGCAGCAGCGCCGCGCTCTCGCGCGTGGGCGGAAGGATGGCCCGCTCGAGACGGAGCGGCTCGGTCTCGTCCCGTTCCAGGCGCACGGCGATGCGCAACGCCGCGAGACCTTCGCTGGCGAGCGCGGCGGACAGCTCGTCGAGAATGGTGCGCAGCGCGAACACCAGCTGCTCGCGTGATGGGAGCGCGTCGTCCCACAACCGTCGTGCGCGGATACGCCGCGGCGGTGGATCGGCGCGCACGCGCTCCTCATCCTCGGCGCGCGCGAGCGCGTGCGCCCGCGCGGCGCCACGGCCGAAGCGGTCGAAGACCGCGCCACGCGGAAGCGCGGCGAAGTCCGCGACGCTTCGCATACCCAGGAGGCCGAGCTCGCGAGCGAGCTTCGGCTCGATGGGCAGCACCTCGAGCGGCAGCGGCGCGAGATACTCGCGCGCCTGGGTAACGAGGCGCACGTCACCGTCGGCCGTCCGCTCCGCCGCGACACGCGCGGCGAATGGGGTCTGCGCGACGGCCACGGCCGCGGGCGCGTTCACCCGCGAGAGGCGCTCGACGATGCGACGCGCGATGCGCGAGGGTGCGCCAAGCACGCGCTCCGTGCCCGCGAGGTCGCAGATGTATACGCCAGGCGCGTGGATACCGACGTGCGGCAGCAGCGCGCGCAGCGTCGCGAGCGACCGCGCGTGAAGCTGATCGCTCGCGTTCCGGACGACGACCGCGGCGTTCACGAGGCCTGCTCCATCACGCCAGAAGGCGTGAGCTCCATGACGCCGGGTGGCGCGACCTCCGCGAGCTGCGTGCGCATCCCGAGATCGGTCGGCGCGGCGTCGAGCGCGGTCACACAGAAGAGCGCGCGCTCGCGCGACGCCGGAGCGCCCGCGGCGAACGACCACCCCACGGTGCGTCCGTAGCGCCGCCGCCACGCGATGGGTTCGACGCGCACGGTCGGCAGCACGAGACGCCGCCCGCGCTGCTCGGCCACGATGAGCAGCGCCGCGGGCGAGCCGCGAACAAATGGCACGAGCGGTGCGAGGTCATCGCTCGAGCACCGAGAAGCGAACGAAGGTCCCAGATCCACGACAAGCAAACGGAAGCCCTCGCTGCGAAGGACCGCGGCGCCCGCGAGGAGCACCTCGCCGGCATCGGCCGCGCGCACGACGACCAGGCGCTCGAGATCGACTCCCGCGCGAAGGGCGGCCAGCGGGTCGAACGATGCGGAGGGATCGATCCACGCCGCCATGCCGCCTTCGCGCAGAGCTGCCGCGGCCACGGTGAGCGCGAGCGCGAGCTTGCCCGCCGTCGCGGGGCCGACGAACGCGAGCGGCTCGCCCGCGCGGATCCCGCCGCCGGTCACTTGATCGAGCGACGTGCCCGCGCTGATGCGTCGCTCGGCGTCCCGGCTCTCGACCACGTCGCCGTGCGCCATCACGCGCGTCCCATAGCGAGCCTCGATGCGCGCGATGGCCTCGGCCAGTGCTGGTGCTCCCACGATGCTCCCCTGCTGCCGCTCCGGTCTGGCCTCCAGAGCTATTAGAACGTTTGTTCTAGAACCTAGGCAGTGCCCGGGAGGCTGTCAAGATGGCAAAAAAATTGAGGTTTTCGCGTGTTTCTGGAAGGCCGGCGACCGCCGGTCACGCGGCTCATCAGGCCCGGTCGACGTCGATCTTCTCCAGCGCCAGCGCGTCACGGGAGACCCACACACCGGCGAGCGTCTGCTCGTCGACGACCTCGGGCACCCAGCTTCCGAAGAGGAACACACGCACCCGGCGCTCGAACGCCGCGCGCGTGACCGCACCCGCCGCGGTCGTCGTCGCGAGCGTGCCGTCGAGTCGGACCGTCGCGTACCCGGACCAGATCCCGTCGATCGTGTCGAACCGCTCGATGGTCGCACTCGTGCCTTCGAACACCCGCGAGACGATCTGTGCGGGATCGATCGCCGCGACACGCTGGGCGCGCGCGATCCGGAACGCGCTCGCATCGCCGCTGATGGCCCACTCGCGGGGAGCGCTCGTCCGCGTCCAGCTCTCCGCGCGCAGGTAATCCACGATCGGAGCGACGATCAGTGTGCGCACCTGCTCGAGCGGCAGCGGTCCGAAGCCGTTGAACCACCGACCGTTCGCCTCGTCCCACCCGTCGGTCACGCGCAGCCGATCGCCGCTGAGACGCAGCATGCCGATCTCGTGCTGACCGGATGCGGTGCCGCCCACGGCGCGATCGGCGATCCCGACCGTTACGTCGACGTACGCGTGCGTGCCCCACGGCTTCTGGACATGGCGATCGACACGCAGCGACTCGATCTCGAAGTGGCGCGTAACGCCGGGCGTCGCTGAGTCGTGGAGGGCCGCGGCGACCGCGGCGAGGAACGGCCCGCTGATCGGCAGCGCGGGTGACCGGCCCTCGCGGTAGTCGTCGATCCCCCGCAAGTAGAGCTCGACGCCCGCGCGCGCGGCCTGCACGACCGCATCGTCGATCGCGGCGAGCCTCAGGCGCAGGCTCGTGAGGATCGGGAAGGTGCCGGCCTTGACCACGACACCGGGCTCCGCGACCTCTTGCTGCGGGGTCGGTCGCGCTGTCGGAGCCGCCGTCACCGGCGCGATCGTCGGCGTCGGCGGGGGCACGCTCGTGGATGCAATGGCGGGCGCGGTCGTGGGCGCGCACGCCGTCGCGAGGAGCAGCGCCGCAAGGATCAGCCGCAGCACGCGCCAACGCTAGCGCGCCCGGAGCCGTGCGTGAATCCGAGATGCGCGCGCCGAAGTACCAGCCTGAGGCCCGGTAGTCGCCGTCGTCTAGCCCGCGATGTCGATCTCGAAACGAAGCGACCCCGCCGCGTCATGCGCCTTCACGATCACCTGGACCGCGTACGCGCCGCCCATGGGAAAGACGACACGTGCGACGTAACGCCCAATGCCATCTGGCCGCCCGGTGGCCTGGATGAGCGCGTCGTTCATCCCTGGCATCTGGGCGATGACGACAACAGCGGCATCGTCGAGCGCGACGCCGGTAGAGTCCGTGACAGCGATGCGCAGGTCGCGTGCGATGGGGCGATCGGTGACGCGCTCGAGCGCGAGCGCGACCTTCACGCCGCTCCCGGCGGGAAGCGTGATCTCGGGCGAGAGCTGCACGCGCGCACCGGCGATCACGGCCGCCATCTGATCGGGAACCGGCTGCGACGCCGCGAACGTTCCGCAAGCGCCGAGGACGCACGCGAGGAAGAGAAGGAAGCCGAAGGGGGCGGCTTCGCGCCGCCCCCTTCGCGCATGACGCATCGCTACTTGACCGCAGCGGCGATCGCATCCTTCAGCTTCGGGTCGGTCCAGAACTGGCCGACGATCCATTGCTGCGCGACGCCGACCGCCTCGATGGCGGCTTTCTGTGTGGTCGCCACGGTGCTGGCGTCTCCGGCCCTGCCGGCGATCGAGGTGTACGCCTCGAGTGCCTTCTGGAGCACCGCATCCGCGCCGCTCTTCGCCTTGAGCGCCGGGGCGACGGTGCCGAAGCTCCCAGTCGCCTTCGTCGCGTGGTCGCCGGCCTCGGTGTACTTGCCGGTCTGCCACGAGGTGAAGCTGGCCTTCAGCTCGTTGGTGATCGTGGCGAGCGTCGCAGCTGACGCCACGTCGTCCTTGCCGAAGGTCGTCTTGGTGATGTCCGCGCCGCGCGCGGCCGCGTTGAAGAGGCTGATCGCGTAGTTGAAGCGGTTCGAGAGGGTATCGACGAGCGGAGCCACGTCGGCAGCCTTCCCGTCCGACTGCTGGATCGCGGTGTTGACCTTGCCCATGGCTCCTTCGATCTCGGCGTAGATGTCGGCCGAGCGGTCGTGGACCATGTCCTCGACCTCTGACCACTTCGTGATGAACGTGGTCAGGAGCGGCTTTGCCGTGGTCATATCGCCGGCCTTCAGGGCGGGCGTCGCGTCACGGAGCGTGTTGGTGCGCAGGATCCGGAGGGTCGCCACGTCGCCGAACATCGGACTGATCGCCGGTCCGGTCGAGACGAGCTTGATCGCCTCGTCGTACTTCGCGAGCAGCGTCTTCGAGTCTTCGCGCGCGTCCGACAGGTCGGGCGGCGTCGCGCCCAGCTCGGTCGTGACCTTCGCCTCCCA
>JBGPKU010000087.1:0-8747 GCA_041486085.1 Candidatus Limnocylindria bacterium | reverse complement strand
GTCCTGCACCACGTCGCCGTTCACGCGCGTTTGGATCCGCAGCCCGCTTGGATCGAGCTCGTCCGCCGTCACGATCCACGGCCCCATCGGCAGGTGGCTGTCGAAGTTCTTGCCCTTGAACCACTGCCCGCCGTGCCGGCGTTGCACGTCCCGCACCGAGACGTCATTCGCGCAGGTGAAGCCGAAGACGTGGTCCATCGCGCCGGCTTCCTCGAGGTCGACGCCTGGGCGGCCGATGACGGCGGCGAGCTCGCACTCCCAGTCGAGCTGCTCCGAGTGCGGGTCCGGATACCAGATCGGGGCGTCCGGTCCGGTAACCGTCGCCGGGTTCTTCGAGAACAGGGCCGGGTATTCCGGGATCTCCTGCTGACCGGGGGCACCGGCCTGCGCGCGCATCTGCGCGCCCTCCTGGAAGTGCTCCGAGTAGTTCCATCCCACACAGAACACGTTCCGGCGCGGGCCCGGGATCGGGGCGAGGAGGTGCACCGAGGCGATCTTGGCGCCACCGCTCGCGCGCCCGGCGACGTCGCGCAGGCGCGCGTGCAGGGCGTCGCCGGCCGCGATGACGCCGACCATGTCGTCCGGCGCGTCAGGGACGACATCGGAGAGCGGCACCAGCGTGTCGTCCGCCGAAACGATGCCGACGCGCGCTCCACGGCCCGCGTCGAATGTGGCGAGCCGCATCAGATCGCCGGCGGGGCCGGCTTCTCCTCCGGCCACGCCGCGTACGTGCGCTGGTAATACATCAGCGGGACCCCGCCGATGAACTCGCCCCCATCGACCCGGCCGATGAAGATCCAGTGATCCCCGGCCTCCTGCTCCTGCACGACCTGGCACTCGGCATACGCCAGCGATTGCTCGTGAAGGATCGGAGCGCCGTCGGCCGCCCTGGACGATCGCCACGCGACGCCGGCGAACTTGTCGTCGGCCTTCGATGCGAACTTCGTGGCGACCTCATCGGCGCCCGCTTTGAGAAAGTTGACGACGAAGGCGTTGGAGCGGCGGAGCGCCACCAGGGTGCGCGAGCTCTTGTCGATCGCCACGAGCACGAGTGCGGGCTCGAGGGACAACCCGACGAACGACTGGGTCGTGAGGCCGCGCGGCCGGCCGTGCTCGTCCTTCGTCGTCACGATCGTGACGCCAGTCGGGAACGAGCCGGCGAGCCGTCGGTAGCGGTCGCGATCCACCGGCATCAGGAGCGAGAGTGTAGGCACGTTCGAGCGTTCGCCGCCGCACGGCGCGCGCTCGTACCATCGCACCGTGTCCCGCACACCTGCTCGTGGGCGTGCGCTGCGTCGCAGCCGTCGCGAGAGGAGCGAGCGTCCCGCGAAGCCGCGGCGGCGGATGCGCCTCTCACCGATCCAGATCGGCGCCGCCGGCGTGGTGGCCGTGCTCGCGCTGATCGGCGTCGCGTGGATCGGCGCGGTCACAAGTTCGGCTCCGGCGACGACCCTGCCGCCGGGCATCGCTCAGAATGGTCACGTCCGCGGTCAAGCTGGCGCTCCCGTGACGATCGAGGAGTGGGCCGATTTCCAGTGTCCCGCGTGCGGCCAGTTCGCCCGCGCCACCGAGCCGCAGCTGCTCGCCACATATGTCGCAAAGGGCCAGGTCAGCATCGTCTTCCACCACTTCGCCTTCCTGGGTCCCGAATCGAATTGGGCGGCCGAGGCCTCGGAGTGCGCTTCGTTGCAGGGGAAGTTCTTCGAGTTCCACGACAAGCTCTACGCCTCGCAGGCCGGCGAGAACCGCGGCGCGTTCTCGAAGGACAATCTGAAGCGTTTCGGCGCCGAGCTCAGCCTGGGACCAGCGTTCGCGTCGTGCGTCGACTCGGGCCAGTTCGCGCAGAACGTGCACGACGACACGATGGCCGGCGAGGGCCGGGGCGTCAACGCGACGCCGACGCTCTTCGTCAACGGTCGGAAGATCGAGGGTGCCGCGACGTTCGAGCAGCTGCGCACGATCATCGACCCGCTCCTCGTCGGCCGTTGAGCGTCACCTCGCGACACGTGGCCGCCCTCTTCGCGGCGATCGGGGCGGCCGTGTCCGCATACCTGACCTGGGTCCATTACTCCGGGTCACTCGCACTGTGCGTCGGGGTCGGCGGGTGCGAGGCGGTGCAGACCAGCCGCTACGCGATGGTCGGCACGCTGCCTGTTGCGGCGATCGGCCTCGGGGGCTTCGCGGCGATGCTCGGCGTCGCGATGGCCCGCATCGGGTTCGCCCACCCGTGGCTCGACGTCCTGCTCCTCGGTATGGCCCTCGCGGCCACGGTCTACGTCGCGTATCTGACGTACGTGGAGATCTTCGTTCTCGGAGCGATCTGTCCCTGGTGCGTGACGGCCGCCGCGTGCGCGGTCGTTGTGCTCGTGGTCGTCGCGCGCGAGCTGCTCAGCCCCCAGCCACCCTGAGCACGCGGCGCGCGCGCGCGACGATGGGCGCGTCCAGCATCTCGCCGTCGACCGCGACGGCGCCGAGACCGCGCCCGATGCCGTCCTCGAACGCATCCACGACGCGTCGGGCGTGCTCGACCTCGTCCGCGGTCGGCGAGAAGATCTCGTTGACCACCGCGACCTGATCCGGGTGGATGCACTGGCGGCCGGCGAACCCGAGCTGGCGGCCGCGCACCGCGTCCGCGCGCAGGCCCGCCTCATCGTGGAAGTCGGGCCAGATCCCATCGAACGCGAGGATGCGGGCAGCGCCGGCAGCGACGACGATCGCCGAGCGCGCGTAGGTGAGCGCAACCGCCTCGCCCTCGCGACGCGTGGCCAGGCCGAGGTCCGACGCGAAGTCCTCCGATCCGAACATCAGGCCCACAAGGCGCGGAGCGCGCGCGATGCGCGGCGCGTCGATGAGTCCGGCCGCGGTCTCGATCGCGGCGATGACCCGAACGGTGCGCTCCCGCATACCCGCGGCACGCTCGCGCTCGCGGAGCATGTCGTCGACCATGTCGAGCTCCTCGGCTCGCCCGACCTTCGGCACGACGACACCATCGAGACCGTGGCGCACGACGGCGGCAAGGTCGGCCTCGGAGTCGTCGCTGGTGCTGCGACCGATGCGCACGAAGCGCAGGCATCGGCCACGCGCTGGCACGATGGCTTCGGCGAGGACCCGTCGCGCGTTCTCGCGCTCCGCGGGCGGCACGCCATCTTCGAGATCGAGCAGCGCGACGTCGGGAGTCGTCGGCAGGCCGCCATCGAGCACCCGCGCGACCATCGACGCGCGGTGCCCGGGCGTGTAGAGCAGCGAGCGCATGGGGCTATCCATCAGTACGAGCGCGGCAGGCCGAGGACGTGCTCGGCGATGTACGCGAGGACGAGGTTGTTGCTCACCGGTGCGGTGAGGTACAGCCGGGTCTCGCGGAACTTGCGCTCGACGTCGAAGTCCTTCGCGTAGGCATAGCCGCCGTAGGTGTCCATGGCAGCGTTCCCGGCCGCCCACGCGGCCTGCGACGCGAGGAGCTTCGCCATGTTCGCCTCAGCTCCCGCCGGCAGGCCGGAGTCGAAGAGCCACGCCGCCTTGTCCCGGAGGAGCGCCGCGGCTCCAAGCTGGGCGTGGGCCTGCGCGATCGGGAACTGGACACCTTGATTGGAGCCGATCGGCCGTCCGAACACGACGCGCTCCGACCCGTACTTCGCCGCATGCTCGACGAACCACCGTCCGTCGCCAAGAGACTCCGATGCGATCAGGATCCGCTCCGCGTTCCAGCTGTCGATGATGTGGCGAAAGCCCTGTCCCTCGGTCCCGACGAGGTCTTTCGCCGCGAGCTCGAGTCCGTCGATGAAGACCTCGGTGGTGTGGTGGTTGATCATCGTCTCGATCGGCCGGATCGTGATCTTCTTCTCCGCGACCGCGGCGCGGAGATCGACGAGGAACACGGAGAGGCCCTGGGTCTTGTCTTCCAGCGCCTCGTATGGCGTCGTTCGGGCGAGCAGCAGCATGAGGTCGGACTGCAGCGCGCGAGAGATGAAGATCTTGTTGCCGTTCACGACGTAACCGCTGCCGCGTCGTTCCGCCGTGGTGCGGATGCGCGTCGTCTCCGAGCCGGCCTCCGGCTCGGTCACGCCGAAAGCCTGCAGCCGCAGCTCTCCTCTGGCGATGCGCGGCAGATACGCCCGCTTCTGCTCCTCGCTTCCGTGCCGCAGGAGCGTGCCCATCGTGTACATCTGCGCGTGCGCGCCCGCGGCGTTGCCGCCGGATGCGTTGATCTCCTCGAGGATGAGTGACGCTTCGGCGATGCCGAGGCCGGCTCCGCCGTACTGCGCGGGGATCAGCGCGCCGAGCCAGCCGGCGTCGGTGAGCGCCTTCACGAACTCGTCGGGGTACGCACTCCGTCGATCGAGCTCGCGCCAGTACTCGGCCGGATAGCGCGCGCAGAGCGCGCGGACCGCGCTCCGGATCGCGTCGTGCTCGGGCGACGCGCGAAGGTCCACGATCAGCGGACGTCCAACGGTCGGCGGGCTAGCCGCGCGGCTCCGGGAACGGCGCCCCAGCGACGGTCGCGCGCATCGGGACCATGATCACGCGAGTCATCACGATGACGACGGTGCCCTCCTGTGTGATGCCGCGCTGCTTGATCGTCACGATCCCCCAGCCCGGTCGCGAGCGCGACGACCGCGCTTCCATCACCTCGGTATCCGCGTACAGGGTGTCGCCCTCGAAGAGCGGATGCGGGAGCGCCACGTCCTTGACACCCAGCGCGATGCCGCGCTCGTTCGTATCCGGTGTCATGAGCCCCGTGACGAGCGCCATGGTCATGAAGCTGTTCACGAGTGGCTTCTTGAATTCGCTCCGCGCCGCGTAGTGCGCGTTGAAGTGGATCTGGTTGGTGTTGTGCGTCAGGAGCGTGAACCAGGTGTTGTCGGCCTGGCTGATGGTGCGGCCGACGCGCGACCGGTAGACGTCGCCCACCTTGAAATCCTCGAACGAGCGGGGTTCCACGGCGGCGATAGTGCCACGCGGACCGTCACGCCACGTACGGGAGCGCGTCCTCCGCGAGGCCGAGGAGGCCCTCAGTGAGCTCGCGAACGCCGGCGTGCACTTCACGATGGCAGTTCGCACAGAGCATGACGCACTTCGCAAGCTCGGCCAAGGTCTTCGACCACTTACGCGGAATCCCTGCATCCGACAGCCCGAAGTCCTTCTCCTCTGCCTTCCAGTGATGGAACTCGAACAACCCGGCAGGACCATCGCGATCGCACGCGTAGCAGGTCGAACCCATGTACGCGATCGCCCTCAGCTTGCGCCGGCGGCGATGTGCGACCACCGGATCGGCCGCGCCGGAGGACTCGACCGCAGCGTGGCGCACGCGGTGGCAGTTCGCGCACAGCAGATCGCACTTCTCCGTCTCTTCGCGCAGGCGCTGAAGCGAGCCGCTGAACTCCGCGAGAGCGAACGTCTTCGTCGACGCATCGCGGTGGTGGAAATCGAACGCGGCGACACAATCCGCGTAGCCGCAATCGAGACACCGACCCCCGTGCGCGGCAATGAGCTCGACCTTCCGGCGCAGTCGGCGCCTCTTCAGCGAGCGGTAGGTCTTGGCGTTGCGCTTTCGCCTGCGGACCTCGTCGAGCTCTGGTGAGGCCGAGAGGCCGGGCGGCAGCTTCGAGGTGTTGTGTGCGCCGAAGGGTGAACACTCAAGGCAGAAGCGGCGGCCGTACAGCCATCGCATCCTTCCCTCAACGATCTGCTTGCCAGGGAACTGCCGGTGGCATGCATCGCACGTCTTCAGCGTGTGCCGCCGGACGACCGCCCGTCGCGGCGCGCGCAGTCGGCGTAACGGTCGGCACGTGAGGCACTGCTTTCGGCCACGGAGATCTGTCCTGACCCCGTCGATGACCGGATACATCGCGAAGATTTCCCCGCAATTGGCGCACGTCTGCACGTTAGAACATTAGTTCTACGCACTTGTCGTGTCAATGCGAATCGTCACAAATACAAAGGCCGCCGACGGGCGACGGCCTCTGCTCCCCGGGGAGGATTCGAACCTCCAACCTACTGATTACACGCTGCCCAAAAGTTTCCCTCTGGCGTGGACTATCTCATTGCCATTCGCGTCGCCGCGATGCAGGCACCGGGCACATAGTCTCTGAACCTTCTCGACGCGATCGCGTCGAGCTCGGCTGCGGATTGCCATGGCGCTTGCGCGCTACAGGGTTCCCGCAATTCGCCCAGTTTTCAGTTGTGAGTTTCCTCCCAACGCTGCCACCATTTTTGGTCACAGTCAGCCGCGCTACCTTTGCGCCACCGGGGAATGACTGGGTCATTTTATGCGACTCGGGACTCGAGCTCCTTCTCACCTCCTTCGGCGCTGACTACCGTACATCCCAGTGGAAGCCTCGACGGGCGTTGTGGACCTCGCGCTCCGGGCGAGAGTCCCATGACGATCGCATGGCCCGCGCTCTTCCGCGGCATCCCTCCGCTGCTGCGCGCGGAGCTGTCGGCGGATCTGCGCGCGTTCGAGTGGAACGCGATCAACTGGCAGGCCAAAGCCTGGTACGGCAACAAGGCGCTCCACTACGAGATCTGGGTGCGGCACAGCGCAAGGGTCGTCGAGCTCGGCCTTCACTTCGAGGCAGACGCGCTCACCAACGCGCGCCTCCTCGGCGCGTTCCGCATGCGCGCCAAGCAGTTGAAACGCGGCCTCGGCGAGGACGCGCGCCTCGAGGTGTGGGACAAGGGCTGGACCCGCGTGTGGGAGCCGTTCGCGCTGGGGAAGCTGGAGCCCGCGTACGTCGAGCGGATCCAGACCCGGTTCGTCGACTACGTGCGGGTGCTCGAGCCGATCCTGCGCGATGAGCTGCCGAGCGACGTGGCGTGGAAGATCGCGCCACGGCGCCGGGTGGCGAAGGTCACCGCGTCCCGAATGTCGCGATCAGCACGATGATGACGATCGTGATCGCGAAGATCGGGAGCGCGAGCAGCGCGTAGATGAGGTGCTCCTCGATGCGCGGCTTCGCGTGGATCTCGACCTTCTCGTGATCGGCCATCGCGCGTAACTCTAGCCGCTAGCGCTGGCGCGCTGCGTCGACCGCTTCGTTCGCGTTCTGCACGAGACGCTGCGCACCGCCGATGGCGCGCGGGACGTCGAAGCGACGATCGAAGTTGCCGAGATTCTCCGCCGCCTCGAGAGCCTCTTCGAGCGCCGACTCGGCCAGACGCAGCGCCGACCCAAGACGCTCGAGCTCCCCTGGGTCGATGTCGCTCATATGCGCATCATCGCACTCGGGTGCGCGTATATGCTCGCCGCTCGTGAGAGCGCTTCGCCCGATCCGGCGTGTGTCGCAGATCCGCCAGTACGCGCCGGACCCGGTTCCCGACGACGTCCTCGAGGCGCTCCTGGAGCTGGCCCGCTGGACCGGAAGCTCGAGGAACAGCCAGCCGTGGCACTTCGTCGTCGTGCGCGACCGAGAGGCCCTGCGCAGGATGGCGGCGATGCGTCCGAACATCAACTGGGCCGCCTCGGCGCCCCTCGGCATCGCGATCGTGCTCGACGGTGCGAACCCGATGAGCGAGGCGTACGACGAAGGGCGGGTCACGGAGCGGCTGCTCACCGGCGCGACGCTCCTCGGCTACGGCGGCGGCGTCGCGTGGTTCGGCGAGCCCCAGCACCAGGCCGAGGCCAAGCGCATCCTTGGGATCCCGAGCGACAAGTCGGCGCGGCAGATCGTGATGGTCGGCAAGCCGAAGTCCAAGGATGACCCGCGCCCAAACGGGCCCGCGCGCGGACGAAAGCCGCTCTCGGAGATCGCGCATTACGAGCGCTGGGGACAGCGAACACCGAGGTAGCGGGGAATACCCGATCCCCAGACGATGTTCGCGGTGCGTGGACCCTCTTCGTCCCGTCCGGCGCGTCCTGCAGATCCGCCGCTTCACCGACGAGCCCGTCCCTGACGGCGTCCTAGACCAGCTCCTCGAGCTGGCGCGCTGGACGGGCAGCGCGATCAACCGTCAGCCTTGGGAATTCATCGTGGTGCGCGATCGCGAGATCCTGCGCAAGATCGGGTCACTTCGGCCCCCGAACAGTTGGGTGGCCACCGCGCCCGTCGCGATCGCCATCGTGCTTGACGGCGCGATACCGATGTTCGAGGCATACGACGAGGGTCGCCTGACAGAACGCCTCCTAACAGGCGCGAAGCTCCTTGGCTACGGCGGCGGCGTCGCATGGTTCGGCGAGGCTCAGCATCAAGCCGAAGCGAAGCGGGTCCTCGGGATCCCGGATCGTCTGCATGCGCGGCAGATCGTGGCCATCGGCCGGCCGGAGCCTCGCGCCGATTCGGGATTGCCGGGTCTGGGGCGCGGGAGGAAGCCACTCGCGGAAATGGTGAGCGTGGACCGCTACGGCGCGAAGGGGCGTTGAGCGGCGCGGTGGAAATAGAGAAGGGGCGCATTGCGGCGCCCCTTCTTCATGCGAGCCGAGCGACCACGAACCTACGAGCCGAGACCGATGGACGCTTGCGCACATCGGCCAGGCGGCGACGGTTCGAGGCACGAAGTGCCTACTCCAGGTAGTCCTTGAGCTTGCGGCTGCGCGAGGGGTGCCGCAGCTTGCGGAGCGCCTTCGCCTCGATCTGCCGGATGCGCTCGCGGGTCACGTTGAACTCGCGGCCCACCTCTTCGAGCGTGCGGGTACGACCGTCCTCGAGACCGAATCGGAGCTGGAGGACGCGGCGCTCGCGGAGCGTGAGGCCCTCGAGGACGCTCTCCACCTGCTCCTTGAGCAGCTTGTGCGACGCGGCGTCGGACGGCGC
>JBGPKU010000086.1:0-8759 GCA_041486085.1 Candidatus Limnocylindria bacterium | reverse complement strand
GAGTACATGGAGAAGCACACCGTCTCGCGCCTCGTCGGCGCGCCGCCCGGGTACGTCGGGTTCGAAGAGGGTGGCCAGCTCACTGAGGCGATCCGGCGCCGTCCGTACTCGGTGCTGCTCCTCGATGAGGTCGAGAAGGCGCATCCGGATGTCTTCAACATCCTGCTGCAGGTCCTCGACGATGGGCGTCTCACCGACGGGCAGGGCCGTACGGTCAGCTTCAAGAACACCGTGATCATCATGACGAGCAACGTCGGCTCGACGTTCATCACCGATCTGGCGGATCAGCCCGACCTCATGCGCAAGCGCGTGATGGACGCGCTGCGAGGCCAGTTCCGGCCCGAGCTGTTGAACCGCATCGACGAGATCGTCATCTTCCACAACCTCGTGTCCGCGCAGCTCAAGGAGATCGTCGACAAGGAGACGCTCGCTCTCGCGAAGCGGCTCGAGGAGCGGAAGATCAAGCTCGAGCTCACCGACGCGGCGAAGGCGCTCATCGCCCAGGAAGGATTCGATCCCGCCTATGGTGCGCGGCCGATCCGTCGCACGATCCAGAAGCAGGTCCTCGATCCGCTGTCGCAGAAGCTGTTGACGGGAGAGTTCAAGGAGGGCGACACCGTCGTGGTGGATGCGCAGGACGGGAAGATCGTCTTCTGGTCCGAGCAATACGCGGCCGAGCGTGCCGCGGAAAATGGCAAGACGCCTGTCGGGACGGCTCGCCGGGTTAACTAAGCGACAAGCGGCCCGAGCACGCGGACGAGCCCCGTGGGCGAGCGAACCGTCTCGCCTGTCCGCTCGTTGACCACGGGTAGGCTGTGAAGATGCGCAGGGTCGCCGCTGCCCTCGTGCTCGCGGTGCTTGCATCGGGCTGCGGTGAGAGTCTGCGCGTGACCACCGCGCCCTCGCCGAGCGCGTCGGGCGCGGTCGCGCTACCGTCGCCGACGGCCGGCGCCACATCTTCCACCGCGGCGCCAAGCCCGATCGCGACGGGCACGGCGACTCCGGCGCCGACCGCCGCAGGCTTCGACCCGTGTCCGGGCAATCCGCGCTGCGGTCTCGTCCTGAGCCAGGTCAATCTCATCGACCCGTACCGGATGGACTCCCACCTGAATGCCCTCACGAGCTTCGTCTCGCGCGATCCGCGGCATCCGGGGCACGCGAAGGCGCAGGCCTACATCAAGGAGCAGCTCGGCGCGCTCGACTACTACGGATGGAAGATCGAGTCGCAGCGCACCGTCTATCAGGGGATCGCGCTCGAGAACATCTTCGCCACGCTCGATCCGGCGCCCGGGACGTCGACACCGGTCGGCAACACCGGATGGGTGCTGGTCTCGGCGCATTACGACTCCGTCGCGAACCGCACCCCGGGCTGGCGGCCGGCCGTCGATGCCGCGCCAGGGGCGGACGACAACGGCACGGGCACGGCGGCGCTCCTCGAGCTGGCGCGCGTGCTCTCGACGTGGCGCGCGGGCGGGAACCTGCGATCGCGCATCGTGCTCGCGTTCTTCGACGGGGAGGAGCTCTTCTTCAAGGGGAGCGGCGCGTACATGGCGACGCTCGCGAAGCCGTATCCGTACAAGGCCGCGATCAACCTCGACATGGTCGGCTTCAATCCGATCACTGACCGGCTGGATCTGCTCTGGTACACGAATGCTTCCGCCGGTCTGCGCGACAGGATCATCAAGGTGAACACCACCTACCGCATCGGCATCACGCCGCTCAACGCGCAGTACGCGGCGGATGGCTCGACGATCATGGATGCCGCTCCGTTCGGGATCGCGGGGATCCCGAGCATCGCGCTCTGCCAGCGCTATGGTGAGAACGATGCGACCTTCCCCGGGAACTACAGCTTTCACACCGTGAACGACACTCCCGACAAGATCACCAACAAGCGTCTGTGGCTCAAGGCCGCGAAGCTCACGCTCGCGACCGCGCTCGAGCTCGCTGACGAACCCGCGCAATGACGCGGGTCCCACGGCGCACGCAGATCGTCGCGTTCGCGGGGTTGTTGCTGGTGTTCCTCGCGGCGTTCCTGTTCCTGCGTCCGCCCGAGGGGACGCTGTCCGACGCGGAGTACATCGCGCTCGCGAAGAACACGCCGCAGGGCCAGCTCTACTTCAAGAACCACACCGCACCCTGCAACGTCACGCGCGTGTTCACCGTGCAGGTGAACTGTGATTACGTCGCGGCGGCGGGCACGCCGACCGAGAAGTTCCGGGTGTACTTCGACCCGCGCCGGAACAACCAGATCCAGGACGTCGAAGTGCAGTTCAACCCGTAGGCTCGGTCGCCGCGGAGTAGATGCGCCTCAGGAAGCGGCTGGGGTGGCTGTCCAGGAGGCGCGGTTCGGCGAAGCCGCTGGCCACAGCGACGCGCCGCCAGGTCTCGAACGAGATGGGGTGGGGGACCCAGGTGTTCCCGACGTCGGTGTCGTACTCGACGAGGAGCAGTCGTCCTCCAGGGCCCAGGATCGCGCGGACGCGAGCGAGCACGGCAGCCTGGTCCTTCACGAAGTGAAGTGAGTTCGCCATCAGGACGCCGTCGAGCCCGGCCAGGCCAAGGTCCGTGGTGAAGTCGCCGACCTTCGGTTGAACGCGCTGCGACTTCTTGGTGGCGCGCTCAAGCCTGCCGAAACGACGCGCCAGCTCCTCGAGCGCGCCGCGGTCACGGTCCACCGCGTGTATCGTCGATCCCGGCGGAAGCAGGTCGGCCAGCGCGAGCGTGAACGCGCCCTCGCCCGCGCCGAGGTCGGCCCAAATAACATTCTCGTCCGAGCTACCTATCGCGCTCGACGGGCGAATGTCTTGCGCGTCGCGAATGCCCCGCCGCAGCAGACGAACGTGGTCCGCGTGGTCCATGAGCTACGCCTTCCTTCCGATGTCCCCCTCAGCCCAGCCATCGGTCGACGCGACGATCGTCACCGGACCGTCGCCCACCAGCTCGACACGCATGCTGGCCCCGAATCGTCCTTGCGCGACCGAGGCGTTGGCGCCGCGGAGCACCCCGCAGAACGCCTCGAAGAGCCGTCGGCCGTGGTCCGGCGGCGCGGCGTGCGCGAAGTCGGGTCGGCGGCCGTGTCGCACGTCCCCGTACAGCGTGAACTGCGGGATCACGAGGATGCCGCCGGCTGTGTCGAGGATGGTGCGACCAAGCTTCCCGCGGTCGTCATCGAAGATGCGGAGCGCCAGGATCTTCGACCCCAGGCGCTCGCCGTCCTCGGGCCGGTCATCGTGGGCGACGCCGAGCATGATCGCGAGCCCGGGGCCGATCCGCGCAACTTCCCCGTCGGCGACATGGACGGAGGCGGACAGCACACGCTGAACGACGGCGCGCACAGGGTCGCCTTTCGGTTACTCGAGCATCCAGGGATTGTCGCCGCGCACCACCGACTCGACCTCGCCGGCTGAGAGGTGGCCCGGCGCGAAGACGGTCATGCTCTTCTCGAGCGGGAGCCGCGTCACATACGTGACGCGGCCAAAGCGATAGCCGTGCTGGAAGAGGAACGGCTTGCCGTCGATCTCGAGAAGCTGACGCCGGTCGTTTGACGCTGCGGGCACGATCTCAGTATCGCGGGACGGTCGCGAGACCGCGCTACTCGAACCCCGGATCTTCCGGAAGGCGCGTGAGCCCGGGATCCTCAGGCAGTCTTGTGAGACCGGGATCCTCCGGCACGAAGACATCTGGCGTGACAACGACGTCGCTGGACGGCATCACGACGTGGAAGGTGCCCGGGTCCGCGCTGGCGACGTCCGAGCTCAGAGCGCCCAGGAGCAGGGCCGCGACCACGGCGCGCAGCAGGAGCAAGCCGGCTCGTTTCATCTGCGTCTCCCCTCTGGCCGGGTCCCCCGTTCGTGGGATTGTCCACGAACGAAGCTGTTCGATATCCTCGCACGAGTCTACCGAGGCTGAACATGCATGGCCCCGCCAAACCATGGGCCTGACTGTCAGTTCGGTCACAGAGGAGCACCGTGGGGACCATCGAAACGGCGACGACACCGGGCCTTGGGCAGCGGGTACGCAGTGCTCGCCGCGAACGCGGCATGAGCCAGGCGCAGCTCGCGGGCGAGGAGCTCACCAAGGGCTTCATCTCGCAGGTCGAGGCCGGACTGGTCCGACCATCAGTCCGTTCGCTCCAGATCATCGCCATGCGTCTCAGCAAGAGCCTCGATTACTTCCTGGGCGACGCGCCGCTCGCGACCGAGAAGCGTCTCGCCTTTCATCGCCTCGCGGCCGAGGCCGCCGCGGAGCGCCACGACTGGGATGTCGTGCGCACCGAGGTCGCCGCCGGATTGGAGTGCGTGCCTTCGAAGCGCGATCGGGCGGCGCTGCTTCGCCTCCTCGCCCAGGTCGAGCTCGCCGCGTCACAACGCGAGCCGGCGTTCGACCGCATCAACGAAGCGCTTTCGCTCATCGACGTCGCGACGGACGCGGCCGAAGTGGCGCGCCTGCAGCATCTGCGGGGCATCGCCTACGGACAGCTGAACCAGTACCTCGCCGCCGCGGAGGCGCTCGAGCAGGCGAGAGACACCATGGAACGTCATGAGGTCAACGAGCCGCGTCTGCGGGCCCGGATCCTCGTGGCGCTCGGCACGGTATACCGCCGCCTCAACCGAACAGCGAAGGCGCTCCAAACGTACGCGTCAGCGTTGGACCTCGCATCGGCGTCGAGTGAGCTCCGCGTCGCCGCTCAGGGATACATGGGCGTCGCGGTCTCGCTGTACGACGCCGGCGAGCTCGACGCGGCGATCAACAACTACCGGCGCGCGCTCGAGCTCTTCGAGCGCGTCGAGGACCGGTCCTTCGAGCTCTCGGTCATGCACTCGCTCGCGACGATCCACTTCGAGCGCGGCGCGACCGCTGATGCCCGCGAGCTGGCTGAACGTTCCGGCGCATTGGCTCGCACCTCTGGCGACACGCGCGTCGAGGCCGCGGCGCAGGTCGTGCTCGCGCGGATCGCGCTCGGCGAGGGCGACGCCGAAGGTGCGCTCGAGCTCGCCAAGACCGCGGAGAAAACGCTCTCGGATGACCGCGTCCAGCGCGCGGACGCGCTGCGCGTGGTGGGAGCGGCGAACGACGCGCTGAAGTCCTTCGCCGCGAGCGACCGCGCGTACAAGAAGTCGATCGAGCTCCTCTCGGAGGTCGATGACCGGCCGGACAGATCGGCCATCGCCGCTGAATATTCGAAGAAGCTGCGAGCCCGCGGCGATGTCGACGCGGCCTTCCACTACCTGGAGCTCGCCCGAGGGCGCTAGAACCAATCGGGCCGACCGCCGGGCGGCGTCCGCGTTTAGCATCGCCCACGTGCCTCGGGATGCCGCGACGTTCGACAACGAAGGCGTCGCCGCGGTCCTCGAAGAGATCGGCGACCTGATCGAGCTCAAGGGCGAGAATGTCTTCCGTGCGGTGACGTACCGTCAGGTCGCACGCGCGATCCGCGATCTGCGGGAGCCCGTGTCGGCGCTCCTCGAGCAGGGCCGGCTCGCGGAGATCCCAAAGACCGGACCCTCGGTGACCGAAGCGATCACGCAGCTGATCACCACTGGCGAGTCCAGGCGCCACGCCGAGCTCAAGGCGGCGGTGCCACAGGGGCTCATCACGCTGCTCAGCGTGCCCGGTGTCGGGCCGGCGACGGCTCGGATCATCTACCAGAATCTAAAGATCACCTCGATCGACGAGCTGGAGGAGGCGGCGAAGGCGCATCGCCTCCGTGAGCTGCCAAAGATCCAGGCCAAGACCGAAGAGAACATCCTCAAGTCCATCACCTCGCTGCGGCAGCGGACCGGCCGTTCGCTCATCCATCACTCGCGTGACGCGGCGGCGGAGATGATCGCGCTGCTGCGAGCGGCCGGCGTCGAGCAGATCAGGGTAGCAGGCAGCGTGCGCCGCTATCGCGAGACCATCGGGGACATCGACCTGCTCGTCCCGTCGAACGACGCCGCGCCGATCATGAAGGCGTTCACGAGCGCACCGAGCGTGGAGCGCGTGCTCGCGCAGGGCGACACCAAGTCCTCGGTCATCGTCGCTCGCGGTCTCCAGATCGACCTGCGCGTCGTGCCGCCCGAGTCGTGGGGCGCGGCGATGGTCTACTTCACCGGCTCGAAGGAGCACAACGTCCGGCTGCGCGGACACGCCCTGAAGAAGAAGCTGCTGCTGAACGAATACGGCCTCTACAAGGTCGGTGCGGAAGCACGAGGGCAGGAGATCGCCTCCAATACCGAGGAGGACGTCTACGCGGCTCTCGGGATGGACTGGATCCCACCGGAGCTGCGGGAGGACCACGGCGAGATCGACGCGGCACTCGCGCACGGCCTACCGGCGCTCGCGACCGTCGCGGACATAAAGGGCGATCTCCACACGCACACCAATCAGACCGATGGACGAGACGACCTGGGCGCGATGGCGCGGCGTGCGAGAGCGAAGGGCTACGCCTACATGGCCGTGACCGACCATTCGCCGGGTCTCGGCATGACCAATGGCCTCAGCGCGGAGCGGATCGCCGCCCGCCTGGCCGAGGTGAAGAAGCTGAATGCTGAGCTCGCGCCGTTCCGCATCCTGATCGGTACCGAGGTCGACATCCGCGCGAACGGCACGCTCGACTATCCCGACGAGATCCTCCGGGGCTTCGACATCGTGAGCGCGTCGGTGCACTCCGCGTTCGGGCAGACGCGCGAGGTCATGACGAAGCGGATCCTCGACGCGCTCAGGAATCCGTACGTGACCGCGTTCTCGCATCCCACCGGCCGTCTGCTGGAGCGTCGCGACCCCTATGCCGTCGATCTTGCCGCGGTCGTCGCCTCGGCCAAGGAGACGGGCACCTGGCTCGAGGTCAACGGTGGTCCCGAGCGCCTCGACCTCCCGGACGTCTGGGTGCGGAAGGCGATCGAGGGTGGCGTGCGCCTCGCCACGAACTCCGACGCACACGCGATCGAGGAGCTCGACTGGATGGAATACGCCGTCGCGAATGCGCGGCGCGGCTGGGTGACGCGCGATGTGATCGCCAACGCCCTTCCACTCGAGGACATGCTCGCCGCTCGAAAATCGCGTCCGTGACCGGACCGGTCGTGCGCGCGCGCTTCGTCGTGCGCGGTCTGGTGCAGGGCGTGAACTTCCGCGCGTCGGTCGTGCAGGAGGCGAGTGCGAGGCGACTGACCGGCCGGGTGTGGAATCGGGAGGACGGCGCGGTGGAGCTGGTGGCCGAGGGAGACCAGACGTCGCTGGAAGATCTCGCGCGCTGGCTTGGTGAAGGGCCGCGGCTGGCGGAGGTCGCCGCGGTGGAGCGCTCCGATCTCAGCGGCGATCGCCGCTACCGAGAATTCTCGATGGCGTACGGACCCGCCAGCTAGACGCCTCCGCTGGCCGGCGGTGCGCGAGCGCTTGTTGGCATAGAGCGGGTCGATGGTGGGGCCAAGACCACAAAGACCACAACGGTCGCAACGACCGGATGCCTTTTCGGATCGCGCGAATCACCGCAACGTGGAGCGGTCGTGGCGATCACCGATCCCAAAGGCGATGCGATCGAGCTTCGAGGTGTCACGAAGCGATTCGTGACAGCCGCGGGCACCGCGTTCACCGCGCTGCGGGACCTCGATCTCACCGTGCGAGCGGGTGAGTTCTGCGCCGTCGTGGGCCCGACGGGTTGCGGGAAGTCCACGACGTTATCGCTGATCTCCGGCCTCGAGCCGCCGAGCCTCGGGACTGTGCGTGTCTTCGGCGAGCCGGTCACGAGCGTAGGCCGGCAGGTCGGCTACGTCTTCCAGCGCGACGCGGTGTTCCCCTGGAAGAACGTGCTCGACAACGTGGCGATGGGCCCGCGCTTCCGTGGAGTGGACACCCCGGAGGCGAACGCGCGCGCACGAGACTGGATCAAGCGCGTGGGCCTCTCCGGCTTCGAGCGCTACTACCCGCATCAGCTGTCCGGCGGCATGCGCAAGCGCGTCGCGCTCGCGCAGACGCTCATCACCGGCCCGCGCATCCTCCTCATGGACGAGCCGTTCAGCGCACTCGATGTCCAAACGCGCGTGCTCATGGAGAACGAGCTCCTCGCGCTCTGGGCCACGACAGGTGCGTCGGTCGTCTTCGTCACCCACGACCTCGAGGAGGCCATCGCGCTTGCCGACCGGGTCGTCGTCATCACCGCGGGTCCAGGGACGGTGAAGGGCACCTATGTGGTGGATCTGCCGCGCCCGCGGAACATCGCCGAGATCCGCTTCAACCCGCGCTTCGTTCAGCTCTACGAGGAGATCTGGAACGACCTGAGGGACGAGGTGCTCGTCAGCTATGAGCGCACCAAGGTGGCCGTCGCACAGTGAGCTCGCTCTCGCACATCGGGGCCAACGCGCCGGTCGCGCCGACGCTCCTGGACCGCGACGTCGCGCGCGCGCAGGCGCGCGCGCGCCGGCGTGTCCTCATCCTCGGGCTGCGGGTCGCGCTCGCGGTCGTCATCGTCGGAAGCTGGGAGATCCTCACGCGCCTGGGCTGCCACGGTCCGGACTCGGGGACCTGCGCGGTCGACCCGTTCTTCTTCGGGCAGCCATCGGGGATCGGGGCCCAGCTCGTCATCTGGGTGCAGAAGGGCACCGCCCAGGGTCCGCTCTGGGAACAGATCGTCGTCACGCTCGAGGAGACGGTCATCGGCTTCGCGATCGGCGTGATCCTCGGCATCATCTTCGGCGTCGCGCTTGGCCGTAACCGCCTCCTCTCCGACGTCCTCGGTCCGTACATCAAGGCGATGAACGCGATGCCGCGAGTCGTGCTCGGCT
>JBGPKU010000085.1:0-8921 GCA_041486085.1 Candidatus Limnocylindria bacterium | reverse complement strand
CTCGGCGATGGCCGCCTTGGCCGCGGCCACGCTCTGCTCGGAGCGGCGCAGATAGCCACCGTGGCGCAGCGTCAGATCGACGGTGTTGGCCAGGGCCCTATCGCCGAGGACGAAGAGCACCCGGACCGCGCGCTCGGGTCGCTTCGCGGCGCCTTGAGGCGAATCCATTTTTCTCCTACCTATCTATTCGCTACGGGCCGGGCGCGGATCATCAAGTCGGTGCCAGCCGGCGATTCACGCCAGCCGGCTCGCCTGAAGCCGAATTCAGTATCGGCACTCACGGACCTCCCCGACAGCGTTATGGACGCGAGCCCGCGGAGACGCCCAACACCAGAGCCATGAGGAGCTGCGCGAGCGCCTCGCGGTCGGGCCGGTACTCGCGATCGTGTATCGCGAACTCGCGCGACAGGGACATGACCGCCCACGCGGCGGCTTGCGGATCGACGAGGTGATCTTGCGTCTTGCCGGTTCGTCGCGCTTCGAGGATGTGCTCCGTGAGGGCTGCCAGTGTCGTGTTCTGCCACTCCGTGTGGAAGCCGCCCAGACTCGGCTCCACGAGGACGGCTTCGTGCCATGCCCGCCACATGCCGGCCGCGACCGGCTCGTCGACGATGTGGCGGAGCTTCTGTGAGAGCGTCGCGGCGTCGACGAAGTCCGCCGCGTGGAGCAGCCGCGACAGCGTGACCGCGCGCTCGCTCATGAGCCGCTTGAGCAGCTGGCTCTTGTCGTCAAAGTGCGCGTAGAAGGTCCCGATCCCGACGTTGGCCCGTGCGCAGATGTCGTGCACGGTGGCGGCGTGGTACCCGTGTTCGGAAAACGACTGTTGTGCGCCGTCCAGGAGCTTCGAGAGGCTGCCGGCGGCGTCGCGGGTCGATCGCGATGTGCCTTGAGGGCGACCTGTCACTGAATTTGAATTCAGGTCACGCATTTCTATTGCCACCCACCACCCACACTGTAAGAGGCCATGCAAGCGTCGGCTGCCCACGGAACCAGAGGACGACCGACGCGAACGTGCGCTCGATCCTTTTGTTCGTCGCCGCCGAGTTCATCGGCACGGTGTACGAACTCGGCCGACCAGACGAGATCGCCCGGCGAGCGCGGCGTCCAACGCTCGATCTTCAGCGCACCTCGCCGCGTTACCCAAGTAGCGATCGACGACTGGGCGGTCCAGCTCGGCCGCGCATGACGGTCCGGTCATGACCGCCTGGAGCGCCTGGTCCACCATCGGACCATGACAACAACAACCGTCAAGACGGATCCCCCCGCTCCGGCACCAACTCACAGCGTCACCAGCGTCAACGTCGCGGCCGCGCCCGCCGGCCGCTCCTCGATCTGGACGGCGAGCCGCGTCATTGCACTCGTGTTCAGCGTCGTCGAGGTGCTGCTGCTGGTTCGATTCACGTTGAAGCTCTTCGGAGCGAACGCGGAGCAGGCATTCGTCTCCGCGATCTACGCCATCACCGAGGCGCTCGTCGCCCCGTTCCGCGGCATCTTTGCCCAGCCCGGCGGTTCGCCCATCTTTGAGATCGCCACGGTGCTGTCGATCGTCTTCTTCATGCTCGTCGCGGCGCTCATCGTGGCGATCGTTCGCGCGGTGACCGGGCGGCGTGAGGAACGTGATGGAACGACTGAAGTCACGACCTCGTAACCAGCTCGGGCAGCCTGCGACGCGGTCAGCCGAAGAGACCATCGCTCGACTGATGGAGAAGGTCTCAAAGAATCACGGTGCGGCCAACCGCGCGCGGATCCAGGCGCAGATCTCCGAGGAGCGGACGCAAAAGGTCTAGCCCACCCAACCCAATCGGGCGGCGCACAACCTGCGCCGCTCGCTGCATTCCTCACCGTCTGGGGTCAACGTGCCGTCGAGGACCGTGGCCGCTGCCCCCAAAAGCGACGCGGATTCATCAGGCAGCGCTCTCAGTCGGGAGTCGAGTGACCGACCGCAGCAGCAGGACGGTCAGAGGAAAGCCGAGTCGCGCAGGACGGCGTGTACGCCGAGGGTCTTGTTCGCGATCTGCGTCACGCGCAGATCGACAACGACGGACGCCAGGGCGAGCGCGTCGTCGCGAGCCAGCCCATGCTCGCGCTGCATGAGATCGAGCATTCCCTCGATGGCGACGCGCGCCGCCTCTCCCAGCACTTCGTCGAAGCCGAAGGTCAGCCACGCGTCCGGGAGCCGCGCGGCGGGCCACCTCAGGGGGAGGTCCCTGCGCAGGTCCAGCGTGAGCTGCGCTTCTACCGGGCACTCGATCGCCGTGCCGGAGATCTCGCCGTCGCCCTGAGCGGCGTGTCCATCGCCCGCCGAGAAGAGGGCGCCGTCGACCGGGATCGGCAGGAACAGCGTCGCGCCCGCCACCAATTCCTTGCAGTCGATGTTCCCACCACAGGGGCGCGGCGGGATCGTTGAATGCATCCCCGGCTCGGGCGGCGGCATCCCGAGCACGCCCAGAAAGGGCGCGAGGCGAACGGAGCGACCGGCGCCGCGGCCGACACTCCCGTCCAGCTCCCAGCGGACCGAATGCGGCGGCTTCGTGTAGGTCACGCCCCAGGACGCCGGCTTGACCTCGTCGATCCGCACGACGAGAGTGTCGCCGGCGTGCGCGCCGTCGACGGCGATCGGCCCGACGAGCGCGTGACCGGAGTGCAGCGCTGGGTCTCTGGATGTGAACTTCTGGTCCGGCTCGACGTACCAGCCGGAGTTCGGGATCCGGAAGCGCACCGCGTCGCCCGGCCTCACGGTCACGATCGGCTCGAGCTCGCGCGAGAAGTACCCGTGCAGCGTCCGCTGGTCGAGCGGGATCGTGTGGATCATCGGGACACGCTAAGACCATCTGGGGTCGCTAGTCGCCGATCTCAAAAGCGGCGGCCATACCGACCCGGCTCACTTGTCCATTCCGGGCAGGATCGACGCGCAGCCGGGCCGTCTGCACGCGGGCTGTTACAGCCGAGGTGGGAACGAAGTAAGGGCGCTGGTTCTGAGGGCAGAACACGGCGAAGTACTCGATCTGGCCGGCGTAAGGGACCCCACTCGGGCGGCGCGCGTCCGAATTCGATACGCGAAACTCAACGAAGCCGTCGCGCAGGATCCCCGTCTTGAGAGCGGCCTCAGGACGCGCTTACCTGCACGCGACAGTGCCGTGGCGATCTCCAGCTCTGTCAGCTCGCCTCGCGCGGTAGTGTCTTTGGTCATGATCTTCGCGCATCCACGCCTATCGGTCGATGCTTGCGACTCCGTCGTCGGCTGATCCGCTTGCCGCTTGATGGTTGTGTCTTACAACTAAGGCTGCGATCGTGGCGTTGAAACGCCTCACGGTCGACGAGGTAGCTGCCAAGCCGAAGCGACATCCAGAGCTGATTCGACGCTGGCTTCGGTCCGGGGTGCTTCGTGGCGAGCGACTCGGCTGGAGCTGGACGATCACCCCGTCGGAGCTGACGCGATTCACGCGATCACAGCCCCCTCGACGGAAGCGCGAGACGGTATAATGCGACCAACAAGCCTCGCGGAAGTGGCTCAGTTGGTAGAGCATCACCTTGCCAAGGTGAGGGTCGCGGGTTCGAGTCCCGTCTTCCGCTCAGAGCGTTTCGCCGGAGCAGTCGCTCATCCGCTTGGTCTGGCCCCTGACCATCCCGTACTTTGCATTCGCGAAGACTGCGCTCGCCGCGGTCGACCGCGCTAGCCTCCGGCCGGTGACGGCAAGAGTGACCTGGCGGCAGGCTCTCGCGTGGCGCATGAGCCGGCAGCTTCTCGATCCCGTGAGCGATCGGACGGTCGTGGAGGTCGTCCGCCGACTCTGCGGCGTTCAGGCGCAGGTCGCGTCCTCCGCCGAGCTCTGCGTGCGCGTCCGGCGCAAGAGCTCCAAGCCTGGCGACATCGCGCGTGCGCTGCGCGATGGCCGCGTCATCAAGACCTGGGCGATGCGCGGCACGCTCCACCTGCTCGCCACCGATGATGCTGGGGCCTACCTCGCGCTGCTTGCCGCCGGACGATCGTGGGAGCGGCCGAGCTGGGAGCGGTACTTCGGCATGACCGCGAGGCATTGGGACATGTTTCGTGCCGCGGTCCGCGAGGCCCTCGATGGCAGGCTCCTCACCAGGGAAGAGCTGGGGGCGGCGGTCAGTGCCACGCGTGGTCTGGGTCATCTCGGTGAGGAGCTTCGCTCTGGATGGGGAACGCTCCTGAAGCCACTGGCGTGGCAGGGAGACCTCTGCTTCGGACCCAGCCGCGGCAACCGTGTGACCTTCATGCGCCCCGAGGATGCGAGCTCGCGCTGGACCGGCGTCCTCGATCCGGAACTGGCGGCGCCGATCGTGATCGCCGGCTACTTCGGCGCCTACGGGCCTGCGACGCTGACGAACTTTCGGAGCTGGCTATCGCGCGGCAGGATCCACGTGCGTCAGCTCAGGACGTGGCTCGCCGCGGTCGGCGATCGGCTGAAGGAGGTCGAGGTGGAGGGCGAGCGCGCGTACATCCTCGCCGAACATCTCGATGAGCTGGCGTCCGCCAAGCCGACATCGGCCGTGCGGCTGCTGCCAGGCTTCGATCAGTACGTGCTCGGTCCCGGCACCGAGGACGGTCACGTCGTGCCGGCACGGCGGCGACGCGCGGTCAGCAAGCAGAGTGGCTGGATCGCGCCGGTCGTGGTCGGCGGCGGCGTCGTCAAAGGGACGTGGGAGGTGGCCGAAGACCGCGTGCTGGTCGCGTGGTTCAAGGAGTCGGGGGCGATCCAGAGGGCTGCTCTTCAGGCCGAGGCCGGCCGCCTCTCCACGATCCTCGGGCGTGAGCTTGGCCTGAAGGTCAGCGTCAGGTAGCCACGTGCCGGTGGCACACACGGAGGACGCAGCGGTCCGGATGGCCAATCGGTCAGGACCTGGCTCAGATCCGATGGGCGGGCCTCCTGGCGGCTCGGGGCCGCCGCGACCCTGGCGATCGGCGGCGGCGCATGACGAAGCGGTCATGCCATGCGTCGACCCAGGCCCGACCATCCGGGTCATGGGGATGGCCGGCCGCGAGGGCGGGCTGGATGGAGACATGGTGTCCACACAAAGCGAGATGACAGCGACACGCAGCCCATCAGGTAAGCCACGGGTGCTCCTGGTCGAGGACGAGCCGAGCCTGAGCACGCTGGTGGGAAGGCTGCTCGACGAAGCCGGATACGAGCATGTGTCCATCAGTGATCACGACGACATCGCCGCGGCGATCGTTCGCTGGCATCCTCGCTGCGTCATCCTCGACAGCGAGCCCGGATCCAAGGGTCACGAGCGTTCGTGGGCCGACGCCGCCGCGATCCGACGCGCGAATCCCGAACTGCCGGTCCTGATGTTCACCGCGGATCCCGGCTCGATCAAAGAGGCCCGGGCGGGCAAGAGCGTACGCAGCAAGGCCGCGGGCTACGCGGGCGTTCTCGACAAGCCGTTCCTGGTGGTCGAGTTCCTTGCCACGCTGAGGCATGCCGTGGACGCGCCGCAGCCGATGAGAGACGGCAGAGGGATCTCGGCGGAGGCGATCAGCGTATTCCCGGATCTGGCCGGGCCGAACGCGATGAAGTGGTCGGCGGCCGACTTCCTCAGCATGGCGGTCCATGAGCTGCGAACACCGCTCACGTCGATCGACGGTCAGACCCAGCTCGCGCAGCGGTTTATCGCGAAAGACTCCGTACGCGCCGCGGATGCGCTGGTCCGAGTTCGCGAGCAGACCAAACGGATGAACCGGATGATCGGCGATCTGCTCGAGCACGCCCGCGTCAGCGTGGGCGCGCTCAGCCTCGAGGTGGTGACCTTCGATCTGGGCGTCGCCACGGCGATCACGATCGGAATGCACCAGCACGAAGACAACGCGCGCATCACGCTGAAGCTGCCGCGGCCGGTCCGCATCCAGGGCGACCCCGACCGGATCGCGCAGATCGTCAGCAACCTGTTGGAC
This sequence comes from Candidatus Limnocylindria bacterium, assembly GCA_041486085.1. Classification (GTDB taxonomy): domain Bacteria; phylum Chloroflexota; class Limnocylindria; order P2-11E; family P2-11E; genus CF-39. The sequence continues at coordinate 3,001 of JBGPKU010000085.1, read as the reverse complement.
AACGCCATCAAGTACAGCCCGCCGGACTCTCCGATCGACGTCTCGATGACCCTCGTCGGAACGACGGTCGAGGTCCGTATATCGGACCGTGGCGTCGGGATCCCGGATGACGAGCGCGACCGGCTCTTCGCGCCGTTCTTTCGAACGTCACGCACCCGTGAGATCTCAGGCACCGGCCTGGGCCTGCACATCAGTCGGCGAATCGCGGAGCAGCACCACGGCAGGTTGTCATTGGAGTCGAGCAGCAGCGATGGGACGGCTTTTGTGCTCACGCTGCCCCTGGCCCAGCCGGCCCTTACCGTGCCCGCGCACTAGCACGACGCTTTGAAGGACGACCGCTAGGCTGGCCGAGTGGCCGACCGAGAGCGCGCACTCAGCGCGCTCTGCGACACCTTCGTACCCGGTGACGGTCGGCTGCCATCGGCGAGTGGGCTCGGCGTGCCCCGGATCCTGCGATCTGAGGTGGCAGCGCTCGGGCGCCCCGCGCTCGTCGCCGAGCTCGACCAACTCCTCGACACGATCGAGTCGCCTCTTGTCAACGCCGCGCTGACCGGGCGCGCCGTCCACTTTTCCGCCCTCGACGCACCAGCGCGGGAGGCGTACCTGAAGCGCTGGGCGACGAGCCCCCTTCCGCTCAAACGCCGCGCGTTCCAGGTGATGAAGCGTCTCGTCCTTCTCTATACATACGGCGCCCACGACTCTCCGTACGCCGGCGCGATGGGCTACCAGCGGCCGACGCTCGATCCACCGGCTCCCGCTGCGGCGCTCCGGATGCGCGTGCCGCTTCCCGGGGAGGTCATCGACGCCGAGGCCTGCGTCATCGGTTCGGGCGCGGGAGGTGGAGTCGTTGCCGCGGAGCTCGCGGCCGCGGGCCGTCGCGTCGTCGTCCTCGAGCGCGCGCGCCCGCGCCTCGAAGGCGACTTCGACGCACGCGAGCTGGATGGGTACGCCTCGCTCTTCGTAGATCGCGGGATCGCCGCCACGGAGGACCGGGCGATCGCGCTGCTCGCCGGGTCGGCGCTCGGCGGCGGAACGGTCGTGAACTGGAACACGTCGTTGCGCATCCCGGCCGCCGTCGCCGAGGAGTGGCGTGCGGCGGGGATCGACGGTCTCGAGCCGCACTACGAGGCGGTCGAAAGCCGTCTCGATGTCGACACACTGGAGAGCGCTCGCAATGGACCCAACGCGGTCCTCGAGCGCGGCGCACGCGCGCTCGGCATCTCGACCGCGACCATCGCGCGGAACGTGAAGGGCTGCGGCGACTGCGGCCCTTGCACGGTCGGTTGTCGCCGCGGCGCGAAGCAATCGACGATGCGCACGTATCTCGTCGACGCGTGCGCCGGGGGCGCCCAGATCCTGACCTCGACCGACGCGCGGCGCATCGATGTGGCGAATGGCAGGGTCACGGGCGTGACCGCGCGCGTCGACGGCGGCGAGATCCGGGTGCGCGCGCCGCTCGTCGCGCTCGCGGGCGGAGCGATCCTCTCGCCCGCCCTCCTCCTACGATCCGGCATCGCCGCGGCGCACGCGGGACGGCACTTCCATCTTCACCCGGTGGCCGTGACGGTCGGTGTGTACGACGAGGACCTCGGCGGTGTCTGGTCCGGCGTGCCGCAGTCGGTCCTCGTGGACGAGTTCGCCCGGGTCGACGGATCGCACGGCTTCCGCCTCGAGGTGCCGCAGGCCTACCCCGGGATCCTCGCCGCTTCGTTCCCCTGGTGGGGCGCCGCCGCGCACCGCGCTCGCGCCGCGGAGGCGCGCCGGATCGCCCCGTTCATCGGGATCGTCCGCGACCGCACCGAAGGCCGGATCGTGATCGATCGCGCCGGCGAGCCCCTGGTGCGCTACGCGAACGGTCCACTGGAGCGCGGGCTCCTCGAGCGCGCCATGGTGGAGTCGGCGAGGATCCACGTGGCCGCGGGGGCGCGGAGCGTATTCACGCTGCACACGCCGCCGCTCGAGCGGGAACGCGGTGCGATCGGCGAGCTCGTGGCGGAGATCGCCCGCCGCGGCATCGTCCCGAATCGCGTGACCCTGTTCTCGGCGCACCAGATGTCCAGCTGCAGGATCGGTCACGACCGCGCCGGCTCGGTCGCGGACCCGGATGGCCAGGTCTGGGATGTGCGCGGTCTGTTCGTGACCGACGCGAGCGCGTTCCCGACCGCGTCGGGCGTAAATCCGATGATCAGCGTCATGGCGCTCGCGCGCCGCACCGCGTCACGCATGGCCGGCGGGATCGGGCAATAGACTCGACCCATCCACGCAGGGGAGGCCACCCATGCAGCTGAATCCCGGCGATAGTGCGCCCGCGTTCTCGCTCCCGGATGAGAGCGGCAAGATCGTCTCGAGCGAATCGCTTCGCGGCACGACCTACTTCCTGTACTTCTATCCGAAGGACGACACGCCGGGCTGCACCGTCGAGGCCTGCCAGCTGAACGAGAACCTCTCGCAATTCCATGGGCTCGGCGTGCCGGTCATCGGTGTGTCGCAGGACGAGGCAACATCACATCAGGCGTTCCGGAAGAAGTACGGCTTGCAGTTCCAGCTTCTCAGCGACGTCGACCGGCGGGTCCACGACGCCTACGGCGCGTGGGGCGAGCGCCCGGGGCGCGGCGAAGGCGTGATCCGCTCGTCCTTCCTTGTCGACGGCAAGGGTCGCATCCAGAAGGCGTGGTATTTCGTCAAGGCCGATGGCCATGCGCTCGAGGTCCTGAAAGAGCTCGAACCGACGGCCGCGTGAGCCGGTACGCTGTGTGATGGTGAAGGCCTACCGCCCGCCGACGACGAATGAGTCGGTCCTGCGCCGCGGAGACTTCATCGCGCCTGTGCTTCACGAGATCCGCAAGGTGATCGTCGGTCAGGACTATCTCGTGAACCGACTGCTCCTGGGTCTTCTCTGCAACGGCCACCTGCTCATAGAAGGAGTGCCCGGGCTCGCGAAGACGCTCGCGGTGCAGACGCTGTCGAACACGATCGAGGCGAGCTTCAAGCGAATCCAGTT
>JBGPKU010000084.1:0-8928 GCA_041486085.1 Candidatus Limnocylindria bacterium | reverse complement strand
CGAAACTGCTGGCGAAGGCCGGCCGCGGGCGGCCGGTGCGCCGTCAGCTGCCGACGTGAGAAGCATCGGTAGCCAGCGGTGGAGCTCGGGTCGGAGATGCGCCGGGCGGTCAATGATCCGCTGACCGAAGGATTCTTCGCCGACGGGGCCGCCCGCGCGGCTCGGCGGGAACCGTTCGCGACGGCCACAGTCGTTCGCGCCGAGAAGCCGACGTCGGCGAAGCCCGGAGCGAAGGCCATCGTCACTGCCGACGGCGGGCTGCATGGCTGGATCGGCGGGAGCTGCGCCGCGCCCACCGTGGTGCGCGAGTCGCTCGAGGCGCTGGCCGACGGCGAGGCGCGCCTCATCCTCATCTCGAACGAGCCGCTGCCCCCGCGCAAGGGACTGCGGCAGGTGCCGATGACGTGCCTCTCCGGAGGCGCGCTCGAGATCTACATTGAGCCCGTGCTCCCGCGCGAACAGCTCGTCGTCTTCGGCACGACGCCGGTGGCCCGGGCGTTGGCGTCCCTCGGCGCGACGCTCGGCTTCCAGGTCGCGACCTCGCTCGAGGGCATGACCGTCGACGAGCGGACGCACATCGTCGTCGCGACGCGCGGCGAGGGCGACGAGGAGGCGGTCATCGAAGCCCTTCGAACATCGGCGCCGTACGTGGCGCTCGTCGCGAGCCGCAAGCGGGGCGACACGGTGGCCGCCGCGGCGCAGGACGCGGGCATTCCGAAGGCACGCGCGCTCGGACTGCACTACCCCGCGGGACTCGACATCGGCGCGCGGACCCAGGAGGAGATCGCGCTCACGATCCTCGCGGAGATCATCCGCGACCGGCCCCCGCGCGCCGGAACACCCGAGGTCGCGGAGGCGGTGGACCCGATCTGCGGCATGACCGTGGCGATCACACCGCACGCACTCTCGGCGATCCACGAGGGCACGACGTATTACTTCTGCGCGGAGAGCTGCCGCCGCCGCTTCCTGAAAGAACACGCCACCACACACGCGCCGTGAAGCAGATCGCAGCGGACCTCCTCGCCTGGCGGGAGCGCGGCGACGCGGTCGCGATCGCGACCGTCGTGCGCGTGGCGGGCTCCGCTCCGCGCCCGGTCGGCGCGACGCTCCTGGCCGCGGCGGGCGACCGCATCAGCGGATCGGTGAGCAACGGCTGCGTCGAGGCAGACGTGTACGAGGCCGCGATGGCCGCGCTCGCGTCGGGCCAGGCGCGCGTCGTGCGCTATGGCATCAGCGACGAGTTCGCGTTCACCGTCGGCCTGTCGTGCGGCGGCCAGATCGACGTGCTGGTGGAGCCGGTCAACGCGCTGCACGAGAGTGTCGCCGCGGCGCTCGGCGACGGCAGCTCCGCGGTGCTCGCGAGCGTGCTGTCGCCCGGGGCGCGCCTGGGCACGAAGGCGGCGTGGATCGACGGCACTCTCGTTGACGGATCGGACCGCACCCTCGCGCGTCTGGCGTCGGACGCGGAGCGCGCGCTCCGATCCGGTGCCTCGCGCATCGTTGGTGCGGAAGACCGGCGCATTGAGGGTGCGGAAAACGGTGGTGGCGCGGCCGCGGAGGCGACGGAGGAGGTCTTTCTCGAAGCGCTCGCCGGTCCGGCCCTCCTTGCGATCGTCGGGGCGTCCGATGTGGCCATGGCGCTGTCACGCCTCGCGAGCGTGCTGGGCTTTCGCGTCGTCGTGTGCGATCCGCGCGCCGCGCTCGCGAACCGCGAGCGCTTCGGCGAGGAGATCGAGCTCGCGAACGACTGGCCCGACGAGGCGCTCGCCCGTCTTCGGCTCGACCCGACCGCCGCGATCGTTGTCCTGAGCCACGACGAGAAGTTCGATCATCCCGCGCTCACCGCGGCGCTGCGCTCCCGCGCCGGCTACATCGGCGCGATCGGCAGCCGCCGCACGAACGAGCAGCGCTTCGCATGGTTGCGCGCGCAGGGCTTCGGCGACGCGGACATCGCTCGCGTGCACGCTCCGATCGGCCTCGACGTCGGCGCGAAGAGCGCGGAGGAGACGGCGCTCGCGATCCTGGCGGAGATCGTCGCGGTCCGCCGCGGGCGGAGCGGCGGGATGCTCTCCGCGTCGACGCACGGCCCGGCAACGACCGAGGCGGCGCCGCGCGCCGCAGCCGCCCGCTGAGCACCGCGCGCGAGACGGTCCGCTGATGACGGATCCGGCCTCACGCCCAGCGGCGATCGTCCTCGCGGCCGGCGAGGCGAGCCGCTTCGGCAGCCAGAAGCTGCTCAGCCTGCTGCGCGGGCGTCCGTTGATCCAACACGTGGTGGACGCGGCATGCGCGTCTTCACTCGAACCCGTCGTCGTCGTTCTCGGGGCCGACGCCGACGCGATCGCCGCGCGCCTCGAGCCCGGCCGGGCGCGGATCGTCCGCAACGCGGAGTACGCCACGGGCCAGGCCAGCTCGCTGCGTGCTGGCGTTCGGGCAATGAGCGATGCGTCGCGTGCCGTGGGCGATTCGTCGCATGCGCTCACCGATATGCCTGACGCGGTAGTTGTGCTGCTCGGCGATCAACCGCTGGTGACGGCGGCGCTGCTCGAGGCGCTCGTCGCGCGGCAGCACGAGACCGGCGCGTCAGCGGTGATGTGCTCTCAGGACGGTCGGCGATCGCCGCCCACGCTGCTGCACCGCGTGCTATGGCCGGAGATCGAAGGTCTACAGGGTGATACCGGCGCGCGCGAGATCCTGGCCGGGCGATCCGATGTTGCAACCTTTTTTGTGGGCCATGCGGTGGCCAATTTGGGGGATATCGACCATCCGGAGGACCTTTCGCGCCTCCAGACGCCGAACGGGTGATGCACGCTGGCACTCAACGTGCGTTGCTATGTATATGGACTTCGATCAGGCGCTCGCCGCGATCACCGCGCTCAACGCGCTGTGGCGCGCACTGGGCGGCCGGGTTCGTCTGGTCGACCTGGGGATCGGTTCCTACGCCCTGGTGCGCAGTCGCGGCCACGCGGCGCTGCCGCCCGAGCGTTGGCGCGCGTATCCAGGCGTGCCCAGCCGGCGCGGCGACGGGTTCGCGACGCTCGGCGAGCGCGGCACCGGCTTCGAGTGGAGCGGTATCTAGCTTTTAGCCGACCACGCGGCGCTTGCATCACACGGCAGTCGGCATCCATCGCTCATCGATAACGCTCACTTGCGCAGCGTTGCCTGCACCGAGCCGGCGCCGCCTGTCGCGGTGAGGCTGTACGTCCCCGGCGGCCACGTCGACCCGAGGTAGCCGTAGTAGCAGCCGGCGGCGTCCGTCGCGTGCGTGCTGTTGCCGAGGAAGTTCCCGCCGGTGATGTTCACACGCACGTTGCTGCCGGCGGCGTAGCCGTAGACGACGTACGCGACCCCGGGTCCGCCCGGCGTGTCGGGCGCGAACGCGACACCCGGATAGCGCGGGGCGAGGTCGCGCACCCGGCGCGCGAAGTCCTCGCGGAACGACTCCCACGTCTTCCCGCTCGCGCTCAGGTAGGCGGCGTCCCAGAAGTGACCGAGCGCGAGATCGGTGAGGATCTTCCGCAACCCGTCGATGCCGATGTCGTCTTTCATGAACTGCACGGCCTGGGCGCCGACGAAGTATCCGAGGCGTCCCTGGAGCGCCTGGAAGTCGCGGTTCGCCGTCATGGACGCGAGCGACGGCATCGTCCCGGTCGCCGCGGCCGACGCAGCGCAGTAGCGGTCGCTCGTCGCCTGCCACTCCGAGCCGGGGACGCCGTACTGCTCGATCGTGGCGAGCCCCTCGTTGAACCAGGCCGGGAGCTCGCGCCCGCCGAGCCGGCCGGCGGCGCTCTCGACCAGCAGGTGCGTGAGCTCGTGGCGCACGGTGGTCTCCGGCCGCTCGGCGTTCGCGCTCTGCCAGTCCACCACGATCGCGTCCGGCGGCACGAACACGCCGGTCACGTCGCCGCTCGCGCCGGGGAAGATCGTGGCGAGCGCGGCGTCGAACGTCTTCGACGTCGTGTACACGAAGATGTTGAAGCGGCCCCGCACCTGCGTGGCGAGCTCTTTCTCCAGCGCGTTCACGTCGCGATCGATCGTCGCGAGGATCGTCTGCGTGTCGGCGGAGCTCATCGATCCGCCAAGCCAGATGTCGCCCACCGAGCCGCACACGACCGAGAACGTGTTCCCGCGGTACGGCGCGCTGTGCGTCTGCGGGCAGCTGACGATCACGTTCGTCGTCCCGACGGCGCCCTCGGATCGCGCTTCGACCGTGTAGGTGCCCGTCGTGCGCGTGCGGAACTGGCCCTCGGCGAACGTCACGTTGGCCGACGGGCTGACCGACCAGGCCACCTTCGCGCCGATCACGGTGTTGCCGTAGCGGTCGAGGACGGTCGCCTCCAACGTGGCGGTCTCGGACGGCTTGATCGTGCCGGGGGTGGTCAGATCGACGCGCGTCGCCGGCCCGGGCTCCACCGACACGTTGCCGTGCGCGACCAGGCCGTTGTCCGTGGTCGCCGCGACGCGGAACGATCCGGCCTTGGTCGGAGCGACGAGGTTGCCGCTCGCGTCGATCGCGCCCGCCTCGCTCGTCCAGGTGATGACCGGCGTCACCACGTGGCCGCGCGCGTCGACGCTGCGGATCCGCAACGCGGACGACGCGCCGGGCGACAGCGACACGAAGTCGGGCGTGACCTCGAGCGACACCGCCGGACCGGTGACGAGCAGCTCGTTCGCGCCGATGGCCAGTCCGATCACGACGAGCGCCGCTCCCACAAGGGCGATGAGGCGAAGCGGCTGCCGGCGCGTCGGCGTCCTGACGGTCGTGGTCGGCGCGGGTTGCGACAGGATCAGGCCGCAGACGCACAGCGTTTCGCCGGCGATGTTGTATGTGCCGCACGCGGGGCAATTTCCGCCGAGGTACGGGGTCATTGGAGAAAGCGAGTGTGACCCGGTCTGGACCCGTCAGAATGTCGAATCCGTGACAACTGTGGTGCGCGCCGGCCAGTTCATCGACGGCAACGGCGGCGACCCCGGTCGGAACGTGAACATCCACATCGACGGCGACACGATCACGAAGATCGGCGGCGAGATCCCGCGTGACGCGACCGTGATCGACTGCTCCGAGCAGACCGTGATGCCGGGGATGATCGACTGCCACGTGCACCTCTGGTCGACGCCCGGCTCGATCGAGGAGCGGTTGCAGAAGCCCTACTCGTACAACGTGGCCGAGGCGTTCCGGAACGCGAAGACGACGCTCGAGGCCGGCTTCACGACGGTGCGCGACGCCGGGGGCACGCCGCTCGGTGTGAAGCGAGCGATCGAGCAGGGCCTCTTCCCCGGCCCGCGTATGCGGATCGCGGTCGGCGCGCTCTCGCAGACGGCCGGTCACGGGGACCAGCGGTTCGCGAGTGGCGCGAACCTGCGGGTCGACGATCCGGAGCATCCCTGGACGGTGGTCGACGGGCCGGACAACCTGCGCAAGGCGACGCGCGAGCTGATCCGCGCGGGTGCCGACCAGATCAAGATCTGCACGTCCGGCGGCGTGCTGTCGCCGTCGGACGAGCCGACCGCGACCGGCTTCACGCCGGAGGAGATCCGGGCGGTCGTGTACGAGGCGCACGCCGCGGGCAAGACGGTGATGAGCCACGCGCAGGCGTTGCAGGGGATCAAGAACGCGGTCGAGGCCGGGGTGGAGTCGATCGAGCACGGCATCTATCTCGACGAAGAGACGGCCGAGCTCATGAAGAAGAAGGGGACGTTCCTCGTGCCGACGCTGATCGCTCCGCTCTGGGTGAAGCGTCGCGCGGAGCGGAAGCCCGGCTCGATCCCGGCCTACGCGTTACGCAAAGCCGAAGAGGTCGTCGAGACGCATCAGAAGATGTTCTCGATGGCCGTGAAGCTGGGCGTGAAGATCGCGATGGGGACGGACACCGGCGTCGGCGAGCACGGCTCGAACGCCGAAGAGCTCGACTGGATGGTGAAGCTCGGCATGACACCGATGCAGGCCCTCGTCGCGGTCACGAAAACGGCTTCAGAGTGCGCGCGATTGTCGAAGATCACGGGCGCGCTCGAGGCGGGCAAGCGCGCGGACCTCATCGCTGTCTCCGGCGATCCGCTCGCGGACATCGCAGTCCTGCAGGATCCGGCCAGGATCGCCCTCGTCATGCGCGACGGACAGGTCTTCAAACAGCTTTCCGCTTGAGCCCGATCGCGCCGACTCCGATCCTTCGGAGCGCGCTTCCGGCAAGGGCGTGCCGTTTACCGAGTTGGACCGCTGCCGTGGCGGGTGACGAAACATGCTCCAGGCCATACGAACCAGACAGCGCGGGCGCGCGAATCCTCCGCTCAGCACGGTCGTCGGGGAGTACCTGCTCGCGAAGGAGGCCTCTGGCCGTGCGCCGGCGACGCTCGACTGCTATCGCATCCGACTCGGTCGCCTGGTCGCGTACCTGGGCGATCCAAGAGTCCAATCGATCACCGCGACCGATCTGCGGCGGTGGCTCATCGCGCTCAAGGCCGGACGCGTCCGGCCAACGACGGGCGTGTACGTCGAGGGTCATCGTGCGGTCGCAGAAGGTCTCTTCACCTGGGCCGTGGGTGAAGGTCGTCTCACGCGTTCACCGATGTCCGGCGTCGATCGATTCCGCGGCGATCGTCCACCGATCCGAACGCTCACGCGTCAGGAAGTTGCGACGCTCCTCGCGCAACAGCCGGACACCGCGATGGGCCGGCGCAACCGCGCGATGCTTGCCTTCATGTACGACACCGGAGTGCGCGCGGCCGAGCTCGTGCGCCTGAGGCTCGAAGATGTCGACCTGGGCGCGGGACAGGCGCGCATCCACGGGAAGAACCGCCGAGTCGAGACGGTGCCGCTCTCGCCCTCGCTCCTGCCTGTCCTGGAGGCCTACCTGCGTCGCGACCGCCCTCACGCGCGCGCTGCGACGGCGGCGTTCTTCCTGTCGCGGTCTGGATCGGCATTGACGACGAACGCGATCCGCCTCTGGATGCGGCGCGCGAAAGTCCCGGCTGGACTCGAGGGCAAGCGCGTCTCGCCACATGTGATCCGCGCGAGCGCGGCGACCCACTTCGCGGCCAGCGGTGTCTCAGCGTTCGGCGTGCAGCGCTTTCTTCGGCACCGAACGCCAACGATGAGCCAGCGCTACGTCGATCTCGGCTCGATCGACTTCGCGCGACTGCACGCGAGCGCTTCGCCGTTCCAGCAGCTCTCGCGCCGGGAGCCGGGATCCCCCGTGCGGCGGCCGCCGGCGCGTTGATCATCGTCACGTGAATGTGCTATCAATAGCACATGAGATCCATCGGCGTCCGCGAGCTTCGGCAGCAAGCGAGCCGTTATCTTCGGGCGGTCGAGCGTGGTGAGGCTATCGAGGTGACCGACCATGGTCGGCCCGTCGCGCGCCTCGTCCCGGTCCCGCGGTCAGGTCGCGCCGATGCCCTTCTCGCAACCGGCGAACTCTCGGCATCGGCTGGTGATCTGCTGGCGCTCGGCGCGCCCCTCGAGCCGCGCCGTGGCGTGCCCCTGCCGAGCGTCGAGCTTGCTGCGATGCGCGAAGACGAGCGTTGAGCCAGCGCGTCTATCTCGACTCGTCGGCGCTGGTGAAGCTCGTCGTGCATGAGGCCGAGTCCGCGGCACTCCGTGCCTTCATCCGGCGGCGAATTGGCAGGGCCTCGTGCGCACTCGCACGCGTCGAAGTGGTCAGAGCAGTACGGCACCACGGGCCGGCGGCAACGGGCCGCGCGCGTCAGGTCGTCGAACGCATCGAGCTCGTGCGCGTCGACGACCTGCTGCTCGATGCCGCGGCACTCCTCCCGGGCGAGCGGCTACGAAGCCTCGTCGCGATCCATTTGGCTTCCGCGCAGCGTCTTGGGAGAGACCTGTCCGTGCTCGTCAGCTACGACGAGCGAATGCTCGCGGCTGCGCGAGAACTTGGGATCCCGGTGGCGAGCCCTCGATAGGCCGAGCGAGAACGACAAAGGGATTGTGCCTCCCGTGGTCGCGGGTGCTGTTGGCGCGCATTGCTGGCGACGAGATGTACAGTTATGTACAACTCTGCACAGGGGAGGCCACTATGGTTCGCCCAGCGCGGACACGTCGAGTCGCCGCGGCAACCGCGCGACAAAGGTTCAGTCAGCTGCTTAGCGATGTCCGGACTGGTGAACAGCCCGTCATCATCGAGAAGGGCGGCGTACCCGTTGCTGCCGTCGTTCCTCTCTCGATGCTTGAGCGGGATCGGCGCTGGGCCGAGGAGCGCGCTGACCGAAGAGCTCTGCTCGAGCGGCTGCGCCGCCCCTTCAAAGATGTCGCGCCAGTGGAGCTTGAGCGTGAAGCGGCCGCTGCTGTCGCGGCAGTCCGACGAGGGCCAGGGCGAAAGCGGACCCTGGTCCGCTGAGGATCTTCCTCGACGCCAATGTCCTCGTGTGTGTCGCGCTCGCATCGAGCGGCGCTCTTCGCCAACTGGCCGACGCCTGGCTTCTGGACCGTCGTTTCACGGTCCTGTCGTCCGAGCACGTGCTCGACGAAGTCGAGCGTGCTCTCGCGAAGCCGTTCTTCGCGCGGAGAATCACTGCGCGAGACCGCGCCGCCTACTCCGCCCTACTGAGGCGCGAGGTCGTCGTCGTAAGACCGCGCACGAACGTGCATGGCGTGGCGAGTCACGCGGAGGACGACGCAGTGCTGGCCGCAGCTCTCGATGGCGGGGCTCGCTACCTGGTGACCGGTGACCGCAACCTGCGAGTTCTCGAAAGGTTCCGCGGGATCGAGATCGTGAGTCCCCGTGAGGTCCTCGACCTCATTCCGGATTCGTGACTGAGCCTCTCAACCGCGATGCTTCTTCATCAGCGCTGCTCAACTGAGAGTGAGTCTGCCATCGGTTTCCGCCGGTGACCAAGGGATTGGTCCATCCCTGGGTCGTCGAGACCTAAACCTCGCCTCGATCGCATTATGGCGTCTGTGGACGGTTGGCGGGGGGT
>JBGPKU010000083.1:0-9025 GCA_041486085.1 Candidatus Limnocylindria bacterium | reverse complement strand
CTCCCGCGCATCGTCGAGGAGGTCCTGTACCCCGCGATGGAGGACTTCCACCTCGACATCGTGCTCGGCAAGGGCCCCGGCGCGCGCACGCTGCGGTTGCCGCTGCCGCGCTTCACGCTCATCGGCGCGACCACGCGCATCGGCCGGTTGTCGTCACCGCTGCGCGACCGCTTCGGCGCGACGTACCGTCTCGATCTCTTCGACACTCCATCGCTCGAGAAGCTCGTGCGGCGATCGGCCCGCATCCTTGGCGTTCACATCGAGGCGGCGGCCGCGCACGAGATCGCGCGCCGCTCGCGTGGCACACCGCGCATCGCGAACCGGCTGCTGAAGCGCGTTCGCGACTTCGCGCAGGTGAAGCACGACGGCCGCGTGACCGTCCCCGTCGCCAAGGAGGCGCTCGCCGCGCTCGACGTGGACGACGTCGGCCTTGACGGGGAGGACCGCAAGCTGATCTCCGCGATCGTCGACAAGTTCTCGGGCGGCCCGGTCGGCCTCGAAACGCTCGCCGCCGCGATCTCCGACGACGCCGAGACGATCGAGGACGTGTACGAGCCGTTCCTCCTCCAGGAGGGCTATCTGAAGCGCACGCCACGCGGCCGCGTCGCCACTGAACGGGCGTACAGGCATCTGGGGCGCACGCCGCCCTCATCCGCGGCGACGCTCTGGGAGGACTCGCAGGGTCAGGAGGCATGAGCAGCGGGCAGCGCTTCGCGCTCGAGCAGGCGATCGCCGCCAACCAGCTGGTCCTCCATTACCAGCCGATCGTCAGTGTGGCCGATCGCGCGCTCGTTGCCGTCGAAGCTCTCGTGCGGTGGCGGCATCCGACGCGCGGGATCCTGCCACCATCGGCGTTCGTTCCGGCCATCGAACGGGCGGGTCTCGCGCGCGAGCTGACGCTCTGGGTGCTGCGGGAGGCGTTGATGCAGTCCGCGGTATGGCGGCACGACGGCGAGCCGATCTCGGTAGGCGTGAACCTGTCGCCAGAGAACCTGCGCGATGCGCACTTTCGCCGATTTCTCGATACGACCCTGCGCGCCGTCGGCGGGCCCGAGCTGCTGATCTCGGAGATCCCCGCCGCGATGCTGACGTCGCCGGAGCAGCTGGAGAGTCTCTCCGCGATGCGCGGCAAGGGGGTGCGCGTCGCGATCGACGACGTCGTCACGCTCGTCGACCTTGCGAGCATCCCCGCGGACGGGATCAAGCTCGGCCGCGCGCTGGTGCAGCGTCTTCCGACCGAGCCGCACGCGCTCGATGAGGCGACGACAATCGTGACCGCCGCGAAGGAGCTCGGGCGCACGGTCACGGCGGTCGGCATCGAGGACGACCTGACCTGGCGGAGGGTCGTGGCGCTCGGATGCGACGCCGCGCAGGGCTTCCACGTGTCGCCGGCGCTCTCGACGGTCGCGCTCGACCGATGGCGACAGCGCCGCTGACCCGCGGCCTGCCTCGCCTTCGTGCGAGGGTCGTGCTCTTCGCGGCGCTGCTTGCGGCGATCGCGTGCACGCCGGCGGCGGTGACTCCGTCGGCCAGTCCGACCACGCCTCCGCCGAGCCGCCCACCGACCGCCACGTCCTCGCCGGCGCAGACGCCGTCACCCACGCCGAGCGCGCGGATCGGACCCGCGGTCGTGCAGGGCGTGAACACGATCGTCATCGGACTCGAGATCCCCTGGGCCGTCGATCTCGCGCCGGACGGACGCATCTTCGTGACCGAGCGCCCCGGGCGCGTGCGCATCGTGCGCCTGGTGGGTGACCGCGCGGTGCTGCAGCCGGAGCCCTGGGTGACCGTGCCGGCGCGCGTCTCGGTCAACACCGAACGCGGGCTCCTCGGCATCGCGCTCGACCCAAGCTTTGCGACGAACGGCTTCGTGTACCTCTACTACTCGTATCGCGGGCCGGGGACCACCACGTTCAACCGTCTCGTCCGGATGCGCGATGCGAACGGCGTCGGCGTCGAGGAGACGGTCCTGATCGACGGCATCCCCGGCAACGAGCAGCACGACGGCGGTCGACTGAAGTTCGGGCCGGACGGGAAGCTCTACGTCACGACCGGCGACGGCGAGGTCGAGGCCCGTGCGCAGATCACGAGCTCTCCGAACGGAAAGGTGCTCCGTGTGAACACCGATGGATCGCGTCCGGCTGACGATCCGTTCCCCGATTCGGCGGTCTGGTCGTTCGGGCATCGCAACGTGCAAGGGATCGCATTCCATCCCGACACCGGCGCGCTGTATGAGACCGAGCACGGCCCGAGCGGCATCTTTCCGCTGTGCTGCCAGGACGAGGTCAACCTCATCGAGCGGGGAAAGAACTACGGCTGGCCGATCGTCACCGGGCAGCCACACGATGCGCGCTTCGTCGATCCGCTCCTGTGGAGCGGTCGCACGGACACCTGGGCGCCGTCCGGTGCCACGTTCCTCACACACGCCGGTCCGCTGCGCGGCTCGTTCCTGTTCGCGGCGCTCCGGGGCCAGCACCTGCATCGGGTCGTGTTCGGCCCCGACGGCCGCACCGTGGCGTTCGAGGAGCGCCTGCTCGAGAACGACTTTGGCCGCCTCCGTGACGTGTTCGAGCTGCCGAACGGGCAGCTCCTCATCCTCACGAGCAACCGCGATGCGCGGGGACGCGCTATCCCGACCGACGACCGCATGCTTTTGGTCACATTGGGCTGAAACGGCCCCTGGCGTGGGACAATTGGAGCCGTCGCCCCGGCTGGCTCGACGCTGAGCCCGAAAGGATCCATCGATGGCTGAGGAACAGAAGACCGCGGAGAAGACCGAGCAGAGGGCCGCGACGCCGATCGTGGCCGAGGCCGAGAAGCAGGAGAAGATCCTCAACGCGCTTCAGGCGGTCCTGGACCCCGAGATCGGCTTGTCGGTCATCGACCTCGACCTCATCCGCGAGGTCGTCTTCACGCCGGAAGAGGCCGAGGTCCGGATGGTCCTCACGACGCCCTTCTGTCCGTACGGTCCGATGCTGATCAATCAGATACAGACGGTGTCCGAGCAGGCGGCGGAGATGCCGGTGAAGGTCACCGTGCTCCCCGACCGTTGGGAGGCGCCGCCCTGGCTGCGGTAACAGCGATCGCGACGGTCTAGCGGGCGCGGATCTTCAGCAGCTCGATCTCGAACACCAGCGTTGCGTTCGGTGGGATCACGGCGCCGGCGCCCTTCGCGCCGTAGCCGAGCTCGGGCGGGATCGTCAAGCGGCGCTTCTCGCCCGCCTTCATGCCCAAGAGACCCTGCTCCCAGCCGGCGATGACGCGCCGCTGGCCGAGCGTGACATCGAAGGGCTCGTGGCGGTCGCGGCTCGAGTCGAACTTCTTCCCGTCCACGAGCGTGCCCGTGTAGTGCACCGACACGGTGTCGCCGCTCTTCGCTTCTTCGCCGGTGCCGGGGGTGAGCGTCTCGATCTTGAGTGGCATGCGGTCGACTCTAGAGGAGCACGCGGGACGACCCGGAACTGGGCGCGGTCCGGCTTTGGGGCACCTGCCGCCCAGCAGCGGGCGATATGACACGGCTCGTCCAACTTGGACGAGCCGTGCGCTGGTGCTGGTCGGACGCGATTTCGGGGTTACTTGACTTCGAAGGCGACGTGCATCCCGACCATGTAGTGGCCTGGCTGGTTGCACATGAGGACGTACCTGCCGGGCGTGAGGGTCAGGGTGAAATCCTTCGCCGTTCCGATGGGCATATCGCCGCTCTCGCCGAGCGAGCCCTCTTCCGACATCTTGCCGGGCTCGTCCGGGTCTGGCGAGATCTTGTCCGCGGCGACGTCGGTCTTGATGACGACGAGCTCGTGCTCGATCGTTCCGGTGTTCTTCACCTTGAAGGTGACCTGGCCAGCGTTGATCGTGCTCTGGGCGAGGGTCACGCCCTTGTCCGTGAGCGTCACGGACACTGATCCGCCCGGTGTGCTCGAGGCCTGGGCGCCGCATGCGGCCAGGGCAAAGAGCGAGGCCGCCGCAATCGTGAGAAGAGCCTTCATTTCTTGTCCTTCGGCCGGAGCATCCGTGCGCGGGTGTCGGCTTAGAAAGGCAACGTAGGCCTCAGCAAGCAGACGGAAAGCGGCCGGGCGGCCCGTTGTGGGGTGCCGCCCGACACGGCTGTAGGGTGCCGGACGGCGCTAGGAATACGTAGGTTCGGGCTCCGCGAGCGACCGCTGACCGAGCCTGAGCTGCCACTCCTGGGCAAGTCCCGCGCCACCGGCTCCATACGCGTGGCGAGCGCCGCAGGCACGCCGCGGTCTTCGAGGAGCTCGTCGGTCACCGTTTCACGCGGCGGACGGCGGCTTTCGCGGGACGTGGCCGGGTCTCAGAAGCACGGGCGAGCACGAAGAGCAGGTCCGATGCGCGGTTGAGCCAGGGTAGGAGCGGGTCGGCTTCCACGTGGCCCGCGTCGACGCAGCGGATCACGGCTCGTTCCGCGCGTCGGGTCACGGTCCGCGCCAGGTCCACCGCGGCCGCGATGGGCGTGTCGCCGGGTATCACGAACTGCCCCTCGATCCGCACGCTCTTCTTCACGACCTCCAGCACCCGATCCAGGCGCTCGACGGAGGCGGCATCGATCCGCTGAGGCAGGCGCGCCAGGTCGTCACGGGGCGTCGCGATCTCCGACATGGCCACATACATGCCACGCTGCAGCTCGAGGAGCTCGCGGCCAAGGGTCGAACGTGGCGCCATCGCGCGGGCGACGCCGATCGCCGACTGCGCCTCGTCGAGATCTCCCAGCGCGGCAATGCGCGGATCGGTCTTGCGGACGCGGCCTTTCCCAAACAGCGATGTTTCGCCCCCGTCGCCGGTGCGGGTCGTTACGCGGGCGCTCGCGCGCGATGCGGGCACGGCCGACAGGATAGGCGTGCGCGGCGGTATGCTCGCATTGTCCGGACGCTTCCACCGGACGGGAGGGTCTGCATGCCGAGCGGTCGCGGCGAGGCCAAAGACAAGAACGCGAAGAAGAAGTCCAAGGCACAGCTCGAGAAGGAGCTGAAGCGGAAGGGCAGTGTGACCCCCGTTCAGCCGATGACCATCGAGCTCGTCAAACCCAAGCGCAAGGAAAAGGTCGACTGGTAAGAGCCGCCCGGTGAGAGTTTCCGCGGGAAATTGAATACGGCGCCGGTGTGAGCAAGCCGGCGCCGTTTGGTGTTCGGATGCGACTTGTGAGGACGGAATGGCAGTGACAGAGAAGACCAAGGCGATCGATCAGGCGATCCTTCAGATCGAGAAGCAGTTCGGCAAAGGCTCGATCATGAAGCTCGGCGGGAACGAGGGCGAGAAGATCGACGCCATCCCCAGCGGCTCGATCGCCCTCGATCTGGCACTGGGCGTGGGCGGGTATCCGCGCGGCCGGGTGGTCGAGATCTACGGTCCCGAGGCGTCCGGCAAGACCACGCTTGCCCTTCACGCCGTCGCCGCGGTGCAGAAGATCGGCGGGACCGCCGCCTTCATCGACGCCGAGCACGCCCTCGACTCGCTCTGGGCGCGGACCTGCGGCGTCAACATCGACGAGCTGCTCATCTCGCAGCCGGACAACGGCGAGCAGGCGCTCGAGATCACCGACACCCTCGTTCGCTCCGGCGCGGTCGACCTCGTCGTCGTCGACTCCGTCGCGGCGCTCGTGCCGCGGGCCGAGATCGAAGGCGACATGGGTGACCCGCACATGGGTCTTCAGGCGCGCCTGATGAGCCAGGCGCTGCGCAAGCTCACCGGCAGTATCTCCAAGACGAAGACGACCGTCATCTTCATCAACCAGCTCCGCGAGAAGGTCGGCGTGGTCTTCGGGAACCCAGAGGTGACCACGGGCGGCAAGGCGCTCAAGTTCTACGCGTCCCAGCGACTCGACGTGCGACCGATCGAGCCGATAAAGAACGGCACGGACATCATCGGGCGGCGCGTGAAGGTCAAGGTCGTGAAGAACAAGGTGGCGCCGCCCTTCAAGATCGCCGAGCTCGAGATCCTTGCGACCGAGGGCATCTCGCGCGAAGGCGGGCTCCTCGACATGGGCATCATCACGGGCGTGCTCGACAAGTCGGGCTCCTGGATCAACTACGGCAAGACGCGCATCGGCCAGGGTCGCGAGGCCGCGAAGCAATTCCTCCGCGACCACGCCGACGTCGCCGGCGAGCTCGAGACGAAGATCCGGGACCGCGCCGGCGCGGTGGCCGTCGTTCCGGCGGCGGAGAGCGGGGACGAAAGCTAGGCGGACCGTCGGCCCGACGGGCACGGCCTACGACACGGCCGTGCGCTATCTCGGCACGAGACCGCGCAGCGTCTCGGAGATCCACCGTCACCTTCGTGGCAGGAAGTTCGACGACGAGGCCGTTGCCGCCGCGATCGACAAGCTCCGCGCGCAGCGCTACGTCGACGACGAGGCCTTCGCCCGCTACTGGCTCGAGCAGCGCGAGCGTTTCCGTCCGCGCGGTGACCGCGGCATCCGTATGGAGCTCGGGCAGAAGGGCGTGTCGCGCGATGTCATCGACGTCGTGCTCGGCGAGCGTGCGCCGGACGCCGACATCGCGCAGGCCAAGAAGGCGCTCTCGCGTCCGATGACCCGTTGGGCGACGCTCACCGCGCCGGAGCGGAAACGGAAGATCCACACGTATCTCGCGGCGCGCGGATTCAGCTACGGAACGATCGAAGAGGTCATCCGCGCGAGCGTCGAGGACGAGGACTAGGCCGGGTCGGAGAGCTCGTCGATCCGTTTCGCGAGCGCCACATCGGCATCGCTCAGCTTTCCCGCCGCGAAGGTCGTCGTGACGATGCGCACGTTCCGGTAGCGCTCGACATGCACGTCGGGATGATGATCGAGCTCGTCCGCGGCGACGGCGATCCGGTCCACGAACGCGATCGCGCGCTTCCAGCCCTTGCAACGGAAGGTCTTCGTGAGTGTCTCGCCTTCGCGCGCCCAGCCGCCCGAGGCGACCAGCGCCGCGACCGCGGCCTCATCGAGACGCGTCTCGCGCTCAGGCGGCGCCATCGGAGCCTGCCGCTGCGAGCCCAACGCCCCCTGCGCCGGCGCGCTTCGCGATGATGCGACGGAAGCCGATGCCAAACGTCAATCCGCCAAGCACATACATCAGCGCTCCGACGAGCAACGGTGTCGCGTACACGCCGGCGCCGATGAGGACGCCGGCGGCGAGCGGCCCGAGGGCGTTCGTCGTGCCCCACACGGCGAAGCCGGTGCCCACGGCGGTCGCGCGCTCCTCGGGGACGGTCGCGGTCATGAGGAGCGACTGGTGGAACGGCCACGAGAGATTCGTCAGGAAGCTCCGGACCAGATGCAGCGTCGCCGCGATGACGAACACCGGTGCGACGACGATGAGCGCAAGGCAGATCGCGCCGGAGATCAGCGCCAACATGACCGTGTTCGGTCCGCCGAGCCTTCGCTCGAGATACGGCACCGCGACGAGGGTGCCGACCGACGCGAGCTGGGCAGCCGCGTACCACGGTCCGAGGTCGGCCTCGGTCACGCCGAACCGCAGCGCGTACCAGAGCGGCAGGAGCTGGACGGCCACACCCAGGCCGAAGCCGAGGAAGCCGATCGCGATCGAGTACGTGAGGATCGCCTGGTGCGATCGCTTCGGCCACCAGCCCGACGCGACGCGGGCACTGTGCACCTCGGGGTCGTCCCGGATCGGGACGAGCACCAGGCCAGCGAAAAGAGTGAGGACCACCATCGCGATGTAGGGCGGGCGGTACGCTGCGAGCTCGCTGAGGGTCGGCACCAGGCCGTGCAGGATCATCGGCAGGCCTGCGCAGATCGAGCCGACCGCGAGCGCCAGGCTCCAGAGCGCCTGGCTCGACGCGAAGACCTTCGTGCGCGTCGCCTCGGTGGTGTTGTCCGCGAGCAGCGCGTCGAAGCTCGAGATCGTCAGGGCGCCGGCGGCTCCATTCGCGAGCCCCACTCCGCCGATGAAGCTCGCGAACACGAGCCACGGAATGTCGGTGGTGAGCGCGAAGATGAGGTAGCTCGCGATCGGGAGCAGCGTGCCGGCGATCAGGAAGCGGCGTCGCCCCCACCGGTCTGCGAGCACGCCGGAAAACGCAACCAGGACGGCGGTCATGGCTCCGGAGGCGGTGTAGAAGCCGCCGATCACGGCCGGCTCGATGCCGGCCCGCGAGAGATACAGGGGAAGCACGACGATGAGGTAGCCGAGCGGCACCGTAGCGAGGAACGAGCTCGCCAGCAGCAGGCGGGTGCCGCGCGGCGCGTAGTCGCGGAATGTCGAAATCACGGCCATCGACGAGCGTACGCCGCGGGGCAGTTTGTCCGCATTGCGTACGGGATGCGCGCGGCGCTATCCTCGTCTCACTTAGAACTTTGTGAACCCTCCGGCCGGAGGAGCACGCCGTTCCTTTGGCCGGTTAGCGACTGGGGGCGATCGCCCCGCAACGGCGGCGTCCTCGTTCGCGCACACGGAAAGGAATCAACGGATGCCCGGCGACATCCTCGTCGTGGGCCTTACGGCCCTCGTCGCAGGCTTGATCGGCTTCGGGATCGCGCTCTTCCTTCGCCGCTCCGTCGCGCTCTCAAGCGAAACGACCGCTCGGGCGAATGCCGAGCGACTCGTCATCGAGGCGCGTGCGAAGCAGAAGGAGATCATCCTCGAAGCCAAGGACGAAGCAATCACGGTCGCGAAGACGGCCGAGACCGAGAACCGGGAACGGCGCGCCGAGCTGCAGCGCTACGAGACCCGGCTGGACAAGAAGGACGAGCAGCTCGACCAGAAGATCGCCCAGGTCGACGAGCGTGACCGCCGCCTGGGGGTGAAGGAAAAGGACCTCGACACCGAGCGTGACAGGATCGTCGCGCTCCAGGAGGAGCAGCGGACCGAGCTTGCTCGGGTCGCTTCCCTGACGATGGAGGAAGCGCGCAGCCTGCTCCTCGAGCGTGTCGAAGTGGAGATGCGGGATCTCATCAGCCGGCGGGTCCGGGAGATGGAGATCGAGGCTCGCGAGCAGGTCGACGCCAAGGCCCGCGACATCATCACCATGGCCATCCAGCGGTTCGCGGCCGAGCACACGACGG
>JBGPKU010000082.1:0-9698 GCA_041486085.1 Candidatus Limnocylindria bacterium | reverse complement strand
TTGGCGAGATTGCGGATGTCGTGCCCGAGCATCCCGATGAGCTCCTGGCGTGAGCCCTCGACCTTGCGCAGCGTCTGGTTCGCACCACGGAGCTCGTCCTGCAGGCGCTTCGTGAAGAGCGCGCTGCGGACGCGCGCGGCGAGCTCGGTGGGTTCGATCGGCTTCTTGATGTAGTCCACGCCGCCGGCCTCGAAGCCCTTGGAGAGGTCCTCGGCGTCCGTGAGCGCGGTCGCGAAGATCACGGGGATCGGCGCGGTGCGGTCGTTGACCTTCAGGCGTCGGCAGGTCTCGAACCCGCCGATGCCCGGCATCATCACGTCGAGCATGATCAGGTCCGGCAGCTCGCGTTCGGCCACCGCGAGCGCGCTCTCGCCGTCCGTCGCGCGCAGTGTCTCCGCACCAAGGGCCTCGAGGCGCCGCACCAGCAGGTCGACGTTGGCCGGCTCGTCGTCGACGACGAGCACGCGACCCAGCCGCTCGACCGGCCGCAGCGGGACGCGGACGCGCGACAGCGTCCGCGCCGGAGCGCCGACGTCGTCGAGGAAGCGCGCGAGGACCGCCCGCAGCTCGGCCGGCGCGTACGGCTTGGACACGAAATCGTCGCAGCCGGCTTCGATCGCGCGGGCGCGATCCTGCTGCATCGCCAGCGCGGAGACCGCGATGATCGGGATCTGCTTCGACCACTCCTCCGACAGCAGCGTCCGCGTGACCGTCCACCCGTCGATCCGCGGGAGCAGCAGGTCGACCAGGATGACGTCCGGGTGCTCTGCCCGCGCCGCCGCGAGACCCGAGGCGCCGTCGGTGGCGGAGAGGGCTTCGTGACCGGCGGAGCGGATGATCCGCTGCGCGACGTCCATGTTGTTCGCGTCGTCCTCGATCACGAGCACGCGGCCGCCGCTCATCCTCGTGCCCCGATCGCGACCGGCTCAGGGTTCATGACGCGCAGTCGGACCGGCAGCGTGAATCGGAACGCGCTGCCGACGCCGGACGTGCTTTCGACCCAGATGCGCCCGCCGTGCAGCGCGACGAGACGCTTGGAGATCGCGAGCCCGAGACCCGTGCCGCCGTAGCGGCGGGTGGTCGAGCTGTCGGCCTGGCGGAACTCGTCGAAGATGTAGAGCTGCGCCTCCGGCGAGATGCCGACGCCGGTGTCGGTCACGCCGAGCGTGATCCAGCCATCAGACGTCGATGCCGCGAGCGTCACGCTGCCCTTCTCGGTGAACTTCACGGCGTTCGCCGCGAGGTTCACGAGCACCTGCCGGACGCGCGCACGGTCGGCGAACGCCGACGGGAGGGACAGCGGAACATCCATCTCGAGCGCAAGCCCCTTCGCGTCCGCCTGCGGACGGATCAGCTCCATGACGTCTTCGATGACCGCCGCGATGTCGACCTCCTCGGCGTTCAGCTCCATCTTCCCGGCTTCGATCTTCGCGAGGTCCAGAAGCCCGTTGATGAGCGACAGCAGGTTGTCGGCGGCCTGCGCGACGCGCTGCAGGTCGGCGATCTGCTGCTCGGTGAGATCGCCGTCGAGACCGTCGAGCATCAGCTTCGTGTAACCGATGATCGCGTTCATCGGTGTTCGCAGCTCGTGGCTGACGGACGCGAGGAACTCTGACTTGAGACGGTTCGCCCGTTCCAGCTGCAGGTTGTTGTCGCGCAGCTCGGACACCAGGTCGGCGTTCTCCTTCGCGACAGAGACGAGTCGCGCGATCGTTCGAAGCGCACGCGCTTCGGTCTCGCTGATGTCGCGCGGCTCCTTGAAGTACGCCGACAGGAGACCGACGGCGCGTCCGCGCGCGGACAGCGGGATGTGCGCCACGTAGGGCAGCGCGGCATTCGGCGCGTGCGCGTGCTGTATGCGGTTCGGGTCGTGCGCGCTCGCCACGAGGACGCGCGTCGCGATCGCGACCGCGGTCTCGGGGTCGACGTTGATCACGGTCGCGGGGACGAGACGGCCACCCGAGCCGGACGGCGCGCCCGGTGGATCCTCGCGGATGACGATCGACGCGCCGTCCGCCTGGAAGAGCGTCACCATGCGCGACAGCGACTCGGCGAAGATCCGCTCCCGGTCGGTCACACCGACGACCGCGTCGGCCACCTCGTTCACCGTGCGGACCTCGGCCAGGTACTCCTGCTGCGCGCGCTCACGTTCGTGGAGCGAACGCGCCATCGTGTCGAACGCGCGCTCGAGCGTGCCGATCTCGTGCTGCGAGCGCTGGCGCACGCTCACCCCGAGGTCGCCGGCCTCGATCCGCTGCGCGGCACGGGCCAGCTCGGCGAGCGGGCTGGTCATCGCGGTGGCGGAGCGGTAGGCGAAGAAGGTAACGAGGACGGTCAGGCCAGCGGCCAGCGCGCCCATGATCGCAAGGAGCGTGCGCTGCGCTCCGACGAGACCGGTCGTGGGGACCAGGACGGCCAGCACGCCGGGGTTCTGGTTCTGGGCGCGTACGACGTGAAAAATGCCGTAGAAGTCATTGTCCTGGATCCGCACGTTCCGGAAGAGCGTGTCGCCCGGTGCGGTGTCCACCGCCTCCACGGTCGGGAATACGGAGCCGTCGATGACCGCGGGCTTTCCAGCCGTGTCGACGAAGGTGGATGCCCGCACTTGACCATTCCAAACGAGCAGGATCTGCGCGTCGCTTTTCGTGTTGATCTTCCGGAGGTAGTCGTTCCCAAGCACACTACCTACCTCGACGACGCCGATCTGCTCCTGCTCCTTGCCGCGGATCACGTAGATGGCGCGGACCACCAGCCCCGCGGGCTCGTCGTAGAGGACCCAGGACTGCTGAGCGCCCGCCCGCGCGAGCAGCAGCAGCTCCTGCCGCAACGTCTCGCCCGGCTTGAAGTCCTGCGCGCCGGCGATGTACAGGCCCTGATCGTCGGCCACGTTCATGATGTCGATGTTCAGACGGGACTTCTGAGGCAGCAGGAACGCAGTGAGGCCGTCGCGATCACGGGCCTCGGTCAGCTCACGCGTCGTGGGGAGCCCCGCGATGAGCGATGCCGCCTTTGTCATCAGCTCGGCCTGATCGTCGATCTGATTCGCGGCGGTCGACGCGACGATGTTCGCCTCGTCCTCGAACTGCTTCGACACGAGGTCGTTCGACGAATAGATCGCGACCGCCGCGAGGATCACGAGCGCTGCTACCGCGACGCCGACGGTGCGACCGACCAGCGCGCGGAGCAGGCTCGGCGCGAACAGGGTGCCGAAGAGCGACATGTGTTCCTGCTAGAGGTTCGAGATGATCTTCTGGCCGTCGGTGCCCTTGACCCAGTCGATGAACGACTTGATCGCCGGCTTCAGCTTCGTCGCATCGGGGCTGTGGACGAAGTACAGCGGTCGTCGGATCGGGTAGGTGCCGTTCGAGAGCGTCTCGCGCGTCGCGGAGATGCCGTCGATCGAGAGCAGCTTCATGTCGGTCGCGGTGAAGGACGTCGCGTTCATGGTCATCATGCCGATGGAGTCCTTGAACGAGCCGATGGCCTTCAGCGTCTCGTCGATCTGGAAGACCTCGATGGCATCCTTCGCGTAGACCGGCTTGGTGGAGCCGAAGAAGTAGGACTCGAACGCCGCACGGGTCGAGGCCTCCGGCTCACGCAGAAGCACACGGATCTTGCCCGGATTGCCGCCGACGTCCTTCCAGTCGGTGACCTGCCCGGTGAAGATCTTCGCGACCTGATCCTTGGTGAGACCCTTGACCGTGTTCACGGCGTTCACGCCGACACCGGTGCCGGACGCGCCGATCGGGATCGAGTCGACCGTGCCCTTCTCGGCGACGGTGAGATCGCGGCTGACGTAGCCGATGTCGACCTGGCCCTCGGCCGTGAGCTTCACGCCGGCCGGTGAGCCGACGTCGTCGAAACCCTGCCAGACGACCGTGGGATGCATCTTCGAAAACGCGTTCGTGAGGGCGCGGACGCTGTCGATGGCCCCGCCGCCGCCCTTGATGACGTAGGTGCCGGCGATCGGATCTTCCGTCGCCTTTGGCTGGATCTGAACAGGAGAGCTACCGCCGCAGCTCGCGGCGAGGACGGCCAGGACCGTACAAAGAACGAACGATTTGAGCACGTATTTCATGTTTCGCCTCCGACCGGCAGTCAGACGCCGGGTTGAATTGCACCGAGTGTCCGTCCTGCGGTCGACCTTTCCATCCCTCTAACGGGTAACTGAGGTAGCAGAACGGCGTACACCATTTAGACGAGGCCGGGCCGCGGTTGTCGCCTTTGAGCGCGGAAGGCGTTCGAGCAGGCGTTCGGTCGCCGCTGATACCTCGTTGACAGCCGCAGCGAACGCCTCCGCGTTCTTCGGCGCCGGCGCCCGGAAGCCGGACACCTTTCTCACGAACTGCAGAGCGGCGGCGCGGACCTCCTCATCGGTGGCCGGAGTGGGAGTGCGCAGGGTGCGGATGCTTCTACACATGAGGGAAAAGCTACGCTCTCCTGGGTCAATCTGGGCATCCGAATTTGACCAGGGCCCGCCCGCACCAGAACGTCGCGTGCGATGGCTCCGAACGTCGTCCTGCCATTCCTCTCGTCCGCGCTGAGCTTCCTCTTCGCGTCGCTCGTGTTCGCGCAGTGGCGACGGCGACGTCGGAGCTTCCAGCTCGTGTGGGCCATCGGACTCCTCTGGTATGGCATCAGCGCGGGAACCGAGTTCTGGGGTAGCGCCTTCGGCTGGAGCGAGCCGCTGTACCGCGGCTGGTATCTGATCGGCGCGTTCTTCGTCGCCGCCTACCTCGGCGCGGGCACGGTCTTCCTCCTGGCCCGAACGCGCTTCGGCTTCTTCGTTGCCGCCAGCCTGATCCTCTGCGCGGCGATCACGGTCGCGGCGGGCGCGAAGTACGCGTCGCCGGGCTCGGCAGCCGTCGCCGCGATCGCCTCCGTCGCTCTCGCGGTCGGCATCGCGCTCGCGACCTGGCGCCGGCGAGCGCTCGCGGCACCGCTCCTCGGCTCCGCGCTGGCGCTCGCCTCGTTCGCCGTCGCGTGGCTGGTGCTCGCCGCACCGATCGCCGCCCCGGGCTATTCCCTCGATCCGGTCACCGGCGTGCCCATCGGTGAGGCGATGCCCGCGGCTCTCCGGCCGTTGACGATCCCGTTCAACGTCGGCGGCGCGCTCGCGCTCATATTCGGCGCGGTCTTCTCCGCGTACGTCTACATGCCGAAGCGCAAGCTGCTGCGAGGCCGGAGACTCCCGCCGGTCCTGGCCCAGCTGTATGGAGCCATGGCGATCGCGGTCAATGTCGTCGCGTCGCTCCCTGGCGCGGCGAGCGCGCTGGTGCGCGGCGAGCTGCACTCGAGGGTGCCCGCGACGCTGCTGATCGCCCTCGGCGGCTTCATCCCAGGTCTGACGAGCGGCCTCAATCGCTTCGGAGTGACCTGGTCGTTCTTCCTCGGGGAGCTCCTCGGGGTGGCGCTCATCTTCGCCGGGTTCGTCATCAGCACCGAGGTGTTCGCGCGGGATCGAGCACCTGCTATCGCGATCGTTGGCGACACGGTGAGCGGCTCCTAGCCCGGCTCCGCTGCCGCGATCCGTCGCGGAAGATGCTTCTCGAGGATCGCGCGCATCTGCTCTGGGTAGTACGGCTTCGCCAGGAAGTCGTCGCAGCCGACCTTCAGCGCGCGGGCGCGCTCCGTTTGGGTGGCCGAGGCCGAAACGGCGACGATCGGCACCGTCTTCGCCCACTCGGCCTCTTCGCGGAACTTCACGACGAAGGACCAGCCGTCGAGCTTCGGAAGGTGCAGGTCGAGCAGGATGAGATCCGGCCGGACCGCGCGCGCGACCGCCAGCGCGGTCTCGCCGTCCGCCGTCGTGATCGGCTCGTGCTTCTCGAGCCGGACGATCCGCACCGCGAGATCCATGCTTGCCGGATCGTCCTCGACGATCAGCACGCGCGCCATCGTGCCCTCATCCGCAGCTAGGTTAGCGGCCACGCGGTCGCTCTGACACCATGGCGCGGTGCTCGTGCTTTCGCGGCGTGAAGTCGAGGGGCTTCTCGACACGGATCTGCTCCGAGAGGCCGTCGGCGCGGCGCTGGCGGATCTTTCCGCGGGTCGCGCGTCGATGCCGACCCGCATTGCGGCGATGGTCAGCGACCGCGATGGCCTTCTGGCGGCGATGCCCGCCTACCTCCCCACCGCGGGCGCGCTCACGACGAAGCTCGTGTCGCTCTTTCCCCACAACACCGATCGGCCGACGCATCAGGCTGTCATCGTCGCGTTCGACCCGGCGACGGGCACGCCGACGGCGCTGCTCGATGGCGAGGCGATCACGGCGGCGCGCACCGCCGCGGGCTCCGCGCTCGCGACCGACCTCCTCGCGCGCGGCGACGCGGAGGTGCTCGCGATCGTCGGCACCGGGGTGCAGGCACGCGCCCACCTGCGCGCGCTCCCGCGCGTGCGGCGCTTCCGTGAGATCCGCGTCGCCGCTCGCGACCCCAAGAAAGCGATGGAGTTCGGGATGCACAGGGACGTCGATATTGGCGGCGCGCGGATGGCCGCGACCGTGACCATCGAGGACGCGATCCGCGGCGCGGACGTCATCTGCGCCTGCACGCACACCGCGGACCCGGTGGTGCGGCGCGAGTGGCTCAAGGCTGGCGCGCACGTGAACTCCGTCGGCTACAACACCTCCGGCCGCGAGGTCGATGAGGGGACCGTCGCCGACGCGCTCGTGGTGGTGGAGTCGCGCGCAGCCGTGCTCGCGGCTCCGCCCAGCGGGTCGAACGACATCGGCTGGCCGATACGCGATGGGCGCATCACCAAGGAGCACATCCACGCCGAGCTCGGCGAGCTCGTCGCAGGCTCACGCACCGGTCGCGCCAACGATCAGCAGATCACGCTCTACAAGAGCGTCGGCGTGGCTGTCGAAGACGCCGCTGCGACCGCACTCGTGCTGCGACTGGCTCGCGAGCGCGGCGTAGGCCGCCAGATCGACATCTAGAGGAGAGTTGCTGCCGCGGGTGGGCACGCGCTGCGTGCGGAGCGAGTCTTCGGAGTACGTGACCGGCAGCAGAGCGCAGTGCCGCGGGTGACGCGGCGAGAGGGATTCTCGCGAGCGAGAGTGGAGGGCCCCGCCATCACGGCGAGGGTGGGTAACGGCTCGGGCGGGGAGGCCAACTCGCGAGCGAGAACCCCGAGCCGCGGCAGGACCCGCGGCACCGTCGTCCAGAAACTGGCTAGTACTCCGGGTTCGTTCCGCCCGCGCGGCGCTGGCCCTCGAGGAGCTGCTCGATGCCACGCTGCTGCCCTTCGAGCGCGTCGAGGACGCGAAGAGCGTCATCGAGCGACAGCCCCTTGCGGAAGTCGTTGAGCACCGAGCGGAGATCCTGCGGCTGGCCCTGACCGGGTGCGCGGTCGTCGGTCGGCGGCTCACCTGTTTCGCCGCTCGGGCGATCGGCGTTCTGCCCGGGCTGCAGCGAGCTCGACGGGCCGAGCGCTCCGCTCGCCCCCTGCCCACCTGGAGCGCTGCTCGCGCCGGAGGCACCGCTCGGACCGGGCTGCGGATTGTTCTGCGGCAGCGGAAGACGCAGGTCGAGCATCCGCTGCACCAGCTCGAGATTGAATTTGGCGTCACGATCGCTGGGGCTCAGCCGAAGGGACTCGCGATACGCGTCGCGCGCGTCCTCCAGCCGGCCGAGCCGGTAGAGCGTGTTGCCGCGGTCGTACTGAGCCACCGCGCGAAGGTCGGGACCGGCGGTGTCGATCGCCTTGGCGTAGTCGGGCAGAGCGCGCGAGTGGTCGCCGAGCAGGTGCAGCGCGTTGCCCGCGTTGATCGAGAGCTCGGGCGCGTTCGGCATCGCTGCCTGCAGATCGCGATAGTCGGCGAGAGCGCGCTGATAGTCACCTGCGGCGAAGCGACCGTTCGCGCGATCGACGGTCGGCCCGGAGTCACCGCACGCCATCGACCAGACGACCGCTGAGCCGATCGCGATACCGAGGATCCTCCGGTGCCTGCGCGCTGTCACTGGCCGCCGGATCACGGGTGCGGCCTCGCGCGGCCCGGGCATGCGCCGGCGGTCCGAGAGCACGCGCTCGAACAGGACCGCGGCGACCGCGATGCCGACGAACAACTGCGACTTCTCGTCTGGCACCGACCCGGCGTTCTCGACGGGCTCGACGGCCTCGAGTGTGTGCATCTGCGACGCGAGCTCGCCGATCACACCGTCGTCGCCGCTGTAGCGCCAGTAGCGTCCGTTCGCGGCGGCCGCGAGCTTCTGAAGACCGGCCTCGTCGAGCTTGCTCACGACCGCGACGCCGTCGGGACCGCGCAGGTAGCCCGTGAACTTGCCGTCGGCGGCGTCGTACGTGGGGATCTGGCCGCCCACCGGCGTCCCGATACCGAGCGTGTAGAGCTTGATCTTCCGGTCGACGAGGATCGCAAGATCGGGCGCGCTGCCAAGGGTGACCTCGCCGTCCGACATCACGACGATCGCACGGCGACGATCGGGCTCGACGTCGATCGGGAATGCGGCGAGCGCCGCCTCGAGCGCCGCGGCGAGCGACGAGCCTTGCTGGAGGCGGAAGCCCTTCCCCGAGTTGTCGAGCACCTCGCCGAGGATGCGTGGATCCGTCGTCGCCGGGTAACGGAGCGTGCCCTGCCCCGCGAACAGCACCAGCGAGACGCGACTTCCGACCATCCGCTCGCCGAGCTGCTCCGAAGCGCGACGCGCGGCGCGAAGACGATCGGGCTCGACGTCGCGCGCTGCCATCGACTGGGACACGTCGACCGCGAGCACGATGTCGACGCCGAGCCTGCGCGCGCCGCGAAGACGCAGATCGACATACGGGCCGGCGAGTGCGACCACGACGGCGACCAGGGCGACAAGAAGGAGCGCGCTCTTGAGCCACATGCGCGCCGTGCTGTGAGCGGTGAGGGCCGCGGAGCCGGCGAAGGCCCGCAGCGAGCGGGCCCGCGCGCTCGCCGCCAACGTGACGAGTGCGAGGAGCAACGGCGCGAGGGCGAGCAGACCGAGCATCTCCGGGCGCGCGAGTCCGAGCATCGACAGGTTCACGGTGTCCTCCGGAGCATGGTCGTCGCGAGCAGCAGCTCGAGGACGAGCAGCCCGGCACCGATGGCGACGAACGGCAGCGTCGCGTCGGTCGTCTCGATGAAGCCGCGGCTGCCGACGCGCGCCTTCTCGAGCGCTTCGATCTCACGGTAGACGTTCCGGAGCGCGGCTTCGTCGGAAACTCGGTAGTACTGGCCGCCGCTGAGGTCCGACATCCTGCGCATCAGCGCCTCATCGACGTCGCCACCGACGCGGCCCGCGGACGGAACGGCGCCGATCGTGTAGACCCGGATGCCGAGGACCTTGGCCATCTGCGCCGCATCGAGCGGCGCGATGTCGCCGGTGTTGTTCGCGCCATCGGTGAGCAACACGACGACTTTGGAGCGGGCCGTCGACGCGCGCACCGCGTTGAGCGCGGTCGCTAGACCCGTCCCGATCGCTGTCCCATCGCGCAGTGGCTTCCCCGCCTCGATCGGCTGCACCAGGCGCTGCGCCGCGGTGTAATCCAGCGTCAGCGGACTCAGCACCATGGCCTCCGCGCTGAAGATGACCACGCCGGCGCGATCGTTCTTCAGGCCCGCGAGGAAATCGATGATCACCTTCTTCGACGCGTCGATGCGGGTCTGCCCGCCGAAGTCCTTCTGCGTCATCGACGACGAGGTGTCGAGCGTGATGACGATGTCGATGCCC
>JBGPKU010000081.1:0-9740 GCA_041486085.1 Candidatus Limnocylindria bacterium | reverse complement strand
CATCTGAGACTCTCCTCCGAGTTGATCCGGGGAGAGTTGACGTCGGTACGTCTCGGACCGACGTCATCGGCCACAACCGGGGCGTGTGTTCTGCGACACGTAGAAGTGCGTGTCGAAGACCACGCTCCGGGAGTGGCTAGCGGCGCATCTCCAGCTCCAGCGCATCGGCGTCGGCGATCTCGAATTTGCGACGGCTCACGCGGACGATCCCGCGGTCCTCGAAGTCGGCGAGGGTCTTGTTCACCGTGACACGCGTCGATCCGATGGCCGCGGCGAGGTCGTCCTGCCGGATCGGGAGATCGCCGCCGATCGCCTTGAGCTCGAGCAGGTAGCACGCGAGCCGACCGGGCACGTCGAGGAAGACCATCGACTGATAGCGGCCCTGGAGGTGCTCGATCGTCTCGGTGAGGTGATGGAACATCCAGTCGCGTGCCTTCGGATTTCGATCGAGCACGTGCGTGCAGGATTCCTCGGACAGCTGGAGCGTCGTGGTCGGGATGATCGCGACGACCGTCGCGTCGCGCGGCGCGTCGTGGAAGAGCGCGAGCTCGCCGAAGAACTCGCCGCGTCGATGGAGCGTGACGAGTGCTTCCTGGCCGTCCTCGTTCGTGAGGAGGACTTTGACCAGACCGCTGTACACGACGTAGGCATCGGCCGCGGGATCGCCCGCGTGGTAGATGACCTCGTCAGCCTTGAACTTGCGGACACGCATGCGCCGCGCGAACTCCTCTTTGTCCTCGGGCGACAGGATGTCGAGCGGCAGCACGTCGCGGAGCTTCCCGGCGAACTCCATGATCGCCTTGAGATCGAGCGCGGTCTGTATCGGCTGCGGCACTCTCCTCTTCCCCGGCCGCCATTCTGAACCTTGGCGGTAGCCTGTCGGCATGCCCTACATCTATGACGCGATCGTCGTCGGACTGGGCGCGCACGGCAGCGCGGCGGCGTATCACCTCGCGAAGCGGGGCCTCGATGTGCTCGGCATCGAGCGGTTCCCGCGCGGTCACACGCTCGGATCGTCAGGCGGCCTGTCGCGGATCATCCGCCTCTCCTATTACGAGCATCCGGACTACGTCCCGCTGCTGCGGAGCGCGTGGGAGCTCTGGCGCGAGCTCGAGCAAGAGTCGCGCGAGACGCTCCTCACGCAGACGGGCGGCCTGTATCTCGGTCCGCGCGATGGCGAGCTCGTCGCGGGCTCGCTGGCGAGCGCGCGCGCACACGGGCTCTCGCACGAGCTTGTCGCCGCGGACGAGGTGCGGCGCCGCTGGCCGGTGTTCGAGGTGGAGAACGACTGGGTCGGGCTCCTCGACGAGCAGGCCGGCTGGCTCGCACCCGAGCGCGCGATCGAGGCCCACCTGCTGATGGCCGCGAAGTACGGCGCGGCGCTGCGCTTCGACGAGCCGATCGAGAGCTGGGAGCGTTACGGCGACGGCGTGCGTGTCACGAGCGAGAACGGGTCGCATCTGGCGAAGCGCCTGGTGCTGACGGCCGGCGCGTGGATGTCGCGGCTGTTGCCCGATCTCGCGCGATACCTCTGGGTCGAGCGGAGCGTGCTCTTCTGGTTCGAGCCGACGGCGGACCGCGAGGCGTTCACGAAGCTGCCGGTGTACATCGTCCAGGAGCCGGAGCGCATGTTCTACGGATTCCCGCTCGACGCCGAGAACGGCGTGAAGGTCGCGGGCCTGCATTTCGGCGACCGGGCGAATCCCGATACGCTCGCGCGCCATCCGTCCAGGGCCGACGAGGAACGCGTACGCACCTGGCTCGCCAAGCGTATGCCGCTCGCGAACGGCCAGCGCCGCCTCGCCAAGGTCTGCATGTACACGAACAGCCCGGATGGCCACTTCGTCATCGACCACGTCCCGGATGCGCCCGCGGTCTTCGCGTCCGCCTGCTCCGGCCACGGCTTCAAATTCGCGAGTGCCATCGGCGAGCTCCTGGCGGTGATGGCGACAACTCCGGCGAAGGCGCCCGCGTTCCTGCGCGCCGGGCGACTGACTGGCGCGGCGGCGCGATCCTAGCGCGAGGCCAGCTCCGCTAACGGGCGGCTTTGGCGCGCGGATAGGGCGGGAAGGGCGAACCGGGTGCGGCGCCCTCCGCGAGACCGCCGGCGCCGAGCGCGTCGGCCGCCTCGGTCGGCGCGTCGCCGGCGAGGACGCGCGCGAGGAGCAGATCGAGGGCGGTGTCCTTCCCGAAGCCGGCGCACGTCGCGATGCCGAGCACGGGCGTGGTCCCGATCGCGCCGACCCAGACCATGCTGCCGGGATGGGCCGGCACGCCGGTGCGTTCGACGCGCCCACCCGAGCTCTGGATCGCGTGCAGGACGGGATCGAGCGGATCGAGGGGGCTCCCACCCGACATCAGGATGAGCTCCGCTCCGCCCGCGAGCACGCCCGTGAGCGTCTTCGTGACCGCAGCCGTCTCGTGCGCGACGTCGGAGAACGACGTCATCTGGGACCCGAACCACTCGATCTTCCGCTGGATCGCGTCGCGCACGAGGGCCCGCCCCTGCGGCTCCAGACGATCGGTCACGACGACGCCGACGCGCCGCCTGGCGAACGCCGTGACCGCCAGGACGGGTGCGGATCGCGCGATGAGCTCCGCTTCCACCACGAGCGCCTCGTCCGTCGCGAGCGTGGCGCTCTTTGCGCCCGCGATGTCGTCGCCCTCCGCCACGATGCGGCCATCCGCGGCGGTGAACAGGAGGAGCGGGTGCAGGCGATTGACGGCCGCGACCGCTTCGTTGCGCACGCGCACCCGACCGCGGACGGCCGCTCTGACGCGGGATTGGCCCTGGGAAGGCGGGTCGATGGTGCTCCCCGGTCCGGCGACCGCGGCGGCGAGCCGGCTCGCGACCGCATCCTGCTCGAGCTCGCCGGGGTCGAGATCGACGACATGGATCGGCTTGCGGAGCGCGGAAAGCGCCGCGGCGTGCGTTGCGCCGAGGCGCAGTCCTTTTCGAAGCGCGTCGTGTCCGTCGGCGCCCGGCACATCCGCCGCGAGAACGCTCCCGTACACCTGTTCGAGCGGCTGCGACGCCGGATCGAAAACACGCGCGCGCACCTGTCGCAGGTTAACTGACTTGACCCATGTGGAATGCGGGTCTAGGGTCAGCCGGCCGTCGACCCAGGGGAGGCAGACCGTCGGGGCACCGTCCGTCTTGAACCACTCACCGCACGGACCGCCCTAGTCCGACCGTACGCCGTTCGGCGCGTTTGGATCGGTTGAAAGGGAGGGTTCGCATGCGGCACGCCATCACGCTGACGATCAATGGCGCAGCGAAGACGATCGAGGTCGATCCGTCACAGCTCCTTGTGGAGCTCCTGCGAGACACTCTCGGCCTGACTGGAACGCACGTGGGTTGCGATACCAGCCAGTGCGGCGCCTGCAGCGTGATGGTGGACGGCCGCGCGGCGAAGTCCTGCACGATGCTCGCGGTCCAGGCCGACGGCGCCACGGTCATCACGATCGAGGGATTCGCGAAAGGTGGCCAGCTGCATCCGCTGCAGGCCGCGTTCACCAAGGAGCACGCGCTGCAGTGCGGCTTCTGCACCCCGGGGATGATCATCAGCTCGGCCGACCTGCTCTCCCGCACGCCCGACCCATCCGAGGCGGAGATCAGGCACGCCCTCGCGGGCAACCTCTGCCGCTGCACCGGCTACCAGAACATCGTCGCCGCCGTGAAGAGCGCCGCCGCCCAGATGCGACAGGCGCCCGCGGCCGCGACCGCGGAGGCACGTCGATGACCGCTACCGCAACGCCCTACATCGGTTCCCGGGTCCAGCGGAAGGAAGACCCCAAGCTCATCAAGGGCGAGGGCATCTACACCGACGACGTCACGCCGCCGGGCACGCTGCACCTCGCTCTGGTGCGCTCCCCGCACGCCCATGCGCGGATCAACAAGATCGACGCGTCTGCCGCAAAGCGTCAGCCCGGCGTGGTCACCGTCCTCACCGGCGCGGACACCGCGGCCACCGGCCCGCTCCCCTGCTTCATCACCCTCCCGAACCTCAAGTCGGCCAAGCACTTCCCGATCGCGAGCGATCGCGCGCGCTACTCCGGCGATGCCGTCGCCGTCGTCGTCGCCGATTCACGTCGCGCCGCGAAGGCCGCGGCCGCGATGATCGAGGTCGAGTACGAGCCGCTTCCCGTCGTGATCGACGCACGCGCGGCCGCCGCCCCAGGCGCGCCGATCCTCCACGAGGAGCTCGGCACGAACATCGCCTACGTCTACCCGGTCAAGGGCGGCGACATCGATAAGGCGTTCCGCGAGGCCGACGTGGTGATCAAGCACCGCATCAAGAATCAGCGGCTCATCCCGAATGCCATCGAGCCACGTTCGGTCGTCGTACGGCCGGACGAGGGCGGCGGGCTCACGGTCTGGACGTCGACGCAGATCCCCCACTTCGTCCAGCTCATCACCTCGCTGAACCTCGGCCTGTCGCAGAACAAGGTGCGCGTCATCGCGCCGGAGGTCGGCGGCGGGTTCGGCAGCAAGCTGAACGTGTACGCCGAGGAGCTGCTCGCCGCGTTCCTCGCGAAGACGCTGGGCCGTCCGATGAAGTGGACCGAGGAGCGGCGCGAGGGCTACCTCGCGACGATCCACGGGCGCGACATCGTCGAGGACGTCGAGCTCGCGGCGAAGAAGGACGGGACGATCACCGGCCTGCGGATCCGCGGCTACGCCAACCTCGGGGCCTACCTCCAGGCATTCGCGCCGGTCATCGAGACGGTGCTGCATATCTTCATCATTCCGGGCGCCTACCGGATCCCGGCGTTCGATTGCGAGATCACCGGTGTCTACACGAACACGACGCCGACGGACGCGTACCGCGGGGCCGGACGCCCCGAGGCCACCTACCTCATCGAGACGACCATGAACATGCTCGCGCGCGAGCTCGGCATCGATCAGGCCGAGGTGCGCCGACGGAACTTCGTCCCGAAGACCGCCTTCCCGTACACCACGATCACGACGCTGGCATATGACAGCGGCGACTACGACCAGACGCTGGACAAGGCGCTCGCGATGGCCGACTACGCCGGATTCGAGAAGCGCCGCGCGGAGGCGAAATCGCGCGGGATGCTCCGGGGCATCGGGCTCTCGAGCTACGTCGAGATCTGCGGCCTCGCTCCATCGAAGGCGAACCACGCGCTCGGCGTCGGCTGGGGCGGATACGAGTCTGCCCGCATCCGCGTGCATCCCACCGGCGCGGTGCAGGTCTTCACCGGCACCTCCCCGCACGGCCAGGGCCACGAGACCTCGTGGTCGCAGATCGTCGCCGACTCCTTCGGGATCTCGCCGGACGACATCGAGGTCCGGCACGGCGACACGTTCGAGTCCCCCGGCATGGGGGTCGGGACGTTCGGCAGCCGCAGCCTCGCGGTCGGCGGGGTCGCGGTGCACAAGGCCGCGGAGAAGCTCCGCGAGAAGATCAAGCTCATCGGCGCGCACATGCTCGAAGCCTCGCCCGAGGACGTGGTGTTCGAGGGCGGCAAGGTGCACGTGAAGGGCGTGCCCGACAAGGCGAAGACCTTCGGCGAGATCGTGTTCCAGTCGTATATGGCCTTCAACATGCCCGACGGCATGGAGCCAGGCATGGAAGCGACGTACTACTACGACCCGACGAACTTCACGTTCCCGTTCGGCACACACATCGCCGAGGTCGAGATCGATCCCGAGGTCGGCACGACGAAGATCGTCCACTACGTCGCATGTGACGACTGCGGCGTCCAGATCAATCCGATGATCGTCGAGGGACAGCTGCAGGGCGGCATCGTGCAGGGCATCGGTCAGGCGCTCTACGAGGGCGCGGTCTACGACGACAACGGGCAGCTGCTCTCGGGAAGCATGATGGAGTACCACGTCCCAACGGCCGCCGACGTGCCCAACGTCGAGCTGTCGCACACCGTGACGCCCTCGCCGGTGAACCCGCTCGGCGTCAAGGGCATCGGCGAGGCCGGGACGATCGCGTCGACTCCGGCGGTGGTGAACGCCGCTCTCGACGCGCTCGGAACCCTCGGCATCAAGACCATCGACATGCCGCTCACGCCCGAGCGGGTGTGGCGGGCGATCAAGGACGCGACGCCCAAGGAGGTGCGGAAGTGATCTCCGCAGAATTCGCCTACCAGCGACCGACGACCATCCAGGAGGCGGTGAAGGCGCTCGCCGGTGCGCCCGACGCCAAGGTGCTCGCCGGCGGACACAGCCTCATTCCCCTCATCAAGCTGGGGCTCGCCCAGCCCAGCGCGCTCGTCGACATCGGACGCATCGCCTCGCTGCGCGAGATCAAGACGGCCCCGCCGGGCGTGACTCTCGGCGCGCTCGTCACGCACGAGCGGCTCGCGACCGATCCCGCGATCACCAAGGCCTACACCGCGCTCGCCGATGCCGCGATCTCGGTCGGCGACCCCCAGGTCCGCGCGCGAGGGACGATCGGCGGGAGCCTGGCGCACGCCGATCCCGCCGCGGACGAGCCCGCGGCGATCCTCGCGTTCGACGCGACGATCAAGGCGATCGGGCCGAAGGGCGAGCGCACCATCAAGGCGGCCGACTTCTTCCGCGGGACGTTCGAGACGGCGCTCGCGGCGGACGAGGTCCTCGCGGAGATACAGCTGCCGGCGCAGCCGGCCAGGACGGGGAGCGCGTACGTGCTCTTCCCGCATCCGGCATCGCACTTCGCGGTCGTCGGCGTGGCGGCGGTCGTGACCCGCAGCGCTGACGGCAAGATCGCGAAGGCGGCCATCGCGGTCACCGGGGCATCGACGCGTCCCTTCCGCGCGGGCGCAGCGGAGCGGGCGTTCACCGGGACGGGCGGCGACGACGCGGCTGTGGCAAAGGCCGCGGGGCTGGCGGCAGAAGGCATCGAAGCGCTCGAGGACCTCACCGCGTCGGCGGAGTTCCGGACGCATCTGCTCGGCGTCTGCACCAGGCGTGCGCTGAATATCGCGTTGGAGCGTGCGAAGTGATCCCACCACGGTTCGAGTACCAGCTGGCCCGCGACCTGCCGCACGCCCTTCAGCTCCTCACGCAGGGGGCCGGCGAGGCGAAGATCCTCGCGGGGGGCATGAGCCTCATCCCGCTCATGAAGTTCCGGCTCGCGGAGCCACGCGCCCTCATCGACCTCAATCGCATCGAGGGGCTCGCGTACATAAAGGAGAACGGCGAGCTGCGGATCGGCGCGCTCACGCGCGAATACGAGCTCGAGGCGAGCACTCTCATCCGGTCGCGCTACGCGATCCTCGCGGACACCGCGGCCGTGATCGCCGACCCGCTGGTGCGTAACCTCGCGACGGTCGGGGGCAACCTCGCCCACGCCGACCCGGCGAACGACCATCCCGCGACGATGCTCGCGCTCCGCGCGAGCGTCGTGGCGCGGTCGCCGAAAGGCGAGCGCGTCATACCGATCGACGAGCTCTTCGTCGATACGTTCCAGACCTCGCTGAAGCCCGACGAGATCCTCACGGAGATCCGCATCCCAAAGCCCGCTCCGAAGAGCGGCGGGGTCTATCTGAAGCTCGAGCGGAAGGTCGGCGACTTCGCGATCGCCGGCGTCGCCGCGTACCTGATCCTCGACGACGGTGGCAAGGTGAAGAGCGCGGGCATCGGGCTCACCAACGTCGGCAGCACCTCGATCCGCGCGAAGCGCGCGGAGGCGGCGCTCGTCGGCAGCGCGCCGGATGAGAAGGCCATCGCCGCGGCGGCGCAGGCCGCGGCCGACGAATCCGAGCCCGTCGCGGACCTGCGCGGGCCGGCCGAATACAAGCGCGACGTCGTCCGCGTGCTCACGACGCGCGCGCTCAGGCAGGCCGTCGCGCGCGCGAAGGGAGGGAGCTGACCGTGGCGGAAACGATGTATCCGATCAAGCTCACCGTGAACGGTGAGGCGAAAGAGGCGCAGGTCGAGGCGCGCATGCTCCTCGTCCACTTCATCCGCGAGCAGCTCGGGATGACCGGCACGCACATCGGCTGCGACACGACGAACTGCGGGGCCTGCACGATCCTGATGGAGGGACGGCCGGTGAAGTCGTGCACCATCTTCGCGGTCCAGGCGAACGGCCGGAACCTCCGCACGGTCGAGGGCCTCGAGGTGGACGGGAAGCTCCACGCGCTCCAGGACGGGTTCCATCAGGAGCACGGCCTGCAATGCGGGTTCTGCACGCCGGGGATGCTGATGACCACGGTTGCACTGCTGGAGAGCAACCCCACGCCGACCGAGCTGCAGATCCGCCAGGCGATCTCCGGGAACCTCTGCCGGTGCACGGGCTACGTGAACATCGTGCGATCGGTCCAGCACGCGAGCGCGGCCATGCGTGAAGCCAAGAGCGAGCCGGTCGCGGCGGGGAGGGCATAGAGATGGCTGTCGAACTCGGCGGCATCGGCCAGTCGGTCAAGCGCAAGGAAGACGCGAGGTTCATCCGCGGCCGCGGCAAGTTCGTCGACGACGTGAAGCTCCCGGGGATGCTCTACCTCGACATCGCGCGCAGCCCCTACGCGCACGCGAAGATCGTGAAGATCGACACGAGCAAGGCCCTCGCGATCCCCGGCGTGCTCGCGGTCATCACGGGGAACGACCTCGTGCCGCTCAAGCTCGCGTGGATGCCCACGCTCATGGGCGACCAGCAGATGGTCCTGCCGACGGACACGGTCATGTACCAGTCGCAGGAAGTGGCGGCGGTCGTGGCGACCGAGCGATACATCGCGGCCGACGGCGTTGCGGCGATCGAGGTCGACTACGAGCCGCTCCCGGTGATCGTCGATCCGAAGAAGGCGCTCCTGCCGGACGCGTTCGTGCTGCGGCCGGACCGCAAGGAGAAGTCCAACCGCATCTGGCACTGGGAGACCGGCGACAAGGCCGGCACCGACGAGGCCTTCCGAACGGCCGAGGTCACGGTCAAGGAGGACATCTACATCCCGCGCATCCACGTCTCCTCGATCGAGACCTGCGGCATCGTGGCCTCCTTCGACAAGGTCGAGGGCCAGCTCACGGTGTACATGACGACGCAGGCACCGCACGCCATCCGCACGGTCATCGCGCTCGTCGCGGGCCACCTCGGCCTGGCCGAGCACAAGATCCGGGTCATCGCGCCGGACATCGGCGGCGGCTTCGGCGGGAAGGTGCCGGTCTACCCGGGCTACGTCCTGGCGATCGGCGCTTCGGTCCTCACGGGTCACCCGGTGAAGTGGGTCGAGGACCGCTCCGAGAACATCCAGGCCGACTCGTTCGCGCGCGACTACCACATCACCGCGGAGGTCGCGGCGAAGAAGGACGGCACGGTCGAGGCGCTCCGCGTGAAGACGATCGCCGATCACGGCGCGTTCGACGCGGCGGCGAACCCGTCGAAGTTCCCGGCCGGGCTGTTCCATATCATCACCGGCTCGTATCCCTTCAAGAAGGCGTTCGTCGAGGTCGACGGCGCCTACACCAACAAGCCTCCGGGAGGCATCGCCTACCGCTGCTCGTTCCGCGTAACCGAGGCCGCCTTCACGATCGAGCGCCTCATGGACGTGCTCGCGCTCAAGCTGAAGATGGACCCGGCGGAGCTGCGGATGAAGAACTTCATCCCGGTCGCCGCGTTCCCGTACAAGTCGGTGCTCGGCTGGGAGTACGACAGCGGCGACTACGGCAAGGCGCTCAAGCTCGCCATGGACAAGATCGACTACGCAGGACTGCGGAAGGAACAGGCCGAGAAGCGCAAGAAGGGCGAGCTCATGGGCATCGGCATCTCCTCGTTCACGGAGATCGT
>JBGPKU010000080.1:0-9864 GCA_041486085.1 Candidatus Limnocylindria bacterium | reverse complement strand
GCGACTGGGAACGCGCGCTGCCAAGGGTCGCGCCCTCGCTGAGCGTCGTCGGCGCGCTTCGTGGCGCGGCGGCTGAGGCGCTGGGCCTCGCGCCTGGCATCCCGGTGAGCGCGGGGGGCGGTGACAACATGTGCGCCGCGCTCGGCTGCGATGTGATCGCGGAGGGACCTGTGGCGGTGAGCCTTGGGACATCCGGTACGGCCTTCGCGCACCGGGCGCAGCCTGCGGTCGATCCGCTCGGTGAAGCGGCGGCGTTCTGCGACTCGACCGGCGGCTGGCTCCCCCTTGCGTGCACGCTCAACTGCACGAGCGCGACCGAGTGGGTGCGCGAGCTCTTCGCGCTGGACCACGCCGCCGTCGACGCGGCCATCGCTCGTGGGCGCGGGAGGGGACTGCTGTTCCTCCCCTATCTCTTCGGCGAGCGGACACCCAACCGTCCCGACGGGACCGGCGTCTTCGTCGGCCTCCGTTCGGGCCATGGGCGCGATGAGATCGTCGCGGCGGTGGTCGAGGGCGTGACGTTCGGATTGGCCCACCTGCTGGAGGCCCTGGGCCGCGCGGGCGTGCCCCGGCCAGCGGAGGTCTCGCTCATCGGGGGCGGGTCATCGTCGGACGAGTGGTCGCAGCTGTGCGCCGACGTCTTCGCGTTGCCGGTGGTGCGCCCTGCGATCGTCGAGGCGGCCGCCTCAGGCGCGGCTCGCCAAGCGCAGTGGGCCGTCGAGGGGAAGCGTCCCGACCTTGCCTCCGCCGAGTCGCGACGCTTCGAGCCGCGGTCGCGACCCGAGCTCCGCCAGGCTGCGGAGCGGATGGCCGCGCTTCGCGAAGCTCCGCCTAGCGCTTGAAGATCGAGAGTGGGTCGACCTCGGCGCCCGTCGAGGTCGAGGACGCCGACGCGATGACCGGAGCCACAAGGCTCCGGTCATAGAACGTGCGCCACGATGACGCGCTCAGGTCCTTGATGCTGAAGAGCGCGTCCCCGATGCCGATCTTCTGACCGTCGTCGACCAGCAGCTTCACGCCGGCCTGCAGCGAGCTCGGACGCAGCACGACCCTGCGCTCCGAGCCGGTCACCGTCACGTACGGAAAGAACGGCAGCCCGGGGATGTTGGACCCGACGCGCACCTCTCCGTCGAGGAATTGGTACATCGCGATCGACACGGTGCCGGCGATCGGCGACGTCACGGTGTACGGAGTCGACGACAGCACGAACGCGGCGAAGCGGCGCCCGCCGTTGGTGTACAGCTCGAAGGTCAGCGCATCTGCGGCCGCCGTCGGTGTCGGAGTCGGGGTCGCGGTGGGGGTCGCGGTCGGCGCCTGGGTGGGAGCGACCGTCGGAGCAGTCGTCGGTGCGGCCGTCGGGGCAGGCCGCGGCGTGAGCGATGGCGATGTGGCCGGCGCCGTGAGCGGAGCGTTCGAGCCGGTCGCGACGATCGTGGCCTCGGCGAGCGTCATCCGGCTCACGATGAAACCGACGGCGAGTATGCCGAGGCCGAGTCCGATACCCAGCACCGCGCTCCCAAGGGTCTGCAGCAGTGCGCGCAGCCCCTCATCGCGCATCTAGGCCGCCGCTGGCCCCGCGATCTCTTCGAGAGATCGGCCCCTCGTCTCTTCAGCGAGGGCGAAGACCGCCGTCGCTGTCAGCACGAGGATCGCCATGAACATAGCGAAGACTCCGGTCTGTCCGATGAGGGGCACGAGCACCGGAGTAAGGAACGGCCCGATGATGCCGCCGATACGGCCGACGGCCGCCGCGATACCAGCACCGGTCGCACGGATGGCGGTCGGATACAGCTCCGGCGTGTACGTGTACACGACCGCCC
The DNA here is from genome assembly GCA_041486085.1 of Candidatus Limnocylindria bacterium. Taxonomy (GTDB): domain Bacteria; phylum Chloroflexota; class Limnocylindria; order P2-11E; family P2-11E; genus CF-39. The sequence continues at coordinate 8,044 of JBGPKU010000080.1, read as the reverse complement.
AGGCGCCGAGATTGAAGAACGAGAGCAGCGCCGCATAGGCGAACGCCATTGTCCCCGTGCCTGCGGTGCCGAAGAGGATGGCTGACGCCGCCGAACCGAGAAGGTAGGTGACGAGCGTCGGCTTGCGGCCCCATCGCTCCACCAGCCACGCCGCGGTGAAGTAGCCGGGGATCTGCGCGATCGTCGACAGGAAGAAGAACCTGTTGCTCTGCACGTCGGTGAGGCCGCGCGCGACGAGGAGCGTCGGGACGTACAGGAAGATCCCGTAGTACGTGAACACGATCCCGAGCCAGAGGATCCAAAGCATGGCGGTGCGCCGGCGATACTCGGCTCGGAACAGATCCGCGATTCGCGACGTCCCCGCCCGCACGGGCGCGACCGTCCGTGCGAGCGTGAGCAGCGCTCCCCCACTGGCGCGTTCGACGCGCCGCACGATCGCGTCCGCTTCCGCCGCGCGGCCGCGCTCGGCGAGATAGCGCGGTGACTCGGGCAGCGCCCTCCGCAGATATGCGGCATAGAGAGCCGGCACCGCGCCGACTGCGAACGCCCAGCGCCAGCCGTACGCCGGCAGAACGAAGAGGGCGATGAGTCCGGCGACGAGCGTGCCGTATGCCCAGAACGATTCGAGCAGCACGATCATCCGGCCCCGCTGCGCTCGAGGCGAGAACTCCGACACGAGCGTCGCGGCCACAGGCAGCTCGCCGCCGAGGCCCAGGCCCGCGACGATGCGCGCGACGAGGAGCGTCTCGAACGTGGGCGCGACGGCCGAAAGCAGCGCGCCGATCGAGAACAGCACCAGCGTCGACGAGAAGACCACGCGCCGGCCGAGGCGGTCCGCGAGGCGACCGGAGATCGCGGCGCCGAAGAACATGCCCACGAACCCGGCGCTCGCAACCAGTCCGGTGCGCGTCGCGTCGAGTGCGAACTCGTCGCGGATCGGAACGAGCAGGAACGAGATGAGGATCACGTCCATCGCGTCGAACAGCCAGCCGATGCCGCTCACGACCAGCAGGCGCCAATGAAAGCTGTTCAATGGCACGCGATCGAGGCGCTCGACGAATGATCCCTGGCTCGTCGATCCTCCGAGCGTCAGGCTCAAACGCGTCCTTCCGCCGCCAGAAGCTCCGCATTGAGGATCGACGCGCCGGCCGCACCGCGGATGGTGTTGTGGCCGAGCACCACGTACTTGTAGCCGAGCACCGGGTCCTCGCGCACGCGTCCGACGACGACCGACATCCCGCGGCCGGCGTCACGGTCGCGGATGGGCTGCGGGCGGTCGCGCTCCTCCCGGACGATGACCGGACACGCTGGCGCGGTCGGCAGCCCCAGCTCCTGCGGCTTGCCGCGGAAGGTGCGCAGCGCGTTCACGAAATCGCCGATGCTGGGCGAATCGCGCAGCGACAGCGTCACCGTCTCGGTGTGCCCGTCGCGCACCGCGACGCGGTTGCAGTGCGCGGAGAACGCGATGTCGGCGTCGTGGAACGCAGCGCCGTCCCACGAGCCGAGGAACTTCTTGGTCTCCTTCTCCATCTTCTCTTCCTCTTCGCCGATGAACGGCACGACGTTGTCGAGCGCGTCCAGCGAAGGGACGCCCGGGTAACCCGCCCCCGAGACCGCCTGGAGGGTCGTGACGACTACGCGTTCGATCCGGAATGCCCTGTGCAGCGGCGCCGCGGCCAGTGCGAAGGTGATGGCCGAGCAGTTGCCGTTCGTCACGATCGATCCGGACCAGCTGCGCTTCTTGCGTTGCACGTCGAGGGCGGCGGCGTGTTCGGGATTGACCTCGGCGATGATGAGCGGGACGTCGGCATCCTCGCGGTGCGTCTTCACGTTCGAGAAGACGTGATGCCCGGCCTTCGCGAGCTGCGCCTCCCATTGTTGCGCGGCGTCGCTCGGCAGCGCCGAGAAGCAGATCTCCGCGTCGATATCGGCCGCTGTTGCCACGAGCCTCATGTCGGCGATGCCCTCGGGCATGTCCGCGCTGAAGTGCCACTGCGTGGCGTCGCCGTAGCGCTTGCCGGCCTTCGCGTCCGAGGTCGTGAGCGCGCTGATCTCGAACCACGGGTGACCAACGAGCATGCTGATGAATCGCTGACCGACCGTGCCCGACGCGCCGAGGATCGCGACTTTGCGTCTCCGCACGCTAAGAGTGTGCGGCATGGAACTCGTCGTGGATCGCGTGCACGGCCTTGTCGCGGTCGTCCTCGTGCACCACGAGCGAGATGTTCAGCTCGGATGAGCCCTGCGCGATCGCCATCACGTTGACGCGGGCGCGGCCGAGCGCGCCGAACACCCGCGCGGCGACGCCGGGCGTCCCGCGCATGCCCTCCCCCACGGCGGCGACGATCGCGACGGGCGCCTCCACCTCGACGCGCTCGACATCGTGGCGCCGCAGCTCAGCGCTGAACATGCGCTCCAGCGCCGGACGCAGACGATCGGTCGAAGTCGCCGGCACGACGAGGCAGATCGAGTTCTCGGATGACGACTGGCTGATCATCAGCACGGAGATCCCCTCTGAGGCGGTGGTGTCGAAGACACGCGCCGCGAATCCCGGGACACCGCTCATCCCCGCGCCCTGCACGGTCACGAGGCCCAGCCCGCCGAGCGACGTCGTCGCCTTCACCACGCTCCCGTCGAAGACGGGATCCGCCGTGATGGTGGTGCCCTCGTCGTCCGGCGAGAAGGTGTTGAGGATCCGCACCGGGATGCGCGCCTCGATCGCCGGCAGAACGGTGCGCGGGTGGATGACCTTCGCGCCGAAGTACGAGAGCTCCGCGGCCTCGGCGTACGACATCTTTGCCAGCGGTTTCGCGTCTGCGACGATGCGCGGGTCGGCGCTCATCACGCCGCTCACGTCGGTGTAGATGCGCAGCTCGTCCGCGTTGAGCGCCGCGGCCAGCACTGCCGCCGAGTAGTCGGAGCCGCCCCGGCCGAGCGTCGTCGTGAGACCGTCCGCGGTGGAGGCCAGGTAGCCCGTGATCACCGGTACGACGCCGGCCTTGAGCCGGTGGATCAACTGCTTCTGCACCTGCGCGCGGGTCTCATCGAGCAGCGGGTTCGCGTGGCCGAACGCGTCGTCGGTGATGATCAGACCCTCGGCCGAGACTGCTTCGGCCTTCACGCCGCGAGCGCTCAAGAGACCCGCCACCAGCGGGGCTGAGACACGCTCGCCATAGGTGACGATCGCATCGAGCGTCCGCGCGGTGCATTCGCGCAGCATCGCGACGCTCTTCAGCAGCCCCACCGTTCGCTCGGTCAGCTCGGTGATCTCCCGCATCGTCTCGCCGCCGCCGACTCCGAGCAGATCCGCCACGAGGTTCGCGTGCGCCTTCGCGAGGTCCTGCAGTGTCCGCTCCGCGCCGTCGGCGTCGCCTTCCTGAGCCGCCCTCGCGGCACCGTGGAGCGCGTCGGTCGTGCCGGCGGTGGCCGACACCACCACCACGCGATCGCCCGGCAGCCCCTCGACGATCTTCGCGACACTCTCGAGCGCGGTCGGTGACGCGACCGAGGTGCCGCCGAACTTGAGGACGGTGCGGGTCATCGAGCGGCCCGCGCGACGGCGATCACGTCGCCGAGTATGGCCGAGGCGGTCGCATCTCCGCCCGCACCGGGTCCGCTGAACACGAGCGTCCCGGCCAGGTCGGTCTCGATCCGCACGACGTTGGTCGGCCCGGTCGCCGCGCCCTCGAGCGAGTCCAGCGCGACCTCCTCCGGGGCGACGCGGGCCTTCGTCGCCTTCTCGCCGAAGTCAGCGGTCGCGAGATAGCGGATCGTCGCGCCCCGCGTGTGGGCGGCTCGGACGTCATCCGGCGAGACGCCGCGCAGCGAGCTGCGAAGCACGTTGTCCGGATGGAAGTGTCGGCCCTCGAGCAGGCTCACGAGGATCGCGATCTTGTACGCGGGATCGAACCCATCCACGTCGGCGCTCGGATCGGCTTCGGCGTAACCCAGGCGCATCGCCTCTTTGAGCGCCTCGTCGAACGAGTGACCGGCGTCCAGCTGCGAGCAGATGTAGGTCGTCGTGCCGTTCAGGAGGCCGCGCAACACCCGCGGCCGCGACGCACCCAGCTGGCGTGTCGCCGCGACGATCGGGATCGCCGCCGCGACGCTCGCCTCGAAGCGCAGCTCGCGTTTCGCCAGCCGCGCTGCCTCGTGCAGCTCGTTCCAGGACTTCGCGACGAGCTCCTTGTTCGCGGTGACGACGTGCTTGCCGCGCTCGAACGCGGCGAGTTGGAGGTCGCGTGCCGGCGCGGTCCCGCCGATGACCTCGACGACGACGTGCACCTCGGGATCGTCGAGGATCGCGAACGGATCGCTGGTGACGGCGGCGCCGCCCGCGTCGCGCTCCTTCTCCCGGTCGCGCACCGCCGCGCCGATCAGCTGCACGGGCCGGCCGGCCATCGCCTCGAGACGACGCGCGCGGTCGCGATCGGTCAGCGCGCGCGCGACGGCCGAACCCACCGTGCCGAGCCCGAGCAGGCCCACGCCGATCGGTGCGCTCATGCGGGACGGCCCCACGCGACCTGACCGACGACGTCGTAGTGGACACGCTCCAGCCCGTGATGGGCGAAGACGGCGCGCATGTCGCGGTCGAAGTGCGCGGCCTGGCTGCCCAGGATCGCCCGGTTCAACGTGCTCGTGCTGCCGAGGAGGCCCAGGTACTCGTCGACCGACTGATCGAACGGCGTCGGCGGCACCGCTTCGCGGCCCTCGATAACCAGCAGTCCGCGCGCGATAAGGTCGTCGAGCATCTCGCGCGTGCTGACATGATCCTTGAGCGGCGAGTAGCGGCGGATGACCGAGAGGGCCTCATCTCGGACCGCGGCCGACGGGTGGATGTTCTCGGTGTCCACGATCGCCAAGCGCGCACCAGGAGCGAGCATCGCTCGAAAGCGCGGGAGCACCACAGCGTGGTCCATCCAGTGGAGACTCGTGCCGCACGTGATGAGGCCGTACGGCGGCTCCGCGGGACCATCCTCCGCTCGTCCGAGGATCCAGTGCAGTCGGGCATCGTCGCCGCCTGGCGCGCGGCGTCCTTCGGCGATCATCGCCGCTGACGGGTCCAGCGCGTCGACACGCACGGCGATGCCGACGAGGTTGCGGGCCACTGCCCCTGTGCCTGCGCCGGCATCGAGGACTGTGCGCGGCGCCACCATCAGCCGAGCGAGGATGTCGAATGTGCCCCTGGGATAGGGCGGGCGATGACGGTACAGCGCCGCGACCTCACGATCCGCGAACGCCTCACCCAGCTTGAGATCGTTCATCCGACGAGCTCCTCCAGGAGATCGAGGGCCGCACCGACCGACGCCAGGCGGTTGCCTTCACGATCGAACGTCCACGTGTACTTCTTCACGGCCTGGTGCTTGTCGCTGTCGATCGCGATGTACGTGAGGCCGACGGGCTTGCCCGGCGTCGCGCCACCGGGACCCGCGATACCGGTAATGCCCAGTCCGACCTTCGCGCCGAGCCGCAACCGCGCGCCGCGCGCCAGGGCGCCGCCGACGACCGACGACACCGCGCCGTGCGAGGCGATGAGCTGCGGCGGAACGTCGGCGAGGGTCGTCTTGGCCTCGTCGCTGTAGACCTCGGCACCGCCTTGGAAGAACGCGCTCGACCCGCCATGCGCCGTGAGAACCGTGCCGAGCAGGCCACCGGTGCACGACTCGGCGACGGCGACGGTCAGCTTCTCGCGAATCAGCTTCGTCTGCAGCTTCGCCATGCGCGCGACGAGCTGATCGAACGTTGGCGCGGACTTGGCAGGCACGCGGAGCAGGTTACGCGAGGCGCCATCTGAAGTAGCGCGGCAGCGTCAGAACGCCGAGGAGGAATGCCAGACCCAATACGCCCACGCCAAGGACCGACCAGGGGCGGCCACCGAAGATGACGAGCGCCACACCGGCCATCTGGAGCGCGGTCTTGGCCTTTGCGGCCGCGTCGGCGGGAAGCGCGACGTCGCGGGCCAGGGCCCTGGCGCGCGCGATGACCACGATGAGCTCTCGTGCCCAGATGAGCACCGTCACGACCGCGACGGGCCAACCCGCGGCGGGCGCGAACGCCAGACCGACGAGCGTGCCGAGCACGAGCACCTTGTCGGCGAGCGGGTCGAGGAATGCGCCTCGCGCGCCGAGCTCTCCCGCCCGGCGCGCGAGCCATCCATCAAGCGCGTCTGACAGAGCCGCGAGCAGGAAGATCGCGAGCGCGATGCCGCGCTGGTCTGCGGCGATGGCCCAGAGGATCGGGATGACCGCGAGGGCGCGAAGCGCCACGACGCTGTCCGCGGCGCTCACTGCGCGGTGTAGACCTTCTCCACGACTTGTCCCTGGCTGCCCATCGCTCCCTCAAGCGAGCCGTTGTGCGTGATCTGCGTTGCCGCGGCATTGCCGCTGCGGATGCGCACCTCGCGGCCCTGGAAGCTCGCGCTCTCGCCGTCCTTGTACACGCGGCCGGTGCCGGCGACCACGGTGCCATCCACGGTCGCCTGCATCCAGGCATCGCCGCCCTTGACCGAGACGACGATGACCACGGCGGTGTAGGCGACGGTCACCGTGCGCGTCTCCGTGACGCTCACACCGGACGCGTTGCGCGCGACGATCGTGAAGACCTGCGGGCCGGCGGGCGTCGTGAAGCGCCCCTCGAACCGACCGCCCGGATTGGAGAGCGGCGCCTGCACGCCGTTGATCGTGAGGCTGGTCGCGTCGGTGATCCCGCTCACCACGACCGCGGTGTTCTCCACCCGGCCGCCATTGGTCGGGAAGTCGACGACGAGCTTGATCGGCGGCGCGCTCGCCGCGGTCTGCGGCTGAAGTGTGACGCTGCGGTTGACCTCGCTCGCTTTGCCGCTCTGGTCGAGCACCTTGATGACCAGATGGTTCGCGCCGGCCGTCAGGGTGACCGCTGCCGCGAACGTGCCGTCGGCGGCCGGCTTGATGCCCGCCACGGTCAGCGGACCCGGGAACACCTGCACGGTCACGCTGCCGGTCGGCACCGTCTTTCCCTTGACCACGAACTGCGAGTCCTGCGCGATCGAGTCGGTCGCAGGATCGCTCACCTCGAGCATCGGCGCGACCGCGAACGACGTGAACTGGTAATAGAGGTAACCGACGAAGAGCCCGACGATGGCGAGGACGACGATCGGCACGAGCACGGCCGGCGTGAACACGAGATTGCGCCGTCCGATCGGCCGCATCGGCCGGAACTTGCGGTTCGGCTCCGCCACGAGGCCGCGCTCCTGATTGAACTGCGCGATGAGCGCCTCGGAGCTGAGGTCCAGGTACTCGGCGTAGTTGCGGAGGAAGCCCTTCGTGTACACGGCGCCGGGAAGCGACTGGTGGTCGCCGTCTTCGAGCGCCTGCAGGAATTTCTCGCGGATGCGCGTGTCGGCGGCGGCCTGGTCGAGCGTGATGGACTTCTTCTCGCGCTGCGCGCGGAGCGTCTCGCCGAGGCGAGACACCTCACGCCCCTCCGGTGGAGTTTTGCGAGGTGCCGTACACCTCGCGGAACTTGCCAGGTCCGCGGTCGGGCCCAACGACGCCGCGCTTCTCCATCTGGTCGATGAGCCGTCCGGCGCGGGCGAAGCCGATGGTCATCTTTCGCTGGAGCATCGACACCGAGGCCTTGCCCTCGTGCAGGATGATCTCCACGGCCTCCTCGTAGCGATCGTCATCGGGATCGTCGCTGTCCATGTCCCGGCGCGTGAGCCGGTCGGGGCCCTCGGTGACCTTGTCCTTGCGGTCGTAGCGCATGCCCGACTGCTGGGTCCAGTGGTAGCCGAGGTCGTGGATCTCGTTGTCGGAGACGAACACGCCCTGCGCGCGGATCGGCTTCGCGAGGTCCGGCCGGAGGACGAGCATGTCGCCGCGGCCGAGCAGCTTCTCCGCGCCGGTCATGTCGAGGATCGTGCGCGAGTCGACCGCAGACGCCGTGGCGAACGCGACTCGTGCGGGGATGTTCGCCTTGATGAGTCCGGTGATGACGTCGACCGACGGGCGCTGCGTCCCGAGCACCAGGTGGATGCCCGTCGCGCGCGCAAGCTGCGCGATGCGCG
>JBGPKU010000079.1:0-10426 GCA_041486085.1 Candidatus Limnocylindria bacterium | reverse complement strand
TCGGGCGTGACGAGCGCGACGCGCCGGGCGCCGGAGGCGCGCCGGAGGACCTCGAGGAACACGGCGCTGCGGAGCACCGGAGCGCCGGCCGCGATGGCGAGGACGAGCTCGTCCGCCGGCGGCGCCGCGCGTACGCGGTCCATCGCGTCGAGGACGGAAGCCCGCGCCCCCAGGTCGATCACGGCGCGCGCCGGGGCATTCACCGTCATGCGTCGTAGACCCCGGCGCCGATCGCGGCGGCGGCGGCCGCGGTGAGATCGTCCGAGCGGAGCCCGTCGCCGTAGACGCGGGAGGCAAGCGCGACGGAGAGCGGCGCGATATCGACGCCCTCTCCGCGGATCTCGCCGACCACGTCGCCCAGCGCCTGCGGCAGCGCGAGCAGCGACTCCGGCACGCCGACGAAGATCCATCGGCCGGGCGGAGGGCCATCGAGACCCCGGAGCGACGCGATCACGCAATCCGCCCACACGCGCGCATCGTCGGGCGCCCTTCCGCCCCGAGCCGCCAGCGCGGCACGGCCAAGAGCGAACACGCGTGTCGCGACGACACGAGCTTCGCGCAGCACGACGAGCGAGGTCGCATCGGGACTGAGTCGGACGATGCCGCCATCGGAGATCCCGGACCCGGCAAGGAGACGGCCGAGCGCGTACGCGCCCGAGACGACCGATCCACGCCGCCGCGCGACCTCGAGCGTCGCGGTCGCGGCGCCGGTGAGGACGAGTGGTGCGATCGTCACATCGGTCCATACCTCCACCAGGCGCCCGCGGTGTCCGACGAGCGACCGAAGGCCGCGACCGTCGAGGGCCAGTGCGGCCACGTCGTCGTGCACCTGCGTCGTCGCGACACCGCGCAGTGCCGCGTCCTCTTCCGTGGCGGCGGATGCCCGCGTCGACGCGTCGCCGGCGGCCTCGCGCATCGCGCGCGACTCCTCGCCGGAGGCGACCGCCGAGCGCGAGTCCTCGCGTTCGAAGGACGTGAGCGCGTGGTACGTGCGGATATCGTCGCTGTCGAGCGCCACGACCACGCGCTCCGCTCGTTGCGCATGCTCGGCCAGCGCGAACGCGGCGCGCAGCGCGTCCGCGGCCACGCCGCGGTCGGACACCAGGCCGCCGTTGACCGCGCCCTCGGGCAGTGCGCTCTCGCCCTTTCCGGTGATGCGCAGCCGCGCGTCCTCGCGGCGGCCGATCACCACGTGGACGACACCGGCGGAGATCTCGACGCCCGCCACCGCCGGACCGCGCGGTCCGGCCGGCCGCGTGTCGCGTGCGTGGGTGGCGGGTCTAGCTGCGGTCACGTCCCCCATTCAAACGTTCGCGGACCGCGGAACGTGCCGTCTCGATCGCCTCGGCGAGTCGTGACGGGTCCTTTCCCCCCGCCGTGGCGCTCTCGGGCCGGCCGCCGCCCCTGCCGTCGATGATCGGCTCCAGCAGCTTGATCAGCTTGTTCGCGTCCACTTCTTTGCTGAGGTCCTTCGAGACGGCGATCACCAGGTAGGGCTGATTCGCGCGGACGCCGCCCAGGACGACCACGCCCGACCCGAGCCCTACCCTGATGCGGTCGGACAGCGCGCGAAGATGTTGCGCGTCGCCCTCGCCGACGTTCGCGGCGACGAGCCGGGACGCGCCGATGGTCTCTGCCTTCGACAGCAGCTCCGCCGCCGCGGACTCGATGCCGCTCCTCTGGTGCGCCTCGATGTCGTGTTGCAGGCGCTCGCGCGACTCGTACAGCTGCTGCACTGCCTCTGGGACGCGGGTCGGCGGCACCCGGAGCGTCGCGGCGGCGCGAGCGAGCCGATCGCGCGTCTCCCGGACCTCGCGCAGAGCGCCGGTCCCGGTGACCGCCTCGATGCGCCGTATACCGGCACCGATGCTCTCTTCCTTCGTGATCAGGAACGGGCCGATGTCGCCGGTGCAGTGGCAATGCGTGCCGCCGCAGAGCTCGCGGCTCGGCCCTGCCTCGACCACGCGAACGTGGTCGTCGTACTTCTCGTTGAAGAGCGCCATCGCGCCCGAGGCGAGCGCCTCCTGCAGCGGCATCTCGCGCGCGCGGACGTCGGCGTTCTCGAGGATCGCGCGAGTCACCTCGTCCTCGACGCGCTGCAGCTCATCGGCGGTGAGCCCGCGTCCGAACGTGAAGTCGAAACGCAGGTTCGGTGCGTGAACGAGCGATCCCGCCTGGTGCACGTCGTCCCCGAACATCCGCCGCAGCGTCGCGTGCAGCAGGTGCGTCGCGGTGTGGTTCCGCATCGTGTCCCGGCGCAGCTCCTCGTCCACGATCGCCTTCGCGGGCGCGCGCAGACGCAGGACTCCGTCGACGACCTTCGCGCTCATGACGATCACGCCCGGTGCCGCTGTCTGCGTGTCCGCGACCATCGCGCGTCCCTCATCGGTGGTGATCGTGCCGCGGTCGCCGACCTGACCTCCTCCCTCGGGATAGAACGGCGTCCTGTCGAGCACGAGCTCGACGTCGCTGCCCTGGTGCGCCTCATCGACGCGTGCGCCGCTCACGACGAGGGAGGTGAGGAGGGCATCCGTCTCGAGCTCCTCGTAGCCGCGGAACTCGCTCTTGATGCCCTCGCTCTCCCTGAGCATCGCGTAGAACTGCCCGAATTTCATCGCGTCTTGCGTGAACTTCGCGGACGCGCGGCTCCGGCTGCGCTGCGCCTCGAGCTGATCGCGGAAACGATCCTCGTCAACGGTCAATCCGTAGCTCGAGGCGATCTCGCGCGTCATCTCCGCCGGGAAACCGAAGGTGTCGTACAGGCGGAAGGTCGTGTCGCCGTCGATGAACCGCTGGCCCTGCGCCTTCGCGCGGTCGATGGCCTCGTTCAGCATCGCAAGCCCGTTGGCGAGCGTCTTCTCGAACTTCGCTTCCTCGTCCGCGAGCACCTCGGCGATGCGGTCGCGGGCGGCGGTCAGCTCGTGATGCTGGCGCTGCATGGTCTTCACGACCTCGGCCGCGAGGACCGGGAGGAAGCCCGTCCGGAGGCCGAGCTTACGGCCGTGCAGCGCGGCGCGGCGGATGAGCCGTCGCAGGACGTAGCCACGCCACTCGTTCGATGGCGCGATGCCGTCGGCGATGAAGAACGTCGCCGCGCGCGCATGCTCGACCACGATGCGGATGGAGAGGTCGATGTCCCGGTCCTTGCCGTAGGTCTTCCCGGACAGCGCCTCGACCTTCTTCACCAGAGGCTGGAAGAGATCGGTCTTGTACGCGTCGCCCGGCACTCCCTGGAGCACCTGGGCAAGGCGCTCGAGGCCAACGCCGGTGTCGATGTTCTTCTTCGCGAGGGGGACAAGTGTGCCGTCCGGCTTGCGGTCGTATTGCTGGAACACGAAGTTCCAGATCTCGATGTATCGCCCGCAGTGCTCGCTCGGATCGCAGTCGTGGAGTCCGACGCCCGGCTGCGGACCCTTGTCGACGAAGACCTCGCTGTCCGGCCCGCACAGGCCGGTGGGACCCGGCGCCCAGAAATTGTGCTCGTCGCCGAGCCGAAAGATCTTCTCGGGCGGGAGGAGCGCGAGCTCCTTCGTCCAGATGTCGTAGGCCTCGTCATCGCTCGTGTGCACCGTCGCCACCAGCGACTGCGCGTCGAACCCGAACTCCTTGGTCAGAAGCTCCCAACCCCACTGGATCGCTTCCTTCTTCCAGTAGTCGCCGATGCCGAAGTTCCCCAGCATCTCGAAGAAGGTCTGGTGATAGCCATCCTTGCCGACCTCCTCGATGTCGGTCGAGCGGAAGACTTTCTGGATGGTGACGATCCGCTTGGCCGGTGGCTGCTTCCGACCGAGGAAATACGGGACGAGCGGCTGCATGCCCGCGCTCGTGAAGAGCACGCTCGGGTCGTCCTTGAGCACGAGCGGCGCGCTGGGCAGGCGGACATGACCCTTCTCCTCGAAGAATTTGATGAACCGTTCGCGGATCTCGGCGCTGTCCAGCGGATTCGCTCCTCTTCGCCCCGGCTACGAAAAAACGCGGGGCGACCACACGGTCACTCCCCGCGTTCCCAGTTGCCTCTAGGCGAAGTCTACCGAATCAGGTGCGCGAGTTCGGTGCGCCTTCACCGCCGGCCGGCTTCTGGCCGACACGCTCCAATTGCCGCTTGGCCTCGTCGGCGAGCTCGCGGCCCTTCACCTGTGCCTGCGCGGAGAGATCCTGCGCGACGCGCTGCAGCTCATCGGCGCGGCGCTTGAACTCCTCGCTTCGGGCCTTCAGCTCTTCGCGCGTGAGATCGCCCGCCTTCGGCGCGTAAAGCAGCGCGAGGACGGCTCCAGTGAGAAGACCGATCAGGAAGCCCATGGCTGCACACCCCCTTGGCAAGCATCACTCGCTCTTCGCGATCGAAAGAGCGGCCTGTGGTGACCCTAGCGCTTCGCGCCGCCCTCCGCGACGCTCAATGCGATCGCAGCCAGGAGCGCACCGACAGCGGCGAAGAGCACCTGTGCGTCGCCGAGCACGCCAACGCGGGAACCCGTCAGCTCACCGGCAGCCTGGGCGATCGCGACCGCGGTCAGCGCCAGCACCCACGCGCGACCGAGCGAGCGCGGGCGTCCCAGGGCGGCGCGCAGCGCCGCGGGCACGCCGATCGCGACCAGGGCGAGCGGCACCAGGACCGGCGGCATCAGGCCGCGCGTTCGCCGCGGGCGACGGTCCGCAGCTTCGCGGGCAGCGCAAAGAGCGTGAGGGCACCGGCCTCCCGGGCGCGCTGGACCGAGAGCTCGCCCAGCGGCATCCGCGCGAGGCCGGCGAAGCCAAAGAGCGGGATCAGGAAGAAGTAGGAGAAGAGGCTCCGCCAGGCGAAGAAGAGCGGGATGAGCGCCAGCGCGATCCCGATCTCGGGGCTCGTTCGCCTCGTCCGCCAGGCGGCGGCGAGGCACACGAGCATGGCGACCCCTTCTATGGCGAGGTACGCGGTCGCCGGCAGCAGCGGAAGCCCGGCGTTCGTTCCGAGGAAGACGACGCCCGCGCCGCGCGGGAACATCGGCTCGGTCACCGGCGTGAGCACACCCGCCAACCAATCGGCCGGGTGCCAGGCGATGAACGGCGCGTTGGTGGCGATGAAGATCGCCCCCGCGAGCGCGGTCTGCTTCGCGGCGGCCCGCCAGCCGGAGGTCGCGACCACCCCGACGAGGTAGAAGGGCGCGACGAACCAGGCGATCTGTTTGATCGCCATCGCGATCCCGAACGCGATCGCGCCGCCCACGCGGTCCCGCCAGATCCACGCGGCCACAAGCGGAAGCGCGTAGAGCAGGTCGGCGCTGCCGCCCACCGTGAACGCGACCAGACACGGCGCGCCAAGTAGGCCCGTGAGCATGAACGGCCTCAAGCCGACAGACGTGCGCCACATGATGAGCGCCATCGCCGCGACGAGGCACGCCAGATACAGGTAATTCGTGTCGACGCCGAGCGCGACGAACGGCACGAGCAGGACGAACGAGAGCGCCGGGTAGGACGGACGGGTCACGAACTCGACGTTCCCGCCCTCGCGCTGCCGCAGCGCCCAGGTGCGGTCGAGCTGATCGTCGGTCGGATAGACCGGCACGCTCGCGAACTCGCCGCGCTGCAAAGGCGTCGTGCGATCGGCGCCGATGGCCAGGTCTCCGTAGCAGGTGAAGATGTCGAGCGAGGCGTACGGATCCTTGCCGGCGATCAGCAGGCTCGCGGCGCACTCGTTGAGCGCGATCGCGTCGTTGTGGTACGGCGTCCAATCCTCGGAGCGCTTGTGCGGGATGGTGAAGATCCAGGCAAGGGAGACGGTCGCCATGAGGCACACGAAGATCCACAGCGCGCGGTGCAGCCGCACGTGCGACGCGGGTGGTGACTCGGCGTCGCCCCTGCCCGTGCCGCGCAGCGACACCACGATCACGGCGAGCGCCGCGCCGATGGCCAGGACGACGAGCGCGGCGCCCGGACGCTCGGGCCGCTGGATGGCGATGCCGTTCAGCAGGCCGGCGTAGTAGAGCGTCGTGCCCGCCACGGCGATCGCGGCGATGCGGAGGAGCGCGCGCATCCCTAGGCGGTGTGGACCCGGGCGACGACACCGCCGCCGACGACCGCATCTCCGTCACATTCCCTGCGGTCATCGTCGCGTGTCGGACCCTTCAGGTCCCACGCGCCGTAGAAGTCCGCGGCCTGGCCAGGGGCGACCAGGGCTGGGCTATCCAGCTCGAGGAGCGCGCCGCCGTTCCGCACGGTCAGCGACCCTGCGAGCGGCGAGCCGCGGTAGCGGAGGACCGCGTGCGTACGGAACGTGACCGCCGGTGCGTCGTCCGCGCAGAACCGGACATCGCGCAGCTCGTATGACGTCGCGGTGATCTCCTCGCGTGTGCCGACGATCGCCGCGCGCCGGTCCGGCTCGAGCCGGAGCACGTACAAGCGCTCGCCGGTCGCGACGCCCGTGCCGGATCGCTGCCCCACCGTGAGGGTGCCGATCCCGCCATGCCGGCCGACCGGGCTGCCATCCGTTCGCTCGACCGGACCGGCGACGAACGCCTCGGGTGCGCGCTCGCGCACGAAGCCGCGGTAGTCGCCGCCGATGAAGCAGATGTCCATGCTGTCCGGCTTCGTCGCGGTCGCGAGGCCGAAGCGCGCGGCGATCGCCCGGGTCTCGGACTTGTTCGCGAGCTCGCCGATCGGCATCTCGAGTCGCGAGAGCTCGCGCTGGCCGAGCATGTACAGCGCGTAGGACTGGTCCTTCTCGCGGTCGCGTGCCCGGAGCAGACGGTGGCCTCCCTGGTGTGAGACGCGTGCGTAGTGACCGGTCGCAAGCCGGCCCGCGCCGAACTTCGCGACGACGTCACGCATCAGCGCCTCGAACTTCACGTGCTGGTTACAGGCGACGCACGGGTTGGGTGTCTCGCCGATCGCGTACGAATTGACGAACCGATCGACGACCTCGCGCCCGAAGACGTCCGCGTAATCCAGGGCATAGAAGGGGATGCGCAGAGCGCCGGCGGCCCGGCGCGCGTCCTCCCCCGCCTCGTCCGTCCCACAGCAGCGCGGCGCGTCGACCGCGCCGCCCGATGGAACGAGGCGCATCCACACGCCGACGACATCCTCGCCGCGCTCCGCCAGCAGCGCGGCCGCGACCGACGAGTCGACGCCGCCGCTCATTGCCACGAAGACCTTGCTCACGATCGGCCCTTGACCTCCGTCCGTGCGAGCTCGCGCACGTGGGCGTCGACGAGCGCCGCCCTGAGTGCGGCGATCGCCGTGAGCGCGCAGCGCTCCTCGTCGGGCACGAGCGCAAGACGCTGGATGAGCTCGCGCGGCTCGATGCGCTCGGCGTCATCCGCTGTCTTCCCGTTTGCCCAGCGCGCGAGCTCCCCCGCCGCGCGCGTCGCGGCGCCACAGCCGCGCGTCCACATGGTCTTCACGGCGACGGTGCCGTGCGTGAGGTCGACCTCGAACTCGATCACATCGCCGTCGCGCGGATTCGCGTACTGGCCATGCCCGCTGCTCACGCCGTGACCGTCGCCGCGGCACGCACGCGCGCGACGATGTCCGTCAACGCGGTCAGGAACGCGTCGACGTCGGCGTCCGTCGTGGCGCGACCGACGGTCACGCGCAGGGAGCCCTTGGCCGTCTCGCGGTCGATCCCGAGCGCGAGGATCACCGGCGACGGCTCGGTGTCGCCGGAGGTGCACGCCGACCCGCACGACACGGCGAAGCCGGCCATGTCGAGCGCCATCACCAAAGAGGCGCCGTCCGCGCCGCGGAAGATGAACGAAGCGTTGTTCGGAAGGCGCTCGGTCGGGTGGCCGGTCACGATCGCGTCGGGCACGGTGCGCGTCACGCCCTCCAGCAGGCGGTCGCGCAATCTCGCCTGACGCGGCGACTCGTCCGCGCGCCGCTCGGCCGCGATGCGCATCGCGACGCCGAGACCGACGATGCCGGCGACGTTCTCGGTCCCGGTGCGCCGGCCCTTCTCCTGGCCCCCGCCGGTCTGGATCGTGGCGACGCGCGTGCCCTTCCGGACGTACAGCGCGCCCACGCCTTTCGGGCCGTAGAACTTGTGCGCGTTCAGCGAGACGAGATCGACCGGGATCCTGCGCACGTCGAACGGGAGCGCGCCGACGCTCTGCACGGCATCGGAGTGAAGCGTGACGCCGCGCTCGCGGCAGAGCGCGCCGATCTCGGCCAGCGGCTGCAGCGTGCCGATCTCGTTGTTCGCGTGCATCACCGACACGAGCGACGTCCGGTCGTCGATGGCGGCGGCGATGGCGCCAGGGTCCACCCGGCCGTCCGGCCCGACCTCGACGATCGTGAGGCGGACGTGACCGTGCTCGGCCAGGTCGCGGGCCGTGTCCAGCACGGCGTGGTGCTCGATCGCCGTGGTCACCAGCCCGTCGCGGTCCTGGCGGCGGGCCTTGAGAGCGCCCCGCAGCGCCAGGTTGTCGGACTCGGTGCCGCCGCTCGTGAAGACGATCTCGGCCGGTGTGGCACCGATCGCCGCGGCCACCTGCTCGCGCGCCTGGTCCACGAGCGCGCGGGCGGCTTGGCCTTCGGCGTAGATGCTGGAGGGGTTGCCCGAAACGTCCCGGTAGACACGCGCCATCGCCTCGGCGACCTCGAGGTCGACGGGCGTGGTCGCGGCGTGATCGAGGTACACGCGTCGCATGGACCTAAAGTCTAGGTCGGATGTGGCCTTTCCTCATCGCCCTGGCGCTCCTGCTCGTGCTCGCGCTGTTACTGGTCGGAGAGCGCTTCTTCGAGCGCGGGCGTCGCCGCGGCAAGGCGCCCAAGAGGCTGCCGCCGCCCTGAGCCTCACCTGCGGCGTCGCTCAGGACTGCTTCGGAGGGATGATGACGCGCAGACCGAGCTCCTTCAGGAGCTCGGGGTCCGCTTCGGCCGGCGCGTCGAGCAGCGGGTCGTAGCCGGTCTGCGTCTTTGGGAACGCGATCACCTCGCGGATGTTCTCGGTGCCGGCGAGCGTCATCACCGTCCGATCCATGCCCGTGGCGATGCCGCCGTGTGGCGGCGCGCCGTATTCGAGCGCGTCGAGGAAGCCCGCGAACCGCTTGGCGGCCTCCTCTTTGGACGTGCCCATCAGCTCGAAGATCCGCTCCTGCACCGCGCGTTTGTGGATGCGGACGCTGCCTCCGCCGAGCTCATGCCCGTCGACGACCAGGTCGTATTGCTTCGAGCGTGCTTTCTCGGGCGCGGTGTCGAGGAGCTTCAGATCTTCCTCGGTCAGCGGGCCGCAGAAGGGGTTGTGCGAGAAGGTCCAGCCACCCTCGGGCGTCCGCTTCACCAGTGGGAACTCGACGATCCACATCGCGTGATGCTTCGAGGCGTCGATCAGATGCAGCGTCTCGCCCAGATGGTTTCGGAGCGCGCCCAAGGATTCGCTGGCGAGCTCGTATTCATCCGCGACCGTCACGAGCAGGTCGCCGTCCTTCGAGCCTGAGGCGGAGCGGAGACCCGCGAGCTCTTCGGGTGTGAGGAACTTCGCCACCGGCGAGCGGACCTCGCTGTCGGCGAACGCGAACGTGGCGAGGCCCTTCGCGCCCTTCTTCTTCACGACCTCCTGCCAGCCGTCGATCTCCTTGCGCGACGCGTCCGCCTTGCCGGCAACGACGAGCCCGCGGACGACCCCGCCCTTCGCGAGGGCGTCCCCGAAGGCCCTGAAGCCGGTGCCCCCGAAGACGCTCGTCACATCGATGAGCTCCATGCCGAACCGCGTGTCCGGGCGGTCGATGCCGAAGCGGCGGATCGCCTCCTCGTATCTCATGCGGGGCCAGGGTGTCCGCGCAAGCGGCTTGCGGCCGAAGCGGGTGAAGACCTGGGTGTAGCAGTCCTCGGCGAGCGTCATGACGTCGTTCGGCTCGACGAAGCTCATCTCGACGTCCAGCTGGGTGAGCTCGTAGACGCGGTCCGCGCGCGGATCCTCATCGCGGAAGCACCGCGCGATCTGCACGTACTTGTCGATGCCGCCGACCATGAGGATCTGCTTGAGCTGCTGCGGCGACTGCGGCAGCGCCCAGAACCTTCCGGGGTAGTAGCGTGACGGGACGACGAAGTCACGCGCCCCGGTCGGGTCGGACTTGATCAGCATCGTCGTCTCGATCTCCCAATGTCCGCGCTCCACGAAGAAGTTGCGGATGAAGTTCGTGACCTCATGGCGCAGGCGCATGAGGTCGCGCGACCGCTCGCGCCGCAGGTCGACGTACCGATGCTTCCACCGAAGGTTCTCGTCGACCTCGGTCTCCTCGTTCACGTAGAACGGCGGCGTCTTGGCTTCGTTCAGGACGACGATCTCGTTCGCGACGACCTCGATATCCCCGGTCGGCAGCTTTGTGTTCTTTGTGCCTTCCGGCCGCGCGCGAACCGTTCCCTTCACCTGGAGGACCCACTCGTTGCGCACGTCCTTCAGCGCCGCGTGCGCGGCGGCCTGCTCCGTCGCGTGCGCGACGACTTGCGTGAT
>JBGPKU010000078.1:0-10498 GCA_041486085.1 Candidatus Limnocylindria bacterium | reverse complement strand
GGCGTTCAAAGAGGTCGGCGCGGCCCTGCGAAAGGCCCTCGGCTAGCCTCGCGCGCGCTCCGGCGTGATCGGGAGGTCGCGAACGCGGACGCCGGTCGCCGCGAACACCGCGTTGGCGATCGCGCCTGAGATCGCGACCGCGCCGGGCTCTCCCACTCCGGTCGAGGGCTTCGTGTCGTCGCCCATGACGTCCACTTCGATCGACCGCGGCGCGTCACGGAAGGTCGCGATCGGATAGGTGTCCCAGCCGGTGTTCGCGATCCGGCCGTCCTTGTGCCGGATCTCCTCGAGCAGCGTCCACGACGAGGACTGCTGGATGCCGCCCTCGATCTGATTGCGCACGCCGTCGGGATTGAGCGTGCGCCCCGGATCGACCGCGGCCCACACCGCGAGGAGGCGCACCCGGCCCGACGGGTCGACCTCGACTTCGGCCACCTCCGCGATGTACGTGCCGTGATAGATCGTTCCGGCGATGCCGAGCCCGTGCCGCCGGCCCGGCGCTCGACCCCAGCCGCTGCGCTCGGCGACCCGCTCGTATACCCGGCGCAGACGATCGTCCTCGACGTGCGCGAGGCGGAAGGCGAGCGGCTCCTGACCCGAGGCCCGCGCGAGCTCGTCCATGAACGACTCGATCGCGAAGATGTTCTCGGCCGCCGCGAGGGAGCGGAACGAGGCCGTCCGAAGCGGCGTGGGCTCGACGTGCAGCGTCACCCGCGCGCTGGGTATGCGGTAGTGCGGGATGGCGTTGCGGCCTGACGTCATCGGCGCCATTCGTGCGTCGAGCCCGCCGCCGGTATGGACGTTGGTGTGCTCGTCGTACCGCCACGCCGCGATGCGGCCCTCTTTGTCGAGGGCCGCGGCGACCCGCAGGTAGGCGGCCGGGCGGGTGGGCGCGAACGCGAACTCCTCGGCCCGCGTCCACTGCACGTGCACGGGCCGACCGGCGTGCTTCGAGAGCAAGGCGGCTTCGACGGGCGCGTCGGCCGACGAGTTGCGACCGTACGTGCCGCTCGGCATCTGCGGGAGGACGCGAACCCGCGCTTGGTCCAGACCGAGGAGCGCCGCGACCTGCTCGCGCACGCCGAACGGTCGCTGCGTGCCGGCGTAGATGGTCGCGCGATCGGCTCGCACGTCGGCGACCGCGGCGCTCGGCCCGATCGGCGCGTTCGAGATCGGCGGCAGCGTGTACTCCGCCTCGAGGCGGATACGGCCGGCCGTCGCCGCCGCTGCGAGCGACTCGTCGACGCCGCCGTCGTCGCGCATCACGATCTCGAGCGGCTGTCCCTCGCCGATCGGCGCGACGGCCCAATCGACCTCGATGGCGTCGGCGGCCGCGCGCGCCTGCTCCTCACGCTCGGCGACCACTCCGACGACGTCGCCGGCCCGGACGACGGCGATCACGCCGGGCATGCCGCGCGCCGCGGCGTCATCGACGGCGCGGACCTTCGCGCCACGCGACGGTGGGCGCACGACCGCACCGTGCGCCATGTTCGGGAGGCGCACGTCCGCCACGTACTGCGCTCGGCCCGTGACGATGTCGCGCGCCTCGACGCGCGGCATCGGCCTGCCGACGTACCTTCGCTCCGCGTCAGGCCGCAGACGCACGTCCTGCGGGACCTCGCCTTCGATCCGCTCCCCGCGGGCGCGCAGCTCGCGCGCGAAGGCCGCGGCGCGCCGCAACGCGGGAGATTCCTGGGCCACCGAGCGGCTTCCGAACGTGCCCATGTCGTACGGGACCTGGTCGGTGTCGCCGAGCACGACACGCACGCGCTCGATCGGCACGTCGAGCTCGTCGGCGACGATCTGGGCGAAGGCGGTGCGGATGCCCTGTCCGAACTCGATCTTTCCAGAGAACGCGACGACCGTGCCGTCGGGGTCGATGCGGATGCGCTGCTCGACGCGCTCCGGCGCGGCCTCACCCCAACCGGTCACGACGACGTCCCGGCGGCGCGCTTGGTGGCCTCGATCGCGCGCACGTACACCCCGCAGCGGCATAGGTTGACCGCCAGCGCGTCGCGGATCGCAGCGTCCGACGGTCGCGGGTCGCTCGCGAGGAGAGCGGTCGCCGAGATGAGCATGCCGCTCGTGCAATAGCCGCACTGCATCGCGTCGCCGGCGACGAAGGCCTCCTGCAGCGCGGTGAGCTTGTCGCCGGACGCAAGCCCCTCGACCGTGGTGATCTCGCTCCCCGAGGCCTGGTCGACCGTCAACAGGCACGACGCCACCGCGCGGCCGTCGACGATCACGTAGCAGGCGCCGCATTGACCCGCGCCACATCCGAAGCGGGTCCCGGTCAGGCCGAGTTCCACCCGCAGGGCCGAGAGCAGCGTCGTCCGCCGCGGGACATCGACCGTGTGCTCGGCGCCGTTCACGTGGAGCGTCATCTTCACGCGAGGCGCTCCCGCATCCAGTCGGCCATCGCGGGCCGGTACTTGTACGGGATGTTGTTGCAGACGTGGTTCCCTTCCGGGTACAGCAGGAGCGTCGCGTTCGGAGCCTCGCGGACGATGCGCTCGGCCTGCTCGGGCGGGAACAGACGGTCCCTGCCGCCGTGGATGACCAGGAGCGGGCAGCTGACGTCCTTCAACACCCCGTGCAGTGACAGCGTCTTCGACTTCTCGAACGCCTCCGTCTCGTCGCGCGATTTCGTATAGAACACGTAGCCGCCGCGCGTGAGCGGGTTGAGCGCCGGCCAACACTCGGAGAGATCGTATGGTCCTGCGAGCGCGACGAGGGCGCGTAGCCGCTTCTCTTTCGCGGCGGCGCGCGGTCCGTAGATGCCGCCCATGCTGATGCCCATCAGCCCGACGCTGGCGAGGTCGACGCCGACGTCCCGCGACGCGAGATGATCCAGCAGCGGTGTGATGACCGTCGACCAGTCGGCGCGGATCGGGAAGCGCGGCGAATTCTCGCCCTGGCCGGGCCCGTCGATGGTGAGCGTGGCGAGCCCGCGGCGCAGGAAGTCGTTCTCCATCGCGAAGAGCTCCTCCTTCACCGAGTCCAGCCCCGGCACCAGGATGACGAGGGGCGGTCTAGCTGCGCCGCGCGGCTTGCGCAGGATGCCCGGGATCACGGCGCCCTCGAACGGGGCTTCGATTCGCTCGCCCGGCGGCTCGATGCGGGCGATCGCCTTGGCGTAGGTGTTCACGGTGCGCTCGCGCAGCTCGTCGTGCAGCGCGCGGTCTTCGAACCAGAGGAACTTCCCGAGGTGGTAGCACCAGGCCGCGCGCTGGTACGCGTCCGTCGCCGTCACGGTCCGGCCGCCGCGCTCGGCCTCATCGGCCAGCGCGCGGTGCTCGTCCCCGACCCGTTTCCAGGCCGGCGCCCAATCGCGCCATTCGGCGGTCTGGGCGAGGACGCGGTCGAAGTCGTTCGCGTCGATCCCGTTCGCTACGAATCGGGGCTTCCAGTGGCCCGCGGCGATGCGGACGCGGTCTGCGGTGTCGGTCGCCATCACCCCTCCAGGTTCGTGGCCACGTCCGCAAGGTAACGCGCCGCGTCCGCGCCGTCCGCCACGCGGTGATCGACCGTGAGAGTGAGCGACACGACCGGACGCACCGCCGGTGCACCGTTCACCGCCACGACGCGATCCGACACCCGCCCGACCGCGAGGATCGACGCCTCCGGCGGATTCACGATCGCGGTGAAGCGGTCGACGCCGAACGTGCCGAGGTTTGAGACGGTGATGGCGGCGCTGCCGAACGCGTCGGCCCGCGCGTGGCCCGACCGCACGGCCGTTTCGAGCGCCTCGCGCTCGTCGCGGAGTGCCGCAAGCGGCTTGTGATCGGCGTCGCGCAGCACGGGCACGATGAGGCCCGCGTCCAGTGCCACCGCGAGACCGACGTCGACCCTCTCCGACACCACGACCGCGTCGCCGTCGAAACGGGAGCGCAGACGGGGATGAGCGCGCAGCGCTCGCGCGGCAGCGGCGACGATCACGTCCGTATAGGACACGCTCGCGGCCTTGCGCTTCGCGTTCGCGTTGGTCATGTCGACGTCGCGCGAGATCGAGAACTGTGGCGCCTCGCGCCAGCTTCGTGCCATCGTCTCGGCGACGGCGCGCCGCATTCGTGTCAGCGGCTCGCGCGCGTCGGGTGTGCCGTTCGCTCCGGAGAGCGCGGGCCGCGCGGCATTCGGCTCGCTCGCCGCGGCCTCCACGTCCTCGATGTTGATGCGCCCGCCCGGCCCGGTACCACGTAGCGCGTTGATGTCGACGCCGAGCTCCTGCGCGCGCTTGCGGGCTGCCGGTGACGAGCGAACGCGCTCGCCCGCGGCGGGCATGGCCGGCGCGACCGGTGGCGCGGCCGCGGCGGAGCGCAGCGCTGGGGCAGCTGACGGCGCAGCCTCGGCGAGCGACCCTGCGGCTCCCGCGAGCGATGGCGGTGCCTCAGCGACGGTGGGAAGAGGCTCATCCGCGGTGTCCGAGATCAGCGCGATCACCGTCGTCACCGGAGCGCTCGCGTTCTGCGGCAGGAGGATGCGCCGCAGGATGCCCGACGCCGCGGACTCGATCTCCATGTTGGCTTTGTCCGTCTCGACCTCGAAGAGGACCTCGCCCTTCTCGACCCGATCGCCCTCCTTCTTGTGCCAGGCGATCAGGCGGCCCTCGTCCATCGTCAGGCCGAGCTTCGGGAGGATGACCCTGGTGACGCTCACGCGACGAGCTCCTTCGCCGCCTTCACGATGTCGTCCACCTGAGGGACCACCGTCTTCTCGAGATGCTGCGCGTAGGGGATGGGCGTCTCGAGGCCGGCGAGCCGGCGCGGCGGCGCGTCGAGGTCGTCGAAGGCTTCCTCCGCCACCATCGCGGCGATCTCGCCGCCGTAGCCGCCACGCTTGATCGCCTCGTGCACGACGAGCAGCCGATGCGTCTTTCGGACCGACGACAGCACCGCATCGCGATCGAGCGGCACGAGGCTTCGCAGGTCGACGACTTCCGCCTCGATCCCGTCGGCCGCGAGCTTCTCGGCCGCTTCCAGCGAGAACAGCACCTCGCGCGACCAGGACACGATCGTGAGGTCGGTCCCGGGACGCTTGACGTCGGCCTTGCCGAGCGGCACGAGATACTCGCCGGTCGGCACCTGGCCCTTGGTGCGGTAGAGCAGCTTGTGCTCGAGGAAGATCACCGGGTCGTCGTCGCGGATCGACGACGTCAGCAGGCCCTTCGCGTCCGCGGGCGTGGACGGCATGACGACCTTGAGGCCCGCGACGTGCGCGAACCATGCTTCGAGCGACTTCGAGTGCTGCGCGGCGTTCCCGCGCCCGGAGCCTCCCTGCGTGCGCATCACCATCGGCACGCGCGCCTGCCCGCCGAACATGAAGCGATTCTGCGCCGCCTGGTTGACGAGCTGGTCCATCGCCAGCCCTGAGAAATCGATGTACATGAGCTCGACCACCGGGCGCAGTCCCGTGAGCGCCGCGCCCACCGCGGCGCCGACGATGCCGAGCTCGCTGATCGGCGTCTGGCGGATGCGCGTCGGGCCGAACGTGTCGAGGAGGCCGGCGGTCACCTGGAAGGCGCCGCCATGCTCGGCGATGTCCTCGCCGATGACGAGGACCCGGGGGTCGCGCTCCATCTCCAGGCGGAGCGCCTCCCCGAGCGCCTCGTTGTAGAACATCTCACGGGTCGCGCGCGGCGCGGACGCGGGCTGGACATCGGATCGAATGCTCATGCCGTCACACCGGCGTGTCGCTCCGCGGCGCGGATGTTCCGCCGGAGATATCTCCGTATGAGCGATGCCGCAACGAGCTGATCCGCCACACGCTGCAGGCCGCGGACGGCAAGGGCCGTCGGCCCTCGCCTCCACTCCCGGAAGAGGTGGGTCTCGAATTTGACCCGACTGGCGCCGTGGTCGTCAGCGATCGTGTAGCGCTCGGTCGCCAGCTGCTTGGTGACGAGAGCCCGCGGGTCGTGCAGCGTCATCTCGGTCTGGACCTGGTAGACGCGCGGTCGCTCCGCGGCCGTGACGAGGGTGGTGCTGTCGAACGGGATCCCGCGCAGACGCCCGCTCGTGACGAACCGCGCACCTTCGAGTGCCGCTCCCGGCGCCGAATCGACGGAGTCGACCTCGTAGCCCTTGGAATGCTCGTGCCAGATCAGGCAGCCCTGCGGGTCGGCCAACAGGTCGAAGAGCACCTCGGGCGCGAGCGGGGTCCTGATGGTGTCGAGGACGCGCACCGCCGGGCGGTCAGTAGCTCGCATACACATCCCCGGGCAGCGAGATCGGCGAGGCCGGCGGACCGGCTTCGGCCCACGCGACCGCGCGCTCGGCCTCTGCGATGACCTCGGCATCGATCGCGTCGAGCTCGGCCACGGTCGCGAGCTTCGCCTGGGCGATCCAGGCGCGGGTGTCGACGAGCGGATCGAACCGCGACTTCCAGCCTTCGATCTCGTCCTTCGACTGGTATTTCCGCGGATCGCCGTAGTAGTGGCCTTCGTGCCGGTACGTGTCGGCGACGAGGAACGCGGGCCCCTCACCACGGCGCGCCCGCGCGATGAGCTCGCCCGCCGCCTCGTACACGGCGCGCACGTCGCGGCCATTCACGCGTACGCCGGGCATCCCATAGCCATCGGCGCGCCTGCTGATGTCGTCGATCGGGAACGCCTTCTTCACCGGGAGGCTCTCGGCGTACTGGTTGTTCTCGCAGACGTAGATGACCGGCAGCTTCCAGATGGCCGCGAGGTTCGCGGACTCGTGGAACCCACCCTGGTTCGCGGCGCCGTCGCCGAAGAACGACACCGCGACCTGATCGGTGCCGAGCTGCTTGGCGGTGAGAGCGGCGCCGGTCGCGATCGGGATCCCGCCACCGACGATCCCGTTCGCTCCCAGGTTCCCCTTCGACGTGTCGGCGATGTGCATCGACCCACCACGGCCACGGCAGTACCCGGTCTCGCGCCCGAGGAGCTCCGCGTACATGCGACCGATGTCGGCGCGCTTCGCGATGCAGTGCCCGTGGCCGCGATGCGTGGACGTTATCCAGTCGTCGTCGCGTAGGTGCGCGCACACGCCCGCGGCGATCCCCTCCTCCCCGGCGTACGAGTGGATCGTGCCCCAGAGCTTGCCCTCACCGAACAGCACGGTCGAGCGCTCCTCGAAGTCGCGGATGCGCCGCATCACGCGATAGAGATCGAGCGCGGTCGCCTTGTCGAACCGCTCGTCGCTCACGTCTCGTCGCCCCCCGCCGGATGCAGCATCACGCGGATCGCGCCGTCACGGCGCTCGGTGAACGTCCGCCACGCGTCGGTGAATCGCTCGAGCGGGAAGTGATGTGTGACCAGTCGCTTCACGTCGACCGCACCCCGCGCCAGCAGGGTCAGCGCGCGACCCGAGACGCCCTTCGGATTGGCGAGCGAGCCGAGCACGTCGATATTGCCCCGGACGATCGTCGAGAGATCGAGCCCCGAGAGCTCGGTGCCGAGGCCGGTGGAGCCACCCAGCACGACGCGCCCGCCCCGCCGCGCCGTGAGGATCGCCGACCGGGCCGCGTCCGCGGTGCCGGCGAACTCGACCACCAGGTCGGCGGTTCCCCGAAGCGTGTCGACCTCCGCGACCTCGACGACCGCGTCCACGAGGTCACGGACCCGCGCCAGACGCTCGCCGCGGCCGACAAGCGTCACGCTGCCGGCACCCATCTCGCGCGCCAGCTGGACCGCGCAGAGACCGATGGCGCCCGGGCCGAACACGACGACCCGCTCGCCGGCCGCGAGGCGTCCACGCTCCAGCGCCCAGAGCGCGACACCGAGGTTGTCGGTCCACGCGCCGTCCGCGAACGGCATGCCGCCAGGCAGCGGGTGGAGCGCGGCGATCGGGACGGCGGCGTACTCGGCCAGTCCGCCCGCGATCGTGAAGCCCACGTGCGCGTGCCCGGTCTCGCGCTTGCCGTAGTTGAGGCAGAGCGTGTACATGCCCTCGCGGCAGCGATCGCACGTCCCGCAGCCGACATGCACTTCGACGCCGACCCGCGTGCCGGGCGCCACGACGACGCCGTCGCCCGTGGTGACGACCTCGCCGCTGAACTCGTGTCCTGGGACGTGCGGGAACTTCGTCGCCGGGAACGTTCCCGCGAAGATCTTCTGGTCCGTCGCGCAGACCATCGAGGCGCGCACCCGGAGCAGCGCCTCGCCACGGCCGGGCCGCGGCGTCGGCACGTCGGTCAGCCTGAGCTCGCCGGGGCGTTCGAACACGACGGCGAGCATGCGCTGCGGCAGGCTCATGCGATCCTGGGGGTCCCGGCGACGCGGTCCACGGACACGAGCTCGTCGAGCGGGAGCCGATCCATCGCGGGCGCGTCGTCGGCGTGGCCGAACGTGAACGTCCCGAGGAACGTCCAGCGGAGCGGCACATTGAGGATCCGCTTGGCCTTCTCGGTGATCCAGTGCTGGACGAACACCCCGCCATAACCGAGGGAGTGCGCGCGCAGCCACATCGCGTAGATCGACATTGCCGCGGCCCACTCGAAGCCGTTGTCGTAGTGGACGTTGGTGAGGCTCTTGGCCGGATCGGCGATCACCGCGATGACCTCCGGGGTCACCAGATCGTTGATCAGGCCGCTCTTGCCATCGGACCGGAAGATCGGGTCCCAGTAGCTCGAGAGCTCCTTCGACTCCCTGGCGAGCGCTTGAAGCTCCTGCTTCACCGCCACGTCACGCACGCGGACGAAGCGCGTCGGCTGGAGGTTCGCGGGCGACGGGGCCCAGCGACCCGCCTCCAGCACCTCGCGCACATCGGCCTCGGGGACCGGACCAGGTCTGAATCGGCGCACGGCGCGTCGCGTGCGCATGAGCGTCCCGAGGTCGTCGGCCGCCTGCGTGCTCACGGTTCGACGATGACCTTCAACGCGCCGTCGACGCGCTCGTTGAACGTGCGGAGCGCCTCGCGGAACTCCTTCAGCGGGAAGTGATGGGTGATCAGCCTCCCGGCCGGGATACGGCCGTCGGTCATCAGCGGGATCACCTCTTCCATCGTGTTGCGGTTGGCGCGGACGCCATACAGGTCGATCTCCTCGAGCACGATCTTCTGGAAGTCGATCGACGAGGGCTCCTTCGGGATGCCCGTGAACGCGACGCGGCCGCCCTTGCGCACCATGCGGATCGCCTGCCCGACCGAGTCCTTCGTCCCGGCGGAGTCGGCCGCGACGTCGGCGCCCAGGCCGCCGGTCAGCTCGCGCACCCGCGCGACCGGATCGCCGTCGTGGTAGTCGACGGTCTCGAAGCCGAGCTCCTTCGCGCGATCCAGCCGCCTGCCGCCGCCCACGACGATGCAGCGCGCCGCACCGAGCGCGCGCGCACACATCGCCGTCAGCAGACCCATGCCGCCCGAGCCGACGGCGACGTACACGTCGCCCGGATTGATGCCCGGCCGTTTCACCGAGTGCAGCGCGATCGACGCCGTGTCGCACAGCGCGGCGACATCGAGCGGCATCGAGTCCGGGATCTTGAAGACGCTCTTGATCGTGTGGACCACGTACGTCGCGTACGCGCCCTGCGTGTAGTGGCCGTACTGGCGGTGCCCGAGGTCCTCGCGCCCGTAGTTGAAGCACAGGTTGTAGCGGCCGGTGCGGCACATCCGGCAGTAGCCGCACCCCGAGTGGCTCGTCCCCGCGACCCGCGTCCCCGGCGTGAAGCCGTAGCTGGTCGCGACGCCTCCGGCCTCGACGACCTCTCCCGACCACTCGTGGCCCGGGATGAATGGATACGCGCGAGGCCAACGTCCCTTGAACGTACCTTCGACGATCTCGGCGTCGGTGCCGCAGATGGCGATCGCGCGCACGCGGGCGAGCACCTCGTTCCCGCCGGGTCGTGGGATGGGCTGGTCATCGCGGATCTCGAACTCGTGCGGAGCGGTGAGCACCAGCGCCTGCATCTTCGCGGTCGTCGGCGGCGCGGCGACGGCGCTCACGGCTGGAACGCCACGACGCGGCAGATGCAGCCTTCGCCGCCCTCCCAGCGCCAGGGGACCGCGCCGATGTCGACGCGCTTGCCCGCGACCTCAGCGAGCTCGCCGCCCAGGTTCTCGAGCATGGGGATGTTCGCCTTGGCCATGTGGTAGTGGACGTGCTCGAAGTCCTTCATCGGCAGCGTCTCGTCGATGGGCTTGCCCGTCCGCGCCTCGTACTCCTTGACCAGGTCGGGCCGGAAGTAGCGCACGCGCACGTGCAGCGAGTGATCCATCGATGCGAGGTCGCCGCCGAACCAGCGGATCTTCTTGTCCACCAGGTAGTCGCACACCTCGGGCATCGGGCCGGGGTGGCGGTCGAAGTACATGACGTCGTCACGCGTCGGCTTGGTCCAGTTGTAGCGGTCCCAGCCCGTGTAGAGGATCACGACGTCGCCCTCGCGGATCTGCTCCCCCTTCGGGACGCACGCGAGCACGTCCTTGAGCGAGTAGTAGGACCAGGGTTTGGTGATCGTCCGGAGATCGATCACCAAACCCGTGCCGTAGAGGTCGCCGATCGGTATCTCTCCGAGGTTCTTGCCGGTCGACCAGTAGTGGATGGG
>JBGPKU010000077.1:0-10608 GCA_041486085.1 Candidatus Limnocylindria bacterium | reverse complement strand
CTGGCAGCCGCAGGAGGAACCGCCGCCACAGCGAATCGCCGTCGATGAGCATTATGAAGGCGATGATCAGGATCAGGGTCAGGTTGAAGAACGCGCCGGCGGTGGCCGAGACGACGCCAAGGATGTCCGCGGCGTAGGAGCCGGCGATCGCGCCAACTCGCTGTGGAAGGGTGCCGTAGAGCTCGGTGAGGTCGACCTTCAGACCAGCGCTCTGCAGCGCCGTCTGGGCATTGAGCACCGCCTGTGCGGCGAGCGCGCTGTACTCCGGCGCCCGCGCGACGAAGTCGGAGAGCTGCTGCGTGAGCGGCGCGAATACCAGTGACGTGCCGACGACGATGACGACGCCGAGCGCGACGTAGACCACGACGACCGATAGCGTTCGGTCGAGCGGCGTGCGCTCGTCGACGCGCCGTACCAGCGGAGACAAGAGGTAGGCGATCGCCCAGGCGGCGACGAAGACGAGCAGCACGTCGGCGACCGTCGCCACGGCCTGCCAGATCTGCGCGAAGACCTGGATCGCGAGGTACACGATCAGCAGCGCCGCGACGATCCGTAGCAGCTGTCGGTCGTTGTCGGTGAGGCGCACGGCGCTCACATGCTAGGGCGGCGATACCATCCCCGCGTGCCCCCACGATCCACCCTCATCGAACGCTACGCCGCGCATCTACCGGTCACGCCGAACACGCCCCGGCTGACGCTCGGCGAAGGCGACACGCCGCTCGTCCGCGCACCCGAGCTCGAGAAGGAGACCGGCATCGCCGAAGTCTGGCTGAAGATCGAGGGCGCGAACCCGACCGGGTCATTCAAGGACCGCGGTATGGTCGTCGCGATCGCGAAGGCCATGGAGGACGGGGCCGAGGCGGTCCTGTGCGCGTCCACCGGCAATACCGCGGCGTCGGCGGCCGCCTACGCGGCCCGCGGCCGCCTGCGTTGCACCGTCGTGCTGCCCGCCGGCCACGTGGCGATCGGGAAGCTGTCGCAGGCGATCGTGTTCGGTGCGCGCGTCGTGGCCGTGCGCGGGAACTTCGACGACGCGCTGACGCTCTCGCGCGAGCTCGCGTCGAGCGGCGAGGTCACGCTCGTGAACAGCGTCAATCCGCACCGCATCGATGGCCAGAAGACCGCGGCGTTCGAGATCTGCGAGACCCTCGGCGACGCGCCGGACTGGCTTTGCATCCCGGTCGGCAACGCGGGGAACATCACCGCGTATTGGAAAGGCTTCACCGAGGCGCACGCGGCAAGGATGTCCAAGCGCCGGCCGCAGATGCACGGCTTTCAGGCGGCGGGCGCCGCGCCGATCGTCAAGGGCGAGGTCGTCGTCGATCCGCAGACGATCGCGACGGCGATCCGCATCGGGAATCCGGCGTCGTGGAATGGCGCAGTGCGAGCGCGGGACGAGTCGGGCGGATCGATCAGCGCGGTCACCGACGAGGAGATCCTCGACGCGTACCGATTCCTCGCACGTTGCGAGGGCGTCTTCTGCGAGCCGGCGAGCGCTGCGGCCGTCGCGGGCCTGCGGAGGCTCGCGCGCACCGGGACGAAGCCGCGCCAGGTGGTCTGCGTCCTCACGGGCAACGGGCTGAAGGACCCCGACCGCGCCATCGCCCTCGCGCCGCCGATCGTCGAGGTCGACGCCGAGCTCGAGGCCCTGCGTCGCGCCATCCGCGCGGGGTGAGCGTGCTCCGCGTTCGCGTCCCCGCGACGAGCGCAAACCTCGGACCGGGCTTCGACTCGTTCGCGTTGGCACTGCCACTGCTCGCGGAATTCGATCTCCGGCCCGCGCGTTCGTGGTCGGTCAGCTCCGAGGGCGACGGCGTGCCGCAGGGCGACGAGAACCTGTTCGTCGTCGCCGCTCGCGCGGTCGCGAAGGCCGCCGGGGGGAACGTACTGGCCCAGCACGTCACACAGCGGTCGGCGATACCGGTCGCGCGTGGTCTCGGCTCGAGCGCGGCCGCGATCGTCGGCGGCGCGGTGGCGGCGAACGCGCTGCTTGGAGAGCCGCTCGACCGCCGCAGCCTCCTTCGTGTCGCGTCGGAGGTGGAGGGGCACGCCGACAACGTCGCCGCGGCGCTGTACGGCGCGCTGACCGTCGCGCTCCCCGACGAAAGTGGCCCCGTCGCGACGCGGATCGCCTTCCCTCGCACCTGGCGAATCTGTGTCTATGTGCCGAGCTCAGAGCTGGCGACGGACAAAGCGAGGGCCGTCCTTTCGTCGCACGTCAGCCGTGAAGATGCGGTGTTCAACCTGTCGCACGCGGCGGCTCTGATCGCCGCCGTGCTGCGATCCGACGGCGCTCTGCTCTCGCTCGCGATGAACGATCGGCTGCATCAATCCGCGCGCACCAGCCTCGTGCCTGCCCTCGCCGAGATCATCGCGGCCGCGCGCTCGGCCGGTGCATTCGGTGCCGCGCTCTCCGGCGCGGGACCGAGCGTGCTCGCGATCGCTCCGGTCCGGCTCGCGCCGCGCGTCGTGTCCGCCATGGAGGAGGTCGCTTCCGCCCACGGCGTCGGTGGGCGAGGGCGCGTGCTCCGCGTTCGTGCGGCGGGGGCGCAGGTCACGACCGACGAGGGCCGCTGATTGCGCGCGCGCACCGTTGGCGCCCGCATTCTGTCGGCCGCGGTGCTTCTCGCCGCATGCGGCGGAGCGAGCGTTCCAGCGCCGAGCGCCGCGGGCGCGGCGCCGACCGCGTCGCAGGCACCGACCGCGGTGGCGTCGGCGACCGCGATGAGCTCCGCGAGAGGCTTCATCGTGGTCGGCAAGCCGCTTGCGAACGCGCGGATCGTATCGCCCGCGACGATCAGCGGCGACGCGAGCGTCTTCGAGGCCACGCTCCAGTGGCGCATCGTCGACGGTGGCGGAACCGTGATCGTGCAGGGCGTCACGACCGCGAGCGTCGGTGCGCCGGCTCGCGGCACGTTCAGCATCACCGCGACGTTCACCGGACCCGCCTCCGACGTCATGGGGATGGTCGAGGTGTTCGAGCGCAGCCCGCGAGATGGCACGATCGACGAGATCGTGCGCGTGCCCGTCGTCATCGGCCGGTAGCGTGCCCCGCCTCGGTCTGCTCGCGAACGCCGCCATCCGCTCGGCCGTCGCGCGCGAGCTCGGCCGCGACATCGAGTTCCACGAGAGCATCGCGTCGACGCAAACGCGTGCGCGCGATCTCGCGGCCGAGGGCTGGACGGCCGGCATCGTCGTCGCCGACGAGCAGCGGGGGGGACAGGGGACGCACGGCCGCGTGTGGCTCGCGCCCCCGGGCACGAGCCTGCTCGCATCGTGGATCACGCGGCCCGCGCCGGCTTCTCCAGCGCTCTTCGCCGCCCTGTCCGGCGTCGCCGTGGCACGGTCGTTCGAGACGCTTGGCTGCTCCGGAGCGCACCTAAAATGGCCCAACGACGTGCAGCTCGGCGGGAAGAAGATCGCGGGCGCGCTGGCCCACGCGACGTCGGACGGAAGCGGAGGGACGCTCGTGCTCGGGATCGGCATCAACGTGCATCAGCTCGCGACGGACTTTCCGGCCGACCTCCGCGAGATCGCCACGTCGCTCGGCATCGCCGGTCATCCGCTGGACCGGCTTGCGCTGCTCGCGCGCCTCTCCGCGGAGCTCGACCGCTTGTGCGATCCGGCCGAACTGGACCGTGCCCGCGCGGAGTGGCGTGCGCGCTCCGCGTTCCTGGGTCACGCAGTCGAGGTGAGCGTGCCGGGGCGCGCTCCGTTCGGGGGAAAGGCGACGGCGATCGACGACGAGGGCGCGCTGCTCGTGACCACCGCGAGCGGCGTGGAACGAATCGTCGCTGGTGAGGTGCGGCAGACATGAGCGACAAGTTCGCCATCGTCGTCGACGGCACCGCCTGCCTCACGAAGGATCTCGAGCGCGAGTTCGACATCCGGTTGTTACCGCTCCACGTGGACATCGGGAAAGAGACGTTCACCGCGAACGTCGATCTGACCGCGGAGGAGTTCTACCGGAAGATCGCGGCGCCAGGTGTGCTCACCGGCACGTCGACCCCGTCGCTCGGCGAGTGCCGCGAGGTCTACGACACGATCCTGCGGGAGGGCACGAAGCAGATCCTGGTGCTCGTGATCGCGACCGAGCTCTCGACGACCTACTCGGTCGCCGAGACGACCGCGCAGGCCGCGGCGGCCGCGACGGGCTCCCGTATCGAAGTGATCGATACGCGCTCCCTCGCCGGCGGCATCTCGTTCATCGCGACGGCGGTCGGACGGCTGCGCCGTTCTGGCGGCTCGTTCGACGACGCGATCGCCCTCGCCAAGAAGATGGCTGGGACGATCCCCATCCTGGCGGTCGCCGACACGCTCGAGTACCTCAAGCGCTCGGGTCGCGTTTCCGGAGCGCAGGCGCTCTTCGGATCGATGCTCCAGGTGAAGCCGATCCTCGAGGTCGCGGACGGTAAGGTCCATCCCATCGACCGCGTCCGGACGCGCGACAAGGCCGTGGCGCGGATGAAGGAGATCGTGCTCGAGCGGGTGCCCGCGGGATCGCGCATCCACGCATGCACGATCCACACGAACGATCCGGAGCGCGCCCGCGACGTCGCGGATTGGGTGCAGGAGCGTTTCCACTGCGTGGAGCACTGGACGGCGGAGGCCGGCCCGGTCATCGGTGCGCGCGCGGGCCCGGGTGTCGTTGGTATGTGCTGGTACCGTGAGGATGAGGTCAGGTCGTGAGGCTTCGGATGCCCTTCGGGCGCAGACCGAAAGAATTTCCGGACCATCTGTGGACGAAGTGCCCGACGTGCGGCGAGATGTTGTTCAACAAGCAGCTCGCCCGCAACCAGCAGGTCTGCCAGAAATGCGAGCACCACTTCAGGCTCGGCGCGCGCGAGCGCATCGAGCTCCTGGTCGATAAGGGATCGTTCGTCGAACAGGATGCCGCGCTCGTCTCCGGCGACCCGCTTGGATTCACCGACACGAAGCCGTATCCGGAGCGCATCGCCGCGGCACAGGCGAAGAGTGGCGAGCGTGATGCCGCGATCGCCGGCACGGCTTCGATCGGCGGCAATCCGGTCGAGCTCGTCGTCATGGACTTCGAGTTCATGGGTGGATCCATGGGCAGCGTCGTCGGCGAGAAGATCACCCGCGCCGCGGAGCGCGCGCTCGCCGATCGGCGCTCCCTGGTCATCGTGTCGGCTTCGGGTGGCGCCCGCATGCAGGAGGGCACGCTCGCGCTGATGCAGATGGGGAAGATCGTTGCCGCGCTCGCGCGCCTCGACGCCGCGGCGCTCCCGTACGTCAGCATCATCACCGATCCCACCACCGGTGGCGTGCTCGCCTCGTACGCCTCGCTCGGCGACCTGTGCGTCGCGGAGCCGGGAGCGCAGATCCGCTTCTCTGGCGAGCGCGTGACGAGCGGCACCGTCGGCGAGAAGCTGCCCGTCGGGTTCGGTCGATCGGAGTTCCTCCTCGACCGCGGCTTCCTCGATCAGATCGTGCCGCGCGCCCAGCTGCGCGACCGCGTGGCGTTCTTCCTCACCGCGTTCCGCGCCGCATCGCAGGACGTGCGTTGGAGCCTCTAAAGGTGTCGATGCTCGACCGGATCGTCGGCGCGAAGCGCAGCCCGGACGCGAACGGTCATGTGCCCGAGGACGCCGGCCTGATCACCGCATCGACGCAGATCGCCGCGCGCGCCAGCGCGTGGGAGGCGGTGCAGGCCGCGCGCAACATCAAGCGACCGCATTCCCTCGACGTCATCGGCCGTGTCTTCGACCGCTTCCAGGAGCTTCACGGCGATCGCGGCTTCCGCGACGACCCCGCGATCGTCGGCGGCATCGCCGAGCTCGACGGACGCCCGATCGTCGTGGTCGGGCAGCAGAAGGGCGCGTCGACCGAGGAGAACATCCAGCGAAACTTCGGCATGCCGCACCCTGAGGGCTACCGCAAGGCGACCCGCCTCTACCGGCTCGCGGAGAAGTTCCATCTTCCGCTCATCACGCTCGTCGACACGCCCGGCGCGTATCCCGGCCCTGAGGGCGAGGAGCGCGGGCAGGCCGAGGCGATCGCGCGCGCGATCTTCACCATGACGCGGCTGCGCACGCCGATCGTGGTCGTGATCCTCGGCGAGGGTGGATCCGGTGGCGCGCTCGCGATGGCGGTGGGCGACGTCGTGCTGGCGATGCAGAACGCGATCTACTCGGTCATCTCGCCGGAAGGGTCGGCCTCGATCCTGTGGCGCAGCCCGGCCGAGGCGGAGCGCGCAGCCAAGGCGATGCGCCTGGCCGGCCCCGATCTGCTCGACCTCGGCGTGGTGGATGCGCTCATCCCCGAGCCCGCGGGCGGCGCGCACACCGACCACGAGGCCACCGGGAAGTCGGTGAAGACCGCGCTCGTGGCGCAGCTCGAGAAGCTCGAGCGCGTCACCGTCGACGATCTGCTTTCCGCCCGTTACGAGCGCTTTCGCGCATTTGGCGCGCTCACCGAAGGGGTCGTCGCCCCACCGGCACCTCCCGCGCCGTGGTGGCGCAGACTGCCCGGGATGCAGAAGCGGCCTGAGCACGAGTAGGAAGGGAGCGCGACACCGGTGAGCGAGACGGATCAGGTCCTCGGGCTGCTCGACGACCTCATGCGCCTGCTCAAGGACTCGCCGGCGTCGACGATCGAGGTCGAGGCGGATGGCTTCGCTGTCACGGTCACGCGCGCCGGCGCGGTCGTGCACACCACTGGTGCCGCGACGCAGGAGCGCACCGCGCGTCCGGTGGCGGCCGCCGACGCAGCGGTATCGACCGCGCCGAAGACCCAGCGCGTGCACGCCGCGAACGTCGGGATCTTCAGCGGCCCGCGTGCCTGGAGCCCGGGTGACACGGTGACGCGCGGCGAGGTCCTTGGCGGTATCCAGACGCTCGGCCACAACTCTGAGGTGAAGGCTCCGGCCGACGGCGAGATCCGCGAGGTCCTCGTCACCACCGGCGCGCCGGTGGAGTACGGGCAGGCGCTGTTCGTCATCTCACTTCGCTCGACTTAGCGGACGGCGGCGCCGACAGGCGCGGAGCCGACAGTGCGGCGTCGCTCGCTACGCGATAGCGCCGCGCCGCGCGACCACAGCATCGCGAACTGCAACGAGCTCCAGGCGGGCACGAGTCGTGTAGCACGCCGCCATCAGTTCGGTCGCGATCACCGCATCGCCGCCTCGTTCTGCGATGCGAGCATGCAGGTCGAGACACCACTCGATTCCTCGCTCGGAGTCGAGCGGCGCGAGGCGCCGCGGTGCCTGGGCCGCCAAATGCGCTGCACGTTCGATGTCCCCGCGCTCCAGTGCGATCTCGCCAAGGGGAAGCTCTGTCAGCGCAAGGAGCGGGGCATCACATAGCGATGACGCGATCTCCCGGGCCTCGTCATGCACGCTCGCAGCCTCAGCGAGTCGACCGAGGTGCCGCCGGACATTCCCAAGCGTGTTGAGGGCCACAGCGAGCGAACGGCGGTTGCGGAGCTCACGGTTCAGGGCCACACACTCGATGGCCAGCTGCTCGTCGTGCTGAGGCGAACCGGCGCCAGATTCGACGTAGGCGAGATCTTGGAGCAGCGGTGCGATCCCCCAACGGTCCCCGAGCTGGCGCCGTATCCGAATCGAGTCCTTATAGGGAGATCGCTCGCTAGACTCCATCGCTCCATGGGGAGCGTGGTCTGGTTGTTCCCTGGCCAGGGATCGCAGCGCGTCGGCATGTCGCGCGAGCTCGCGGAGCGTTACCCCAGCGCGATGCTCGCGTTCGACGAGGCGTCGCACGCGCTCAACCTCGACCTGAAGGCGCTCGCCTGGAATGGATCGCAGACCGCTCTCGATCAAACCGCGAACACGCAGCCGACACTGCTCACCGCGTCGATCGCCGCGCTCCGCGCCGCGCAGGAGGCCGGCGTATTGGCCGAACCGCTCGCGCTCATGGGTCATTCGCTCGGGGAGTTCACCGCGCTCGTCGCCGGCGGTGCGCTCGCGCTCGCGGATGCGGTGCGCCTCGTGCGAAAGCGCGGCGAGCTCATGCAAGCGGCGGACGCCTCGGGCGGCATGCTCGCGGTCCTCGGCCTCGACGCCGACGCGATCACGCGCGCGATCGCGAACACAGGCATCGTCGTCGCCAACGACAACGCTCCGGGCCAGGTCGTCATCAGCGGGCCGCGCGCGCAGTTCGTTGCGGCGACCGCCGCGCTCAAGCAAGCGGGCGCCAAGCGCGTCATCCCGCTCAAGACATCGGGCGCGTTCCACTCGCCGACGATGCGCAAAGTGGCGCCCGATCTCGCGGCGGCGCTGAACGCGGTGACCTGGACCGCGTTACGCCTCCCGATCATTGCAAATGTCGATGCCGCGTTACACGAGCATGCGGCCGATTTCCCCGAATTGCTGGAGAAACAGGTCTGGTCTCCGGTACAGTGGGTGACCTCCATGCGGCGCGCGGGAGGGGAAGGCGCGACCGCATTCGTCGAGTTCGGTCCGGGCAACGTCCTCACCGGTCTCGCGAAGCGGATCCTCCCAGATGCACGGACCGCCAACGTGTCCGAGCCCAAGACGTTGGAGGAGGCGCTCACTGTCCTTCGATAAGATCCTCATCGCGAACCGTGGCGAGATCGCGCTCCGCGTGATCCGAGCTTGTCGTGAGCTCGGCATCCAGTCGGTCGTTGTGTACAGCGAGGCGGACGCGCACAGCCTGCCGGTTCATCTGGCGGATGAGGCGATCTGCATCGGACCAGCGCCCGCCCGCGACTCCTACCTGAACATCTCGGCGATCATGTCCGCCGCTCTCATCAGCGGAGCGCAGGCCATCCACCCCGGGTACGGCTTCCTGTCCGAGAGCGCGGACTTCTCCGAGATCTGCCGCGATCACGGGCTCACGTTCATCGGCCCGCCGCCCGAAGTGCTCTCGCTCTTCCATGACAAGTCGGCGACGCGCGCGATGATGAAGAAGCTCGGCGTTCCGGTGATCCCGGGTTCTGATGGACCTGTCCGCGCCGTCACCGATGCGCTTCGAGTAGCCGAAGCCATTGGCTACCCGGTCATGCTGAAAGCGAAGGCCGGCGGCGGTGGCCGCGGCATGCGCAAGGCCACCTCGCCGAGCGAGCTGCAGCGGCTTTGGGAGCAGGCGCGCAGCGAGGCCAAGGCGTCCTTCGGCGACGAGGGTCTCTATCTCGAGCGGTGTCTCGAGGGCGTGCGCCACGTGGAGGCGCAGATCGCGGTCGACGAGTACGGCGCCGGCATCTGCCTCGGCGAGCGCGAATGCTCGATCCAGCGGCGCAACCAGAAGTTCATCGAGGAAGCGCCGTCCGCTTCGATCAGCGAGCAGCTGCGCCAGGAGATCGCCCACCTCGCCGTCGACGCCGCGGTGAAGTGCGGATACCGGAACGTCGGCACGTTCGAGTTCCTCGTCGACGCGGACGGCGGGTTCTACTTCATCGAGGCGAATCCGCGGCTCCAGGTCGAGCACACCGTGACGGAGGAGGTGACGGGCGTCGACCTCGTGCAGACGCAGCTTCGCCTCGCCGCTGGCGCCACGCTCGCCGACGTCGGGCTCGACGCGCCGCCCACCGCGCGCGGCTTCGCCGTCGAGCTGCGCGTCAACGTCGAGACGATGGCGGCCGACGGCTCGGTGACGCCGTCGGGCGGTACCATCGCCGTGTTCGAGCCGCCGTCGGGCCCGGGTGTGCGCACCGACACGCTCGGCTTCGCCGGCTACACGACGAGCCCCCGCTACGACTCGCTCCTGGCCAAGCTGATCGTGCGCTCGCCGTCGTCCGACGTGCGCGAGCTGCTCGCGCGGTCGTATCGCGCGCTCTGCGAGTTCCGCATCGAGGGCGTCGCGACCAACCTCGGTCTCCTCCAGGCGCTGGTCCGTCACCCCGCCGTGGTCGCGGGCGACGTCGACACCCGATTCGTCGAGACCGAGGCCGGCGCGCTCGTCGCCGCGGCGCAGGACGGACATCCGAGGCTCTTCTTCGCGGCCGACGGCGCGCGTGGTGGCAGCGGTCTCGCCGGCGCGCGCGTCGACGCCGGCGATCCCCTGGCCGTCCTGCAGCTCGGGAAATCCGGCCCCGAGCCGGCATCGCCGGCGGAGGAGGCGGTCGATCTCCCGCCCGGCTGGCTCGCGGTGCGTGCGCCGCTCCAGGGCACGGTGGTTGCCGTCGAGGTCCGTGCCGGCGACGCCGTGCGTCCGGGGCAGGCGCTCCTCGTGCTCGAGGCCATGAAGATGGAGCACGTCGTCGCGACGGACCGAAGCGGCGTCGTGCGCGAGCTGCGCGTCGCGAAGGGCGACGCGGTCTTCGCGGGGCACGTCCTCGCCGTCATCGAGGAGACGGGCGTCGCGACAGGCGAGCAGGCGACGACCGAGACCACCGATCTCGACCACGTTCGTTCCGATCTGCGCGAAGCGGTCGAGCGCCACGCCATCGGTCTCGATCCCGCACGACCCGCCGCAGTCGCCCGCCGCCGCAAGGCCGGGCAGCGTACGGCGCGCGAGAACGTCTGTGACCTCTGCGACCCGGGCACCTTCACCGAGTACGGGCCGCTGTTGAGCGCCGCGCAGCGGGGCCGCCGCACGGTGGACGACCTCATCCGCAACCCGCCGGCGGACGGCCTCGTCGCCGGCGTCGGCCGGGTGAACGGCGACCGGT
>JBGPKU010000076.1:0-10974 GCA_041486085.1 Candidatus Limnocylindria bacterium | reverse complement strand
CGGCGATCGCGCCGGTGGCCTCGTTGAAGTGCCAGTTGCCGACGAGGCCCGCCGGACTGCCATTGATCTCACTCAGGCGGTTGGCCTGAATCTCGGCGCCGGTGCGGACGACGTTCCAGATGCGCACGTCGTCGAGCTTGCCCACCCAGAACATGCCGGTCGTGCCGTTGCGCCCGATCTCGATGGGCAGGAGGTTGCCGGTCGCGGTGGCATTCGAGAGCGTGCCCTGCGCGACCTGGACCCCGTCGCGGTACAGCGTCAGCTGGCGCGTGGTCGCGACGAACGTGGCGGCGACGTGGTGCCAGGAGTTCGCGGTCACGCCGGAGAGCGACGCGGCGACGAGCTGATTCCCCCACGCCGTGCGAATGCCCGCGAAGAGCTGGTTCCACCCGACGTAGATGAGGTAGGGCGCCTCGCCGCTCGCGTTGGTGTCGCCCTTGATGAGCATGTACCGGAGATCGTGGTTGTACCCGCCGGTCGACTCGTCCTTGAACCATGTCTCCACGGTCCAGTCCCCGACGGTGTTCAGCTCGGCGGCGTGGGGGGCCTCGGCGTATCCGCTGCTCGTCAGCGCGAGGCTGCTGGTGCAGCTGCCGCACGATCCCGCGGTCACGCTGATGCCCGCGCCCGGAGTCTCACGGTTCGCGCTGTCGTCGACCGCGCGAGTACGGATGTTCGTGACCGAGCCGACCGCGCCCGAGGTCCATGAGTACGTCCAGTTCTCCCGGCCGACCGCACGATGCCAGGTGGCCCCGCTGTCGGTCGACACCTCGACCGCGCCGATGACCCCACCGCCCGCGTCGGCGGCGGTGCCGGTGATCGTGATCGTCGCGTTCGGTGTCACGGTCGCGCCGTTCACCGGCGAAACGATCGTCGACGCCGGCGGCGTCGCATCCGCGGTCTGGGCGGCAGGCACGAGACCCGCGATCAGCGTCGCGGGCTGAGCGCGCATGTCGGCGAGGAGGTTGACCGTGGCCTGCTGCATCCGCACGTCGGCGACAGACGTGCCGTTGTCGTGCACCGAGTCGAGGCCCCAGGACCAGCGGATCGTGCCCGCGCCGAACACGAGCGCCGCGCCGACCCGGTAGAGGCTCAGGCGATGCGTCGCCGTGCCGGCCCCGTAGTTGCTGCCATAGTCCAAGAGGTAGTTCGTCGTCACGCTGATCGTGGTCGACGACAGCGGGACGACGCCAGCGGGCCGCACCCCGTTGTCGATCTCCTCGTCCCACTCGTAGCCGAGCGCGCCCGCCGCAAGCGTCGCGGTCTGGCCGGGACTCTGGGCGGCGACGCTCGTGTTCCGCCATATGCGCATGCGGCCTTCGGCGTAGGGCACCTGGATGGCGTCCACGCGCTGCGCGTTCATACGGAAGAGCTGGCCGGTCACGGCGTTCTCGGGTCGTCCGCCATCCGCCGGCGGGCTGAAGCGGGGGTCACGCCAGGTGCCCGTCCAGATCGGCGGGTCGGCGGGGTCGATGACCGCGTTCGCGTGCGTCTCCTTGTAGGAGACGAGCGTCCGGTAGCTGTTCTCCCAACGGGTCTTCCAGAACATCTCGTTGCCGCTGAAGAAGGCCAGGCTCGTGCCGGCGCCACGCGCGGCTTCCACGTTCGCGCGCTGCGCGGCCGACCAATACTCATCGTGGCCAGACGAGAGGAAGACGCGGTGTCGCGTGATGAGCGAGCCGAGGCGATCGGTGTCGACTCCCGTGGAATAGCTGATGTCGTAGCCGTTCGCCTCGAGGAATCGGACCATCGCTATTTCGGCGTCGAAGAGGAAGCTCAGCGACGGGCTACCGCCGGCGCCGCCGCGATTGTTGAACGGCCGGTTGTAGCTGACCTTGAACGCGCGGGTCTGGGTCGTCGGGTAGTACAGGCTGTATCCGCCGTACGAGTTGTATGCGGTCCACGTGGTGTCGGATGTCTGATAGAGGATGTCGGAAGTCCCGGCGTCATCGCGCACGACGAAGATGACGTGGCTCGCGCCGTTCGTGTCGTTGCGGACAAGACGCGCGATGTAGATGCCTGAGACGGCGGTGGCCGGCACGGCCCACGACGCGGAGACGCCCCAGTTCCCGCAGTCGACAAGGTGCGTCACCGAGTCGGTCGTGCAGGCCGGCTGTGTCTGCGGCAGCGAGGCCGACGGTGTGATCGTCGCGACGCGCCTCGCGCCAAGTCCGCCGTAGTAGCCGAGCCGATAGATGTCCAGCCGGTACGAGGTCGTCGGGGTGCTGACCTTGAACGAGATGGTGCTGCCGCGGTTCACGCTGATGTCGGTCGCGAAGCCCTGGATCGAGGGATCGCCGTTGCCGGACACGTCCCACTCGCTCGAGGGGTTGCCCGTCTGTGTGTTCTCGCACGCGACCGGGTTCACGACCGGAGGCCCGCACTCCCCGGCCGCCCAGGCGGCAGGATGCCAGGGCGCGATGATGCTCAGGACGAGCGTCGCGCATATGACGATCGCGGAGCTACGCAATCGCTGCCCTCATCTCAGGACGACGCGATCGCGGCCGGGGCGCAGGTGTCCCACACGAAGTGTTCTACAGACGGCTGGTTGAGCGTCCGTTGTGAGTCGGCGGATACGCGGATGCGCTCTTGCGCTTGCCCGCCGACGTGACGCGCGCGGCTAAACGCCGATCTGTGGCCCTAATCATCGACCGCGAGATGAATCGGGGATATGGCCGTTATCCTCCGGTATCGACCAGAGAGCGACAAGTCCTAGTACGGTCTCGCCGATCGCCGTCGTCGCGGCGCAGCTTGTAGCCAGAAAGGGCTATCGCCCCCGGTCCCGCGCGCTGATATGAATGCGGAGCCCGACGCGTCGTCGGTTTCACGCCTGGGAGGGACGACAAGGCTCATGAAATCACTTATCTCGTGTGCCGCGGCATTCGCGGCACTGGTGGTCGTGACCGGCCAACTCGCGACGCTGCCCTGGGAAGGGGTCACGCGCCCCCAGAATCCGAGCGCGATCCTCGGAAGCGATGTAACACCCACAGCCGATCCGAACATGGCGGGACACACGGTGTCGCCGGGCTCGGCCGCGATGTCGATGCCGCCGGCTGGACCCACGGCCCTGCCGCCGGCCGGCCCGGCGATGCCGATGCCTTCGAGCGGCACCTCGAGCCATCCGCCGGTCGCGCTCGGCTCGACGCCCATGCCGCCGGGCGGCAACACGCCTCCAGGCGCACAGCCTTCCGCGGATGCGCCGATGCCGATGCCGCCCAGTGGCGGGACGAGCACACAGCCTCCCGTGGGGGCGGTCACGCCGATGCCCATGCCGTCGAGCCCGACGAGCACGCCGCCGGCCGGCGGTGTGGCGACCCCGACAGCGATGCCGATGCCGAGCGCCACCGCGGCGCCGGGCGCCTCAGCGACGCCGGTCCGGACCGCGACGCCGATGCCGATGCCGACCGGCACGGGCACACCCGCGACGCCAGCTCCGATCGTGAGCGGCGGCGGCTGCTCGGTCGTGCCGAACGGTCAGGCAAATCCGTCCGACGAGCCCGAGCCGATGGGTCCGGT
The DNA here is from genome assembly GCA_041486085.1 of Candidatus Limnocylindria bacterium. Lineage (GTDB taxonomy): Bacteria > Chloroflexota > Limnocylindria > P2-11E > P2-11E > CF-39. The sequence continues at coordinate 7,458 of JBGPKU010000076.1, read as the reverse complement.
CTGGTGCTTCCCGATGGTGTCGGGGCCGACGACCCGGACGATCGATGCCTCAGGCGGCTGGACCGACACGTTCGCGACGAACGTCCAGATGATGCATCTGAACGACGGTGAGCTCGGCTACCGGGTGTTCAACACCTTCGGTGGCAACATGCGCGCGGCGACCTGGATCAACAACAACCACTGGATGGTCGACCTCGTCGATCAGAGCGCGTTCCGCCTCAGCGGCGGGACCCTGCTCTCGCCCAATCGCTCCTTCCAATTCGTGAACGGCAAGCTCGTCGTCGAGGTCGACGCCGCGGCCGGCCAGGACGGCGTTGGCGGCGCGAACGTCTTCTACGAGGTCGACATCACGCCGGCGGCCGCGCCGACCGGTACCACGGTCGACCCGCTCTATGGCTACGGCCAGTTCGGCGGCATCGGTGCCGTCGGCTGTCGCCTCGAGCGCCAGACCGATGGCGGTCACACCGTCTGCGCGATGTACGACAACACCACCCACGACACCGGCGGCACGGACGTCGGTCCGCTGTGCAATCAGCCGCCGAACTTCGACCGGTCGCAGTGCCGCAATGGCGGCCCCGGCCGCGTCTGGGAGACGCAGGGCCTGGGTAACGCGCGCACCGCCCCGACCATCGAAGGCGGGTACCCCGGCTACGCGATCCCCGGCACGACCCTGCACGGGCGCGATGTCTTCCGCACCTGCCTCAACAATCAGATGGACATCTTCTGCCGCGATCGCTTCCGCTTCGAGCTCACGAAGACCAGCCTCACGATCTTCGTCAATGGCTACAAGTGGTTCGACGTGCAGGGCCTCTATGCGAGCAATCCGCTCACAGGTGCGGACAACCGCATCCCGGACTCATGGTTCGGGCCGAACGGCGTGCGCGTCTACCTCACGACCTGGATCAATGGCGGCCAGCACACGCCGGTACGACTCCACTGGGGACGCATCGCGGTCAACCCGACCGGAGGCCTCACCGCCTCGCCGATGTATTGCCTCGGCGATCCGCAGAACACCTGCCCGATGCACTAGCGCGAGCAACACCCACCACGAGATGACGAGGCCGGCCGCAGGGCCGGCCTCTCACGTTCTGCCAGCTCGACCGATCACGCGAGTGGCTTGCTGAGCCGAAGCGCGACACCACAGGCCGCGCCGATCTGGCTCGCCTGCAACCGCCGCAGAAAGATCTGCGCGACGAGGGGCGCGGTCCACAGGAGCGGGACCTTCCAGCGCATCGGCACGCGGTTCCAGTAGCGCTCGAAGGGAAAAGTCGGCTCACCGAATGCGACGACCTCATCGAGCACCAGACCCGACGGGATCACCAGACGTTCGCGCAGCGTGCGCTCGTCGTAGCGGCGCTGGAAGAAGGTGCGACCGCCCGTGGCCTTCCGCTCGAACACATCACCGTCGACGAACTCGTCGTGATGGCCCGACGCGTCGAAGGGGACCGTCAGCGCGACGACACCCCCGGGACGGAGCACACGCGCGATCTCGCGCATCGCGGTGGCATCACCGTCGTCGGGTATGTGCTCGAGGACGGAGATCGAGTACACGCGATCGAACGACGCATCGCTGTACCTGAGTGCACGCGCATCCTGTGCTTCGAGATGCAGATCACGCCCGAGCCGCGTGCCGCTGCCGACCCGCCTGATGAAGTGCGCCGTCGGTCCGATGAAGTAGTCGCGGATGTCCGTCGCGAAAAGCTCGCAGGTCGAGTGCCGCGCGAGGAGCAGCACCGGCAGCTTGGGGCTACCGACGTCCAGCACCCGCTTGCCCTCGATGTCGCCGAGGAGCTCCATCACGAGCCGGTACTCCATGAAGCGCGGGTAGGAGAGCGGGTTCACGATGCGCGCCGCCGCCTGCCTGGGGTAGGGCCCGCGCAGCGACCGCAGGCCGGTGAGCACGCTGGTCAGGTAGTAGTCCCGGAGGCCGAGCTGTCGGACCCCTTTGCTCGCCGTCATCACGGGCTCCATGATCCCGGCCCTCCGTTGGCCTGCCCGTGTCCGGAGGTTGAGTTGCGGTTGAGGTGGAGACTCCACCGAATCTCAACTCTCGCTTCACTGGGCGTCCGGGCGCCGCGGCTAGCGTCTTCCTCAAGGACTTGGGAGCGATCGCCCAGGGTCCGGTCGTGCGGCGACCCGAGGAGTGATTCATTGTCGACATACGCCAGGGTGATCCGAGGCATGCTCGCGCTGAGCGCGGGGCAGCTCGTCTCCTGGCTGGGCGCGATCGCTCTGCTGGTCATCCTTCCGCGCTACCTCGGTGACGCGAATCTCGGAAAGCTCACGTTCTCGGCCGCGCTCACGGCGCTCTTCGGGATCGTCGCCGACCTTGGCAGCTCGATGTTCCTCACGCGAGAGATCGCGCGGAACCCCTCATCGGTGCGCTCGCTGACCCTCAGCGTGCTCGTGACCCGCGTGCCGCTCGGCGCCCTGTCCGCGCTCCTGGCCATCGGCTTCGTTTGGCTGGCCGGATATGACGAGGTCACCAAGCAGATCGTGTACGTCCTTGGGGCCGCCACCGTCGTCGGCTCATTCGCCAACACGTACGGCGCGGCGTTGCAGGGCCTCCAGCGGATGCACGCGCTCACCATCTCGCAGGTCACCGGTCGGCTGCTCTCCTCCGCTCTCGTTGCCGCGCTGCTCCTCAATGGATTCGGGCCGATCGCCGTTGCCGCCGCGACACTCATCGGCACGGCCATCGGGCTCTCTCTGAGCGCGTTCGCGCTGCGGGACGACCTGCGCAGGCCCGGCACGGTCAGCCTGGCGACGATGCGCGCCGCGCTCACGGGGGGCCTGCCCTTCTTCGTCTGGCAGGCGTCGCTGCTCGTGTACGGACAGATCGATTTCGTCCTGCTTTCGCTGCTCACGCGTGACGCGGTCGTGGGTTGGTACTCCGCGGCGTACCGCCTCATCCTGCTGCCGGCGTTCACGCCGGCGATCATTCAGACGGCCGCGTTCCCGGCGCTCGCCGCTCTCTCACGCGATCCAGCGTTGTTCGTTCCGCTCGCCCGTCGCGCCATCCACTTGATCGCCCTATCGACCATCCCGATGGCGCTCGGCATCCTGATGCTGTCCGACAAGCTGGTCGAGGTGCTGCGCTATCCCGCGACCTTCGAGCACTCGGTCGTGCCGATGATGTTCCTGTCGCTGCACGTACCGCTCGCCGGCGTGGACATGGTCATCGGCACCGTGCTCGGCGCGCTCGACCAGCAGCGGCGATGGGCCTTGACCGGCGTCGCGGCGGCGGTGCTCAACCCCATCGGGAACCTCATTGCCATCCCCCTCACGCAACACCTGTACGGCAACGGCGCGATCGGGGCGGCGATCGTCACGACGCTGACCGAGCTGTTCATGATGGTGGTCGGAGTCCAACTGCTGCCGTCCGGGATCCTCACGCGCAGGACCGTCGTCTACACGGCGCGGTGCGGGCTTGCGGGCCTTGCGATGTGCGCGGTCATCCTCGTCATCCGCGAGCTTCCGGTGGGCCTCACGATCCTGGCGGGCGGGGCTGTGTACATGCTCTCGTCGTTCGTCCTACGGACCCTGTCGGTCGCCGAGCTGAAGCTGATCGTCGGGCAGATCGCGGGGCGTGCGCTCGCGTCGCGCGCGGCGTCGGCTTGATGGATCGGCCGATGACGCAGTCCCCTCGGGTGAGCTTCAGCGTCGCGTGTCACGACTACGGCCGCTATCTGAAGACCGCGATCGACAGCCTCCTCGGGCAGGACTACCCGCTGCTCGAGGTCATCGCGATCGATGACGGCTCGACGGACGAGACGGCGGCCGTCCTGGAAGGCTATCGAGACGACATGCGCGTCGTCGTGGTCCGTCACGCCGAAAGGCACGGTCACCTGCGGAACAACAACGAAGGGCTCGGCCTCGCGCGTGGGGAGTTCGTCGGCATCTTCGACGCCGATGACTTCTTTGCCCGGCGCGACGCCGTCTCGCGCCAGGTCGCGCTGTTCGACGCGAACCCGAGCGTCGGCTTCGTGTACTCGGCGCACGTGCTCGTCGATGACGATGGGATGCCCTATCGGACGTTCCGGCCGTGGCCCGCGGACTATGTCCGTCCGGGCCTCGAAGAGTTCGTGCATCTGGTGCGCGCCTGCTACGTCCAGCACTCCGGCACCCTCGTGCGGCGGCGTTTCCATACGTCGCCCGAGATCTACGATGCGTCGCTCCCGTTCTCGGCCGATTGGGACATCTGGCTGCGGATCGCCGCGCATCACGACGTCGGGTACATCTCCGACTGCCTGCTCGCATATCGGATGCACCGCGGACAGATGAGCCAGCGACGGATCTCACCGTCTACGGCGACCGGAAATCTCCTGCGCACCGTCGACAAGGCCTTCGCGGAGCTCGACCCGGCCGATGCCAGGCGGCTCGGCCATCTGCGGAAGGGCGCGATCACGAGCGCGCTGCTCCATCAGACGCGGACCGACCGGTCCCATGGACGCGTGCGCAGGGGCTGGCAGGGCCTGATCGATGCGGCGCGCCGCGCGCCGCGCCTTCTCGTCACGCGGGAGTTCTATTGGGCGCTGCTCCGGCTCCTCGCGCTGACGGTGTTCGGCCGCGGCCGCTACGCGCGCATCGTCGGATTGCGCGACCGCGCTCTCGGCGGAAAGGCCCCGGTGGCGTGACACCCGCGGCGTACACCGCCGCGCGAGCGGTGCAGTCCGCCGCGACGCCGGTAGTGCTCTTCTCGAACAGCTCGGGCATGGGCGGGATGGAAGCCCATGTGCTGCAGCTGGCACGCGGCCTGGTGGTCCGCGGCCTCATCGTCGGCGCGATCTGCTCGCCGGACGAAGGCGTCCGTGAGCTCCGCGACGGACTGCGGGACGCCGGCGCCATCGTGCACGTGCTGCCGGATCGCGGCCGGTCGGCGCTCGGCGTCGCGCGCCGGCTCACCTCGCTCGTGGCGACCCTCGGGCGGTACCGCGGCGGGGTCCTGCACATGCACTACGGCGGTTACGGTGGCGGCGAGCTGGTGCAGCTCGCGGCGCTCGTCGCCGGCATGAAGGCGGTGGTGCGCACCGAGCACGTTCCACCAGTGCCGCCGATCAGCGCGCTCGGGCGGGCGCGTGTCCACCTCCGTGATCGCTTCTTGGCGCGCGTCCTCTATGTATCGGAGCAGAATCGCGACGAGCACCTTCGGTCGCTCGGTCGCGATGCGCGGCGTGGCGTCGTGATCAGAAGCGGTCTCGACTTCACGCAGTTCTCGCCGGCCGTGAGTGCCGCGGGTGTTCGCGCGGAGCTCGACCTGCCGATGGACGCGCCGATCGTCGGCACCGTCTCGCGCCTGGACGAGCAGCGCAAGGGCATCACGGACTTTCTGGAGATGGCGTCACGCGTCCGTGCCGACCTGCCGGCTGCGCGTTTCATCGTCGTGGGGGACGGCACGCTCCGCCCGGCGCTCGAGCGGCGTGCCCACGAGCTCGGGCTGGCCGAGTCGGTGGTGTTCGCCGGCGCGAGGACGGACATCCCGCGTCTTCTCGCGGCCATGTCGGTCTTCGTCATGCCGTCGCTCTGGGAGGGCGGACCCATCACGCTGCTCGAGGCGATGGCCATGGGCCGACCGGTCGTCTCCACGCCCGTCGGCCTCGCACCAGACGTCGTCCATGACGGCGAGACAGGGCTCCTGGCACCCCTGCGCGACCCCGCCGCGCTGGCTCGGGCGGTCCTGGAGCTGCTCCGCGATCCGGCCAGGGCCTCCCGCCTCGGATCGGCCGGTCGCGTGGCCGTTGCGTCCGCGTTCTCCCTCGAGACGATGGTCGAGGCGGTCGCCCGGGTCTACTCAGAGGTCGCGCCCCGTTCCTGAACGGTGGCTGAGCGCGCCTCCGCGCGCGGTCAACCTTTTCTCCACTTCTTGGCCACGCCGCGCCAACTGCCCATCTCTAGCGTCGGCACCCTTGGGGGTGGGCGATGAGCAACACGAACGGCAACGGTAAGAACCCGGACTCCGGCGGGGCAGCCCCCCTCGAGCTCAAGCGGGGCGGCTTCATCGCCGGCTATCCGCCATTCGAGTATCTCGATCTCGACACGACCGGCCGCATGTGGGAGAAGCCGCGCTTTGGCCTGTACGTCCACCTTCCGTACTGCCGCAAGCGCTGCACGTTCTGCTTCTACAAGGTCTACACGAATCGCCACCTGCTGCCGATGGAGGATTACCTCGCGGCGCTGCATCGCGAGATCGACATGTACGGCGCGCGCCCTGAGCTGAAGAACCGCACGGTCAATACGATCTACTTCGGCGGAGGCACGCCCACGACTCTGTCGGTCGAGCAGATGCTCGCCCTGGCGGCGAAGCTTCGCGAGAACTTCACGATCTCGCCCGACGTCGAGTGGACCGTCGAGGGCGAGCCCGCGACGCTCGACCCGGACAAAGCACGCACGCTCCGCGAGATCGGCGTCACGCGTCTCTCGATCGGCGTGCAGAGCTTCAACAACGCGCTCCTCGACAAGAACGGCCGGTCGCACGGCGTCGAGCACGCGTTCCGCGCGGTCGAGATGGCTCGCGCGAACAAGTTCCCGGTCATCAACATCGACCTCATGTCCGGCATGATCGACGAGACTCCCGAGACCTGGGACGCGAGCCTCGATACGCTCATCGGCATCAAGCCCGAGCACGTGTCGATCTACCGCATGGAGGTCTACAAGAACACGCTCCTCTACGCCGCGGGCTTCACCGGCCCGGGCGTTGGCGGCATCCCGACCGATGAGATGGAGCTCGTGCAGTGGCATCACGCCGTCGAGCGTCTCGAGGCTGCGGGCTACACGCAGGTGGCGGGCCACGCCTTCATCCTCAAGCCGGAGCACAACCACTGGCAGCGCGTCGACAACTGGAGCACGGGCGAGCTGCTCGGCATGGGCGTGTCGTCGTTCTCGTACCTCAACGGCACGGTCTTCCAGAACAGCTCCAAGTGGGACGAGTACGTCGGCGCCGCGCGCGAAGGCCGCAGCGCCGTCAAGCGCAGCACGCGTCTGTCGAGCCGAGGCATCATGGCTCGCGAGGTCGTGCTGGGCCTGAAGCTCTTCAAGCTCGACCGCGCCGCCTTCAAGACGCGTCATGGCTTCGACATCCTCGAGCTGTATGGCCCGCGCTTCGATCAGCTCGAGCACGAAGGTCTGCTGACGATCAGCGACGAGGCGATCGAGCTGACCCGCCGCGGCCGCGACTACAACGACATGATCTGCGCGCTCTTCTACCTGCCGGAGCACAACGACAAGCGCTTCGCGCGGTTCGCGACCGAGGACGAGCTCGAGGATTCGTCCGTGCTCGGCCTCGCCACGATGCCGATCGCGATCGACGCGCTGTTGGCCCCGGTACAGGCGGCGACCCCCTCGGACTAGCGAACGGTCAGGCCGAAGCTCTCTCAGCCCGACACGGCTATGACGGCGCTCCGACGCCGCGCGAGCACCAGCCAGATGACGATGGTCGCCGCCACGATCGTGTACTCGGCG
>JBGPKU010000075.1:0-11629 GCA_041486085.1 Candidatus Limnocylindria bacterium | reverse complement strand
TCGCGACGTAGAGCGGGTGGAGGTCCGAACGTGAGGCGCGGCGTCCCGCGGACGGATCGCTCGCCGCTCTCGGAGGAGATCAAAGCGGAGCTCGCGCGCATCCATCCGACGGCGTGCGACGCTCGCGTGCTGGCCGCGCTGCTGCCACGCGCGAACCATCTCGGCGCGCCTGCGCGGCGCCTGGCGCACTCGACCGAGACGAAGCTTCCGTCATCGCTCAGGCGGGCCTGCTGCCGCCGTGCGTATCTGCGTGGCCTGTTCCTCGCGGGAGGGTCGCTCTCGATGGGCCGTTCGGGCTACCTCCTCGAGTTCCGTCCACCACGCGGCGAGGCCGTCCGTGCGCGTCGCCATCTCGTCGGCGCCGGGCTGTCGCCGGCCACACGCCTGCGCCGCGGGAGGGTCGTCCACGCGCTCCGCTCCGCGGACGCGGTCACGGCATTCCTGCGCCTCGCCGGCGCCACCGAGACACTCCTGCGCTTCGAGTCGCGACGCGTGTCGCGCGAGGTGCGGGGGCGGACGAACGCGGCGGTCAACGCCGAGGCCGCGAACCTCGCGCGGACCGTGGCCGCCGCGCGCGAACAGTCCGAGGCGATCGCGGCGTTGCGCGCGGCGGGGCGCCTCGCCACGTTGCCCGCGCCGCTCCGCGCTGCGGCGGCGGCGCGCCTTCGCGCGCCGGCAGCGAGCCTGTCCGAGCTTGCCGCCAGGCTCACGGCGACGAAGTGGTCGGTGCGGCAGCGCATGCGCCGCCTGGTCGCAGAGGCTGCCCGATGACGCGGCGACGCGAGCCCGCGCGATGATCAGGCCCCGGATCGTGATCGGCAACTGGAAGATGAATCCCTCGACAGTCGAGGCTGCGGTGGATCTGGCGCGGCTGGTCGCGGCGTCCGCGCGACCGGCCAGCGTTCGGATCGGGGTCGCGCCGGCGGCGATCGCGCTGCCGGCGGTCGCGGAGGCGCTGCACGGCTCGGACGTCGCGGTCTACGCGCAGGATGTCCACTGGGAGGAGAAGGGCGCGTTCACCGGTCAGCTCTCGGTCACGATGGTGAAGCAGTTCGTCGCGGGATCGATCGTCGGACATTCCGAGGTGCGGCGCGATCTGGGCGACGACGACGTGCGCGTGTCGCGGAAGCTCGCGCGCGCGATCGCGAGCGGACTGCGCGTCGTGCTGTGCGTCGGTGAGAGCGAGGCGCAATTCCTGGCGGGGGAGACCGAGTCCGTCGTCGCGCGTCAGGTGACCGCGGACGTCGCGCCGCTGCGCGCCGCGCGCGATCGAGCGTCATCGCTGGTCATCGCGTACGAGCCGATCTGGGCGATCGGCACCGGCCGGCCGGCGACCGGCGCTCACGCAGCCACCGCCGCGCGCGTCATCCGGCGCGCGCTCGAGGCCGCCGGCCTGCCGAGTGAGACGCCGATCCTCTACGGCGGAAGCGTCACCGCTGCGGGCGCGGCCGAGTTCGCGGGCGCCGAGGGCATCGACGGCGCGCTCGTGGGCGGCGCGTCCTTGAAAGCCGACGACTTCGCTCGCATCGTCCGAGCCTTCGCCTAGATGCCCCCGCGTTACCGGCCGGTGGTCCTCTGCGTCCTCGACGGATGGGGCCTTGCACCCGACGGACCCGGCAACGCCGTGACGCGCGCGCACACGCCGCGGCTCGACGCGCTCGCGAAGACCTACCCACATGCGCGTCTCGATGCGAGCGGCCGCGCGGTGGGGCTGCCCGATGACGTGATGGGGAACAGCGAGGTCGGTCATCTCACGATGGGCGCGGGCTTCGTGCAGCACCAGGAGCTCGTGCGCATCAGCGACGCGGTCGCCGACGGGTCGTTCTTCGAGAACCCCGCGTTGCGCAAGGCCGCTGCGGCCGTCCGCGAGCGTGGGACGCTGCACCTCATGGGTCTCCTATCCACCGGCGGCGTGCACGCTGATCTCGGGCACCTGAACGCGCTGGTCGAGCTCGCGGAGCGTGAAGGCGTCAAGCGGCTCGCGATCCATGCCTTTCTTGACGGCCGCGACATGCCACCGCGCAGCGCGCTCGAGCTCCTCCCGAGAGTGAAGGGTCCGATCGCCACGATCCAGGGTCGCTATTGGGCGATGGATCGCGACAAGCGTTGGGAGCGGACCGCGCGCGCATGGGACGCGATCGTCGACGCTGACGCGCCATCGGTGGCGACGGGCGAGCAGGCGGTGCGGGCGGCATACGCGGAGGCGGAGGGCGGCGACGAGCTGATGCAGCCGCGCATCGTCGGTCGCGGCGCGCGCATCGAGGATGGGGATGCCGTCGTGTTCTTCAACTTCCGGCCCGATCGGGCGCGCCAGCTCACCTGGGCGCTGATGCAGCCGGACTTCGCGGGCTTCACGCCTGAGCGCCGTCCGCGCGACCTGACTTTCGTCACGATGACCGACTACAAGGTCGATCTCCTGAACGTGCTCGTCGCGTTCGCGCAGCAGGCGGTCATCCCCATGGCGCAGGACCTGGCCGACGCCGGCCTGCGCCAGCTGCACACGGCCGAGACCGAGAAGTACGCGCACGTGACCTATTTCTTCAACGGTGGCCGCGAGGAGCCATACCCCGGCGAGGAGCGCGTGCTGGTTCCGTCCGCAAAGGTGGCGACGTACGACCTGCAGCCCGAGATGAGCGCGCCCGGTGTGGCCGAGGGGCTGGTGCGCGCGATCGCCGGCGGGAACTTCGACTTCGTCATCGTCAACTACGCCAACCCCGACATGGTCGGCCACACCGGTGACATCGAGGCGGCGAAGCGCGCGATGGTCGCGACCGACGACGCCGTGGGACGAACGGTGGATGCCGCGTTGGCGGCCGGCGGCGCGGTGCTCGTAACGGCGGACCACGGCAACGCGGAGGAGATGCTCTTTCCCGATGGCAGCCGGAACACCCAGCATTCGACGAATCCCGTGCCGGTGATCCTCGTTGCGCGCGATGCCGAACGGTATGCGCTGCGCGACGGCGGCCTGCGGGATGTGGCGCCGACGCTGCTCGAGCTGCTGGCCCTGCCGGCACCGTCGCGCATGACGGGTCGCTCGCTGCTGTCGACCATCGGTTGACCGGCACGGCGTCCGCCACGCCTGCGGCGTGGGCGCGATGGCTCACCCACCGTCGGCGGATCGTGTGGTGGGCGTATGCGGCGTCAGCCGCAGCGCTTGCCGCTGTCGGGATCGCGCATTGGGTCTGGGCGGTGACGCTTCGCGGGCCGGTCCTCTACGGCGAGGGCGCCGTGGCGCACGCGGCGATCCTGGCGCGCGACCATGTCGAGTACGCGACGGGCGCCCGGTACGGCGACGCGTCGCCGATCTTCACCGCCGCGAACTATCCGCCGCTCTTCTTCCATCTCGCGGGGCTCGGCGACGATCCATTCGTCACGGGTCGTGTCTTCAGCATCGCCGCCACGCTCTTCGTCGCGGCGGCGATCGCGTGGCGCGCGCGTGCGGCGGGCTGGCTCGTCGCGCCGGCGCTTGCGCTGGCCTGGCTCGGATCGGTGCCCGTGCTCCAGTGGGGGAGCGCGCTCAAGCCCGATCTCGTGGCGCTCGCGTTCACGGTCGCGGCGGTGCTATTGCTCGACCGCGACCGCTCGACTCTTGGTCCGATGCATTCGGCGGCCGGGGCGCTGCTCGCGCTCGCTGCGATGGCGAAGCCGACGGCGTTGCTCCCGGCCGCGGCGATCCTCGTTTTCGTCGCGCGCCGCGACCCGCTCGCGGCGGCGCGCGGACTCATCGCCGGCGTGATCGCTGCCATCGTGACCGCGGCGCTCACTCACGGTCCCGACGAGCTCACGAGGCTCCACGTCATCGATTGGAATGCGCTCCCGTGGCGAGCCGAGCTCGCGATCCCACTCGTTCTCCTCGCGCTGGTCGTGCTCGCGGTGCCCGCTGCCACGATCGCGCTGACGCGACCGAGCCGCACGGTCGTCACCGCGTACGCGATCGGTGCGGTCGGCATCCTGCTGCTCGGCGGCCGCGAGGGCGCGACGATCAACTACCTGCTCGACCTGTCGGCCGCGCTCGCGCTCGGGCTCGCGGGTCGCGCGCCGGTCCTAGGGGCCGGTCTTCGCTATCCGCTCGCAGCGATCGCCCAGGCCGCGGTCGCCGTCGCGTTGCTGAATCCGTTCGGCGTGATCCCCGGTCGGTCCGCGAGCACCGGCGCGTGGGGCGATCCAGCGCGGATCGGCGCGGTGCGGCTGGTCTCGGGAACGGTGCTGGTCGAGGACAGCGGCCTGCTTGTCGCCACCGGCCGCGAGCCGATCGTCGACGATGTCTTCCTGTGGTCGCGCAACTATGCGCGCGCACGCGAAGGGGCGATGTCTTTCATGGAGGGCCAGCGGCTCCTCGACGCGGTGCGGGCCGGCCGGTTCGACGCGATCGTCAGTGAGGTGGATCTCGGTCTGCTCGATCAGATCGGCGGCTATGAGCGGCAGCGGTGGCACCCCGACCTGGCCGCCGCGATCCTCGACCGTTACGCGCTACAGCGCACGGTCGAGCTCGCAGACCGACCGCTGTTCGTCTACGCGCGCCGCTAGCCGTATCATTCATTCATTCCATGAATCTTCTCCAAGTCGCCCAAATAGTCATTGCCATCGCGGTGGCCGCGTCCATCCTGCTGCAGGCCCGCGGCACCGGTCTCTCGTCGACCTTCGGTGGCGAGTCGACCGCCTACCGCAGCAGGCGCGGGCTCGAGCGCACCCTCTTCCGGCTCACCGTCGTCCTCATCGTGGTCTACGTCGCGATCTCGATCGTGGGAGCCCGGAGTGCGAGCACCGTCTAGGTGACGGCGCGCGACAAGTTCATCGTCGTCGCGTTGATCGGGGTCCTGGCCATCGTGAGCGTCGGTGCGGTGTTCCTCGATCGGGCCGAGCGGACCGGGGTGCAGCCCGCCAACGGCGGGACGTACATCGAGGGGGTCGTCGGCGCACCGCGGTTCCTCGAGCCGATCCTCGCCTCGACCGATATCGATCAGGATGTCGTGCGTCTGGTTTTCGCCGGTCTCACGCAGCTCGATCGCGACGGCTCTGTCATCCCTGACCTCGCGTCATTCACGACCGAGGGCGACGGGAAGATCTGGACCTTCACCATAAGAGACGACGCGCTTTGGCACGATGGCCAGCCGGTCATCGCCGCCGACGTCGTGTACACGGTGTCGCTCGTTCAGGACAAGGCCTACGTCGGCCCATACAGCGATGCGTTCCGTGGTGTGAAGGCGGAGGCGGTCAGCGCTCGCGTGGTCCGCTTCACCTTGCCCGACGCCTTCGGATCGTTCGCCGCGAACACCACGCTCCCGCTCATGCCGGCGCACAAGCTGACCGGCGTCTCGTACAACGACCTGCCACGCAACGCGTTCAACCTGCGACCGATCGGCGCGGGCGCGTTCCGTGTCGTCGAGGCCGACGCCCGTCAGGTCGTCCTCACGCGGAACGACGACTACTACAAGGTGCGGCCCGAGCGGACCCGCCCGTACCTCGATCGCATCGTCCTACGGTCCTACCCCAGCGCTTCTGAAGCGCTCACCGCGGTGTCGCGGTCGGAGATCGATGGGGTCGGTGGGCTCTCGACGGGCGACGCGGTCCGTGCGCGCACCTTCAAAAACGTCTCGCTGTACAGCTTTCCCACGTCCGACTACACCGCGCTGTTCCTCAACGTGCGGCCGGGCAAGACGACCTTCCGCGATCGCGTCGTTCGCCAGGCGATCGCGACCGCCATCGACAAGGGGAAGGTCCTCGAGGTCGCAGCGGACGGTCGGGGCCGCGTTGCGGACGAGCTCGTGCCGCCGACCTCGTGGGCGTATGTGCGCGACATCAAGCGCTACGAACGCTCGCTCGACGAGGCGCGCCAGATGCTCGATGAGGCGGACTGGAAGGATCACGACGGCGATGGGATCCGCGACAAGGGCGGCGTGAAGCTGGCATTCGGGATCAGCACGTCGGATGAGCCGGCGCGCGTCTCGGCCGTTCTGCAGATCGCCGAGGATCTCGGGAAGATCGGCATCGCCGTCGAGCTGCGTGCCGTGCCCTTCGGCACGCTGCTCGAGAGTGTCGTACGCGATCGGGCGTTCGACGCCCTGCTCATCGGCATCACCGGGAGCGGCGATCCCGATCCGTATCCGCTGTTCCACTCGACCGAGATCGCCGATCCCGGGCACAACTTCTCGGGGTACGCGACGCTTCCACTCGATCGCGCCTTGGAGAACTCGCGCCGGACATCGATCCAGGCGAAGCGCCTCGAGCTGATCGCGCCGGTGTTCCAGGCGGTCGCCGTCGAGTCCCCGGTGATCTTCCTGTACTTCCCGGACTACCTCTACGCGCAGAGCAAACAGGTCCAGGGCCTGCGCATCATGCCGATCACCTCGCCGAGCGACCGGCTTTGGAACGCGTACGACTGGTATGTGAAGACCGCGATCCGCCGATAGCGATCGTGTCGCATGAACGTGCGACGACACGAGCGACCCGTCCCACGAACGTGCGACAACACTTTTGTTCCGATCTGTGCGTAGATACGCGCGTGGGAAAAGACTGGGCGAAAGGCCTTGCGGCCAAGACTGATCCTCGCATAGCGAGGGCCGCGGAGGCGCATCGCGGGATGGCGTACCAACTTCGGCGCCCGCCCCGTGTTCCGCTGGAATGGGGCGCTGATTGGGCGTACGCCATCGGGCTGATCGCGACGGACGGCTGCCTCATAGGTGATGGACGGCATATCGCCTTCGTCACTGAAGACGAGGACCTCATGCAGATCTGGCTCACGTGCGTCGGGCACTTGGATCGCTATCGGCGTTCAATTTCGAGCGCTGGTGCGCCTGTTTATCGCGTCACTATCAGCGATGCACGCCTCTATCGGTGGTTAGTTGCCCTTGGTCTCACGCCGCGGAAGAGCCTGACGCTCAGCGGCATGCCAGTACCCTCTGAACAATTCGCGCACTTCGCGCGCGGCCTACTGGATGGTGATGGGTCGATCTACATCACGCGGCACCGCCCGACGAAAGCAAAGTACCCCGACTACTGGTACGAACGCCTCTGGACCTTCTTCACGTCAGCGAGTCGTGCGCACATCGATTGGCTCCGCACGCGAATCACAGACGAGTACGGGTTGGTCGGATGGCTGGAGATCACTCGGCGGCCACATCGGCACGAGTTCTATCGACTCAAGTACGGCAAGCGAGAATCGCTGACGCTTCTCGCGGCCCTCTACGCGGATGACGATGCTCCATGTCTGCAGCGCAAGAAAGACAAGTGGCTTGCCTATCTAGGGCGGAGCTGTGCCGAAGGGGGGACTTGAACCCCCAAGCCCTTGCGGGCGGCAGCCCCTGAAGCTGCTGTGTTTGCCAAATTTCACCACTCCGGCGAGGACATCCATTCTACCGCGAACACACCGCTGCAGCAGACCTCTTACCATCGCCGCCGTGCCGAAGCGTGCCGCGTCGAGCGTATGGATCTCCGTCGACATGGAAGGCATCGGTGGCGTCGCGGCGTACAGCCACGTGATGATGCAGGGCGTCGAATACGAGCGCGCCCGTAAGTGGATGGCCGACGAAGCGAACGCCTGCATCGACGGCGCCGCGAGCGCCGGCGCGAAACGCTTCTGCGTCAACGACTCGCACGGCTCCATGCACAACATCTACGCCGACGACATCGATCCGCGCGCGGAGCTCCTCGTCGGCACCGCGAAGCCGTGGAGCATGGGGCAGGGGATCGACGGCGGCTACGACACCTGCTTCTTCGTCGGCTACCACGCGCGCGCCGGCCATCCGAGAGGCGTTCTCGACCACACCTATGCAAGCCGCGCGATCTACGAGCTGAGGCTCAACGGCAAGTCGGTCGGCGAGACCACCCTGAACGCGTACCTCGCGGGGTACTTCGGTGCCACGGTCTCGCTCGTCGCCGGTGACGACGCGACCTGTCGTGAAGCTCGCCAGCTCCTCGGCACCGACGTCGTCACCGTCCGGACCAAGGATTCGGCCGGCCGCTTCGCGGCGAAGATGGTCCATCCATCGAGGGTTTGCGAGCTGCTTCGTGAGGGTGCCTCGCGCGCGGTCGAGACGGCCGGCACGCTGAAGCCGCTCTCGCCGCGCGGTCGCAGCGAAGTCGAGCTCGCCTTCCTCACATCCGCGATGGCCGATATGGCCGAGCTCATTCCGGGCACGCGCCGTGCTGGTGCACGATCCGTCGCGTATGGCGCGCGAGACTACCTCGAGGTCTACAAGGCGATGCTCGCGATGGTGCGTATCGCGCCGTCGGCGGTTCCGCCCGAGCAGTCGTAGCGACAGGAGGACGAGCTGGGCGCCGAGACTGCTGAGGTCGTCATCATCGGCGGCGGTGTCCTCGGGGCTTCGATCGCTTATCACCTCGCGGGGAGGGGCGTTCGCGACGTCGTCGTGCTCGAGCGCGATCGGCTCGGCGGCGGCTCCACCTCGCGCAACGCCGGCGGGATACGGCTGCAGTTCTCGACCGAGATCAACGTCCGCCTCTCGCAGCGTTCTCTCCCGAGGCTCGAGCGCTTCGCCGAGGAGATGGGTGTCGATCCGGGCTTCCGGCAGGTGGGCTACCTGTTCCTCATCACCACCGACCGCGATGCCGCGGCTTTCGAGCGCTCTCTGGCGCTCTGGTCACGGCTGGGCGTGCCCGCGCGGCGGTTGGACCCCGCGGGTGTGCACGAGCTCTTTCCAGCGCTTCGCGTCGACGACGTCCGCTTCGCCACATTCTGCGAGCGGGATGGCTACCTGGACCCGACCCCGCTGCTCAACGGCTACGTCGCGCGCGGGCGCGAGCGTGGCGTCACGTTCCGCGAAGGCGAGCCGGTGACGGCCATCGATCGGACATCCGGCCGCATCACCGCCGTCCGAACACCGCGCGGGGCGATCGCTTGCGGCACGGTCGTGAACGCTGCCGGCCCGTGGGCCGGCGAGGTCGGTCGGCTTGCCGGAGTGGATCTCCCGATCACGCCCCTGCGCCGCCAGATCTTCGTCACCGATCCGGTACCCGGCCTCGACCGCGATTTCCCTCTCACCGTCGAGATGGCCACGTCCTTCTATTTCCACCGTGAGTCGGGTGGCGTGCTCATGGGCATGGCGGATCCCGCCGACAAGCCGGGCTTCGACGATTCCGTGAACTGGGCCTTCCTGCCGACGATCGTCGAGCGCGCGCTCGATCGTTTCCCGCCGCTCGAGAAGGCCAATGTGAAGACTGGCTGGGCTGGGTTCTACGAGGACACGCCCGACAAGCACCCGATCCTCGGCCGAATCGCGAGCGCGCCGGGTCTCATCAACGCCGCCGGGTTCTCCGGTCACGGCATCATGCACGCTCCCGCGGCGGGCGAGGCCATGGCCGAGCTCATCGTCGACGGGCGAACCACGCTCGACATCGCCGCGCTCGGCTTCGAGCGATTCGCGCGCGGTGACCTGATCCGTGAGCACAACGTCATTTGAGCGGTCGAAGGGACGGCTCGACATGAGCGCACTGCTGCTCTTCCTCGCGCTCGACTTCGCGCTCGTCGCGCTCGCGGTGGTGCTGCTGCTGGCGGTGATCATTCGGCGCGGACGGGCGCCGCAGTATCTCGCCCTGGCGGCGCTGCTCATCATTCTCGCCCTCGGCGTCTGGTACACCGCGATTCGCACGCCGCCGGTGCTCCCTTGACTCGACAGAAGACGGCTCAAGGGGCGACCGGACCTAAGGAGGATCGGATGGCGTATGACGTCACGATCGAGCGGACGACCGGGTGTCCGACGGCGGTCGTGAAGGCGAACACGACGTGGCGAGAATTCCCGAGCCTCTGGCCCGTCCTGCTCGATGAGGTGTGGGCGTTCCTTCGCGTCACGCCCGGCCTGCGCACCGGGGGCCACAACGTCATGCTTTACCGTCACAACGTCCCCGAAGTCGAGGTCGCCGTCGAGGTCGGCGTCCAGGTGGCGCGATCCTTCGAGGCCGCCGGCCGCGTCGTCCCATCGGCCTTGCCCGCTGCCGAGGCGGCCGCGACGGCCCGCGCGAGAACGGCTGCAGATATCGGCGCGGCGCACGCCACGGTTCGGAGGTGGTGCGCCGCGCAGCGCCGCGCCGTGACCGGCGTCTCCTGGGAGATCTACGGAGATCCTGATCCGAAGACCGGCGACTTCGATGTCGCGGTCTACTGGCAGCTCGCGTAGCCCGCGTCCCGACACAGCTCAGGCAGGACTGCGGCACGTCGCGACAAGCGGCTCGCTTCTTCGTCCCGTCGCGCATATCTAGACTGACCTGATGTTCACACGCGCCGAGGTGCGGCTCACGACGCTCTCCACCTGCGCCGGCTGAGGGGCGAAGCTGGGCCCCGGCCCGCTGACGCAGGTCCTGCGTCCACTCAAGTCACAGGTCGTGCCGAAGGAGCTGCTCGTCGGTCTCGAGCGGCCCGACGACGCGGCCGTGTATCAGGTCGCGCCCGACGTCGCGATCGTCGAGACGCTCGACTTCTTCCCGCCGATCGTCGATGACGCGTATGCCTCCGGTGCGATCGCCGCTGCCAACGCCATGTCCGACGTCTACGCGATGGGCGGCGAGGTGCTCTTCGCGCTCCAGATCGCGGCGTGGCCCGAGGACGCGCCACTGTCGCAGCTCGAGCGGCTCTTCGCCGGCGCCGTCGACACGGTGCGTGACGCGGGCGGTGTCGTCGCCGGCGGACACACGGTCATCGACCGCGAGCCGAAGTTCGGCCTCGCGGTGACCGGACGCGTCGATCCGCGGCGCATCCTCCGGAAGGGCGCGCTCCGCGCGGACGACGCGCTGTGGCTCACCAAGCCGATCGGCACGGGCGTGCTCACGACGGCGCACAAGCGCGGTGAGCTGCCGGCGGAGGATCTCGCGTCGACGATCGCGTCCATGGTCGCATCGAACCGCGCGGCGTCGCGCGCGGCGGTCGAGGCTGGTCTGCACGCGGCGACCGACGTCACCGGATTCGGGCTCGCGGGTCACGCTTACGAGATGGCAGCGGAGTCCGGCGTCGCGGTACGCATTCGCATGCGCGACGTACGGCTGCTGCCGGGCGCGCGCGATCGCGCCGCCGGCATGCGCTTCGGCGGTCTCGAGCGGAATGAGGAGTACTTCCTAAGTGAGGGCCGCGTGCGCATCGAAGTCGACGACGATGCCCTGCGTACGCTCGCTCTCGATCCGCAGACCTCTGGCGGTCTGCTGGTCGGGGTGCCGCCGCAGCACGCCGACGCGTGGGACCGCGCACGAGGCACGCACGGCGTGGACGCGGCCAAGATCGGCGATGTGTTGACCGGAGGCGGGGTCACGATCAGCGCGTGACCGTCCAGTCCGCCGACGAGATCGAGCTCGAAGAGGCTCCCGCACCGAGCACGCGGGTGGCCGAGCTCGCGCGTCTCTCGCCCGCGCGCGCCGCTCTAGAGCTGGCCTGGCCGGGGATCATCGAGCAGTCGGTCAGCGCCGGCGGCACGGCCATCGTGTTCGCGTTCGTCGGGCACCTCGGTGCGCTCGCCACCGCCGCCGCGGGTTCGGCGGGGAATTTCCTCTTTCTGATGTTCCCGGTCTGGCGGTCGTGGGCGATAGGCACGATCGCCAACGTCAGCCGCCGGGTGGGGGGGGGGCGGCCGGGGGAGGCGGCCGACGCGACGCGGCAATAGCTGCTCCTCGGTGCGCGCGCGGGCGG
>JBGPKU010000074.1:0-12465 GCA_041486085.1 Candidatus Limnocylindria bacterium | reverse complement strand
GAGAAGGCCTCGCACATGGCTCGTCAGATGGTCACGAAGTTCGGCATGAGCGACAAGCTCGGACCGCTGCAGTACGGCAAGAGCGACGAGCTCATCTTCCTGGGTCGTCAGATCCAGGAGGAGCGCAACTACTCCGAGGACATCGCGAAGATCATCGACTCAGAGGTCCACGACATCGTCGAGCGCGGGCGCCAGCGCGCGTTCGAGGTGCTCACGAACAACCGCGACAAGCTCGACCTCGTCGTGAGCAAGCTGATCGAGCAGGAGACGCTCGAGACCGACGAGTTCAACCGTCTGTTCAACGACGGTGAGGAAAGCCTGCCGGTGGCCGCCGCGATGGGTGGCCCCGACGCGACGCCGCCGGGTGCGCCCGCCGGCGAGGTGAAGCCGCGCGAGAAGTCCGAGAAGGGCAAGGGTCCGCAGACCGCGCCAACGCCCGCGTAGGTCTCGCCCCGTTACCGGCTCGTTACCGCGATGTCGGGCGAGGACGCACACGCATAACGAGCGGCACGCCTCTTGCTTATCCGTATCACGGAATGGGCAAGCTCGTGATCGCTACGCGGACACGGATCGACCGAAGCGAGGGCGTGCGCATGGCGCTGCTCTCCGGTATGTCCTTCGTCCTCGGTCTCACCTTCCTCGCGCTGCTCGTCGCGGACGAAGTGAGCGCCGCCGGCTTCTAGCGTCCCGGTACCCTCGCACCGGTGCGGCTCTTCATCGCCATTCCTCTCCCGCCGGATGTCGCGGCGTCCGCCGCAAGCGC
Source organism: Candidatus Limnocylindria bacterium (assembly GCA_041486085.1). GTDB lineage: Bacteria > Chloroflexota > Limnocylindria > P2-11E > P2-11E > CF-39. The sequence goes on along the minus strand of JBGPKU010000074.1, from coordinate 11,702 downwards.
GCTCCCCGACCTTCCCGGGATCCGACTCGTCCATCCCGAGCTGATGCACGTCACCCTGGCCTTCCTCGGTGCGACGCCAGAGGAACGTCTGGCGGACGTCGTCGCCGCGGTGAGCGAGGCCGCGTCGGGGCAGGCGCGCTTCGCCGCTTCGCTCGAGGGGATCGGGCGCTTTCCGCCGACCGGCGTGCCGCGCATCGTGTGGCTCGGAATCGGCGCGGGCGCGACCGAGGCCGGCAACCTCGCCATCCTGGTGCGCCGAGCGCTCGCGTCACGCGAGATCCCGTTCGATGGCAAGGCGTTCCGGCCGCATCTCACCCTCGGCCGTGTGAAGGAGAACGCCGATCGCCCCACGGCTCGCGCGATCGCGGCCGCGTCGGAGCGCGTGCGACTGCCGCCGCTGCGCTTCGACGTGGGCGAGCTCCTCATCTTCGAGAGCGTCCTTTCGCCAAAGGGCGCGCGATACACTGCGCGCGCGGCGGTGCCGCTCCGTGCGGGAGGAGTAGGGTGACTCACGAGGCGCGCGACGAGATCCTCGACCGCGCGATGACCGATAAGGACTTCCGCGAGCTGCTCGCGCGGGATCCTGTTGCGGCGCTCGCCGGCTACGACCTGACACCCGAGGAACGCTCGCTCTTCACGACCGGAACCGCACGAGCCGAGCGGCTCGAGGACCGCATGTCGAAGTCGGACCTCGCCGCGAGCATCGCGGTGAAGACGTCGTCACCGCTCCTGAAGGCGCCCTCGCACAGCGCGAAGAAGCGCTCGTCCGGCTAGTCGGGTGAGCTCGACCGCGCTGCGAGGACCTCGCTCACGAATGGCCCGACCTGCAGCGCCGCGAGGGTGAGCGCGAGCACACCGCCGGCGATCGGTACGAGCTCGGGCGAGAGGCGACCCGCGAAGATGCCGTCGACGAGCGCGGGCACTCCGGCGAGCACCACCAGGCTCATCACGATCACATAGACGATCGCGGCCACCGCATACGCGACGAGGCCCCGCTCGAGACGGTTCGCCGGTCGCCGGGGACGCGCGAGGAAGTCCTTGAAGACGAAGCGCAGCGACTTGCGGCGGAGCGCGTTGACGTTGGCCAGATCCTCGAGGACGTAGTACCCGTCGAACTCCAGCAGCGGCGAGAGGTTGAACACGACCGAGATGAGATTCGCGATCGCGAGCCAGACCGCGACGTCCTGCGCCGGGCCGGTGAGCACGAGGGCGGCCAGGCCGAGGGCACCCGCGAACGCGAAGTTGAAGAGCGGACCAGCGGCGTTCACGCGGATGCGGCGAGCCGCGGGGATGAGCCACGCGTCCGACGTGTCCACGTAGACGACCGGTGTGAACCACAACAGGCCGATCCCGGCTTTGCCCACCCGCCGCCCTTCGGCCTTCGCCGCGATCGCGTGCGCGATCTCGTGGCCGATGCCCGCGAGCAGCAGACCCACGAAGGCGACCGCGAGGCCCGCGAGCCCGAAGTCGCCGGGCGAGGATTGCCGGAAATCCAGCGCGAGCGCCACCAGGCCCGCGGCTCCGAGCGTCAGCGCGGCGATCGCGCCCGTCCGTGTGAAGGCCCAGCCCGACCAGCGGTGCAGCGCCGTCGCGAGCGCATCCGCGCTCGCCATCTCGAAGCGCGGCGCGAGCACCACATCCAGCGCGCGGAGGATTCGCGCATCGGGCTCGTCACCGGCGACGCGCGGGGCAGTGACGAGTCCTGCGGCCTGGAGCGTCGCGATCGTCGCGAAGACTCCCGCGGGATCGAGCGCGCCGGTGCGCTCGAAGTGGCGCATCGCGAGATCGCGCAGCGTACGTTCGCCGTCGATGTCGTCGAAGATCGCGAGAGCCGCGACCGTGACCTTGAGGTAGGTGGTGCCGGCGGTGTCACGCAGCAGGATGTGTCCCGGATCGTCGGGTGCGGGCGCGGTGACGGCGTCGCCCGCGCGGTGGGGGATGTGCCGGGATTGCATCGTCCCCTCCAGGCGGGACACGAGTTCCCGGTGCTTCTTCAGGATCGGTCGAACGTCCTCACCCCGCAGCCGGAAGGCCGAGATGGGCGTGCGTGCGCGTAGCGTCGCTGTTCGGGCGGCACCGGTGAGGGCGGACACCTCGCCCACGAACGAGCCCGGGCCAAGCGTCGCGATCGACCGGTCTCCCCGATAGACATCCACTTCGCCGGCCCGCAGGAGGTAGGCGTCGTCGCCGGGCTCGCCTTCGTGCATCAACGTCGTTCCTGCGGCGAAGGACACCGGCGCCAGTCTCGCGGCCAGCGCCTCGATCGTCGCCGCTGGCAGATCGGCGAACGGGCTGGAGCGACGGAGGAAGTTGTTGCCGTTGCGGATCGCCGCGAAGCCCGCGAGCGCGTCGGCGAAGCCGGGCGTGCTCGTCGCAAGCGCCTCGAAGACCAGGGCGGGGAACCGCCATGCACGGACCTTGGTCACGGCCGTGACCGTCGCGTTGCGGCGCTCGCCGGAGAGGACCGCCATCTCGCCGACCAGCACGGGCGCGCCCGGCGTCGCCACGACGGTCGGTGGCGTGCCCTGGGTGACGGAGAGACGTCCCTGGAGGACGGCGTAAACGGTCCCGGCGATGTCGCCCTCGCGGACCAGCGCCGCTCCGGCGGCGAAGCTGACCGGCTGGCCCTGCGCGTAGAGGCGCGCGCGAGTCGCCTCGTCGAGGATCTGGAACGCACCGAAACCGAGTGGGTCGGTCACTCGGCCGCAGCCTATCGAAGCGACCGGGGCAGAGTGCACGCACTTGGGTCGCAGCCGCTGCTGTGGGCATTCCCGAGTCGTACCCTCGGATTTGCGATGGTATCGGACAGCGCCGCACCGCAGCTGATCAGAAGAGCCGACCCCTGGCGCGATACCGACGTCATCGACTCCCGCGCGCCGCGGACGAATCAGGCGATCGTCGGAACGCTCTCGCTCGTCGCGTTCGCGACTGGCTGGTGGCCGATCCTCGGCCTTCTCGCGGTGCAGCTCGTGATCGGCCTGCGCTTCGGACGGCGGTCGTGCCTCCCGTGCCTGCTCTACTTCGGCGTACTGCAGCCGCGGTTCGGCGAGGGACCCATCGAGGACAGCCGGCCGCCGCGCTTCGCCAACATGGTCGGTGTCGTCTTCCTCGGCACCGCGACGCTCGCGCACGTGGTCGGTCTGGCGGCCGTCGGCTGGGGGCTCGGCCTGATCGTCGCGGCGCTCGCGCTGCTGGCGGCAACGACCGGCCTGTGCGTGGGCTGCGAGATGTACAAGATCGGCGCGCGCCTTCGGGGGATCCGTCCGGGCCAGATCACCCGCGTCGATCTCGGCGAGCTCGGCGCGGAGCGCTACGACGGCGAGACCGTCGTCCAGTTCACGCACCCTCTCTGCACCGATTGCCGAACGCTCGAGGAGGAGCTTCGTGCGACAGGTGGCCGCCTTGTGACCGTCGACGTGTCACGACGCCCCGAGCTGGCGCGCAAGTACGGTGTGGCGCTCGTTCCCACCGCGGTCGCCGTCGGGCCGGAAGGATTCGTCACCCGCCGCATCGCGTGATACTTGGCGCCGTGGAAGACCCGCGGTCCGAGAGGCCGCGAAGGATCGAGGATGGCGTCGAGCAACGGATACGCGAGCTGGCCGAGGCCGGCGAGCTGCGCGGTCTGCCGGGGGAGGGCGCACCGTTCCGGGATGACGATCCCCGCACCGACGACGCGTGGGCGGCCCGCCATGTACTGCGGCAGGCGAACGCGGCACCCGAATGGGTCGAGCTGCGCAAGGAGATCGACGACCGAAAGGCGCACATCAAGCGTCGCTACAACGCGCACCGAGAGTGGCTGCACGACCGAACGCGCTTCCTCGCCGAGCTGGCCGCGGATCGCATCGTCGACGCGTCGGCGGCGACGGCCGCGCGTGACCAGAAGGTGCGCGTCGAGCTTGAGCGCGCCGTGAGCGAGCTGAACGCCCTGATCCGACGTTTCGACCTGCTGGTCGTCCCCGTGCTGCAGCTGCCGCTGGTGAGCCTCGAGCGCCTGGGCGCGGACTAGACCCGAGCTACGCCGCGCGCTCCCAGGGGGTACGGATGGCCGGCGGGCGGACCGCGCCACGCCGCCTGTAGTTTGCGAAGGCGTACCGGTCGCACTGGATCTCGGCCGACGAGCCCCAGCCGTGTGTCAGGTAGAGCCACCAGTGACAGATCTCATGCAGGTAGAGGAACCGGATCACGTCGCGCCTGGTCCGGAACAGGACGTTCGGCATGCCGAGCGAGCCGAGGTCCACGAGCTCCTTGAACGGGTAGAAGGGCTCCGGGACCTGGATCACGAGCTCGGGGTGGTCCCAGTAGGTGAAGGCCTGCAGGTGCGGGCGGGTCCGGTAGCGGAGGGGCTTCACCGTGGTCGTATAGCCGGTCGCCGTGGGCAGCCCGCGGAGGATCTCCCGGATCTTGGCCGGGGTGTGCGTGGGCAGCGTGGAGCGGAGGGCCATGGGCCCCAGGGGACGTCCGCCGGCGGGTCGGATCCGCACCCAATAACTGTAGGGAGGGTGCCGCCGCGCCCGAACGTGGGCGCTCGGCTGGCCAAAAATGGGCTGTTTCGCTAGGATTCGGTCAGGTCGTTCGAGCGGGAACGAGTAGGCTCCGCGGCCCTGAAGCGAACCGGAAGCGGTGAGAGCCGGGAGGGTCACAAGAGCGCGAATGGATCCCGCAAGACGCGAAGTCGAACACGCGAGGGGCAGAGTGTCCGCACCACGCCGCGCTGACGCGCGGCGGCGCGGCTAGCCCTTCGGGCTAGTAGGTTTCGCCGGAAGCCCACCGTTACCAATGGGCGCTCCATAGAGGTGGAGGCAGAGGCCGGCGCCGAAGTGTGCCGGCGAGTTCGGGTGGCACCACGACCCTCGTCCCGATGCAGGGAGCGAGGGTCTTTCTATTTCCGGAAGGAGGGCGGGCGACATGGCGATCGCGGAGCGCTCGGACAACGTGACTCACCTCGTGCCGGTCGTGCGTGAGCGGCTCGCGGATCTCGAGACGCCGGTCTCGGCATTCGCGAAGCTGCGCTCGCTCGGAGGAGCGTTCCTGCTCGAGTCCGCGGAGGGTGGCGAGCGCATGGGGCGCTTCTCGTTCATCGGTGTGGCACCGCGCGAGATCGTCGCGTTCCGCGCGGGCGACGGCCGCGATCCGATCGCGACGCTGCGTGAGCGGGTCGGCAGCTACCGCCGAGAGCCGCGCCCCGGCCTCCCGCGCTTCAGCGGCGGCGCCGTCGGGTTCGTCTCGTACGAGGCGGCGCGCCGCTTCGAGCGCCTGCCACTCGCCGCGAACGATCCGTACGCCCCCAAGGGTCTGCCCGACCTGGTCTTCGGCATCTACGACACGGTGGTCGCGTTCGATCACCTGCGCCACACGCTCACGGCCCTCGCGCACGACGATGCGGCGAAGCCCGGCGGTGCGACGCGCGCGATCGATCGCGTGTTCGCGGCGCTCGACGCGCCGCTGCCACCGCTCGTGTCGTCCGGGCCGGCGACGATCGACGTGCGCGCGAACGGGACACCCGCCGAGTACGAGGACCGCGTTCGCAGGGCGCGCGAGCTCATTGCCGACGGCGACTGCATCCAGATCGTGGTGGCGCAGCGGTTCGACGTGCGTCCCGCGCCCGATGCGCTGGCCCTCTATCGCGCGCTGCGCCACGTGAATCCGTCCCCATACATGTTCCTGCTCGAGACCGAGTGGGCGACCCTCGTCGGCGCGTCGCCCGAGCCGTTCGTCCGCGTCGAGGGCGGGAAGGTGGTCATGCATCCGATCGCCGGCACGCGGCCGCGCGGTGCCGACGAGGCGGAGGATGCGGCGAACGAGCTCGCGCTGCGCTCGTCAGAGAAGGAGCGCGCGGAGCACGTGATGCTCGTCGACCTCGCGCGCAACGACATCGGTCGTGTCTCGCGCGCGGGAACGGTCCGCGTCAAGGAGCTCATGCGCGTCGATCGGTTCTCGCACGTGATGCACCTCACGTCGGTCGTCGAAGGGGACCTGGCCGACGGGCTCGACGCGCTCGACGCGTTCCGCGCCTGCTTCCCGGCAGGCACGGTCTCGGGTGCGCCGAAGATCCGCGCGATGGAGCGCATCGCGGAGCTCGAGCCGGACCAACGTGGGCCGTACGCCGGTGCGGTCGGCTATCTGGGCTTCGACGGCGCGCTCGACACCTGCATCACCATCCGCACCGCGACGATCGCCGACGGCGTGTGCCGCATCGAGGCCGGCGCGGGCATCGTCGCCGACTCCGATCCGGCTGCGGAGGAGGCGGAGACGCGAGCGAAGGCGCGCGCGCTCCTCCGGGCCGTTGAGCTCGCGACCGGCGGTGAGCTCCGATGACGAAGGTGCTGCTGGTGGATAACTACGACTCGTTCACCTACAACCTCGCACAGGCGTTCGCGAGCCTTGGCGCGACGGTGCAGGTCCTGCGCGCCGACGACCCAGGTCTGGACGCGGCGCTCGAGGCGCGCCCCGACCGCTTGGTGATCTCGCCGGGTCCAGGCCGTCCCGAGGTCGCGGGCCGCTCGCCCGCGCTGGTGCGCGAGGCGCCCGCGCGAGGTATCCCGACGCTCGGGGTCTGCCTCGGCCTGCAATGCGCTGCCGTTGCCTTCGGCGCGCGCGTCGTGCGCGCACCCGAACCGCGTCATGGCAAGACGAGCCTCGTGCGGCACGACGGCAAGGGCGTGTTCGTCGGGATCCCGCTCCCGACGGAGGCGACGCGTTATCACTCGCTGATGGTCGACGAGCACACGCTGCCCGCGGAGCTCATCGTCACCGCGCGCGCCGACGACGGCGTGGTGATGGGTCTGCGGCACACCTCGCTGCCGCTCGAGGCGGTGCAATTCCATCCCGAGTCCGTGCTCACCGCGGACGGCCTGCGCATGCTGGAGAACTTCCTTGGACGCACGTGAGGCGCTCGGCATCGTCGCCGGCGGCCGCAGCCTGACCCGGGAGGAAGCCGAAGCCGCGATGACCTCGGTGATGGCCGGTGAGGCGACGCCAGCGCAGCTCGGCGCCCTGCTTGCGGCGCTGCACATGCGCGGCGAGACGCCGACCGAGATCGCCGGCTTCGCGTCCGCCATGCGCGCGCAGGTCGTGCGCGTGACCGTCGCCGACGGCTCCATCGACGTGGTCGGGACCGGCGGCGACCGCTCGAACAGCATCAACATCTCGACGCTGTCTGCGGTGGTGACCGCGGCCGCGGGGGGCCGCGTCGCGAAGCACGGCAATCGGGCGGCGTCGAGCACGTGTGGCAGCGCCGATGTCCTCGAGGCGCTGGGCGTGAAGATCGACCTCGGCCCCGACGGAGTGTCCGCGTGCATCGCGGAGGCCGGGATGGGATTCATGTTCGCACCGCGCTATCACCCGGCGATGCGCCATGCCGGCCCCGTCCGCCGCGAGATCGGCATCCGCACCGTCTTCAACCTGCTCGGGCCGCTCGCCAATCCCGCCGGCGTGCGCCGGTACGTGCTCGGCGCGCCCAGCGCTCCGCTCGGGGAGACGATGGCCCGCGCGCTTTCGGAGCTGGGCGCGCAGCATGCGCTTGTCGTGTACGGAACCGATGGCCTCGACGAGATCTCGCCATCCGCCCAGACGCTGACGTGGGAAGTCCGCGGTGACCTCGTCCGGGACGGCTCGATCGTGCCCGAGGACGCCGGCCTTCAGCGAGCCCCGCGGAGCGAGATCGTCGGCGGCGACGCGGCCACGAACGCGCGTATCGCACGGGAGGTGCTCGCCGGTGCGAAGGGCGGTGCGCGAACGGCGGTGCTCCTCACGGCCGGCGCGGCGTGCTACGTGGCCGGGCTCGCTGGGAGCATTCGCGATGGTGCCGCGCTCGCGGCCAAGGCGATCGACTCTGGCGCGGCGGCCGATCGTCTCGAGCGCTTCGTGAAGACGAGCCAGCGCCTCGGTGCTGAGACGCCCGCATGAGCGACAAGGGCCGCTACGGGCGTTTCGGCGGGCAGTACGTACCGGAGACGCTCATGCCCGCGGTCGCGGAGCTCGAGGCCGCGTTCGAGGATGCTCAGCGAGACCCGATCTTCCGCGATGAGCTCGCGGAGATTTCGCGCCATTGGATCGGCAGGCCAACGCCGCTCACCGACGCCACGCGCCTCGCCGACGCGGTCGGGCTGCGGCGCGTGATGCTCAAGCGCGAGGACCTCGCCCACACCGGAGCGCACAAGATCAACAACGCCGTCGGCCAGGCGCTGCTCGCGAAGCGGATGGGGAAGAAGCGGATCGTCGCCGAGACCGGCGCGGGCCAGCACGGCGTCGCAAGCGCCGCCGCCTGCGCGCTCCTGGGTCTTGAGTGCATCGTGTACATGGGCACCGAGGACATCCGGCGCCAGCGGCCGAATGTGTTCCGCATGAAGCTGCTCGGCGCGGAGGTACGCGAGGTGGACGCCGGCAGCCGCACGCTCAAGGACGCCGTGAACGAAGCCATACGCGACTGGGTCACGAACGTGCGGACCACGTACTACCTCCTGGGCTCGGCGATCGGACCGCATCCGTATCCGACGATCGTTCGCGAGCTGCAGTCGGTCATCGGGCGCGAGGCGCGCGCGCAGTACCTCGAGCGCGCGGGACGTTTGCCCGACGTGGTCGTCGCGTGCGTCGGCGGCGGATCGAACGCGATCGGCATGTTCGCCGCATTCCTGAGCGACGCCGGTGTGCAGCTGCGCGGCGTCGAAGCGGGCGGTCTTGGGATCAAGACGGGCAAGCACGCGGCCTCGATCGTCGGCGGGCGCGAGGGCGTGCTTCACGGCACGCGCACGTTCGTGCTGCAGGACGACGACGGGCAGATCCGCGAGACGCACTCGGTGTCGGCCGGCCTTGACTACCCGGGCGTCGGGCCCGAGCACGCCGCGCTGCACGCATCGGGGCGGGTCAAGTACGTCTCCGTCACCGACGAGGAGGCCCTCGCCGGCTTCCAGCTGCTGTCCCGGACGGAGGGGATCATTCCCGCGCTCGAGCCGGCGCACGCGATCGCCGATCTGCGGAACATCCGCGCGACGTATGGCGACGCGGAAGTGCTCGTGTGCCTCTCCGGCCGTGGCGACAAGGACCTCGACACGGCGATGGAGCGCCTGCGCTGATGGTGACTGCCGCGGTCGACGGTCGCGTGCGGCTCGAGCGCGCGTTCGCCAAAGCGCGGACCGAGCGCCGCATGGCGATCGTCGTCTACATCACCGTCGGCTTCCCCGACCGTGCGGCCACGCCCGCGCTCCTGCGGGCGGCGCTCGACGGAGGCGCGGACGTCATCGAGCTGGGCGTGCCGTTCTCGGATCCGCTCGCGGATGGAACGACCGTCCAGCGCGCTGGCGAGATCGCGCTGCGCGCGGGCGTCACTCTCGCCGACTGCATCCGCGAGGGCGAGTCGCTCGTGCGTGAGCGCGACGCGGCGGTCCTGCTCATGGGGTACACGAATCCGTTCTTCCAGCGCGGCTACGGGCGCCTCGCGCGCGAGCTCGCGGCGGGCGGCATCAGCGGCGTCATTGTCCCGGACATGCCGGCGGAGGAGAGCGCGGACCTCGATGCCGAGCTGGGGCGGCTCGGGCTCGTGCGCATCGACCTGTACGCGCCGACAACGCCGAACGCTCGTCTCGCGGCGCTGCTGCCGGCGGCGCGCGGCTTCGTCTATTGCGTCTCGCTGACGGGCGTGACCGGTGCGCGCGCGAGCCTCGGCGGCGACGTGACCGATCTCGTCTCTCGCGTGCGAGCGCACACGACGCTTCCGATCGCGGTCGGCTTCGGCGTCAGCACGTCCGAGCACGTGCGCGCGCTCCGCGGTATCGCCGATGGCGCCGTTGTCGGTAGCGCGGTGCTCGACACGATCGCGAGCGCGCCCGTGGACCGCCGGCCGGATGCCCTCCGCGACTTCGTGCGGTCATTGCATGATGCTGGTCGTTTGGCTGGCTCGTGACGACCGTACGTGGCATCCGCGGCGCGACGACGGTGGCGGCGAACGATGCCGCGTCGATCACCGAGGGCACGCTCGAGCTGCTCCGCGTGCTGCGCGATCTCAATGCTCTCCGGCCCGAGGACATCGGCTACATCTGGTTCACGGTGACGCCGGACCTGGACGCGGCGTTCCCGGCCGACGCGGCGCGTGCGGGTCTGGGCTGGTCCGAGGTGCCGCTCATCTGCGGACGCGAGATCCCGGTGAAGGGCGCGCTAGGGAGATGCGTGCGGGTCCTCATCGCGTGGAACACGAACATCGCGCAGCGCGACGTGCGGCACGCGTTCCTTCGTGGGGCGCGGGTCCTTCGTCCCTCGTGGGCGCTCGATATGCCGGGCGACGCGACGGAGCGCCGCTAGTGCTCGTCGTGATGAAGCGCGGCGCGACGCAGAGCGAGATCGACGCGGTCGTCGCACGGATCGCGGAGTTCGGCATCACGCCCGTCCCGCTTCCGGGCGCCGAGCGGATGGCCATCGGGACCTTCGGCTCGACATCGCGTGCCGCCGCGGAAGCCGTCGAGTCCCTTCCCGGCGTGTCCGAGGTCGTGCCGGTGAGCCGACCATTCAAGCTCGCGTCGCGTGAGGTCATCGCCGAGGACACGGTCGTGCTGATCGGCGGCGTTCCCGTCGGCGGCACGGCGCCGCTCGCGGTCATGGCCGGTCCCTGCTCGGTCGAGTCCCGCGAGCAGATGCTGGCGACGGCGCGTGCTGCGCGCGCCGCGGGTGCGTCGATGCTTCGCGGTGGCGCCTTCAAGCCGCGCTCATCGCCGTACGCATTCCGCGGCCTCGGTGTCGACGGCCTCGCGATACTCGCGGAGGCGCGCGCGGAGACGGGACTCGCGATCGTGACCGAGGTGCTGAGCCCCGGCGACGTCGATGCGGTGGCGCGCGTGGCGGACTGCCTTCAGATCGGCGCGCGGAACATGCAGAACTTCGCGCTGCTGGACGCGGTGGGGGAGCAGCCCCTGCCGGTGCTGTTGAAGCGCGGGATGTCCGCGACGATCGAGGAGCTCCTTCTGTCAGCCGAATACGTGCTCGCGCGAGGCAACCGCAAGGTCGTGTTGTGCGAGCGCGGCATCCGCACGTTCGAGAGGTACACGCGCAACACGTTCGACATCAACGCGATACCGCTGCTGAAGCGCCTCACGCACCTGCCCGTCGTGGCCGATCCGTCGCACGGGACGGGGAAGTGGTATCTCGTCGGGCCGGTGGCGCTCGCCGCTGTCGCCGCCGGCGCGGATGGTCTCATCATCGAGGTCCATCCCAGCCCGGACCACGCGCTCTCAGATGGCTTCGAGTCGCTGACCTTCGCGAACTTCGCGTCGCTGATGACGCGGATCGCGACGGTCGCCGTCGCGATCGGACGCCCGGTCGGCGATCCGGCGCGCGCGTAGCGCGTACGCCTGTGAAGATCGGGATCGCCGGCCTCGGTCTCATCGGTGGATCGCTGGCGCTGGCACTCCGCGGCCGGCATGAGGTGAACGGGTTCGACGTCTCGCGCGCGGCGCGCGAGCAGGCCGCGCGGTCTGGCATCGGCGTGGCCGATCGACTCGAGGATCTGCTCCCGGCCGACGCGGTGATCGTCGCGACGCCGATGGCGGCGGTCGTGCCCACGCTCGAGGCGCTCGCGCCGCGCGCCGGGACCGCCGTGCTGCTCGACGTCGCGTCCGTGCGCGCGCCGGTGGAGGCGTTCGCCGCGTCCGCACCGGCGGGCTGCCGCATCGTCGGACTTCATCCGATGGCCGGTCGCAGCGGCAGCGGGTTCGCCG
>JBGPKU010000073.1:0-12591 GCA_041486085.1 Candidatus Limnocylindria bacterium | reverse complement strand
GCCACCGAGATCAAGCTGCACAACGGGCCCGACCGCGACATCCCACCGCCCGACGTCAACACGAACGCGCAGACCAGGGCCTGGATCATCGACACGTACTCGAAGCACCACGGCTACACCGCGCCCGCTGTCGTGACGGGGAAGCCGATCTCGATCGGCGGCAGCGAAGGTCGCAACGAGGCGACCGCGCGCGGAGCCGTCTACACGATCATCGAAGCGGCGAAGCACCTCGGTACGGACCTGGAAGACGCGCGCGTCGTCGTCCAGGGCTTCGGCAACGCCGGATCGTTCTCCGCGAAGCTCATCGCGGAGCTCGGCGCGAGGGTCGTCGCGGTGTCGGACACGAGTGGCGGCATCTTCAATCCGAAGGGGCTCGACCCGAACCGCGTCGACGCGTACAAGAAGGAGACCGGGTCCGTCGTCGGCTTCCCCGGCGCGGAGAAGGTGACGAACGCGGAGCTGCTCGAGCTCGACTGCGACATCCTGATCCCGGCCGCGATCGAAAACCAGATAGGCGAGCACAACGCCCCCAAGATCAAAGCGAAGATCGTCGCGGAGGCGGCGAACGGCCCCACGAGCCCCGAGGCCGACCGCATCCTGTTCGATCGCGGCGTGTTCCTCATCCCCGACATCCTGTGCAACGCCGGCGGGGTGACGGTGTCGTACTTCGAGTGGGTGCAGGATCTCCAGAACCTCTTCTGGCGGGAGGCGACGATCAACGCGCGCCTGAAGGAGGTCATGGTGAAGTCGTTCAACGACGTGCTCGACATGTCGAAGAAGCACAAGGTCGACATGCGCACCGCCGCGTACATGGTCGCCGTGCATCGCGTCGCCGAGGCGACCTTAACTCGCGGAATCTACCCTTAGTTTTGATGACGGGACGTCCCTTGAGGGGACGTCCCTGCGTGTCCAAAGCGGCTGCAACGTTGGCGGACGGGGGCCCGCAGTACGGGCCTTCCTCCCTAGAAGCTGGAAGCACTGGACCTCGTAGCCCTCGATCTCGAGACCACGGGATTCGACCCGGCGTCCGACCGCATCGTCGAGATCGGTGCCGCTCGCGTGCGCCTCGACGCCGACGGGAGCGTCACGGTCGGCGAGCGCTTCAGCAGCTTCGTCGATCCTGGCGCCGGACTCGCCGCGGTGATCAAGCGCCTCACCGGCATCCGCGACGCCGACCTCCTGGGTGCGCCGTCGCCGGAGGTGGCGCTCGTGCTTTTGGGCGCCTTCCTCGGCGACGCACCGGTCGTCGGGCACAACGTCGGCTTCGACCTCGCCTTCCTCGAGCGCGGCGGCCTACCCGCGCCGGATCGCCTCGACACGGTCGAGCTCGCGTCGATCCTCATGCCGACGGCACCGACCTATGCGCTGCAGGCGCTGGCCGCGGCCGCCCTGATCCAGCCGGGGGCCGCGCATCGCGCGCTCGACGACGCCCTCACCTGCGCCGCGCTGCTCGCGGACCTCGCTCGACGGGCGCGTCTTCTGCCCGCGGCGGTGCTCGAGGAGGCGCGCGCGTACGCGCCGCTCCTGGGCGCGCCGTTCACGCGGTTCTTCGCGGATGCGCTCGCGGCGTCCGTGCGCAATGCCTGGACCGATGCGCGTCTGGCCGAACCGCAGGCCATGCCGCCGGCGGGCGTCACCTCGCGGGCGCTGGCGGTCGACGCCGTCTTCGCGCCCGACGGCCCGCTCGCCCGCGGACTCGACGGATACGAGCAGCGGGCGGAGCAGCACGAGCTCGCGCGTGCGATCGAGCGCGCGTTCCGCGAGGGCGGGCCGCTGCTCGCTGAGGCCGGAACGGGCGTGGGAAAGTCACTTGCGTATCTGGTCCCGGCGCTCGCCCGTGCGCTCGACGGCGAGCGCGTGATCGTGAGCACCCACACGCTCCCGTTGCAAGATCAGCTCGTCCGTAAGGATCTGCCCGCGCTTCAGGCGGCTCTCGGGACCCGTGTGAGCGTCGCGGTGCTGAAGGGCCGCTCCAACTACCTGTGCCCCAGGCGGTGGCAGCAGTTCCGCGGCACGGTCCAGACGCGGGAGGAGGCGCGGCTGGCGTTGAAGACGCTCATCTGGAGGCTCGACACGACGAGCGGCGACCGCGCGGAGCTGAACCTCCTGGGGCCTGAGTCGGAGCTGTGGTCGCGCATCTCCGCGGACGATGAGACGTGCGACGTCCGCCGCTGCGCGCGCGTCGTGGGTGGCTGCTACCTGCAACGCGCGCGGGAGGCCGCCGCGAAGTCCGGCGTGATCGTCACGAACCACGCACTCCTTCTCCAGGACGCCCGCATGCGGGGCGCGATCCTGCCCCCGGCCGAGCACCTCGTGGTCGATGAGGCGCATCGCCTCGAGGACGTCGCGACCGACGCCTTCGGTCTCGCGCTCGAAGAGCGGCTCGTGCGCCGCGCGCTCGACCGCGTCGGGCGGGCGCCCGCGGTCACCTCGGCGCTTCGTGACGAACGCGCCGACCCGGCCGAGGTCGCCCGCCGCGAGGACGCCTCCGCGCACGAGCGCGCCGGCGAGATCTTCACCGCGCTGAGCCTCGTTCTTGGTCCGCAGGACGTGGACGATCGGCTGCGCGTCACCGCGGGGCTGCGCGGCAGCGACGAGCGCTGGCTCCCGGTCGAGCTCGCGGCCGAGCGCCTCGGGGATGCGGTCGCGGGAATCGCCGCCGCGACGGAGCGTCTCGCGTCGCGCACCACCGATGAGGACGAGCAGGCCGAGCTTGCGTCCGCCATCGTCGAGCTCAACGGGATCCGGTTCGCCATCGCGCGCGGCATCCACTCACCGCGCAGCGGCGACATCGTGTGGCTCGAGCGGCGCGGCGACGGCGACGTCACGCTGCGCGTCGCGCCATCACATCTGGGCGACGCCATCCGCCGCGGCCTGGTGGAGCCTCGCAAGTCGACGATCTTCACTTCCGCCACGCTCGCGGTCGCGGACTCGTTCGCGTTCGCGCTCGATCGCTTCGGCATCTCCGATGTCGCGGACGCGCGCGCGTTCGGCTCGCCGTTCGACTACTCGACGCAGGCCATCCTCGTCGTTCCCGAAGATGGCGCGCTTCCGGGCGACCGCGAGTTCGCCGACGAGACCGCCGAGACGATCGCCGACATCGGCCGAGCGATCGACGGCCGCACGCTGGTGCTCTTCACCTCTCACAGCTCGATGCGCGACGTCGCCGAGCGGCTTGCGCCGCTGGAAGAGTCAGGCATCGCTGTGCTCACTCAGGGGATCGATGGCTCCCGCCGGGCGCTGCTGGAGCGATTCGCGGCCGGCCGCGCGGTGCTGCTCGGCACGCAGTCGTTCTGGGAGGGCATCGATCTGCCGGGAGAGGTCCTGGAGTGCGTCGTCATCGCGCGGCTGCCGTTCGCGGTCCCCGATGACCCGCTGGTGCAGGGCCGCTCCGAGCGCTACGAGGACCCGTTCCGCGAGTTCCATCTCCCTCAGGTCGCCCTGCGCCTGCGGCAGGGCTTCGGTCGCCTCATCCGCACGCGCACCGACCGCGGTGCCGTCGTGCTGCTGGACCGCCGTGCCCTGCTGCGCGACTACGGCGCGCAGCTCCTCGCGGCCCTTCCGGACGCCCGGGTACGCCGGGTGCCGGCGACCGAGATCGCGGCGACGGTCGCGGGTTTTTGCCGGAGGTGACAATCAGCCTGTGGACGCCCACGCGCGCGAGCTGATCGAGGCCTGGCTGAACGGACTGTCGGCCGAGCGGCGCGAGAGGCTCTACCTCCTGCTCGACGAGCTGTGCAACGGCCTCGACGTATCGCGTCACAACCGCTTTGGTTTTCTGCGGCTTCGCGCCGAGTTCGAGACGAGCGGGGAGCTCTTCGGCTGTAACCTGAACGAACTCCGCGAAGCGGTCGCTACCTCGCTTGGGGGAGTCCTGCCGACCCCTGGCCGGCCGGCGAGCCGCCTCGAGGATCTGCGGGCAAATATCGCGAAAAAGGGCCATCCGGACTTTCGTTAGGACACCAAGCAAGGCCGTATCAGCAGGCCCGGGCTGACTTCTGGGGGATTGCGGCACCCCGGTCAACCAAGCCTAAACTTCCTCACAGAGCGGCGCGTGGGTACGCCGTAAGCACTCAAGAGAGGAGGTCCAAAATGCTCGCATTCTTTCGTGAGGAAGACGGCCAGGGACTCGTCGAGTACGCCCTCATCATCGCTGTTATCGCCATTGCCGTGATCGTGGCCATGATCTTCCTTCGCGGCCAGCTCCAGAACATCTTCAGCAACATCGGCAACAACCTCACGTAGCAGTCGCCCTACGACCGTCGTAGTCCACGAAGACCCGGCTTTTGCCGGGTCTTCGTTGTTATGGGGCACAACTCGCGGCGAAGCCGCCTGCGGCGCACGACCCGCTCGCAGCCGTCGCGCAGCTCCCGACAGGCCTCCCTCGCTGGCCTCCATCCGAGCCACCATGCGCCGACCCGGCCGCACGAACTCGCCGCCCTCGGTCGGCCGCGCTCCGACGCGGGAGCGGGTGATTCGTCGTACTCGGCCATGCCCTGCCCTGTCGCACAAGAGGCGCCGAGCCGAGGTGCGCGTTGCTACACTCATGTCGGATCGGGCGCAGGCCCGGTATCACGCACGCTTTCCCGATCGTCCCGTTCCCTCGTCAGCCGCCGCCCGGCGGTCCTGACGGACCGGGCGAAACGACGGAGGCGGAGGATAGAAAAGGGAGACCCACGTGGCCGTCGTCACCATGAAACAGCTCCTGGAGTCCGGGGTCCATTTCGGACACCAGGCACGTCGCTGGAACCCGAAGATGAAGCGCTTCATCTTCATGGAGCGCAACGGGATCCACATCATCGATCTGCAGCAGACCCTGACGCGCGTTGAGGACGCCTACGTCTTCATGCGCGATCTCGCCGGCAATGGCGGTCAGGTCCTCTTCGTCGGCACGAAGAAGCAGGCGCAGGAGTCCATCGCCGAGGAGTCCAAGCGTGCCGGGATGCACTTCGTGAACCAGCGGTGGCTCGGCGGATTCCTCACCAACTTCGTGACCATCCAGAAGCGGATCACGCGGCTGAACGAGCTCCACGAGCGCAAGGAGCGCGGCGACTTCGGCACGATGCCGAAGAAGGACGCGCAGCGTCTCGAGGACGAGCTGCAGCACCTGGACCGGTACTTCTCCGGCGTGCGTGAGATGAAACGAGTTCCGGCGGCGCTGTTCGTCGTCGACCCCCATCGCGAGCACATCGCGGTCGAGGAGGCGCGACGCCTCGAGATCCCGATCATCGCCATGGTCGACACGAACTGCGATCCGGATCTCATCGACGTGATCATTCCCGCGAACGACGACGCGATCCGCGCGGTGAAGCTCATCTGCCAGAAGATGGCCGATGCGGTGATCGAGGGCCGTTCGATGTTCGACGCGAGCCGCAAGGAGGCGACGCCCGAGGACATGGGCTACGCCCCGGCGACGACCGCGTCGGAGATCGAGGGCGGCGTCGGCCTGCCGCGGGCCAAGCGCACCCCGCGCGTGTACGAGCCCGAGGAGGAGGAAGAGCTCCCGATCGGCGGCGCCCCCGAGGCAGAGAAGACCACGGAGGAGAGCGTCTGACCATGAGCACGAACGTGAAGATCGATCCCAAGGAGGTCCAGCGCCTTCGCGCCGATACGAACGCGGGCGTGATGGACTGCAAACGCGCGCTCGAGGACGCGCAGGGTGACTACGACAAGGCCAAGGGGCTGCTGAAGGAGCGGGGCCTGGCGTCGGTCAAGAAAAAGTCGGGCCGCGAGGCGAAGGAAGGCACCGTCGCGTCGTACATCCACGCCAACGGTCGTGTCGGCGCGATCGTCGAGATCGCGAGCGAGACCGACTTCGTCGCGCGCAGCGAGGAGTTCCAGAAGCTTGCGCAGGAAGTGGCGATGCAGATCGCCGCGATGGAGCCGGCCGACCTCAACACCCTGCTCGCTCAGGCCTACATCCGCGACAGCTCCAAGACGATCAACGACCTCGTGACAACGCTCGCCGCGTCGGTCGGGGAGAACGTCTCGGTGCGCCGCTTCCAGCGCTTCGCGATAGGTGAGTAGCTCGAAATAGAGCAGCGGAGCGACGAGCGGCTCCGCCGCGTCGCGAGTCCACCAGCCATGAGCCTCTCTCGACGAAGTCGAGAGATTGAGCCGTCTCCTCGACGAAGTCGAGAGATTGAGCCGTCTCCTCGACGAAGTCGAGAGATTGAGCCGTCTCCTCGACGAAGTCGAGAGATTGAGCAAGACTCCTGACGATGTCCGGGGCGAAGTACAAGCGCGTCCTCCTCAAGCTGTCCGGCGAGGCGCTGCTGGGCGATCGGAAGTTCGGCATCTCGCCGGAGTACGTGCGCTATCTCGCGGACGAGATCAAGAAGGTGCACGCGCTTGGCGTCGAGGTAGCGGTCGTACTCGGGGGCGGCAACTTCATGCGGGGCGCCGCGGTCGCCGAGCATGGCATCAACCGCGCCACCGCCGACTACATGGGCATGCTCGCGATGGTCATCAACGCGCTCGCTCTGCAGTCGGTCCTGGAGCAGAAGGACGTCCCGACCCGCGTCCAGTCGGCGATCATGATCCAGGACGTCGCCGAACCCTACATCCTCCGCAAGGCGATCCGTCACCTCGAAAAGGGGCGCGTCGTCATCTTCGCGGCGGGCACGGGCAACCCGTACTTCACCAGCGACACGGCGGCGGCGCTGCGCGCGGCCGAGATCGGCGCGGACGTGATCCTGATGGGGAAGAACCAAGTCGACGGCGTGTACGACGCGGACCCGCGGACGACGAAGGGCGCGAAGAAGTTCGACCAGCTGACCCATCGCGAAGTCCTGGAGAAGCAGCTTGGTGTGATGGACTCGACCGCCGCGGCGCTGGCCGCCGACCGCCAGACGCCGATCATCGTGTACGACCTTTCGCAGGCGGACGCGATGCTGCGGGCCGCGCGAGGCGAGCAGGTCGGCACCCTGGTGCACAGCTGATGGCGCTCGAAGACCTCCTCGCGCAGACCGAGGGGCGCATGAAGAAAGCGATCGAAGCGCTCAGGCACGAGGTGCAGAGCGTGCGCACGGGCCGAGCCGCGCCGTCGCTCGTCGAGCAGCTCGAGGTGGAGGCCTACGGCGTCGCAACGCCGCTCATCCAGCTCGGCGCGATCAGCGCGCCCGAGCCGCGCACCATTCTCATCCAGCCGTGGGACAAGGGACTCATCAAGGCCATCGAGAAGGCGATCCAGTCGTCCGACCTGGGCCTCGCGCCGAACAATGACGGGAACCTGATCCGCCTCAACATCCCGGCGCTCAATGAAGAGCGGCGCAGGGATCTCGTGAAGCTGCTCCACAAGAAGATCGAGGAAGGGCGGGTGGAGATCCGAACGCTGCGCCGGCATTCGCACGATGAGATGAAGTCGAAGGAGAAGAGCTCAGGCGTGTCCACCGACGACGTGAAGCGCGCCGAGGCGCAGCTCCAGAAGATCACCGACCGCTACATCCTCATGGCCGACGAGATCGGCCAGAACAAAGAAAAAGAGATCCTCGAGGTTTAGCCTGACCGTCCCTCGCCATATCGCCATCGTCATGGACGGGAACCGCCGGTGGGCACGTCAGCGCCATCTGCCGGCCCTCGCCGGCCATCGCGCGGGCGTGGAGACCATCCGCCGAACGCTTCGTGCGGCGCGCGAGCGCGGCGTCGAGCTGCTCACGTTGTACAGCTTCTCGACCGAGAACTGGTCGCGCGACCCCGAGGAGGTGCGCGGGCTCATGGGGCTTCTCGAGGAGACGATCCGCCGCGAGACCGAGACGCTGGTCAAGGACAACGTGAAGCTCGAGGTCATCGGCAGGCTCCACGAGCTCGCGCCCGGTCTGCAGAACGCCATCGCCGGCGGCGTGCAGGCGACCGCGGGATGCACGGATGGCGTGATGACGCTCGCGTTCAACTACGGCGGCCGGGCGGAGATCGTCGACGCGGTCAAGAGGCTCGTGGCCGACGGCGTGAAGCCGGACCAGGTCGACGAGGCGGCGATCGCGTCGCGCCTCTACGCGCCGCATCACCCCGATCCGGAGCTGCTCATTCGCACCGGCGGCGAGCTGCGGGTCTCGAACTTCCTTCTGTGGCAGGTCGCGTACGCGGAGATGTGGGCGACGCCGGTCCTCTGGCCGGACTTCGCCGTCACCGATCTTGATGCCGCGCTCGCTTCGTACGCGCAGCGTGAGCGGCGCTTTGGACGCTAGCGCGCGGCCGGCGGGCACGGCCGACCTCGAGCGCCGCACCGTCACGGCGCTCGTCTACGCCGTGGTCGTGCTCGCGGCGCTCTTCGCGCCACCGCCGATCTTCGCGGTGCTCGTCGCGATCCTCGCGGTGCTCGGCTACATGGAGCTACGTGCGCTCTTCCGGTACCGCTCGTACCAGCCGTGGTCGATCGGGGTCTTCTTCACGTTCGCCTTCGTGCTCGCGCACTTCGTGCAGGCGTTCGGGTCCGGGAACGCCGGGATCGGCGTCTGGGTCAGTGGGAGCGGTCTGGCGGTCATGACGCTCTTGATCGTCACAGCGTTCGGCGTCGTCGCCATGCTCATGCTGGTCGCGCAGGCCGCGCGCGGCCTGCGCACACCCGGAGTGCTCGGCGCGCTCTTCACGCTCGGTGGCTCGCTCTATCTCGGTTGGGGCTTTGGCTTCATGGTCGATCTGTGGATGGCCGGCGCCGGCGCGACACGCGGATGGCTGGGCGAGCTCCCGGTGTGGCTGTTGCTCGCGCTCGTGCCCACCTGGGCCGGCGACTCCATTGCGTACCTCGTCGGCTCGCGGGTCGGCAGACGACGCATCGCACCCTCGATCAGTCCCGGCAAGACCTGGGAGGGCACCCTCGCGGGTTTCGGCGCGGCCGCGTTCGTCGCGCTGTTGATCGCGGTGTCGGCTGGGCTGCGCACCGGGCCGACGCTCCTCGTCGCGGTGCTCGTCGGGCCGGTGGGGTTCGCTGGCGATCTCTTCGAATCAGCGATCAAGCGCGTCGCCGGCGCGAAGGACTCCGGCACGCTGTTCCCGGGGCACGGTGGCGTGCTCGACCGCATCGACAGCCTGATCTTCGTCGCTCCAGCGGTCGCAGTGGTGCTCGCCCTGGCTCGTCAGTGAGCAGGGGATACGGGATGGGATGATGAGTCTGTGGTGACACGTCTCGCCATCCTCGGCGCTACCGGCTCGATCGGGCGGCAGGCGCTCGAGGTCGTGGCCGCGCATCCAGACCGCCTGCGCGTGACCGCGCTCGCGTGCGCGCAAGACGAGCGCATGCTGTCGCAGCTTGCGCGCGAGACGGGCGCGAGCGCCACGGCGCTCCAGTCACGCGACGGCGACGCGTCCCTCTTGGACCTCGCGACCCGTCCCGACGTCGACCTCGTCGTCATCGCGACCCCCGGGATCGCCGGTCTGGCACCGACGATCGCCGCGCTCGAGGCGGGGAAACGGGTCGCGCTCGCGAACAAAGAGGTCCTCGTGACCGGTGGGCATCTCGTCGCGCCGCTTGCCGGCGGCGCGGGCGAACGGCTTCGGCCGATCGATTCGGAGCACTGCGCGCTGTGGCAGTGCCTGGTCGGGACGCCGCGGTCGGAGGTGCGAAGGGTCCTGCTCACCGCCTCCGGCGGACCGTTCCGCGAACGGCCCATCTCGCAGCTCGCGAGCGTGACGGCCACGGAGGCGCTCCGGCATCCCACCTGGAAGATGGGTCCGAAGGTGACCATCGACTCGGCCACGCTCGCGAACAAGGGCTATGAGGTCGTCGAGACGCGCTGGTTGTACGACCTGCCGTATGACCGGATCGAGATCGTCGTCCATCCCGAGAGCGTCGTTCACGCCCTGGTGGAGTTCGCGGACGGCAGCGTCAAGGCGCAGCTCGCGGAGCCGGACATGCGGCTGCCGATCCAGTTCGCGCTCCTGTGGGAGCACGCGCCCTCCCCGGCGCGGCGGATCGACTGGGCCGAGGGGCGCACGCTGCGCTTCACCGGCGCTCCCGACCTCGAGCGCTACCCGGCCCTGGGGGCCGTGCTCGACACCGCTCGGTCCGGCAATACCGGCGCGATGATCGGCCTGTCCGCCGCCGACGAGATCGCGGTCGAGCGATTCCTCGCTGGGGAGCTCGGGTTCGGCGAGATCGCCCCGCTGCTGCGCCGGGGCGCGGCGATCGGCGCGAAGGCGGCCACCACGAACGCGCCCGCGCTGACCCAGATCCTGGCCGTGGACCGCGCCGTGCGGGCGGCGCTCAGCGCGCAGCCGGTGCTTCGCTGATGGAGATCCTGGTCCAGCTTCGTACCCTCGTCCTCTTCCTTTTCACGTTCACGCTGATCGTCGCGGTCCACGAGTTCGGCCACTACTTCACCGCACGGCTCCTCGGCATGAGGGTCCTCGAGTTCGCGATCGGCTTCGGTCCGCGCCTGTTCGGCGCCCGCAAGGGCGAGATCGACTACTCGGTGCGCGCGATCCCGTTCGGCGGGTACGTCCGGATCCTCGGGCAGGACGACTTCGCGATCCATCAGGAGGGCGAGGGCGATCCGCGCGCATTCACCACGAAGCCGTGGTGGATGCAGGCCATCGTGCTCGTCGCAGGCGTGACGATGAACGTGGTCCTGGCGCTGTTCGTCCTCACGATCGCGTTCGCGACAGGCACGACCGCGGCCACCGGTGACGTGCGCGTGGATCAGGTCGCGCCGGGCTCGCCGGCGGAGAAGGCGAGCATCCAGGTGGGGGACATCGTGCGGTCGATCGATGGCCGGTCCGTGACGCGTTCGGCGGACCTCGTCAACTACGTGCGGCAGAGAGCGCGTACCGAAAGCGAGGTGGCTCTCGAGATCGAGCGCAACGGCCGCCCGATCCCGCCGATCAGGGCGGTGCCACGAGCCGAGCCGCCCAACGGCGAGGGTCCCCTCGGCATCCGGCTGGAGGACGTGCAGGGTCCGGTGACGGTCGCGCTCCCGCAGGCGTTCGGCCAGGCGGTGCAGCTCACCGGCGACGTCGTCGAACAGATCGCGCAGCTGCCGGGGCAGCTGATCGCATCGCGCGGCGGCGGCACCGGAGCGCCGCAGGTGGGCGGGCCGATCCAGATCTTCGTGGTCACCGGCCAGGTCGCGGAATTTGGCGTGCCGACGTTCATGAAGCTGATCGGCGTGCTTTCGGTGAACCTCGCCGTCCTGAACATCATCCCGTTCCCCGGGCTCGACGGCGGCCGGCTGCTCTTCGTGCTCATCGCCGGCATCTTCCGTAAACGGCTCTCGCCCCAGGTCGAGGCGGCCGTCCACGCCATCGGCTTCCTGCTGCTGCTCCTCCTGATCGTCGTCATTTCGATCTCGGACATCCGCCGAGTCGTTGGCGGGTAGGGATCGCGGCCTCCGCTGGGAGGCGCTGCTCAACGCGCGCGATCTCGGCGGTCTGCCCACCGCCCACGGCATCGTCGCGCCCGGCGCGATCGTCCGCTCGGACGCGCTCTACCGGCTGAACGATGCCGGGCGTGCCGCGCTCGTCGCGCACGGTGTGCGGACGGTCATCGACATGCGCACCGACGCGGAGGCTGTTGCGCGGCCGTACGCCTTCGACGGCGTGAGCGGTGTCGTGCGGCACCATATCGCGCAGCAGACGGACGAGATGTGGCAGTCGCTCGGCGGACGAGCCGATCGCTTCACGTTCGATACGACGATGCTGGAGCTGGCACACGCCAACTTCGCCGCGATCGCGGAGCGGATCGCCACGGCGCCGGCGGGTGGCGTGCTCTACCACTGCGAGGTGGGGAAGGACCGAACCGGGCTCATGACGATGCTCCTGCTGGATCTGGTCGGGACGCCACGCGACGTGATAGGCACGGACTACTCGCTCACCGCGGTCGGTCTCGCGCCCCTTTTCGCGGATCTTGTGTCCAAAGCCGATACGGACGTCCGCCGAGCCAAGCTCGAGGAGGAGGCCCGCTGCCGCGCGGAGACGATGGTCGCGATCCACCAGGCCTTCCGCGCGCGCCACGGTGACGCGGAGGCGTATCTGGTGGCCGGCGGCGTCGCACCGAGCGCGATCGAGGCCATTCGTGCGCGACTGCTCGTAGCGACGCCGACGACATAGTTCGCCGCGTCCGCCGCGAGGTAGGCTGTGCGGCCCATGAGTGACGCAGTCGTGCGCGTGCGCGACCTCCGCAAGGCGTGGAGGACGTGCCCCATTGTTTCTGCTCGACGACGCGCCCAAATGTCCGGATGTGCTCGCACTGTTCAAGACTCTGAAGGCGTCGCTCGCCTTCGCCGAGCCACTGACGTCCTAACGTATTCGGTCCAACGGCGATGTCGCACGCCCTACACTTGATGTCGTGGAAACCCCGATGCGCATCGACCTCAATCTCCCTGAAGACCGGGTCGGGCCGCGCCCGAGGCGCAAGTCCAAGCGCGTCTGGGTCGGCGGCACGGCCATCGGAGACGGCGCGCCGATCGCGGTGCAGTCGATGTGCACGACCCTCACGCACGACGTCGACGCGACCATCCGACAGATCGAGCAGCTGCAGGAATTGGGCTGCGAGATCGCGCGCGTCGCCGTGCCGGACAAGCGAGCGGGCGAGGCGCTGAAGGAAGTCGTGCGCCGGTCGATCCTGCCGGTCGTCGCGGACATCCACTTCGACTACCG
>JBGPKU010000072.1:0-12649 GCA_041486085.1 Candidatus Limnocylindria bacterium | reverse complement strand
GTCACACCGGGATGGACGGACTCGAGCCTCATGCGCTTGGTCTTCGCGTCGAACCCGAGTACCGCCTTGTCGGTGATGACCTTCTCGGGCCCGCTCCCCGGAAGGCCGAGCTTCTCGCGCCAACCGGCGCCGTCACCGTGACCGGGGGCGGAGATGAAGTCCACCCGATCGACGAAGACCCTCCGTTCGTGCGGCATGATGACGAAGGTCCGCTGGGCGAAGACCGCGTGGTCCGCCTGCGCGATCGGGCCGGTGAGGCGCACCTTGGGTGGGCCGCCGCGGCCGATGCGAACGCTGTTGAGGTTCCCGAACTTATCGATCTGCGCGCCCGAGATGAAGCTGCAGGTCATCATCCCGCGCCGGAAGACGTCGAGGCAGCGCTCCACCGGCACACGCGCGGCGCACTCCCACTTCAGGAGATCGGGGTCGCCGAGCGTCTCCGGCATCTCGCGCACGTTCGGATCGAACAACGTCCCGTACTGAAAGCTGAAGTCGGCGCCGCGCTCGACGGCGAGCTGCGCGGCCACGGTGGGGATCCCGACCGCGAAGATGAAGGCGCGATCGCCGGTGCCGAGCCCGACGAAGCCGTGCTCCTTCTCGCGGAACTGGCGGGAGAGCGCGACGGCCATGACCTCCTCGGTCGTCGCCGGCATCACAGGACGCCGCCCCTCGGCGCGATCGCGAGCAGCCGATCCAGACCGACCAGATCGAGGTACGCATCGTGGTCCGCCGCACCGAAGACCCAGCGATCCAAGTACTTTCCGAACGACTCCAGATCGGCGGAGGCCGCGTAGTAGTCGGCGATGTAGGTGAGGTCGTAGGTGTAGCGGCTGTCGCAGGCGCAGGGGTACGCCCCGTACGGCGCCTCGACCACACAGGTGACCGCATCGCGGGGCAGGATCGTGAACTCGGGACGCCCGCGGATCGCCTCGTCGCTGACGAGCTGCTCCACCGTCACGATCGTCGTCTTCCCCGCCCAACCGATGAACACGTCGGCGTCGTTGTCGGGCCAGTGAGCGGCGTCGAGCTGCACGTTCCCGTGCAGGTCGGCGGTGTGCGCGTGGATGATCGCCACGTCTGGCTGCGCTGCCCCGACGGCCGTGTACGGGCGGCCGTCGAACGGACTCGTCACCATGGCGATGCGCGGATTCGTGGCCGGGATGTCCGTGCCCATGAGGACACTGCTCGCCATGAATGGAACGCCCATCGCTCCGGCTCGGAACATGTCGAGCCCGGAGATCTCGGAGAGCTCGCGGATCTCGATGCTCCCGCCCTCGGCCGCGCGGCGAAAGTTTCGCGCCAGCCCGAATCCCGAGATCCCGACGAACGAGGTCTCCACGATCCGCGCGCAGCCAGCGCCGACCAGCATGTCGAAATCGATCCCGCTGTTCCATCCGAGGAGGTGCAGGTCGCGCTTGCGCTGACGGATGATCTCCGCGACGGCCGCCATCGGATGCCGCCGCAGGGTGTGGCCGCCGAGGGCGACCGTATTGCCGTCCTTGACCAGAGCGATCGCCTCCGGCAGCGATGCGACCTTCGAGGTCATCGGGCCGGCAGCTCCGGCTGCCAGCGGATCACCGCGGACACCACGTCGGACGGCGGCTTGAACAGGAGATCGTGAAGGACCGTCGGCGCGTTCGCGGCAGGAATGACCATCCCCACGAGCTGCTTGGTGTCGGCGAAGGCGGTCAGCCGCAACACGGTCTCGTAGTCGACCTGGTCCATGCCACCGGGGCATTTGATCGTCAGGCGCTTCAGGTGCGCGGCGTGGAAATTGAGCGTTAACGGCTTCGCGTAGTAGCCCTGCAGGCACAGACAGCCTTCGCGCGCGATCAGCGGGACGTAGGCGTCGAAGGCATCGAGCCGGCCCGTCGCGTCGATCACGATGTCCACGACGCCGGCCGCGCCCGCCCACCGTCGCTGTTCATACCTGGCTGCCGGCGGACCGTTGCGGCCGGGCCACGGCCGCGCGCCCCACGCGGTCTCGTCGATCCGTCGAGCGATGTCCTCGCCGGGATCGAGGGGCGTGATCCCGGAGAGCCGCGCGGCGAGCTCGCGGCGAGACGCGATCGGATCCATCGCCCAAACCTCGGCACCGCGCAGCCGGCTGATCAACGCGCTGAACTGGCCGATCGCGCCAAGCCCGGCGACGAGGACGCGCGAGTTTGGTCGCACGTTGGCCGAGACGACGCCTTGGTACGCGATCGCGCCGAGCGCTCCGATGGCCGCGGTGATCGAGTCGACGTCGTTGGGCAGCGGGACGATGTCGCTGTGATGCACGACCGCGTGCGAGGTGTACGACCCACCCTGCTCGCCGAGGCCGTCCGCGGGGTCCAGCCTGGTGCCCGCCATCCCGACGAAGACGCGGTCTCCCACAGCGAGGCCGCGGATGTCCGCACCCAGCTCGAGGACACGACCGACGCGCGAATAACCGTAGATGAAGGGATAACGGTCCTCGACGCCGACGTATGTACCCGCCACCATCGCACGATCCGTCCCCTGGCTGACCGCCGTGATCTCCGTTTCGATCAGCGCCTCGTCGGGCTGCACCTGCGGGATCGTGATGTCGACCATCTCGATGCGATCCCGCGCTGTGAACGCGATGGCCCGGCCGCGCCTCATGCGGGCCGCGCCGTGTCGCGAAAGTCGATCGCCACCTTGCACGCGTCTTCGCGTCCCATCGTCTCGATCGCCTCCGCCATCTGATCGAACGGGAGCACATGTGTGAGCGTCGACTTGAGCTGATAGCGACCTGACGTCACGAGCGCCCACGCTTCGTCGTGGACCCCGGCCTCGTCCGGCTCTTCGAAGCGCAGCGACCAGGTCCTCGGCACCTTGCGGTCCCAGCCCCACCGGAACGTCGCCGCCTGACCGACCGACAGACCGTACACACCGACGATCCCGCCGCGCGCAAGACATTCCGGAGCGGCCTCGAGGACGTCGACGGTGCCCGCCGCTTCGATCACGATGTTGACGCCGTGCCCGTCGGTCCGTTCTCGGATCGCTTGCGGCAAGGCTTCCGCCGAGGCCGTCAGGACATCGTCGGCGCCAAGCCGGGCGGCATGCGCCAGACGGCCTGGCCTGCGCCCCAGCACCAGAACCTGCGACGCTCCGAGCAGCTTCGCGACCTGCACGAACGTGAGCGCAGCCGCACCGGTGCCGACGATGAGTACGCGTTTCCCGGCTGGATCGGCAAGCTTGCGAAGCCAGCTGAGCGTCTCCCGGAACACGGTGAAGGCACCAGCGTCGATCGGATCAAAGCCTTTGGGCGCCAGCTTTTGCAGCCGGTCATACGGCCTGATCTCGGCATCGCGCCCATCCTCGGCGAGCGCTTTGATATCGGTCGCGAGGGTCCATTCGGCGAACCCGCCCAGCATCGATGCGTAGGCGCCCAGACGCTCACCCGGCCTCGCAGCCGCCGTTCGGAAGAGCATGTCCCCGCGAGCCAGGTTACGAACACTCTTCCCGACCTCGGCGACGACACCGAGCGACTCGTGACCGAGGATGGCCGGATAGTCACGACGGTAGAACGTGCCATCGACGATGTGCCGATCGGTCCCGCAGAGGCCGCCCGTGAGCGTGCGCACTCGCGCTTGATATGGACCGGGTTCGGGTTCGGGGACATCGCGCAGCTCCAGACGACGGGGCTCCGTCACGACCGCTGCTCTCATCGCGTGGCTACGATCACGCCAGCCACTACTTCTGAGTTGTCGGGCATGCGAGCAACGGATGCGTCCACGCGTTCGCACTCGGGTCGATGCGCGCATCGATGAGGCCCGCGGCGTCCGATGCGATGATCGTCCTCATCGCGGCGGCGACCTGGTCGCCAGAGCTGGCGCGGTACGAGGCGATGCCGAAGCCCTCGCTCACCGCCGCATAGTCGACGTCGACGAAGTCGACGCCGACCGGACGCTCGCCGTAATGCAAGAGCTGCTCCTGACGGATGTTGCCGTAGCCCACGTCATTCATGATCACGATGCAGATCGGAAGACGCTCGCGGACCACCGTCTCGAGCTCGCCCATCGTCATACCGAGTGATCCGTCCCCGACGAGAGCGACGACGGGGCGGTCCCGCTTCAGCAGCTGGGCGGCGATCGCCGCCGGCAGACCGAACCCCATGTTCCCGAAGCCAACGGGCTTGAGGTACAGGTCCGCCCTTCGGACGCGCCACAGATGCGACCAAACCCCGGGATTACCCGCGTCGACCACCAGGACCGCGTCCTCGGGTGTCTCGGCTCGGAGCGCTTTGATGAGCGCGGTCGGAGGCATCGGTGACGCGGACATGTCGGCCTCGTCGGCCTCCGCCCACCACTTCTTCTTGATGTCAACGAGGCTCTTCATTCGCTCGGCACGCGACTTTGCCATCGCGGATCGATCGGGCGAGGCTTTGACGCACTCCGCCAGCTGCGCGACGACCGAACGAGCGTCACCGAGGATCCCGATCGTGCGCGTCGGGTAATTGACGCCGAGCGTTTGGGAGTCGAGATCGATCTGGACGATCGTGTCCGGGAGATCCAGCTGCCACCGGCTTGTCGAAACAGCGTTGAGGCTGTTGCCGACCGCGATGAGGAGATCGCTGCCGTCGATGACCTGCCGGCTGAGCGTGGTGCCCATGCGGCTCAGTGGTCCGAACACGTTGGGATGGTCGCTCTCCACCGCGCCGAGAGCGTTGAACGTCGTGATGACCGGAAGGCCGAGGCTCTCGGCGAGATCGAGGACCGCATCCTTCGCCCCGGAGAGCTGGACGCCGTTGCCGATCCACACGACCGGTCGGCGCGCGCGGAGCAGAAGGCCAGTGACCTCTTCGATGAGCGCACGATCTGCGAGTGGTCGCTGCGCGGGCACGCGCCTGACGCGGGACGCCAGCCCGGCTGGATACCCAAGGTCATGCGCGACTTCCAACGAGACCGACGCTTCAAGGGCGCTTCGCGCGAAGTCGATCAGTACCGGTCCTGGGCACCCCGAGGTCGCACGGATCGCGGCTTCGTGAAGCGTACGAGGGATCGTCAGGGGATCCGCGACAAGCGTCGACCACTTCGTGAGCGAGCGGAAGATGTCGATATGGTCCGCGGCCTGCGCGTCGTCGCGCGCCATGTCGCTCATCCGGTTATTGCACGTCATCACGAGGACCGGACTCGAGTCCTTCAGCGCGCCACCAACACCAGTCAGCAGGTTTGTCGCGCCGGGCCCCGTGGTCGCCAGGCACACACCGACCTCATGCGTGAGCCTTCCGACGGCGTCGGCCATGCACGCGGCGGCGCCCTCATGTCGCGCCGCCGTGAACTCGATGTCCGGCGCATCGAAGATCGCGTCCATGATCGCCAGCGTCTGACCGCCCGGGACGCCGAACACTCGGTGAACGCCCAACGCACGCAGCGTGTCGACGACGAGCTGGCCGCCGGTAACGGCTGATTTCGGCGTCAAGGCGCTCCATCTCTCACGTAGTCGGTCTAGTTGCCTATACGTCTTGGGTCACTGTAGGCGCTTAGGTAAAGCCCAGTCAACGCGCCGCAGTTCAACGCGCCACAAGGTCGGGAGCGCTCCGCCACACGACCAGCGCGATGACGACGATGCCGGCGCCCCCGACCGAGACCGCCGCCTGCACGCCGATCGGCAGCGCAAGCGTGCCGAGCAGTGCGGCACCGACCGGCGCGACCGAGGAGCTGACTGCAAGCAGCCCGAGCGCGCGTCCGTAGAGATGCGGTGGGACGACCGTCTGCACGAGCGAGAGCGCCGCGACGAAGCCCGCGCCGTTCGCCGCACCGCCGAGCGCGGCGAGCGCGACGGCGACCGGGAAGTTGGACGCAGCTCCGAAGGCGATCAATGACGTGCCCAGAAGGAGCGACGCACCAAGGGCCGTCGCGCCGTAGTGGCGCGCGCCCCTGTTCAACCCGGTGACCGCGGCGCCGATGGCCCCGCCGACGCCGACCGACGCCACCAGGATCCCGAGGCCGGTCACGTCGGTGTGGAAGACATCATGCGCGAACGCCGGCATCAGCTGGACATACGACGCGCCGAGCACCGAGTTCGCCACGGTGAGCACGATCATCGACCGTTGGATGCGCTCGCCGAGCATGAAGACGAGCCCCTCCTGTATCTCGCGGACCCAGTGCCGCCGGGGCTGCAGCTCACGCGCCCTGGGTTCGATGCCGGCGATCGTCCGAGTGAGCGCGAGGTAACCGACCGCGACGATGACGAACAGCGGCCACGCACCGACGCCCGCGGTGAGCAGGACGGCGAGGGCGACCGACGCGAGGCCGGGGCCCACGATGCCCGAGATGTTCCAGGTCATGCCGACGAGCGACGTCGCCCCCGACAGACCCCGTCCGGTGACGAGAAGCGGGAGGAGTGCCTGACGTGCGGGTTGGTCGAACGCGAACACGCACCCGAAGCCCGCGGCGATGACGAGCAACAACCAGGCGTGCACCTGCGCTATGAGAACGAGCGCCGCGAGAGCGAGCGCGAGCACCGCCGCGCACGCCTGCGTGATGCGGATGACCGCGCGCACGTCGACCCGATCCGCCCAGACACCGCCGATCGGCGACAGCCCGGCCTGCAGACCGCCGACCGCAAGGCCGAATAGCCCGAGCACGAGGGTGGAATGAGTGATCTCATACGCCAGCCACGGCAGCAGGAAGCGCAGCATCGATTGGCTCAACGTGAATGCGACGAAGCTCCCGTAGAAGCGACGGAACTCCGGTTCGCGAAGCGCGAGCGCAGCGGCCCGGTCCCGCCGATCCGGACCGCGCCGGAGCTCCTGCGGGCCGTCCACCCGCCTCATCTCAGATCACGTTCTCAGTGGCCAGCTCCGCGATCTGCGTGTCGGACATCCCGAGCAGCGTGTTGTAGACGTAGGCGTTGTCTTCGCCGTAGATCGGCGCGCCCCGATTCGTCATGCCGCCGACGGTGACCGTCGCGCCCGACATGCGCACGGGCACCTCGGGCACGGGCCAGGTCCCGATCTTGGTGCCAGGGAGATCCGTCATCCAGCCCAGATGTCGCAGCTGCGGGTCGTTGTCATACCGATCGCCCGCCGTCTGGCACACCCCGGCGGCGACACCGGCCGCCTGCAGCTCCCGCATCGAATCGAAGGCGTCGACGCCGGACGTCCATTCGGTGATGGCGCGATCGAGCGCGTCCTGATTGAGGACACGGTCGGCCAGCGAAGCGAACCTCGGGTCGTTCAGCCAGTCGTCGTGGCCCGCGACGCGACAGAGAGCCGGCCAGCCCACATCGAAGCACGCGATGGCCAGCCATGAGTCCGTCCCGGCGCAGCGATATGCGCCGTGCGGCGCGGCGGGCTGGAATGGCGAGCGGTTCCCGGTGCGGTGCGACGCGCGGCCATTCGCGCCGAAGTCCAGGTAGCTCGTCCCGCCGACGAAAAGACCCGCTTCGCACTGCGATGCATCGATGCGCTGGCCGCGTCCGGTGACGTTGCGGTAGTAGAGCGCTGAGATCATCGACAGGGCGAAGCTGTACGCGCCGATCCAGTCCAGGTACGAGTATCCCCAACCCGCGGGAAGCGCCGGCTCGGGAAGGCCGGACTGTTCGGAGTTGCCGGCGAACGCGGCGGCGACGGGGCCGACCGTTCTCAGCCTGCCGTACGTCCCCTGCGATCCCATACCTGACTGCTTCGCATAGATGATGTCGGGCTTGATCGACCGGAGCACGTCGTAACCCAGACCCAGCTTCTCAAGAACGCCCGGCGAGAACCCTTCGGCGACGATGTCGGACATGCCGATCAGGCGCTTCGCGATCTCGAGTCCGCGAGGGTCTCTCACGTTGAGCGAGATCCCCCGCTTGCCCGGATTCTTGATGTGGAACTGCCCGCCCATGTTGTGGTAGTCGTCTCCCACGTCGGATGCGTTGACCGCGGGCAGAGGGCCCGTCGCTCGATCGCGAGCCTCGCGGCCGCCCACGGGTGCCATGGCTGTTGGCGAAAGGCGTGAGTCGGGATTCGCCTTCCACTCCACCTTGATGACCTCCGCCCCGAGCGCCGCGAGAAAGCGTGTCCCACCGGCCGTGGCGAGGAACCAGCTGAAGTCGAAGACCCGCACGCCCGCGAGCGGGAACGGCTTGTTAGCCTCACCACCCGGCGATGGCTGTGGAAGACGGGATGTCGATGCAGACGGCCCCAGCGTCCGCACCCTGGCCGAGTCCTCGCCGATGCGCGGAGCGCGCTTGCCCACGACCCACGACGTCTCGTCGGAGACCCACTTGCTCGTGATGTAGGTGAACGACCTGCCTACTTCGGGATGTTCGACCTCGGCGAACGTGCGGCGCGCGCGCCAGTGGGGGTCGCCCACGTTCTCCTCGGGCCGGCGAAGCGGGGCAACGAGCAGCCCGGCGTCCTGCGCCTCTCGCCAGGGCGCGTTCGCGAACGTGAACTTCGCGAAGACCCGTTGCAGCGCTTCCTGGGAGCGCATCGAGAGATCCGTTTGCTTTCCGCTGCCGGGTATGTATCGACCGTTCGGCTCTCGCGATCTCATCACGTCGGCCGGTACGATCCGCTCGAACTCGGTGCGAAGCGGCTCATCCATTCCGTACGACTTCAGGAACATCAGCAGCTCGGGGACCTTTTCCTTCGCCACCGGCTGCACGAGGATCCACCGACCATCCTTCGTGTACGCGATCGTCGGCACGGGGGAGACCGATTCCGCCGCGTGGCGGCAGGTCTGGCGATAGAAGGGGATGCGCCTCATCGTCCAGCTCGTGAGATCGAGCTCCGTGCACTTCGAGACCGCCTCGTGGATCGCGCACGTCAGATGCTGACCCCGACCCGTCGTCTGACGCTGGACGAGAGCCGCGACGATCATCATCGACATCTGCTCTCCGGCGATATGGAAGGCGTGCCACATCTGCGGTGCGATCGGAGGCAGGTCGTACCCGCCGTCCGGCTTGGGGTCGTATCCGCAGTTCATCATCACTCCACCCAGCGCGAGGTGGACGAGGTCCGACGCCTTCCAATCCGCCCACGGGCCGGTGTCGCCGAATGGCGACATCCGGGCCGTGACGAGCGCAGGCGCTGCCGCGCGGAGCGAGTCGAGCGCGAGGCCGTTCGCGGGAAGGAAGTCGCGAGGCGTCGAGTCGAGCACCACGTCGGCGGCCGACGCGAGCCCTCGGAACGTGGCGCGGTCGGCGTCCACGCTGAGATCGAGGACGATCGACCGCTTCGCGCGGTTGTAATGCCAGAAGAACAGCGAGCCCTCTGGCTCTGGGCGGTCCTGATAGAAGGGGCCGATGCGGCGCGTGCCGTTGCCGCCCGGCGGCTCCACCTTGATGACCTCGGCGCCGAGGCCGGCCAGCAAGAGACCGGTGTACTCCGCCTGCTCGTCAGCGACCTCGAGCACGCGGACGCCGTCCAATAATGCCGGGCCTCGCGCTCCTCCGATCACTCCCGCCGCACCGTCCCTGCCACCTCTTTTAAAGTCACCTAGTCGTATAGCCGAGTTGGTGTGAGACAGCGTAGCCTGTCCCGCTGGTGTGGGACGCGCCTACGGTACCCCGGCGCGAGGCGACGGAGGGTGACAACCGCTTGGAGCTGAGGAACGCGTGCATCGTGGGGGTCGGGACCAGTGAGGCCTACGGGTTCGACCTCGGGCAGAGCCCGCTGCGGTTGCAGGCGCAGGCCTTCTCCGCGGCACTCCACGACTCCGGGCTCGACGCAGCGGCGATCGATGGCTTCATCACCGCCAAGGGCGCGCCTCGGGGCGTGGATTACGAGGAGTTCGTGCTGGCGCTCGGACTCGATCTGCGTTGGGTATCGCAGCTCTGGTCGCACGGCCGCTGGGCGACGAACACAGTGCTCGAAGCGGCGATGGTGCTCGATGCAGGCCTCGCGGATTACGTCGCGATCGCCGCGAGCTCCGTCACCGCGCGAGGCTATGGACGCTTCCTCGCCGGCCTCGGTGAGGCCGGGATCGACGAAGGGCTTCGTGACATGGGCGGAGGCCATGGCGAGCACGACATCCATGGAGTCGACACGCCCGGCGCGGCGACCGCGATCGTGGCGAGGAGCTACATGGAGCGCTACGGCGCGTCCGCGGTCGATCTCGCGAACGTCGCCGTCGGCATCCGGCGGAACGCGGCCAGCAATCCGATGGCGATCATGCGCGGCAAGCCGCTCACGCAGGAGTCCTATCTCGAAGAGCCGCTGATGGTCGAGCCCTTCCGGAGGCCGGACTACTGCCTGTCGAATGAAGGGGCCACCTGCCTCATCGTCACGTCATTCGACCGGGCACAACATCTCGTATCGACTCCGGCCCGTGTCGTGGCCGGCGAAGGTGTCCACGCGAGTCGCGACGACTACATCCTTTTCGCGCGACCGGGGATGGGCGTCGGCATCAGTCGTGAGGCGCCGTTCCGCCCCGATCCAGCTACCGCGATCTACGCGCGTGCCGGCGTCGCGCGTGAGGACGTCGACGCGCTCTACCTCTACGACTCGTTCACGAGCAACGTGTGGATGACGCTGGAGCGGTTTGGTTTCTGTGCCGAGGGTGAGGCGTGGCGGTACATCGCCGAGGCGGGGCTCGGTCTCGGATCGCGCCTCCCCATCAACACGAACGGCGGTCTGCTCTCGGAGGGGCACCTTCTGGGCTACGGCCACATCATCGAGATGGTGCGGCAGCTACGCGGCACGGCGGGCGCGCGCCAGCTACTGCATGCCGAGGTCATGCAGTGGGCCACGCCGCGTGGTGACTCGCTGGTGTTGACGCGTTGAATCCGTCACAGGCCCGCGGGCCTCTGAGACGGCTCACCGAGGACTCTCCGCGCCCCGACCCGGTGATCCATCCCGAGACCGAGCCCTTTTGGAGCGGGCTCGCCCAGGGTGAGCTCAAGCTCCAGGAATGCGGGGCATGTCATACGTACCGCTTTCCGTTCGCGCCGGTGTGCTTCAAGTGCCTGTCGTTCGAGTCCACCTGGCGGCCGATCTCCCCTCGCGGGACGGTGGCCATCGCGGTCAGGGTGCACCGCGCGACGGGCAACAAGGTGTGGGCGGCGCACGCGCCGTTCATCTCGGGCCTCGTCGACATGGAGCACGGCGTTCGACTCCCGGGAAGGATCCACTGCACCTGCGGCGAAGCGACAAAGCGCGCGACGTCGGTGTCCGCTGTCGTGATCGACTCCCCAGGCGGAGTCCCGATACTCGGATTCATGCACGCGTGCGTCGCCCGGAAGGAGTGAGCTGAGCTCGCTACACCATCAGCTCGCCGCCATTGACGTGAAACGTCTGGCCGGCGAATGCGGCAGCCGCGTCCGAGAGCAGGAAGAGGACCGCCGAGGCGACCTCGGATGGCGTGACAAAGCGGCGGATCGGGATGCGCGCAAGACGCTCACGACCTTCGGGGCTCTCGATCACACTGCGGCCCATGATCGTGTTCGTCGTTCCCGGCGCGACCGCATTCACACGCACCCCTTGCGGGCCATAGGCGAGCGCCAAGGACCGAGTCAATGAGATGACGCCCGCCTTCGCGGCCGCGTAATGGGCCGCATCTGCCGAGCCGGTGACGGCGAGCCTCGAGGCGATGTTCACGATCGCGCCGCTCCCGCGTTCGATCATTCCCGGCAGAACGGCCTGGCACGCGAAGACCACCGAGTAGAGATCGTTGCGGATCACGCGCTCCCACTCCGCCTCCTCGAGATCGAGGAAAGGACCGGTGGCCATTACCGCTGCCGAGGTGACGAGACCATCGATGCGACCCATTCGTTGCTCGACCTGAGTCACGAGCTGGCGGACCTGGGCATTGTCGCTGACGTCGCCGGCGAAGGACTCTCCTTTGCACCCGAGCGCTCGGATCTGCTCGACGATCTGGTCAGCTGCGTCGCGTGAAGAGCGATAACCGATCGCGACGGACGCGCCGGCACGCGCGGCCAGGGTCGCGACCTCGGCGCCGATGCCGCGCGCTCCGCCCGTGACGAGGATCACGCGCTCGGACAGATCGACACCTGAAGCGCGCGTCACGTCAGAAGACGCAGAGCGGGTTCACCGCCGAGCCGGTCGCCTTCGGGATGCGCAAGGGCGCCACCGCGAAGAAGAACTCCCATCGATCCTCCTCCACACACGCGCTCGCCAGGTCCTCGACCGCGATGTGATCGACCAGCACGAGGCCCATGCGCGCGAGACCGACCGCGTGGAGCGGATGGGAATGCGCCGCGTCTTCGGAGGGCAGCTTCTCGATGCAGTCTCCGCCGAAGAGCGCGACCTCGCGCCGGTACAGCCACTCGATGCAGTCAGATCCCAGACCCGTCCGCAGGTCGTTCGACTGCGGTCCGGTCGCGCGCTCGCGCGCATCCAGGCCGGTCCGCACCACGAGGGCATCGCCGCGCGCCACTGCGACGTGGCCCCACGACTCGGCGCGCTCCAGGTCCGCGACCGAGACCGCGGCACCACGCTCGAGCCAGTCGCTCCCCTGGCTGCGCGGGATATCGAGCAGCACGCCCCGGGTGACGATCCCGTTTGCGAGCGGCAGCACCGAGCCGAAGGTGAGGCCGTCGCGGGTCACGATCTCGTCGAACGGCCGGTCGTTGTAGCTCCGTCCGTCCAGCGCGACGTGCGCCAGCGCGTCGATGTGGGTGATCTCGTAGCCGTGCGGCTCGATCATCACGGCGTCGACCGCGCTCGAGCGGTTCTCCCTGAAGAGCATGCGGT
>JBGPKU010000071.1:0-13031 GCA_041486085.1 Candidatus Limnocylindria bacterium | reverse complement strand
GGTGGTGCCCACCATGACCGTGCCGACCACCTCACCGGCCACGATGACCGGGGCGCCCATCACGGCGTGCAGGCCTGCGCGCTGCGCGCGAATGACCGCGGGGTGCGGCTCCGGCCCCGCCTCGGCGGAATAATCCCGTAGCACGACCGCATCGCGCCGGCTGATGACCATGCGCGCCAGCGGTCCGGGCACGATGAAGCGCGAGGGCAGGTCGTCGTCGAAGCCGATCTGCGCGAGCGTCTTGGCGACGTCGCCCTTCACGCGCGCGACCTCGACCACGCCCGCGTCGTACGCGACCGCGATCTCCGCGGCCACGCGGCGCATCACCTCATCGAGGGCGCCTGTCTCGGTCGCCACGTCGCGCGAGAGCGATTCGAGGCGGCGGGACATCTCCAGCAGCCGCGCGTTGCGGAGGGCGATGGCGGCATGTCCGGCGAGCCCCGCGAGCGCGCGAAGGTCCTCGTCGTCGAATGGACGCACCACCAGCCGGCCTACCGTCAGCGTCGCGACGATCTCGCCCTGCACGATGATCGGCACACCGGCCATCGAGCGGATACCGATGGCGTTGATCGCCGACAGCCCGGTGGCGTCCGTGGCGTAGTCCGCCCAGGCGACGGTCTCGCGCGTGCGAAGGACCGCGCCGACGATGCCGCGCTCGCCCGGCGCATGCACGCCGACGACGCGCTCGCCGGTGCCCGCGCCGGCGATGATCCAGAACTCGGCGCCGCGGCGCTGGTTGATGGTCGCGTGATCGGCATCCACGAGCGTCAGCGCGCTGCCGGCGATCGTCTTGAAGAGCGGCTGGGGATCGATGACCTCGCCGAGCTCGATCGCGACGCGCTCGAGGCTGCGTGCCAGACGGAGCGCGCGAGCCCCGCGGATCTGTTCGGCGCGGTAGTGACCGACGGTCGCGCTCAGCATGATGAGCACGAGGCCGACGACGATCCCCTCGGCGATGAGCTGCGTCGACGGCGTTGGGATGCCGAGCGATACGCGGATGTATTCCTGCGCGATGCGTCCGGCGATGTACGCGCCGCCGGTGAGCGCGACGCCGAGCGTCCCCAGACGGAACATCGCGAGGGCACCGACCCCGAGCACGACGACGAACGCGATGCTCCGCTCGTTCGGAGCGGAGGCGGCCATCCACACGCCCGAGGCAACGAGGTCGCCGATGACGACGTACGCCGGCACAAGGGAGAGCGGCGGAGGCGTGCCGCGCCGCACATCGTCGCGCCAGATCAGCGCGGCGGTGACGAGGAGGAAGGCGAGCGCCGCGATGACCAGCGGCGTGACCGCGGGTCCACCGAGGCCGAGCCAGGCGAGCGCCCCGCCGGCCGCGAGGAGACGCGCCAGCAGTAGGACGTCACGTGGAAGGAAGCGCCGCACCAGGCAGGCAGCATAGGAAGCGCGAGTATCAGTTCGCGGTCAGCTGACGGGTCGCTCGGGGAACAGGTCGGTGCGCGGGGGCGAATACACGTCGATGACCTGCGTGGGCTCCTCGAAGACGCGCACGCCATGCGCCGCGCCGGCGGGGATGCGATACGTGTCGCCCGGGGTCAGGATGCGCTGCTCGCCCGCGATGATCATCGCGAGCGATCCCTTCACCACGACGCCGAACTGCTCGACCTCGTGCTTGTGGGTCTCGACGACGACCTTTGGATCGAGGTCGAAGATGATCAGCGTGGCGTTGTCGGTCTGGAGCACCCGCCCCCTGGCGCCGGGCCATGGCGCGATGGCCGGAAGATCACGCGGTGACGCGTAATAGAGCTTCGGCACGTGCTACGCGGTCGCCTCGTCCCCTTCGAGCACGAGCTGTTCGTTCTTAGTGAGCAGGAGCGGCTTGGCCTTGCCCTCGATGGCTTCGGGCGTCACCACGACGCGACGCACGTCAGTGCGCGAAGGGATCTCGTACATCACGTCGAGGAGGACCCCTTCGATGATCGTGCGCAGGCCGCGTGCGCCGGTCTTGCGCTTGGCGGCGCCGGCCGCGGCCGCACGCAATGCCTCCTCGGTGAGCTGGAGCTCGACCTTGTCGAGCGCCAGGAACTTCTGGTATTGCTTCACGATCGCGTTCTTCGGCTCGGTGAGGATGCGCAGCAGGTCCTCTTCGTCGAGCGCCATGAGCGGGACGCAGACGGGGAGACGGCCCACGAACTCCGGGAACAGGCCGTATTTCAGAAGATCGTCGGGCATGACCTGCTGCAGGACCGCGCTCGTCTCCTTGGTGTTGTCGCGCAGCGTGGCGCCGAAGCCCATGGTCTTCGTCCCGACGCGGGCCTCAACGATCTTCTCGAGGCCCTCGAAGGCGCCGCCGACGATGAAGAGGATGTTCGTCGTGTCGATCTGGATGAAGTCCTGGTGCTGATGCTTGCGGCCGCCCTGCGGCGGGACGTTCGCGACGGTGCCCTCCAGGATCTTCAGCAGCGCCTGCTGGACGCCCTCGCCCGAGACATCACGCGTGATCGACGGGTTATCGCCCTTGCGCGCGATCTTGTCGATCTCGTCGATGTAGATGATCCCGCGCTGGGCGCGGTTGAGGTCGAAATCCGCGGCCTGGATGAGACGCAGCAGGATGTTCTCGCCGTCCTCGCCCACGTAGCCGGCCTCGGTGAGGCTGGTGGCGTCGGCGATCGAGAATGGCACGTCGAGGATGCGCGCGAGCGTCTGCGCGAGCAGCGTCTTGCCGCAACCCGTCGGGCCGATGAGCAGGACGTTGGACTTGCCCAGCTCGACGTCGTCGACGCGGTGTCCCGCGGAGACGCGCTTGTAGTGGTTGTAGACCGCGACGGAGAGCACACGCTTGGCCTGCTCCTGTCCGATGACGTACTGGTCGAGGATCTCGTTGATCCGCCGCGGGCTCGGGATCTTCTGGCCGAGGGTCCGCGCCTTCGGTGTCTCCAGGAATTCCTCGTCGACGATCTCGCGACAGAGCGTGATGCATTCGTCGCAGATGTAGACGCCCTGACCCGCGATCAGCTTGCGAACCTGGTCCTGGCTCTTGCCACAGAACGAGCAGCGGTAGGGCTTGGTGCCCTTCGCCGTCGTCGTCATCTAGCGGGACCCCACCGGAACAGGGGCCGGCGCCACGAGTGGACGGTCCTTCTCCTCGGACTTGGCGAGCGCGATGAGCGAGTCCTTACCCACGAAGATCTCGTCGATGAGACCGTAGGCCTTCGCCTCTTCCGCGCTCATGAAGCGATCGCGGTCGACGTCGTGCTTCACCTTCTCGACGTCCTGCCCGGTGTGACGCGCGATGATCCTCATCAGCTTGTCGACGAGCGTCTCGAGCTCTTTCACCTGGATCAGGACGTCGGGCGTGTTGCCGCGGAATCCGCCCGAGCCCTGATGGATCATGATCCGCGAGTTCGGGAGCGCGTAGCGCTTCCCCTTCGCGCCTGCGGCGAGGAGCACCGCGCCCATCGACGCCGCCTGACCGACGCAGATCGTGCTCACCGGCGCCTTCAGGTACTGCATGGTGTCGTAGATGGCGAGGCCGGCGGTGACGACACCACCCGGCGAGTTGATGTAGAGGTAGATGTCGCGCTCGGGGTCCTCGGACTCGAGGAAGAGGAGCTGAGCGATGATCAGGTTGGCCATCGTGTCTTCGATGACGTCACCGATGAAGATGATCCGCTCTTTCAGGAGGCGCGAGAAGATGTCGTAGGCGCGCTCGCCCCGGCCGGACTGCTCTATGACCATCGGTACGTAGTTCGTCGCCGGCACGTTCATCCCTCCTCGCGTGAGTGGTCCTCCCAGTGTACCCATGAAAGGCTACGATTCGGCCACGGGAAGGCATCAGAGATGAGTCGATTGCCGCGGTCGCTCATGGTCTACGTCGCGGCCTCCAGCGTGTATGCCGCCCTGGTCTTCCTCGCCGTTCACGCCACGTACGGCATCGAGCTGGGCCGCTCCGGCGTGCGCCTCCCGGATCCCGAGGCGCTCCTCACCTCGATCGACGTCGTTGGCATCGCCGTCTGGGTCGGCATCAGCCTGATCGCCGGGATCGTCCTGGTCCGGCTGACACGGGCGCTCGAAGGGGCTCGCGACACCGGCGAACAGCGTCAGAGCGAGATCGCCTCCATCTTCGCCCTCGGCCAGGCCCTGTCGGGCTCGCTCGAGCTCGAGACGATCGCGGATCGCTTCCTCGAGACGGCGCACGGCTCGCTCGATGCGTCGGTGACGACGTCGCTGTACGTGCAGGACGACGCGGCGGGCGCCTTCGCCCGCATCGGTGAGCGCGGGCCGGATGCGGGCAAGCTCGGGGGCGGTCGGTATTCGGCGAGCGAGCTCCCGGCGCCCGTGCGGACCCGGGTCGTCGACCACCTTCAGTCGCTCGTGATCAGCGACACGGCGGCGAACGAGGCATGGCCGCCGCTCGGCGCCGGGCTCATGGACCCCGGGTGGGTGCGCTCGTTCGCCGCGCTGCCGCTCGTGTCGCACGACCGCCTTGTCGGCATCGCGTTCTTCGCCTCGCGCGATGTCGGCGCCATCACACCCGACGGCCTTCAGCTCGTCGCTCTTGTCACGCAGTTCGTCGCGTCAGCCGTCCGCACCGCACTGACCTTTCGTGAGGCGCAGGCACGCGCGAACCGCCAGCAGATCGTGAACCGCGTCGCGCAGCGCGCGCGGGCGTCCCTCGATCCCGACGAGGTCCTGCGCGCAACGGTCGAGGAGCTTGGCCGAACGCTGGATGTGCTGCGAGTGGTCGCCGTGCTCGGGACGCGACCCGACGATCTTCGAGTCGCGCAAGAGTGGAGCGCACCGGGGATCGAGCCGCTCGGGATCGGCAGCTCCGACATACCTGCGAGCCGTGTCGCGGCCGCGAGCGGCAAGACGGCCCAGCTCGTCGACACCATGAGCCGTCTCGCCACACCGATCGTGGTAGGTGGCGAGCTCGCGGGCACACTTGCGCTCCACGCCGACCCGACGCGCGATTGGAGCACCGACGACGTCCGCCTTGTCGAGGGCGTGGCGCGCGAGCTGCGGATCTCGATGGAGGCTGCGCGTCTCTTCCAGGCGCGTCAGCGCGAGAACGAACGGCTGTTCGCGCTGCAGCGTGCGTCCGCGATCGTGGCCGCGCGTTCGACGACGCGCGAAGTCATCGACGAGGTCTTGCTGACCGCGTCGTCGCTTCTGGGGCAGGCGAGCGCGTCCCTGTATCTCTGGGACGAGGTCATCGGTGCGCTGCGCCTTGCGCAGAACGCCGATCCCGGGCGGAGCGTCAGCGCGATCCTCAATCGCGGCGAGGGGATGTCGGGCGATCTCCTCGCCAAGCTCGAACCCGTCGTCGTGAACGACTACGCCTCCTGGAACGGCGCCAGCGCGACAGGCATCGAGACGGAGCTCCACGCCGTGCTCGCGGTCCCGCTGGTACGGTCTGGGCAGATCCTTGGCGCGATCGTCCTGCGCGTCTACGACGAGCGCACGCGCTTCACGATCGACGACGCTCGCCTCCTCGGCCTGTTCGGTGACCAGGCGGTCGCCGCTCTCACGAACGCGGAGGCCTTCGAGCGACAGCGCGCCGCAATGGAGCAGCTCGAGCGCGTCAACCGCGCGAAGAGCGAGTTCGTGTCGATCGTGAGCCACGAGTTCCGGACACCCCTCACTGGCATCCAGGGCTTCAGCGAGATGATGCGCGACGAGGACCTGCCGCTCGCGGACATGAAGGAGTACGCGGCGGACATCAACAAGGACGCGCAACGGCTGAATCGCATGATCAACGAGATGCTCGACCTTGACCGGATGGAGGCAGGGCGCATGACGCTGAACCGCGAGGCCACGGACCTGAACACCATCGTCAGCGAGGCCGCCGACCGCATCCGTCCGAACGCGCCGGGGCACCCGATCACGCTGGCACTCGAGATCGGCCTGCCAGCGCTCTCCGCCGATCGCGACAAGATCACGCAGGTCGTGGCGAACCTACTATCCAACGCCGTGAAGTACTCGCCCACCGGAGGCGAGATCGTCGTGACCACCGGGCTCGAGGGCTCCGATGTCCACCTCACCGTCCAGGACAAGGGCATGGGTATACCCGCGGACATGCTCGAGGTGATCTGGGAGCGTTACTCCCGCGTGGACTC
Organism: Candidatus Limnocylindria bacterium; assembly: GCA_041486085.1. GTDB lineage: Bacteria > Chloroflexota > Limnocylindria > P2-11E > P2-11E > CF-39. The sequence continues at coordinate 6,951 of JBGPKU010000071.1, read as the reverse complement.
GGACGCCTCCCGCGGCATCCAAGGAACCGGCTTGGGTCTGCCCATCGTCCGCCAGATCGTGACGATGCACGGCGGCCGGGTGTGGGCCGAGAGCGAGGTCGGTCGAGGCTCGCTCTTCCACGTCGTGCTTCCGCTTGCGGCGAGCAGCCAAGCAGTAGAGGCTTGAGCTGATGGCCGGAGAGAAGATCCTGTTCGTCGACGACGAGGAGCAGATCCGCAAGCTGTTGACGGCGTATCTGACGCGTCAGGGCTACGCGGTCACCGTCGCGACCGACGGCTATGAGGCGCTGAAGGCGATCCGCGTCGGCGCGCCTGACCTCGTGATCACCGACGTGAACATGCCCCACATGAACGGCTTCGAGCTCACGCGGCGCCTGCGCGCCGACCATCGCACCGCGCGGATCCCCGTGCTCATGCTGTCGGCGCGCAAGGAGGCCGACGACATCCTTACCGGCTACTCCGAGGGCGCGGACGAATACGTGTCGAAGCCGATCGAGATGTCCGTGCTGGCCGCGAAGATCGACGTCCTCGTGAAGCGCATCAAGGCGACGTCGGGTGACCTCGTCAAGCGCCGCGGGCGCGTCATCCTCTTCGCGCACGGGAAGGGCGGCGCCGGGACCACGACCCTCGCCGTGAACACAGCGGTGGCCCTCGCCGAGACGAAGCTGTACCGGGTCGGACTGCTGGATCTGAACCTCGAGTTCGGCAACGCGTACATGCATCTCGACCTCAAGCCAACGCAGACCCTCGCGCACCTCGCGTCATTCGATCCGGCCAAGCTCGACGACGAGACCTTCGCCCGTGTCGTCACACAGGATCGCAGCGGCGTGCAGCTCGTCGTTGGCTCGGACAAGCCGGAGAACGCCGAGCTCGTCACGGTGCCCTTGGTCCAGCTGGGCATCGACCGGCTGCGCGTCGCGACCGACTACGTGGTCGTGGACACGCCGGCGACCTTCGGGCAACAGGTCCTCGCCGCGATCGACGCGTCGGATGCCGTCGCGCTCATCGCCGAGCCACACGTCGTCTCGCTGAAAGCCGCGAAGGACTGGCTGGACGTGCTGGAGAAGCTCTCCTTCCCGCGCGAGCGTTCGATGCTCGTGATCAACCGCACGTCGCCGTCCGGACTGGAGACCGACCAGGTCTCCAAGTTCTTCAATCGGCGCCCTGACGTCATCGTGCCCTATACCCCCGTCTTCGACGAGGCCGCGGACCGAGGGCGACCCCTGATCGTGCTCCGACCCGACAACGCGGCCGCGAAGGTGTTGCGGGACCTGGCCGCGCAGCTCACCGTCCTCGCGCCGGCAGGTCGCTGAGATCCGTCTCCGTTTCTGGGGCACGCGTGGGTCGATCGCCGCCGCCGGGCCCGACACGCAGCGCTTCGGCGGAAACACGCCATGCATCGAGGCGGTGGCCGACGACGGCACGCTGCTGATCTTCGACTGCGGAACGGGCGCGCGAAAGCTTGGGCTGTCGCTGGCCAAGAAGGGCGCCATACGAGCGCACCTGTTGCTCTCGCATACCCACGGCGACCACATCCAGGGGCTGCCGTTCTTCCTTCCTGCGTTCACCCCTGGGAGCCAGCTGACCATCTACGGCCCGGCCGGGGTCGACCGGTCCCTCGCACAGGCCGTGGGTGGGTCCATGGACTACGCCTACTTCCCCGTCGCGCTGTCGTCGCTGCCCGCGCGCTTCGACTTCGTCGAGATCGACGAGACGGAGTTCACGATCGGCTCGCTTCGCCTGCGCACCCAGTTCCTGAATCACACCTCCCCGTGCATCGGATATCGCGTGTCGGTCGGTGCCGCGACGTTCGTGTACAGCACCGATCACGAGGCGCACGCCACTCCGCCCTGGCTCGCGGACCGGCCGCTCGGCCTGTTCGATCCGGTCTATCTGGCCCACGCCGGCGATCAACGCCACGTCGCGTTCCTGCGCGGCGCCGACGTCCTGGTCCACGACACGCAGTACTCCGCCCGTGACCTTCCCGCGAAGACCGGCTGGGGGCACAGCACGGTCGAGTACGCGGTCGACGTCGCGCTCGCAGGAAGGGTCCGAACGCTCGTGCTCTTCCACCATGACCCGAATCGCGATGACTCCGGGATCGACGAGCTCATCGCCGAGGCGGAAGCGCGCGTGGCCGCGTCGGGCCTCAACCTTCGCGTGCTTGCCGCGGCGGAGGGTGAGGAGCTGGTGATCGATGAGGGCGCGGTCGCGCCCGTCGTCGAGATCGAGCCGGCGCCGACGGCGCTGCCCGAGCGGGCACGCATCCTCGTCGCCGACGACGACATCGCCCTCGTCCGGATCCTCGAGACCGTGCTGCATGGCGACGGATACGACGTCGACCCGGCGTACGACGGACAGGATGCGGTGGCGAAGGCGACGGCCCGCGAGTACGACCTCATCGTGATGGACATCCAGATGCCACTCTTGGACGGTCTCGCCGCCTGCCGCCACCTGCGCTCGATGGACCGTTACCGGACGACACCGTTCATCGTGCTCACCGCCCGGACCCGGCAGGACGACATGACCGAGGCGTTCACCGCCGGATTCACCGACTACATCCGCAAGCCGTTCGCGCTGCCGCAGGTGCGCGCGCGTGTGCGATCGTGGCTCGCGCGGACCGCCGCGCGGACGGTGTGAGCCGAGCCGCGGCGACGAGCGTACAGGGGGAAGATCACCGCGGGAGGGACTGAATGCCTGAGCTCAACGAGACGCAGCGGTACTTCATCGAGGAGCACGTCGAGGATTTCCGCGATGGCCTGATCACCCGCCGGGAGCTTGTCAGGCGGGTCAGCCTCATCGCAGGCGGCGCGGCCGCGGCGACCACGATCCTGGCGGCCTGCGATCTCTCCCCGCGCGGCGGCGCCGGCGGCGTCGCGTCGCCGAGCGCGGCACCGACCTCCGCCGCCACGACGGCCGCATCGGCGAGCACCGGGCTCGTCGCGGCCGGCCCCTTCGCGACACCACCCGCCGCGACGACGACCGATGGCATCACCGTCAAGCCGGATGACCCGCGCATCGCCGTCTCGAAGCCTGAGGTGAAGGGCGCCGACGGCGCGCTGCTGATGGCCTACATGGCGAAGCCGAACGTGAGCGGAAAAGTGCCGGGGATCGTCGTGATCCACGAGAACCGAGGCCAGACGGAGCACATCCGCGACGTGGTGCGCCGTGTCGCGACCGCGGGCTTCGTCGCGATCAACATCGATCTCGCCGCGCGCGACGGCGGTGCAGAGAAGCTCACCGACCAGGCGACCTACAACGCGGCGCTGGGCAAGCGCAGCGTCGCGGACAAGCTCAAGGACCACGAGGCGGCCATCGCCTTCCTGAAGACGCAGTCGAGCGGCACGATCGGTGTGACGGGGTTCTGCTTCGGCGGCGGCGAGGTATGGAACGTGCTCATCGGCGGACTCGACGTGAAGGCCGGCGCCCCGTTCTACGGTCCGCAGCCAGGTAACTTCGCCGACCTCGCCAAGACCAAGGCCGCTGTATCAGCGGTCTACGCCGAGATGGACACGCGCATCACCTCGACCTCTCCGCAGATGGAGGAGCAGCTCAAGAAGGCCGGGGTGCCGTACCAGATCACGATCTACCCCGGCGTGGGCCACGCGTTCCACAACGACACCAACAGCACGGCCTACAACGCGGTGCAAGCGCAGAAGGCCTGGGTCGCGACCGTGGAGTGGTTCAAGAGATATTTGTGACGATTTCGTCATGAAGGTCGCGCTCACCCACGTCTAGCCTTGATCGGTGCGCACACGACTTCTTGTTGTCCTGCTGTTCATCGCGACCGCCTGCGGATCGCGCGCGGAGAGCCCCGGCGTGGCGCCGAGCGCGACCACATCAACGGCGCCGACCGCGAACGCGTCAGCGACCGCGTCACCGACGCTGCGCCCGAATCCGATCGTCGGCCCGGGCGTGTACACGAGCGTTGCGCTCGCATATCGCGTCGAGCTTCCTGACGGGTGGCGCCGCTCGTCGTGCGAGTCGAGCGCCGAGACGCAGCACCTTCCGGCGGTCGAGGGCTTCACCTCAGCCACGATCAATGACGAGGTCTCGAGCGACATTGGCCCGAACAACCCCGGTGTGAGGGTGATGGTCGAGGACAACGCAGCAAAGCTGACCCCGCTGCAGTGGCTCGAGTCGGGCAGGCTCGGCGCGAGCGCCTATTCCCTCTACGAGAAGATCAGCTTCGACGGCAAGCCTGACACGGCGCGTCTCGTCCACAGCGAAGGCAATCTCAGTCTCGTGACCGCGATCGTCGTGAGCGCGCGTGCGCAGATCTTCTCGATCGTGCGCACGGGGCCGACGGCGACCGCGACGATCCCGTCGCAGACGAGTCTCCTGAACTCCCTCCACATCCTGAGCGATGTCGAGCTATCCGATGCCAAGGCGACGCTCGCTTCGCCGGTCCCGGCAATTGCCCCTGCAAGGACCGTTGAGGAGGCCGCCGCCGCGATGGCCAGGGGCTTTGCGGAGAAGGACTCCGCTGCGCTCGCACCCATCGCGTGGTCATGTGTGTGGCAGGGCAACGAGCAGGCTGGCGCGGCGACGCGGCCGTCGTCGGTGTTCCTCGCGAACCTGCAGAGGTCGTTCGCGGCCGGATTGATCGTCACGGTGCAACCGCGCCCGATCGAAACGATCACGAATTCGCCAAGCAGCGCGAACATCCGGGGAACCTGGAAAGAGGCCGGTCAGGCCGAGCGGAGCGCGAGGTTCGTGCTGACCAAGGGCGGGAACACCTGGTACTGGGCAGGCGTGGTCCTCGGGCCCTAGCCGCTACTTCTCCTTCAGCATCGCGCGGAGCGCTTCGCGTCCCTCAGGTGTCGCGTCGGACTTCTCCGGAATGATGATCTTCGGCTCTTCGGGCTTCTTCGCCTGCGTGCCGTGGAAGTCGACGGCCTCGCCACCGGCTTTCTTGATGAGCTCACTTTCGGCCTCAGGCGAGTCGAGGCCGACGAGCTTGTCCACCGTCTTGCGATTGCGGATCGACCGCGCCAGAGACGCGAGCAGCACCGGATCGCGTAGCGCGCGCGGATCCTGTTGCGCCAGCGGCGTCATCGCGACCTGCGCTGCGAGCTCGTTCGAGGTGACGGTGATGCCTTCCTTCTTTGCGATCGCGTCCAGAACGAGCATGGCCTTCGCGCGGCGCTCGGCGGCTGGTCGCCACTCCTGGCGCATCTCGGCCTCGGTCTTGCGCGCCTGCAACAGGAACTGTTCGAAGGAGAGGCCCTGCTCGCGGACGCGCGACTTCAGGTCGGCGACGAGATGGTCGAGCTCGTCCTGAATGAGGATCTCGGGGACCTCGACCTTCGCCTGCTCGAGGATGTGTTCCATCATCTTGTCAGCCGCCTCGTCCCGCGCCTCGTGGAACGCGGAGTGGGCGAGCTCGTTCCTGATGGCGCGCCGCAGCTCGTCGGCCGTGGCCACACCGACAGTCTTTGCGAAGTCGTCGTCCAGGTCCGGCACGATCTTCTCGGCGACCGCGCTCGCGCGGATCGTGAACGAACCCGTCTTGCCGCGCACCTGCTCGTCGACGGCGTCGGTGTCGGCGAAGGCGAGGTCGACCTTCTTCTCCGCGCCGGCCTTGAGGCCGACGAAGGCGTCGCCCAGTCCGCTGATGGTCTGCGACTGGCGGCCGGCCTCGACATGCGCGTTGCGACCGAACGGAGGCAGCTCCTTCCCATCCACGCTGAGATCGATGTCCACCGTGACGATGTCGCCGGCCTTCGCTTCGCGCTCGACCGGCTTGAGCTGCGCATGCGACTCGCGCATCGAGTCGATGGTCTTGTTGATGTCCTCATCGGTCGGGGGCTTCGGCTCGACCGTCGCGCCGTGTGCGACGTAGTCGCCGAGCTCGACGTCCGGCCGCACGACGACCGTCGCCTTGTACTTGAGGGGCTTGCCCGCTTCCAGCTGGGTCACCTCGACGGTCGGCTGGTCGATCGGATTCAGGTCCTCGAGGTCGAGGATGTCGCGATAGGTCTCGTCGACGACGTCCTCCGCCGCTTCCGCCCACAAGTGTTCGGTCCCGTACTGACGCTCGTACATCGCGCGCGGCGCCTTTCCTGGACGGAAGCCGGCGATCTTCGCCCGCTGGTTGTGCTTCTCGAACACCCGGTCCACCTGGCGGATGAGGCGATCCGCGTCGACCTCGACCTCGAGGATCGCGCGCGCGCCGGGCTCGCGCGTCACCGAATGACGGAAGGAGCGCTCTGCCGCTTGGGGAGGCGTGGTGGTGGTAGGGATGTCTGTCATGGAGTGAGGCTAGTCTAGCGAAATGTTCTTCTACGAGATACATGAAGGTGACGACGAGGTCGGGACGGCCGTACTGCTCGCCCACGAGGAGCGCTTTGCACCGGAAGACTTCTTCGCACTGGTGAAGAAGGTCCGCGCCCTCGTCGCGGACTCCTATGAAGAGGAGTCGCTCGCCGAGGCGATCGCGAACGAGCTGCAGCGCAGCCGCGGATTCGTCCACGTCACCGACGAGCTCCTCATCGCGTCGGTGAATATCGGAGAGACCGAGGAGGACACGTATCTCCTCACACAGGCTGACGACGCGCGCACGATCTTCGTCCAGGGCGAGGAGGCCTCGTCCAACGGCCACGCGAGCCACGACCATGCCCACGATCACGACGACGAGCGCGAGAACTGATCGGCTTGGCCGAGCGAGGCGGGGTCTTGCCCCGACGAGCGAGTCCGCACGCGAGCCCGCAGGCGAGGCGACGAGGCGACGCCGCGGAGCAGGCGGAGACGAGTCGCGAAGAGCAAGAGAAGCCATGAGCGAACGGAGCGCACGAAGTGTCTTGGCCGAGCGAGGCGGGGTCTTGCCCCGACGAGCGAGTCCGCAAGCGAGCCCGCAGGCGAGGCGACGAGGCGACGCCGCGGAGCAGGCGGAGACGAGTCGCGAAGAGCAAGAGAAGCCATGAGCGAACGGAGCGCACGAAGTGTCTT
>JBGPKU010000070.1:0-14482 GCA_041486085.1 Candidatus Limnocylindria bacterium | reverse complement strand
GTCCGCTTCCTTGAGCGCCTCGTAGAGCTTCTCGGAGTCGTCCTCGGCGGACTTGCGGCCGATCGCGGGATCGGCTCCAGCGCCCAGACCCTTGGTGATCTTGTCGCCGATGCGGATCTTGTGCGGCGCATCGGACATGAGGAGCGCCTGCGCATCGCAGTTCACCGCGATGAACTCGACGCCCATGAGCTCGGCGCGGATCATGCGGTTCACCGCATTCGATCCACCGCCGCCGACGCCGACGACCTTGATGAGCGCGAAGTTCTCTATGTCGCTTCGGAGGGGCATGGACGAGCCTCCACTACCTTCCATGCCGTTGCCCCTCCCCTGACGGCTGCAACATGGAGTTCTTCTGTTGTTGCGCAGACTCTATACCAAAAAACCTCGCGCCACGATGAAAAACCTGGCACCGCGAATTCCTGACGCCCCGACTAATACACGCGCCTCGTCTGCCGCTACGGCATGAGTCCGCGGAAGATCTTCACGATGCGCCCGCCCACGCCGTCGAGGGCACGACCGCCGGCTCGTTCGTCCTCGGCGGTCCAGTTCTTCGCGCCCCACAGGAGCAGTCCTGAGGACGCGGCATAGGGCGGGGTCGATATCCCATCGGTCAGACCGCCGAGACCTGTCGGCCCGAGCACGCGCGCGGCCATCCCGAGCTGGTCGCGGGCCGCGCGGGCCACTCCGGTGAGCAGCGAGCCGCCGCCCGTGAGGCCCAGACCGGCTTGGAGGCGGTTCGTGGCCCCGGCCGCCTCGATCTCCCTGGCGACGAGGTCGAAGAGCTCCGCCATGCGGGCCTCGATGATCTGGGCGACGTGACGGCGCGTGATCGGGCGCGGCTGGTCCTCGCCGATGGAGGTGATCTGGATCACCTCGTCGGGGTCGACGTCGAGCGGCAGCGCGGTCCCCTGCTTCAGCTTCAGGCCCTCGGCGAATTCCGGGGTCACCCGCAGCACCAACCCGAGGTCGCTCGTCACGCTCCGGGCGCCGATCGGGATCGTCGCGCAGTGGCTGATGGAGCCGTCCTGGAACACGGCGACGTCTGTGGTATCACCGCCGATGTCCACGAGCGCCACGCCCAGGTCCCGCTCCTCCTCAGACAGCAGGGCTTCGGCGGTAGCGAGCGGCGCGAGGACGAGCTCGTCGATCTCGATGCCGGCGCGCTGGACGCATTTCGAGAGGTTCTGCACGCTCGTCGAAGAGGCCGTGACGATGTGCGTCTCGACCTCGAGCTTGACGGCACTCATGCCGAGGGGATCGCGTACGCCAGCCTGCCCGTCGACCACGTAGCCACGCGGGATCACATGCAGGACCTCGCGGGTGTTCGGGATGAGGACGGCCCGGGCGTTCTCGATCGCGCGGATGGTGTCCTCGCGCTGGATATCGTGCTGGCGGCTCGACACGGCGACCATGCCCCGAGAGTTCTGTGAGCCGATGTGGCTGCCCGAGATGCCCACGAACGCCGAACGGACCTTCAGCCCGCACAGACGCTCGGCCGCCTCGACCGCGGCGGCCACGGACTGCACGGTGCGGTCGATGTCCACAACGACGCCCTTGCGCAGGCCGTCGGATGGCGCCTGCCCGATGCCGATGACGTCGACGCCGCCGGCGCGCCCTCCGACCTCGCCGATGAGGACGCAGACCTTCGTCGTGCCGATATCGATCGCGACGAGCACGGTCTGGTCAGTCACGGACCACCTCTATGACCGGTCTCTCCCTATCGCCCCACAGTCGCGTCCGCGTGACCGCGATCACCCCGACTACAGGAAGTGCCGACGGATCACAGCGACATTCTGGAAGATTCTCCATCCGAACGCGAAGAGGGCCACGAGGTAGAGGTCGATGCCCAGTCGGTCGCCGAGGAACGTCAGGCCCGCGGCGAGAAGGAAATTCGTGTAGAAGCCCGAGACGAAGATCCGCGTGTCGAAGTGGCCTTCGAGCTCCGCCCGGTACGCGCCGAGGAGCGAGTCCAGCGCCGCCAGGATGCCGACCGCCGTGTAACGGGCCCATTCGATCGGAAGGTTGACGCGGAGCGCGAGGCCGAGCAGCACCCCGGCGATCAGCCCGAGAAGAGGCAACCACATGGATATGTATTACTGAGGGCTGACGACGATGCGATCGGCGCTGCGCACGTCAACGTAGTCTAGGCGGCGCTGCGGATTGTCCCTGAGGTAGCGCTTCGCGAGCGCGAGCTTCGCGTCGAAGGCCTCCGGCCCGCCGAAGCGGATCTCCCATCCGGTCCCGAACCGGAGCACCAGGCCGGTCGATCCCGCGGTCATCACCGCGCGCGGCGCCGTGGCGTCGGATCGCAGCTCACCTGGAGCGATCGCCGCGAGGCGCAGGGCGACCTGGACGAGCGCCGGATCGAGGCGCTCCCCCGCGGTCTTCGGCAGCCGCTCGTCCGTGACCCGCAGCTGGGGCGCTGCACTCGCGTCCGCCGAGGGGAAGATGACCGCCTCGGCGTCGACGAACCACTCGAGCCCATTCGAGGAGACCCACCGCCCGATCGCGTCGCGCTCGACGAGCACGAGCCGCGCGCTGGACGGCAGCTGGAGCTCGACGCGCGCATCTTTGACCGCGGCAAGCGCCACCAGCCGCGCGCGCGCGTCCGCCGCGCTCGCACTGAAGGTCGCCTGGTCGAGCAGGCCGCTCTGGGCGATCGCCTGACCGACACGGACGTGACGGGCGCCGACGACGTCAACGGCGGCGATCGCCGGTGTCGTCGCCAGCGAGAGCCACGCCAGCACGATCGCGCAGGCCAGCGCGCAGAGACCCGCTCCGACGCGGGCGGGATCGCCCAGCCTGACCGCGGGCCGGCGCCTCGCGGAGCGCGTGCGACCCCGTGACGCGCGGGCGCTCAGTGACGCCGCCGGCGGGCGTCCTCGAGCGACCACTCCACCAGGCGGGTCAGCAGCTCGCCGAAGCCGATGCCCGCTGCCTTGGCCGCCTTGGGGAGGAGGCTGTTCGCCGTCATTCCCGGGATCGTGTTCACCTCGAGGGTGGCCATGCGGTCGCCGACCCACATGAAGTCTGTGCGCGACATGCCGCGGCACCCGAGCGCCTGGTGCGCGCGCACCGCCAGGTCCTGCGCGCGCTTCGCGACCTCCGGCGGGACGCGCGCGGGCACGATCTCCTCGCTCGCGCCGGCGTCGTACTTCGCGTGGTAGTCGAAGAACTCGCGCCCCGTCACGATCTCGATCACCGGAAGCGCCTCGAGCTCGTCGTTGCCGATGACCGCGACGGTGAGCTCGACGCCCTTCAGGTACTCCTCGACCATGGCGCGCTCGTCGTACCGGAGGGCGTCGGCGATGGCGGGCGCGAGATGCCGCGAGTCGCGCACGATGGACGCGCCGACGCTCGACCCGCTGCCAACCGGCTTCACGAAGACCGGCAGACCGACGGCACGCGCGGCCTCGAGATCGGCGCCCGCCGCGGAGCGAACCACGGCGCCGCGCGGCACGTCCAGACCGGACGCGGCGAGCACGGTCTTCGCCATCACCTTGTCCATCGCGAGCGCCGACGCGAGCACACCCGAGCCGGTGTACGGGATGCCGAGCGTGTCGAGCAGTCCCTGGATGCGGCCGTCCTCGCCCCAGGTCCCGTACAGCGAGATGAAGATGACGTCGAAGGGCTCCGCCGAGTCATCGATGGCGCGCGTGGCGGGGACGAGTGCCTTCGAGGCTGACTCGATCTCGCCCTCCAAACCCTTCGGGAGCTCGTGCGAAGCGTCGGGTCGTCCGCCGCCCTCGAGCAACGCGCGTGCCTGCGCGCGTTGCTGCTCGGTGATGTTCGGGTTACGCACCATGAGCGCCAGCGGATCGAGCAGCACGACCTCGTACTTGTCCGCGGGCAACGAGCGCTGGATCTGGGCCCCGGCGGCGAGCGAGATGTCGCGCTCCGCCGACGCACCGCCCGTGAGAACCCCGACTCGAATCTTCTTCATGCGAGCTCCGGCGACACGACGAGGACTCCGGCCGGGGGGTGACGGGGCGAGGGTGTCGCGTGCGAGCGAAGCGGGTGGAAGGGCCCCATCTCGACCGTGGAGGCACACCCGACGTACATGGGGAGCCCACCCGCGAGCGAGAGCGCGACACCCGAGACCCCGGCAGGACCCGCCGGCTGCGGCATCGGGTGCGCTGGGCGAGCTTTCACCATTCGCCGACCAGCTCGACCTCGCGGACGAGGTCGACACTGAACTTTTCCTTCACGGTGCGCTCGATGCGCTCCATCAGTGTGCGCACGTCCTCGGCGCTCGCGTCACCGATATTCACGATGAAGTTCGCGTGCTTCGTGCTCACCATCGCGCCGCCTTCGGTCTCGCCCTTGAGACCGGCTGCTTCGATGAGTCGGCCGGCGTAATCGCCGGGCGGGTTACGGAAGATCGAGCCGGTGTTCGGCTGCGCGAGCGGCTGCTTGGCGATCCGCTCGTTGGCGATCTCTTTGATGCGCCGGACCGCGGTTTCGCGCTCCCCGGGTGTGCCATGGAAGCGCGCGCGCAGGACGACGGTCGGCGTGCCTTGCAGGACGGACGTGCGATACGCGAATCCCAGGTCGGCGTTCGTCGCGGTCCAGGTGCGGCCGTTCAGGTCCATGAGCTCGGCGTCGATGAGAACGTCCGAGGTCTCCTTGCCGAACGCGCCAGCGTTGCCGTGCACCGCACCGCCGACGGTGCCCGGCACCGTCGCCATCCACTCGAGGCCGAGAATGCCGTTGCGCGCGGCCGCGGCCGCGACGCTGGCCATCGGCGTGCCCGAGGCCGCGGTGATGATCGTGCCGTCGACGCCCGTCTCGGCCCAATCGTTGTGCAGCACCAGGCCCTTGATGCCCTGATCCGCGACGAGCAGGTTGGTGCCCGCGCCGAGCATGAACACGGGCAGCTCCTTCTCGCGAGCGACCCGGATCGTCTCCACGAGATCGCGTTCGCTGGTGACCCGCAGGTAGAGCTCCGCCGGCCCGCCGATGTGCAGGCTGGTGTGCTTGGAGAGCGGCTCCGCGAGCTTGCCGAACGGCGCCTTGTTCATACCGGCGTCCGGAGCAGCTCGAGCACGCGCTCCCCCACCGGCCGGACGTCGCCGGCGCCCATGACCAGCACCGCGTCACCCGGACGCGCGAGCTCCGCAGCGAGGTGCGCCGCCGTCTCGGTATCGGGCGCGTACTTGCCACCCACGGCCTCGGCCAATGCACGCGCGCGGCCGTGAGGATCGGCCCGCTCGCGCGCTGAGCGGAACGTCTCGACGATCACGACCGCGCGCGCCCGCTTCAGCACGGTGACGAAGTCATCGAAGAACGCCTCGAGACGGCTCGGCGTGTGGGGCTGGAAGACGACGACGGCGCCGTCCCCGTACGCATCGAGGCCCGCCGCGATCTCGGCCGGATGGTGCGCGTAGTCGTCGATCACGCGAATATCGCCCGCCGTGCCGACCAGCTCGAGCCTCCGCTCGATGCCGGCGAACGGCATGATCCCCTTCGACACCACGTCCCCGAGCGGCGCGTGGAAACGATCGGCCACCAGGATCGCCGCCGCCGCGTTCAGCGCGTTGTGCCATCCGGGCACGGTGAGCGAGAAGACGCGCGGCGGCGTGAGCCCGAGCTGGTACACCTTGTTGCCGAGGTCCCCCAGCGTCGCCGTCGCATTTGAGTCCCGCCCGTACGTGACGACACCGAGGTGGTGCTGCGCAGCAGCCCATGAGGCGAGCTCGCGGGCGCCGTCGTCGTCTGCCGATGCGATGAGCGTCCCTCCGGCGAGGGCGCCGCGGACGAACGCGCGGAATGCGTCGCGGTAGGACTCGCGTGTCGGAAAGACGTCGATGTGGTCGTGGTCGAGCGTCGTCACCACGGCCACTTCGGGGTGAAGCGAGAGGAACGCGTTGTCATACTCGTCCGCCTCGATCACGAACACGTCGGACTTCCCGGCGTGAGCGTTGGTCCCAACGCCGCGGATCACCGCGCCGCACACGAGCGACGCATCGATGCCGCCGGCACGGAGCGCGGACCAGGTCATGGCCGTCGTCGTGGACTTTCCATGCGTCCCGGCGATCGCGACCACGCGCTGCCCCTTGGTCAGGAACCGCCAGGCATCGTCTCGCTTCCATACCGGGAGGCCCGCGTCGAGAGCGGCGCGCACCTCGGGGTTGTCCTCTCGGTACGCGCTCGAGCGGATCACGATCTCCGATGCGAGCACGTTGTCCGCCGCGAAGCGCTCCTGGACCGCGACGCCGTCGCGCGCGAGCGCCTCGGCCAGGGGCCACGGCCCATTGTCCGATCCGCTCACCGCATGGCCGCGCGCGTGAAGGACCCGCGCGATCGCCGACATGCCTGCGCCGCCGATGCCGACGACATGGAACCTCGTCAAGCGCAACCGCCGAGCTCGCGGACGCTGCGCGCGATGTCCTTCGCGGCATCGGGCTTGCCCGCGGCGCGCGCGCTCTTGACCATCCGCGCGAGGCGCGCGCGGTCGTTGAGCAGACCGGCGATCTCGACGGACAGCCGGTCGGGAAGCTGGCTCTCGCGCACCACGACGGCGGCGCCAGCCTCGGAGGCAGCGCGCGCGTTCGCCTCCTGATGCCCTTCCATCGCCGCGCCGAACGGGATGAGCACGAGCGGCGTGCCGAACGCGAGCGGCTCGGCGATGGACGAGGATCCGGCTCGCCCGACGACGAGGTCCGCGGCGGCGAGCACCGCGCCCATCTCGTCGCGCAGGTATGGACGCGGCAGGTATCGGCTGCGAACGTCTTCGGGTAGCGACCTCTCGCGAGCCTCGGCTCGCGCGATGTGCGCCTCCCCCGTCACGTGCAGCACGTAGGTCCTCCGCAGCAGCTGTGTCAGCCCGCTGGAGATCGCCTCGTTGATGCGTTCCGAGCCCTGGCTTCCGCCGGTGACGACGATGAGCGTCGCGTCCGCAGGGACGTCCATCGCCTTGCGGGCGGCCTCGCGCGTCCAGCGCAGCAGCGACGCGCGGATCGGCGTTCCCGTGAGGACCGAGCGTCCCGCCGGGAACACGCGGCGCGCCTGCTCGAAGGACACGCCGATGCGCGAGCAGAACCGCGCGAGCAGTCGGCTCGCACGCCCGGGGAGCGCGTCGCCGGCCCACAGGTACACCGGGACCCGCAGCGTCCGCGCGGCAAGGACGATGGGGATCGCGATCGCCCCGCCGCTCGTGACGAGCACGCGCGGCCGGAAGCGCGCGATGCGCCAGAGCACGAAGAGGTACGCGAGCGGTACGCCGATCAGCGCGCCGAGGAGCGCGCGCTTCGAATCCGGATCGCGAAGCGACGACATCGGGACCGCGACGAACGGGATGCCCGCCTCGGGCACGAGGCTAGCCTCTTTCCCGCGACGACCACCGATGAACAGGAGCCGCGCCTCGGGATCCATCTCGCGAAGCGCCTCGGCGATCGCGAGCAGCGGGCTGATGTGACCGCCCGTTCCGCCCCCGACGAGGAGCACGCGACATGCTCGCGGGCGCGGGTCCGGCTTCGCGTCCAACGTTGAGCAGGATACCCACGGCGATGAGGCCCACGCAGAGCGAGCTGCCGCCGTATGAGATGAACGGGAGCGTTATGCCGGTCATCGGGACCAGGCTCGCGACGACGGCCATGTTCACCCACGCCTGGAACACCAGCCAGGTGGTGATCCCAGCGGCGAGCAGCGCGCCCATCGGGTCCCTCGCGCGCAGCGCGATGACGATCCCGCGGTACGCGACGACGAAGAACAGCACGATGACCAGGAGCGTGCCGGCCAGGCCGAGCTCGTCGCCGAGGACCGCGAAGATCGAGTCGGTGTAGGGCGCCGGGAGGTAGCCGAACTTCTCACGCCCCGCGCCGAGACCCTCGCCGAACAGGCCGCCGAGCGCCAGGCCGTAGAGCGACTGGATCGTCTGGAAGCCGCTCTTCTGCGGGTCGCTCCACGGGTCGAGGAACGTCGTGAGGCGTGCCAGCCGGTACGGCTCGGCGACGGCGACCGCCGCCGTCACCACGGCCGCAAGGCCGGCCAGGGCGGCGAAGACGCGCAGGCGTGCACCGGCGATGAAGTACATCGTCATCGCGGTCGCGAGGATCACGATCGCCGTGCCGAGGTCCGGCTCCGCCACCACAAGGGCGCCGAGCACCGCGGTGACGAGGAAGAACGGCAGGAGCACCGCCGGGCGTGCGATCGCGTCCCGGCGGCTTCCGAGCCATGCGGCGAGGTAGATGATCAGAGCGAGCTTCGCGAGCTCGGCGGGCTGCAGCCCGACAGGACCGAATCGCAGCCAGCGCGTCGCACCGCCCGCGCGAACGCCGACCGCCGGCACGAGCACCAGCGCAAGCAGGATGACGACGACGACGAGCAGCGGGACCGCGAGGACGCGGTAGCGGTGGTAGTCGAGCCGCATCGCGGCGAGCATGCCGACGAGGCCGATGACCGCCCAGAGCGCCTGCCACCCCAGGTAGTACCGCGGGTCGTCGACGGTATCGAGGGCGCGAATGCCGCTCGCGCTGAAGACCATCGCGATGCCGATCAGCGTGAGCGCGAGCACGACGCCCATGAGCGGCAGGTCATACGACGTCGTGCGGGGCAGGCGCGGCAGCCTCATGCGGGAGCTCCCGCGAGGCGAGCGCGGACGAGCGCCGCGAACTGATCGCCGCGATCGTCCGCCGACTTGAACATGTCGAACGACGCGCAGGCCGGCGAGAGCAGGACGACGTCGCCCGCGCGCGCCATCGCGGCGGCGGCGGCGACCGCGTCGGCGAGCGTGGCCGCCGGCACCGTGGGGAAATGGCCGCCGCCGGCCGACGCGAGCGCCCCGGCGATGTCGTCGGCGGCCTGGCCGATGAGCACCGCGCCACGTGCGCGCTTGGCGAGCTCGCGCGCCAGACCGGTGAAGTCCGCGCCCTTCGCGACTCCGCCGAGGATGAGGACCGCCGGGCGATCGAAGGCGTCGAGCGCGGTGAGGGTCGCGGCCGGCGTCGTGGCCGCGGAGTCGTTGACCCAGAGCACGCCGTCCCGCTCTCCGACGGTCTCGAGACGGCGCGGCACACCGGTGAAGGACCGCAGCGCGTCGGCGATGGCCCCGGCCGGGATGCCCCCGGCCTGACCCGCGACCGCAGCCGCGAGGGCATTCGCGATGTTGTGGCGTCCAGGTACGCGGAGCTCGCTGGCGGCCAGCAGGGGCACCGGGTCGCCACCGGCGACCAGGACCAGACGCCCCTCCGTGTCGAGGAAGGCGCCGCGCCTTGGCCGTTGCGTGAGTGAGAAGCCGCGGATCTCGGACTCCGCGCCCGTGTGCATCGCGACGACGGCATGGTCATCGAGGTTGAGAACGGCGATGTCGCGCGGGCCCTGCCAGGCCACGATGTTGCGTTTCGCCGCGATGTAGCTCTCACGCGTGCCGTGATGATCCAGGTGATCCTCGCTCACATTCGTGATCACTGCGATGTGCGGACTCATCCCAAGGGTTTCGAGCTGGAAGCTCGAGAGCTCGAGCAGGACGATGTCGTCCTTCGTGATCGTGTCGAGCTCCTGGATGATCGCGCGCCCGATGTTGCCGCCGCTGTACACGCGACGCGTGCCGCGCTCGAGGATGAGCTCGAGCATCGTCGTCGTCGTCGTCTTTCCCTTCGTGCCGGTGACCGCGACGATCGGCGCGGGGCAGAACCGGAAGAAGAGTCCGATCTCGGTGAGCACCGGAATGTCGCGCTGGCGCGCGCGGAGGATCGTCGCCGAGCGCGGCCGCACGCCCGGGATGACGAAGACGATGTCCGCGCCCGCGAGCGCCGCGTCGTCGCTCGATGGCCCGAGCACCAGGTCGACCTTCGTGTCGCCCATGCGCGCGATGCCCTCCGCCAGCGCTTCGCGCGGCTTCGCGTCGGTGACCGTGACCTGCGCGCCGCTCGCGACGAGGAACCGGGCGAGTCCGCTGCTGGTGCGGCCCTTGCCGAGCCCGACGATGGTGACGCGCTTGCCGGCGAGATCCGCGCGCGTGATCGGCGCGTCGAAGATGACGCTCACGAGCAGCCGCTCCGCCACGAGGAGTGAACCCACCAGCCCTGAGCCTCTCTCGGCGAAGCCGAGAGCCTGAGCAGGATGACGCTCATGGGACAGGCCGTCCGATGAACCCGAGCTGGGTGCCGTACCGGCCATCGGCGCCGCGCGCGCGATACGACCAGACGTCGGCGCCGCCCGAGCGCGTGCAGAGCCCGCTGATCTCGATCCGCCGCACGCCGGCGGCGCCGAGCTGCGCGGCGTTCGCGCTCCAGAGGTCGAGGACAGGCTTGCCTTCGGTGCGGCTGAGCCACTCGTCACCGATGCGCTCCCGCACGATGGCCGCGCGCTCGTCGTCGATCGTGTAGCAGCACGGCCCGATCGAGGGACCGAGCGTCGCAACGAGGCGATCCAAGGACGCGCCGCCGGCGACCATCGCCTCGACGAGCGCGGTCGCGACGCCGAGCGTCGTTCCCTGCCACCCGGCGTGGGCCGCACCGATCGGACCATGCGGGTCCGCGACGAGGATCGGCACGCAATCGGCGGCCGCGACTCCGAGCAGCCTGCCGGTCTCCTCGGTCCACTGTGCGTCCGCGATGGGCCACGGCTCGGCCTGCATCGTCACGTGCACGGCCTCGCGTCCGTGGACCTGCCTGCTGCGCGTGATCGTGCGGAAGCCGAGTCGCTTTGCGAGCGCGGCCCGATTCGCGGCCTGCTCCTCGAGCGGGAAGTGCGAGCCGGCCATGCTCCCCTGCCGGCGTGTGGTGAACCCGGCGACCAGCCCGAGCGAGGAGAGCGATGGCGAAACGAGCAGCCCGTCCCGCTCGGTCCAGGTGGTCCGGATCGTGTCGATCACTTCGGCGTCGCAAAGGCAAGGATCGCGGCCACGATCCCGGCCAGCGCACCGATGAGCCAGAAGCGGATGGTGGTCTTCTCCTCCGGCCAGCCGATGAGCTCGAAGTGGTTGTGCAGCGGCGACATCCGAAAGATCCGCTTGCCACGGAGCTTGAAGCTGCCGACCTGGAGGACCACCGAGACGGTCTCGGCGACGAAGACGACGCCGACGATCGGCAGCAACAGGATGAAACCGGTCGTGAGCGCGATCGTCGTGAGCGTCGCGCCGAGTGCGAGCGAGCCGACGTCGCCCATCATGAAGTCCGCCGGATGCACGTTGAACCACAGGTACGCGAGCAGCGCTCCGACCATCGCCGCACAGAAGACCACGAGCCACGGGAATGGCGGCTGGCGTGCCGCGGCGATGAACGCGAACGAAAGGAATGCGAACACCGCGACTCCGCCGGCAAGCCCGTCGAGACCGTCGGTCAGGTTGACGCCGTTGGACATAGCGACGATCGCGAAGACCGCGAGCATGACGAACAGGACGGGCCCGATGATGACCTCGCCGACGAGAGGTACGTACACGCCTGTGATGTTGAAGTGCCGCTGGATGTACAGCGCGGCGGCGATCGCGACGATCGTCTGCCACACCAGCTTGTGCCGGCCACGGATGCCGAATCCATAGACGACGTTCACGTAGTCATCGATGAATCCGAGCACACCGACCGCGAGGAGCGTCCCGATCGGCACGATCGTCTGCGGCAGGTAGTCGTCCCGTTGTTCCGGCGGCAGCGCGATCAAGACGAGCAGCCAGAGCACCGAGACGACGAAGATGAAGAGGACGCCGCCCATCGTGACCATGCCCTGCTTCGTCACCAGGTGCGAAGGCGGGCCTTCCCGCCGCACCTGCTTTCCCATGCGCAGCCGCCGCAGTAAACGGATATAGGGAGCGCCGAGCACGAGACCGAGGAGAAAAGCAGCAAGGAGCACGCCCAGTGCCAGGATCGCCACTAGACGGCGACCCCGATGAGTGCGTCGGCGAGACGATCGAGCGCGAGCGAGTGCGAGCCTTTCACCAGGATGGTGTCGTCCGGGCGCTGAATGCGCTTCAGGAGGACGAGCGCCTCAGCGCCGTCCGCGACAGCGTGCGTCTCGCGCAGGCCCGCGCGTCTCGCCGCGTCGACCGCGGTCCGCGCGAGCTCGCCGACCCCGACGAGCACGTCGGTGCTCCGCGCGGCATCACGACCGACCGCCTCGTGCGCGTCGGCGGATAGCGGCCCAAGCTCCAGCATGTCGCCGATGACCGCGATGCGGCGCCCGGGCACTTCGCGCAGCACCGCGAGCGCCGCGAGCACCGCCGCCGGGCTGGCGTTATACGAATCGTCGATCACGACCAGGCGTTGCCCGCGCCGGATCTCCATGCGATGGCGAGGCTGCTCGAGCGTTCCCAGTGCGATCGCCGCTTCGCCGAGCGGCACACCGAGCGCGCGCGCGCTTCCGAGGGCCGCGAGCGCGGCGACGACGACGTGGCGGCCGGGAACGGGCACGAATACCTCGGCGCGCTCGCCCTCATACGTCGCGGTGAAATGGAGTCCATCGATGCCCTTGCTGCGCACGTCGGTCGCGCGCAGCGCGGCGTCGTCGCCCTCGCCAAAGAGGACGACGCGTGCGGACGTCCGGCCCGCCAGCCCGCGCACGCGCGGATCGTCGGCGTTCAGCAGCGCGACGCCGTCCGCCGGCAGCGTCGCGATGAGCTCCGCCTTGCCGGCGGCGATCGCGTCGACGCTTGGGGTGCGCGAGAAGTGGACCGGCCACTCGGGGATGCGCGTGATCACTCCCACGCGCGGGCGGACCAGGCGGCAGAGATCGGCGATCTCCCCCGGGACGTAGAACCCCATCTCGATCACGGCGACCTCGTGGCTCGGCTCGAGGCCGAGGAATGTGAGAGGCACGCCGATCTCGTTGTTGAACGACGCCACGGTCTTGAGGACGCGATAGCGCGCGCCGAGTGCCGCGGCGATCGCCTCCTTGGCGGTCGTCTTGCCCACGTTGCCGGTGATCCCGACCGCCGGGATCGGATAGCGGTCGCGGATACGCTCCGCCAGGGCGCGGAGGGCGTGCAGCGCCACCGGGACCTGGATGACGACCGATCCATCGGGCAAGCCACTGATCGGTCGCTCGACGACCACCGCACCTGCCCCGCGCCTGAGCGCATCGCCCGCGAAGTCATGTCCGTCACGCTGATCTCGCAGCGCGAAGAAGACCTCGCCCGGTCGCACGAGCCGTGAATCGAAAGCGCCACCGGTGTACCTAACGGCCGGATCCGGTGTCCCGTTGATGATGCGGCCGCGCGATGCATCGACCAGATCGCCGAGCGTGAACACCAGCGAATGGTACCGACGCTCAGCGCCGGTCCGGCTGCACGCGCGCGTTGCGCAGCGCGTCCTGCGCGATGTTCCGGAACATGTTCATCACGGTCACCGTTCCGAGGAGCTTCGACTCGGGCCGCTCGAGGACGATCACCGCGACGAAGCGCGGATCGTTGGCGGGCACGAAGCCCGCGAACGACGAGATGTACGCGTCGTCGACGTAGCGGCCGTCGTCGCCCGGGATCTGTGCGGTCCCGGTCTTGCCCGCGACGCTGTATTGCGCCAGCGAGGCGAGGTTGGCGATGCCGTTGTCGACCGTGGACGTGAGCATCGCGCGAAGCGTCGCGGCGGTCTCCGGGGTGATCGGGCGGCGAACGGCGGCGGGCGCGGTGCGGTGCTCCCCGTCCGCATCGCGCCGCGCCGCCACGACGTAGGGCCGGCACAGCGTGCCGCCGTTGGCGATCGCGGCGTAGGCCGTGGCGAGCTGCAACGGCGTTACCGCGATGCCCTGACCGAAGGCGACGGTGCCCAGGTCGACCGGGTACCACTCGGCGAGTGGGCGCACCTCGCCCGCGGCCTCTGCCGCGAGATCGACGCCGGTCGACGTGCCGAAGCCGAACGCCGCCAGATACGCGCGCAGCTGCTCCGCTCCGAGCTTCTGCGCGACGAATACGGCGCCGGCGTTCGCGGAGTGCTCGAGGATCTGCGTGACCGTCGAGGTCCCGTAGGCCTTGCCCTGCGCGTTGTTGAGACGGCGACCGCCGATGATGGCGTAGCCCTTGTCGTCATACGTCGTGCTCGGCGTCACGACGTGCTGATCGATGGCCGCCGCGATCGTGATCGCCTTCATCGTCGAGCCCGGCTCGAAGGTCCAGGACACCGCCCGATCCATGAGCGCCTGCGGATCCGCCTTGGCGACCGCCGCGGGGTCGTAGGTCGGATACGACGCGAGCGCGACGACCGCGCAATCCTTCGGGTCGAGCAGCACGACCGAGCCGCCGGTGGCCTTCTCTTTCTCGATGGCCGCCCTCAGCTCGCGCTCGACCGCGGTCTGCACGACCAGGTCGATGGTCAGCGTCAGGTCGCTGCCGTTGACCGCGGGCCGGGCGGTGCGGAGCCCGACGGCGAGCTCGCGGTCCTTCGGGTCGCGCTCGACGACAAGTCGCCCGGGCAGGCCACGCAGGACGGGGTCGTACTTGCCTTCCACGCCGTACTGACCGACGCCGTCGTCGTTCACGAAGCCGAGCACGTGGGCGCCGACGGCGTCATTCGGATACAGCCGCTTTGGCTCCGTCTCGAAGCCGAGGCCGGTGATG
>JBGPKU010000069.1:0-14635 GCA_041486085.1 Candidatus Limnocylindria bacterium | reverse complement strand
GCGGCGCGTGTCGGCGACGAGCGTGAGCAGGTAACCCGCGACGTCGATGTCGTTCGGGTCGCGCCCGGCCTCGCGTGCGGAGCGATCCATCACGCGCAGCAGCTTCTTCAGACCGGGGATCGATTCGGCGGGCCGCGCGAGGTAGCCGTCGCCCTTCTTCCCGGCCACGACCATCATCGGCGAGCGGTAGCCCGCGATGTAGATCGGCACCCGGTGCACCGGCGGGAACTGCGGAACCAGCGGCGGCAGTCCCGGCTTTCCCGAGGGCATGCGCTCGCCCTTCCAGAGGGTGTGCAGCGTGTCGATCGCCATCGTCACGCGCTCCGCGGCCTCGTCCGGCGCGTAGGGCACGCCCATCTGCCCGAGGCGCAGCGGAAGCGCCGAGCCGAGCCCGAGGAGGATCCGCTCCGGCGCGATCTCGTCGAGCGCGCTGATCGTCATCGCGATGAGCACCGGGTGGCGCGTGTAGGGGTTGAGCGCGCCGAGGCCCACCCTGATGCGCTCGACCTGCGTCGCGACCGCGGTCGCATAGGTGACCGCGTCGCGCTCGAAGTACGAGTCGTGGAACCACACCGACTCGAGCCCCTCACTCTGCGCGCGGCGCGCCCACTCGACAGTGTCCGAGACGGATCCGCGCGCGGCGAGACCGAGGCCGACGCGACGAGCCAGGCTAGGCATCAGCTCTTGTCCCTCCCCGCGGTCCCTCGCCGAGGATGTCCGCGGCGTGCGCCAGACGGGCCATCGTCCGCTCCGTGCCGAGCAGCTCGAGCGAATCGAACAGCGGCAAGCCTATCGGGCCGAACATCGTCGCGACGCGAACGACGTGCGACACATCCCGGATGTGCCATCCCAGCTCCTCAGACACCCTGCGCAGCGCAGCCTCGATCTCGGCCTCCTCGAAGGGCGTCACGTCGCGCAGCGCGGCGGTCGCGCGCGCGAGCGCGCGGGCGGCCGCACCGCGGTCCTGCTTCTTCGGCACGAGGGCGGCCGCGTCGACCGTAAGCTCGTCGGTGAAGAGGAAGCGGACCAGCTCGCGGCCCTCCACCAGCGTCCGCATCCGCTCGCGCATGAGCGGGAGTGCCTTTCGGATGACGTGTCGATCCCACTCCGCCGGCATGAACGGATCGAGCCGCCCGAGCAGGTCCTCATCGGCCAGCTTGCGGATCCACACGCCGTTGAACCAGTCCAGACGATCGCGATCCCACTTGCCTCCGGCTTTCTGCACCTGGTCGATGCGAAAGCGCTGGATGAGGTCGTCAATCGTGAAGACCTCCTCCTCGGTGCCCGGCGCCCACCCGATGAGTGCGAGGTAGTTCACCATCGCCTCTGGAAGATAGCCGTCGGCGCGGAACTGTTCGACCTTGGTGGCGCCGTGGCGCTTCGCGAGCTTCTTCCCGTCCTGCCCGAGCACGTTCGGAAAGTGCGCGATCGGCGGCACGGTCCAGCCGAACGCCTGATAGATGAGCAGATGCTTCGGCGTCGACGGAAGCCAGTCCTCCCCCCGGAAGATGTGCGTGATCCCCATCGCGTGGTCATCCACGACCACCGCGAGGTGATAGGTCGGGAAGCCATCCGACTTGAGGATGACCTGATCCTCGATCGTCTCGATCGGCCATTCCACTCGTCCGTAGACGAGGTCGTCCACAGCGATGACGCCGTCGTCAGGGACCTTGAGCCGCACGACGTGCGGCTCGGTCTTGGCTCGCTCGGCCGCCTCCTTCGGCTCGATGCTGCGGCAGTGGCGGTCGTAGCGCGTGATCTGCCTGTTCGCGGCCTGCTGGGCGCGCAGCGCGGCCAGGCGCTCTTTGGAGCAGAAGCAGAAGTACCCGGCACCCTTGTCGATAAGGTCCTGCGCGGCCCTCTGGTAGAGGGGCAGCCGCTCCGACTGGATGTAGGGCGCGTGCGGGCCGCCCTCGCGCGGGCCCTCGTCCCAGGTGACACCCATCCAGCGCAGGCCCTCGTAGAGCGACTCGACCGCGCCGGCGACGAGGCGATCCTGGTCGGTGTCCTCGATGCGCAGGATGAGCGTGCCCTTGTGCTGCCGCGCGAAGAAATAGTTGTAGATCGTGGTGCGCACGCTCCCGATGTGCAGCGATCCGGTGGGGGAGGGCGCGAACCGTACGCGGACCGTCACGATGACCAGTTTATGTGGGTATCCTTGATGACAGATGACGGTCTCGACGCGCCGCGAACGGCGCCAGCAACAGCGGCGCGCGGAGCAGCGGCGTCCGGCCGGGGGCGGTTCCGCTCCGCCCGGTGGCGGCATCCGGCAACGCTGGATCGCGCTTGGCGTGGTGATCCTCGCGGTCGCGCTCATCTTCGGCGCGCGTGCGGCGGGGGTCTTCGATCCGCCCGCCGCCTCGAACGTCGACCCGAGCGCGAGCCAGTACGACGTCACCGGGCAGACCATCGGTGAGCACCAAGCGGACCTTGGCAACGCACACGTCGCCACCGGACAGAAGGTCACCTACCCGACTCTTCCTCCGACCTCGGGCGAACACTGGTCCGCGCTCAACGCGGCTCCGGCCCCGTGGGGCGTGAAGACCTCGTGGCTGCCGTGGGAGGTGTCGACGCACAACCTCGAGCATGGCGGCATCGTGATCATGTACTCGCCCGATCTCACCACCGACCAGGTGACATTCGTGCGCGGCGTCGTCCGACAGCTGAACACCGCGGGCTACGGCAAGATCGTCCTCGAGCCGTGGCCCGACATGCCGAAGGAATCGAAGGTCATCCTCACGGCGTGGAACTGGATCCTGCGCCTGCCGAACACCGACCAGACGCAGATCGTGAAGTTCACGCGTGCGCACCACGGCGGCGCGGGTGAAGCGCCAGAGGCGACCGTCGGCTAGCGCGCGGTCGTCACCGTGCTAGTCACCCCAGTACCTCTCCTCTTTCCAGGGATCGCCGCGATTGTTATATCCGTTTCTTTCCCAGAATCCGGGCTTATCGACCGCGCTGAACTCGATCCCGCGCAACCACTTCGCGCTCTTCCACGCATACAGCGGCGGCACGACGAGCCGTATCGGCGAGCCATGCTCCGGCGTCAGCGGCTCGCCATTCGCCCGAAGGGCGATGAGGCAGTTGTCGCGCAGGCAGTACTCGATCGGGATGTTCGCGGTGAAGCCGTACTCGCTGTGCGCGATCACGAACTGCGCGTCGCTCGTCGGCTTCGCGAGCTCGACGATCCTCGCGAACGGAATGCCTTCCCACCTCTGATCGAGCCGCGACCAGGTCGTGACGCAATGCATGTCCGCCTGCACCAGTGTCTGGTCGAGCACCTTGAACTGCTCCCAATTCATCGTGATCTCGTTCCCGACCTTGCCGAAGACGCGGAAGTCCCAGGTCTTCGGATCGAAGCGCGGCACGGTGCCGTAATGCAGGACCGGCCACTTCTCAGTGAGGTACTGGCCCGGCGGCACGCGCGCGGCCGTCTCGGGCGGGAGCTCCGGCTTCGCCTTGAAGAACTTCATGAGGTCGATCCTCCTACGAGAGTCCGGCCGCTTTGCGCAGCAGCTTGAACGTGTAGATCCCGGTGTCGTGTCCGTCCGCCCAGCCCGGCGTCACACCGTAGCGGCCGACCGGGAACACCTCTGTCAGCGTGGTCTGCTCCTCGGTGAACTGCGTGGACGCGTTCACATTGCCGGCGAACTGCCCCTCGCCCGAACAGTACGCGCAGGGGCACGCGCGTCGCATGGGCTCCCAGTCGTATTCGCTCACCGCGCCGTCGTCCCAGGTCACCCTGAAGATCCGGCGATCGGGCACGACCTCCCAGTCGATGGCCCGGTGGAAGACATCCGCCATGGGATTGATGATACGGACGTGCAGGCGACGATCGAGGACCTCAAGAAGGTCGAGATGCGCGTTGGTCGCGTGGTCGCGGTCGACGACTTCCCGGAGGCCCGCAACCCGAGCTACAAGCTGACCATCGACTTCGGGCCGATCGGCACCCGTGTCTCGTCGGTCGCGGTCAAGCGCTGGTACAAGAAGGAGGATCTGTTGGGCCGGCTGGTCGTGTGCGTCACGAACTTCCCGCCGCGGCGGATCGCGACGTTCGACTCACAGGTGCTCACGCTTGGCGCGGTCCAGGCGGACGGCAAGGTCGTCCTGCTGAAGCCCGACGCCGATGCGGAGCTCGGCAGCACGATCGCGTGATGCAGGATCGCCTCGGATGACCACGGTGAACGTTCGCTACATGGTCGACGACGTCGAGAAGGCCGTGGCCTTCTACACGACGCACCTGGGCTTCACGGTGATCTCCAACCTCGCGCCGGCCTTCGCCGACGTCTCGCGCGGCGATCTCCGTCTGCTGCTCTCCGGCGCGACCAGCTCGGCCGGGCGCGCGATGCCCGACGGACGGAAGCCAGCGTCCGGCGGTTGGAATCGCATCCAGCTCATCGTCGACGACATCGATGCCGAGGTGGCGCGGCTCCGCGCCGCGGGGGTGCGCTTCCGGAACGACGTGATCAAGGGTCCGGGTGGGTCACAGGTGCTGCTGGACGATCCGTCCGGGAACGTCGTCGAGCTGTTCACGCCGCGCGGGAAGTAGCGCCGCCTACCACTCGAAGAAGATGAGCCGGTCGAGCGGCCAGAAGCGCAGGATCACCTTCCCGATGATCCGGTCGTAGGGTTGCGGCCCGAAGCTGCGGGAGTCCGATGATGCCTCGCGGTTGTCACCCATCGCGAAGAACGAGCCGGTGGGCACGACGAGCGGATATCTGATCTCCGGGCTCTGCGCGACGGTCGCGCCGTGGGCTCCGGCGAAGGTGCGCGCCTGGCCGTTCACGAACAGCTGTCCGCTCCGCAGCTCGACCGTCTCGCCGGCGACCGCGACGACGCGCTTGACGTACGGGATCTGCACGTCGGTCGTCGGATTGAAGACGACGATGTCGCCTGGCTGCGGCGCGCCGAAACGAAAGTCGACCTTGCTCACGAGGACCCGGTCGCTCTGGAGCAGCGTGAGCTCCATGCTCCGTTGGCGGACCTCGGTGACCTGCACGACGAAGAGGTTCAGGACGACCGAGATGACGACCGCGAGAGCGAGCGCCTGAACGATCTCCAGCAGAGCGCGCCACGAGAAGGGCGCCTCGTCCATCGGTGGCGGCTCCTGCTCTGTGCGCAGGGGTTCAGAGCGGAGCGTGCCCGGGGTGTCCACCGACATCAGTGTCGCACGGTGGAGACGGGCACGCGCCTGATCATCTCGGTCGCACTTTCACGCGGGAAGGCCAGGATGAAACGATCGAGCCCCGCTTCCGCGAAGCTCGCGATGCGCTGCGACAGCTCGGCCACGCCGGCGTCGTCCGTCAGCTCGACGGAGGACCAATGTGACCGCAGCAGCGGCCGGTCGCGCTTCACGGCCCTGCACATCTCGTCGAGCTCTGCGTTCACCGCCCGGATGGCCGCGGCATCCATGGGTCCGGGATCCGTGCGTCGACGGCTGATGTCGAAGCCGTCGGCGTAACGCGCGGCCGAACGCATCACGCGCGGACCGCGGCCGCCGATCCAGATCGGCGGATGCGGACGCTGCTTCGGCTTCGGCGCGCAGACCGCGTCCTCCACCCGGTAGTGCTTGCCGGCGAACGTGGCCCGCTCCTGCGTCCACAAGAGCCGGCAGATCTGGATCGCCTCGTTCATCTGCGTCACGCGCGTTCCGGGATCTGGGAACTCGTAGCCGTACGCCCTGTACTCGTTCTCCTTCCAACCCGCGCCGATCCCGAATTCGATGCGTCCGCCTGACAGTTGATCGACGCCCGCGACGATCTTCGCGAGCAGCGCCGGGTTGCGGTACTGCGCCGCGGTCACCAGGCAGCCGAGCCGCACGCTCTTCGTGTCGCGCGCCAGCGCGGCGAGGAGCGTCCACGCCTCGAGGCAATCGCGATCCGGGAAGCCCTCGCCTCCGAAGAAGTGGTCGCTGACCCAGAACGACTCCAACCCCACCTTCTCGGTCTCGCGGGCCAGAGCGAGGGTCTCCTCGTACGAAAAGCCAGCGGCGGGCGAGATGACAACGCCGAGCTTCACGTCACCGATGCTAGGGCTCTGCTCGTGTACGCGCGTACCGCTCCATGCAGGATCGAGTACCTGGATGGCGTAGTTCCCACGGTCCGGCGTGCCCGCGACAAACGTACGTTCGCGGCATCTCATCCGGGAGGAGCAGATAGATGTTCGCGAAGCTCACCAGATCCGTCTTGGTCGCGTCAGTCGTGACCTCAACCCTTGGCGCATGCGGCTCGCACGTCGGTGACGTGGGGGGTGCGCTTCCCTCGTCGAGCAACACCGTTCGCGACCCCGACAACCCGTATTGGCCGTCACGGCCATTCGTCTTCGACGGCATCGATCCCGCGCGGGGTCCAGGGATGCGTTGAACGGAGCGGGCCGGTCAGTGAATTTTGAGTGGCCGCTAGGCTGCACGGCCATGGGGTCGGAGAGCCAGCGGCTACTCTGCCCGACACTCGTCGCGCGTGACGAAGAGCTCGCCATGCTCGCGGGCCTTCTCGCGAGCGCCTCCGCCGGCAAGGGCGCGACGATCCTCATCGGCGGCGACGCGGGCGTCGGCAAGACTGCCTTGGTGCGCCGATTTGCAGATGGCGCACGCGCTGCGGCGTCGCGCGTGCTCGTCGGGGAGTGCACCGAGATCGAGGCGCGGCGACCCCTCGGACCTTTCATGCAGATCGTGGAGGACGCTCGTCGATCCGGTTGGATCCGCGCCGAGGATGCCCAGCGAGCCACGCCCCTGCCGCAGGGTGACGTCGATGCCACCTCGCGGCCGCGTCTCTATCAAGGGCTCGTGCGGATACTCGCGGGCATTGCGCGGAGCTCGCCGCTGCTGATTGTCATCGAAGACCTCCATTGGGCGGACGAGGCGACGCTCGAGCTGTTCCAGTACCTACCGCGACATACACGGGCCGAGAGGATCGTTCTCGTCGGAACGTATCGCGTAGACGAGATCCACCGTCGCCATCCGCTCCGAGCCGTTTTGTCGAACCTGTCCGCGGCTCGACTCATTAGCAAGCTCGACCTCGCGCCGCTCGATCGCACCGCGACGGCACGTGTGGTTCGAGAGACGCTTCGGCTGCCCCGGGACATACCGGCCACGTTCCGGGACGCGCTGTACGAACGCTGCGAAGGCAACCCCTTCTTTATCGAAGAAACGCTGGAGGCGATGAAGGCCCGCGGGATGCTCCGCTACCGCGACGGCATCTGGCTCGGCGCGGAGGAGTCCGCTCTGGCTCTCCCCGAATCGATCCGCGACGCGTTGCAGCGACGGCTCGAGCAGCTGCCCGACGAGTCGCGGCGGGTGCTTCGCGTCGCCGCGGTCATCGGCCAACGATTCGACTTCGATCTGCTCATGGCAATCGCTCGGGTAACCGAAAGGGAGCTCGTCGAAGTGCTCCGCGCGGCGATCGACATGCAGCTCGTCATCGAAAACCACGCACGTGGCGCGTTCGCGTTCCGCCACGCTTTGACCCGCGAATGCATCCTCGCCGAGCTGCTCGAGCCAGAGCAACGTGCGTGGCATCGCGCGATCGGGCTCGTGCTGGAGCAGCGTGAGGACGCCGCCGAGCTCACCGAAGAGCTCGCATACCACTTCGACGCGGGCGGTGAGCGGGAGCGCGCGTTCGCGGCGCATCTCAAGGCGGCCGACCGCGCTCGTTCCCTCGCAGCGTTCCGCCACCTCATCCAGCACCTTCACCGTGCATTGGATCTCGCGGGACGTGATGAGGAGACAATCCCGCTGTACAGCCGGCTGGCGGAGGCGGAGGCCTTCTTCGATCTCGCCAAAGGCGAGCGCGCCTGGGAGGATGTCTATCAGCGAGCGATCGCCGCGAATCGAACCTGGGAAGCGGGCGTTGCGCTGGGGCGGATCGGCGCTCATCAGGTCACGAACAGCTCGCCACGCGCTGCCGAATCGCTCTCACGTGCGATCGAGATCCTCGAAGCGTTCGGTGATTCGAAAGAGCTTGCGCATGCCCACGACTTCCTCGGTCAATGGCACATCTACAACGGCGAGATTGAGCTGGGCCTCAGGGCAGCGGCACGGGCGGTCGAGATCGCCGAGCGGCTCGGCGAACGTGTCCGCGTTCTCAATGCGCGCATAACGATGGCGTTGGTGCCCGGCGAAGCGGAGCGCGCCATTGCGGTGTGTCGCTCCGCCATCGACGAAGTGCGCGCAAGTGACGCGGGGCGCGACGACTACGGCGCCGCAGCGCGAGGCGCAAGCGGTCCTCTCTGGCGGTTCTATAGCCAGCTGTTCACGGCCCAGACCAGCATGCTGTCGCCGGCGCGCGAGGCGCTGTTGGACGAATGGCAAGCGTGGGCGGACTCAGTCGACTACCCGGACGGTTTCCTCTACTCCAATCGCGCGAAGTACGCCGTCGGCCGCGGAGACTTCGACGAGGCGCTGGAGTTCCTGGCGAAATGCGTCGACGAGTCGAGCTATACCGTCACCGACCAGGTCCTCGAGGCGTTCGTGCTGGTCGCGCGTGGCGGTCCATCGGCCGGCGCGGTCTTGCTCGAGCGGGTAGGCGCCATGACGCTACGGCCGGGCGCCGCGAACGCGATCCTGCGGGAGGTCGCCCAGATCCATCTCCTGGTGGGCGATCTTGCCGCTGTCGTTGCACAACCGGGAGCCGACGCCCGGTGGAGCAATCCGAACCTTGGAAAAGCGATCATCACCGCGCTCTACGCGGCGCGGATGCTTGGTGACTCAGCCGAAGCGACGGCGTGGTCCGCCGCCACCGAGGCGCTTCGCGCGCGACGCGACTTCTCGCGGTTCGCCGGGTCGTATGCCGACGCGGAGCGCGACATCGACGCCGGGCACATCGACGAGGCCGCGCGCGCGCTCGCGGCCATCGCCGAAGCGCTCGAGCAATTCGACACGCCGGCCATGTCAACGCGGCTGCGGCTCCGCCTGGCGGAGATCCTCCGCGAGCGGGACCCCCGCACCGCGCGCGACCAGGTAGCGCGGGTCTTCGCGTTCTGGCGCAAGGCGAAGGCGACGTGGTATCTCGCCGAGCTCGAGCGCTGGGCACGGGAGCGTCACTTCGAAGTCCCGGACGATTCGGCGAGACGGGAGAGCATCAGGCCGTCCAAAGCCCTCACCGAGCGCGAGCTCGATGTGGCTCGTCTCGTGGCGCTGGGGCTGACGAACAAGGACATCGCGGATCGTCTGGTGATCAGTGAGCGCACTGCCGAGGGCCACGTGCAGCGCATCCTCGACAAGCTCGGCTTCCGGACGCGCTCCCAGATCGCGGCGTGGCACGCGTCCGCGCGCTGACATCTCGACGGATCGGACTACGCCGAAGCCCGGGTGGCGAGCTTCACGTCACCGATGCTACGGGGACGTCGGCGCTGATGTGTTCCGCGACTTCGCGGCCGAGTCGGGCGCTGTAGTTCGTGCCGCGATCCTCGGGATAGATCTGCGTCGTGTTGGCGAGGTAGAGACCCCGGCGCGGTGAGGCGAACGGCATCACGCGGTGACGATTGCCGATACGCGGCACGGGCTGCGCGGCCTCCTCGCGGAAGGACCAGTACCGCAGGACATCGCGCTCGTCGAAGCGAGGGTTCATCTGCCTGAGTGCCTGCACGTACCTCCGGAACAGGTCATCGCTGCCCATTCCGGCGAGTGGATCGTCGGCCGCGACGTAGTTCGAGACGTACAGGTAGCGCGCGGGGTAGCGCTCCGCGGGAACGAGGTTGGTGTGCTCGACCAGGCCGAGGAATGGCACCGTCGTGTCGGCGACGTTGATCCAGTACGAGTCGCTGAACGGGCGGCGCAGCTCGAGCAGCAGGACGACCGCGGTCTCGTACTTCCAGTCGTCCAGGCGCCGCGCCCACTCATCGGGCCATTCGGCAAGCCGGCGCGTGACGAACGTTGGCGTCGTGAAGAGCACAACGTCGGCGCGATGCTCGTGCGCCGCGGGCCCTGCGCCGGCGGTCTGGCGGAACGCGCCTGGGCCGGCGCAGCGGATGAGGTGACCATCGCCGTCGGGGCGCACGTGAAGGACCTCGCGGTCGACGACGATCTCACCGCCCAGCGTGCGGATGTCTTCGGCCAGCGCGACGCAGATGGCGCGGAACGAGCCCCGCGGGTAGCCGAGCTCCTCGCGCACCGCGCCCGATCCCCGCAGGCGACGCCGCAGCACGAACTTCGACCAGAGCCAGGCGAGCGGGATCGTCGCGGCGTCCGCTCCGAACTTGCCCAGCATGAGTGGCGTCCAGACCGACTCGACGGCGCGCTCGCCGCAGGCCTGTCGCAGCCAGTCGAGCGCGGCGATGTCGTCCATCGCCTCCCAATCAGCGCGAGCCGTCAGTCGGAGGACGGCTGTTCCCAAGCGCAGGCGATCGAGGGCCGGCAAGGGTCCGTAGCGCAGTAGATCGAGCGGGCTGACGAACGGCCAGCTGCGGCCGCGCGACCAGATGCTCACGGAAGACCGGTGCCACTCGAGCTGGCCGGGCAGGAGCTCGTCGTGCAACGCGATCATCTCGCGATCGCTCTGGAACAGATGGTGGTAGTAGCGGTCGATCCACACACCACCCCCGAGGTCGAACGCGCTCGCCTGACCCGCGACGTCCGGCCAGCGCTCGTACAGGCTGACCTCGAAGCCGCGTCGCAGCAGTTCTCGCCCCGCGACGAGACCGGTGACGCCCGCTCCCACGATGGCCACGCGTCGCGGCATGCACGCACAGGATGCGCGAACCTTGTCCGCGATGCGCAGCGCTTGGCTCTCGGCGATCCTCGTCGCGGCCGTCGCGGTCGTGGTGCTCGTCCCGAACAGCCCAGCCGGCCGCGTCCCGGGTGAGGACGCCGGCGTCTTCTTCTACGCGGCTCGTGAGCTGCTGAGCGGGGGCACGCCGTATCTGGCCGTGTGGGATCACAAGCCGCCGCTGATCTACGTCGTCGACGCCGTGGGTCTGGCGATCGGGGGTCCGACAGGTGTGTGGCTGCTGCAGATCCTTGCACTCGCCGGTGCCGCACTCCTGAGCCTTCGGGCAATGACTTCTGTGTTCGGGTTGATCCCGGCGTCGTTTGGTGCCCTCGCGTGGCTCTTGGCCTCGCCGCGGTTGTTCCTGAGGGACGAGCAGCAGACCTCGTACACCGAGTTCTTCGTGCTTCCGCTTCAGCTGGTGTCGCTTGCGATCATCGCCGCGCGACCCGACCTGCGGTTCGACCGTCGCCAGGCGCTCGGCCTCGGAGCGCTGGCTGCGCTCGCGCTCCTGCTGAAGCCGACGCTTGTGGGGTTGTGGATCGCGATCGCGCTCGTCGCGCTCTGGCGTGAGCGTGGACGCGCGGCACCGACCGTCGCGTTCATGACGCTCGGCGGGACCGCGGTCCTGGCGGTGTTCGCGGCATTCTTCCTCGCGCGCGGGGCGTTCTTTGACTTGATCGAGCAGGCGTTCCGCTACAACCTGGCATACGCGTCGTTCGCGCCGCTCACGGAGCGGCTCGGCGCGATCCCCGAAGGTCTGCGCCTGCTGAGCCCGAGCGGCCTGGCACCGCTCGCGCTCGCCGCCGCCCTGTACGCCGTCGCCAGGCGCGCCACGTTGCCATCGCTGCTCGCCGTCGCGATCGTCGCGCTGCCACTCGAGTTCGTCCTCGCGACCTCCGGGCGCGCGTATCACTACTACTTCATACCGTGGCTGCCGGCGATGGGCGTCCTGGCCACGTACGCCGCGTCGGAGGCGATCCGCCGCGTTGGCCGCGAGCGCGGGCTCGCGGCCGTTGCCGCGGTCCTCGTGTTGATGTCGATCCAGCCGGCCCGGCTGGTCGCTCGCCTGGCGGCGACCGGCGACGACGGCACCTCTCGCGCGGCAGCCGCCTACATCGCCCAGCGAACGACGCCAAGCGAGCTTGTGCTCATTTGGGGCTCACGCGCGGAGGTGCTCATCGTCGCGGAGCGCCGCTCGCCGACGCGCTACCTGTACCAGTACGCGCCGCTCGCCACCCGCCGTTACTCCACGCCCGCCGCGATCGACTCGTTCCTGTCCGATCTCGCGACGCACGGCCCCGCGCTCATCGTCGATGCATCCGCCGCGAGCTTCGTCACGCCACCGCTCGACCGCGAGGGATTGCGGGCCTGGGTCTCGCCGGAGGCGCAATACGCCTGGCCGGCCGAGACCGAGCGCATCGTCGCGTTCGTCGAAGCGAACTACGTCCGCGATGGGTCGATCGGCGGCGTGGGCTGGCCGGTCTGGCGGCGCCGCTAGCCCGAGCGACGGCGGAGCACGACGCGGCGCTGACTCGCGAACACCGCCGGCGCAAGCGTTACGAGCACGCGATCGATCGCATCGAGCAGACGCAGCGCGATGACGGGCAGCGGCAGATACGGTCCGCGCGAAGTGATGCCACCGGAGTTGAAGTGGACGAAGAACTCGGAACGCTCCGCCTCGAGCACCTCGAACTCCGGCCAGCGCGCACGCAATCGGTCGAGGTCGTCGAAGAGCAGATTGGGGATCGCGCAGTTCGCGCTCCACGGATCGCGCGGGTCGTTGCACGGGCGCGATGGATCGAACGGGTCGGCGCGCAGATCGTAGGCTTCGTGGCCGGTGAGGCGGATCGCCAGACGCGTGGTCAGCGAGCAGTCGCACTCCTGCACCAGCAGATGACCGCCAGGGCGCAGCACGCGCGCGGCGTCGTCGAGGAACCTGGCGGGATACGCGAGATGGTGGATGACATTGTTGGCGATGAGCACGTCGACGCTCTCGTCGGCGTACGGCATCGCGAGCGCGTCGACGACGCGCTGCGCCCAGGGGCGCGGCTCCGTGTCGGTGAGCTCGAGCATGCCGGCGCGTAGGAACAGCTCGCTGAATCCAGCGCCGCAGCCGAGCTCTACCGCGTACGTCTCCGGGCCGAGGTATCGCTGCATCCACGCGATCCGCTTGCGCAGGACGTAGCGAAGGTTCGCTCCGGGCCGGCGCTCGAGGTCGGCACGCGCGCGCACGACGTCGCCCGCGTGGCGGACGATCATGAAACGGCGCGGAGCAGGACCACGTAATGGGCGCCCCACACCCGCCGGCGCGCGAGGACGACGAACGAGCCGGCGAGCAGCGCCTCGAGCATGCCGGACGAGAACGCGTGGACGTGCCATTCGCTCTGGCGCGGCTCGACGTCGCCGGCCACCAGGCGCAGCAGTCCGATACGGTGGAGCAGCTGCTTCAGCCGGACCTTCGGCGCCTCGATCGGCACCGAGACGACGATGCGTGTCTGGTCGGTCGCGAGCGCGTGGACATTGCGAAGCACCGCCGCGGGATCGGTGGTGTGCTCGAGCATCTCCGAACAGAGGATGACGTCGAAGTCGCCGCGCGCGAACTGCAGCGGCTGTTCCGCATCGAGCTGTATCAGCTCCACGTTCCGTCCGTCGAGTCGCGCGCGCGCGGCGTCGAGCGCGCGCGGCGAGATGTCGGCACCGACCAGCCGCCGCGACGGCGGCACAGCGGCGAGGAGGTTGCCGGCCTCGCAGCCGATCTCGAGGACCCTGTCCTCCGGGCGCACTCTGGCGAGCCCGAGCACGGTTCGCACCCGCGCCAGCTCGATGTGTCGCGCCAATCCCCGCGTGTACGGCGTCGGATGCGCGGTGAACATCGCGTCGTTCCACGCCGCGCGCTCGCTGTCGATCGGTCTGTCGGATGGGCTACGCATCGGCGACAGAGTAGCGATGGTCCTCGGAGTGCCGCTACGCCGGCAACCGGCCCCACACGATGCGTGACACGCCGAGGATCGCGAGGCCCGCCGCGGTCGACCACGCCAGCGCCGACACGAGCGGCGCGTCGAAGTCGGTGCCGGAGAGCGCGGCGTGGAAGAAGATCGCGACGAACGCGATGTAGCTCGTGCGGTGGATCCACATCCACAGGGTGTTGTTCATGCGCGAGCGCAGCCAGCTGGTGATCGTGACGATCATCACGATGTCGAAGGCGACCGTGCCCAGCCCGATCGGGACCTGGCCATAGTCCGTGATGAACGGGATGACGACGTTGACCGGCTGGATGCGGGCGGTCTTGTCGAACACCAGCGCGATCACATGCGCGAACACGAGTGGGAGCCAGAGCGGTGTCGTGAAGTCGTGAAGCTTGCGTACGGCGCGGTTCTTCGCGAGGAAGTCGAGCACCGACGTGCGCAGCGCCTCACCCGACAGCACCGACAACGACAGCACGGCGAACGCGGTCAGTCCCGTGATGCGTGCGATGAACCAGAGCTCGAGGTCACCCATGTCGCAAGGCTACTCGGACCGACCCGCTCGCAACTACGGGATCCGGTTAACTGCTGTGGGTGATGGTGACCTTCGGCAGCGCCGTCGCGCGCACGCCGGCGGCCAGTGTGATCTGCGGGATCGGCGTCGCACGGAGCGTGGCGGTGGCGCGCGGCGTCGGCGTTGCGGGAGTGATCGTCGCCCTCGCGACCACGCCCGCGAGCGTCGGGGTGGGTCGCGGCGTCGTCGGCACGGGCGTCGGCGTTGGCGGCACGGTGGGCGCGAGCGTGCGGAAGGGCAGCGTCGCGGCGGGCGTCGGCTCGGGCTCCGGCTCGACCGGTTCGGGCTTCGACGCGACGGTCGGCTGCAACGGCGCGTTCGGATTCTTCGGATGTGCGAGCGCGTAGCTGGTCGATCCGACCATCGACAGGCCGGTGACCAGGACCGCGAGG
>JBGPKU010000068.1:0-15157 GCA_041486085.1 Candidatus Limnocylindria bacterium | reverse complement strand
GATCTCCTCGCCCTCCTTGAGCGAGATCGAGTTCACGATCCCCTTGCCCTGGAGCCGCTTCAAGCCGGCCTCGATCACCGTCCAGCGGGAGCTGTCGATCATCAGCGGCACGCGGGCGATGTCGGGCTCGGCGGCGATCAGGTGCAGGAAGCGGGTCATCGACTGTTCGCCGTCCAGCAGGGCCTCGTCCATATTGACGTCGATGATCTGCGCCCCGCTCTCCACCTGCTGGCGCGCGCTCGAGGCGGGCCTCAAATGCCTGCAGGGCAAGGGCGTCGTGAACTCCATCTCGCTCAAGGAGGGCGAGGCCGAGTTTCTGCGCCAGGCCAGGCTCGTCCGCCGCTACGGGGCCGCGGTGGTCGTGATGGCGTTCGACGAGCAGGGCCAGGCCGACACCGTCGAGCGGAAGGTCGCGATCTGCGAGCGCGCCTACGGCCTGCTCACGCAGAGCGTCGGATTCCCGCCGGAGGACATCATCTTCGACCCGAACATCTTCGCCATCGGCACCGGGATCGAGGCGCACGACCACTACGCCCTCGACTACATCGACGCGACGCGGCGCATCAAGGCGTCGCTCCCCGGCGTGCGCGTCAGCGGTGGCGTGAGCAACGTGTCGTTCGCCTTCCGTGGCAACAACGCGGTGCGGGAGGCGATGCACGCGGTGTTCCTGTACCACGCCATCGACGCGGGCATGGACATGGGCATCGTCAACGCCGGCGCGCTGACCCTGTACACCGACATCCCGCCGGTCCTGCTGGAGCGCGTCGAGGACGTCGTCCTCGACCGCCGGCCCGACGCCACCGAGCGGCTGCTCGAGGTCGCCGACACGGCCAAGGGCGCCGTCGCGAAGAAGACCGTGGACCTCTCGTGGCGCGAGGCCGCGGTGGAGGAGCGCCTGCGGCACGCGCTGGTGCACGGCATCGACGACTTCGTCGTGGAGGACACCGAGGAAGCGCGCCAGCGTGTGGACCGCCCGATCAAGGTGATCGAGGGTCCGCTGATGGACGGCATGAAGACGGTCGGCGACCTCTTCGGCACAGGGAAGATGTTCCTGCCGCAGGTCGTGAAGAGCGCGCGCGTGATGAAGCGCGCGGTCGCGCACCTCGTGCCCTACATCGAGGCCGAGAAGGCCAGCGTGTCGGACACGCGGGCCAAGGGGAAGGTCGTCATGGCCACGGTGAAGGGCGATGTCCACGACATCGGGAAGAACATCGTCGGGGTCGTCCTGCAATGCAACAACTACGACGTGATCGACCTGGGAGTGATGGTGCCGTGCGCGCGCATCCTCGAGACGGCGCGCCGCGAGGGCGCCGACCTGATCGGACTCTCGGGCCTCATCACTCCGTCGCTCGAGGAGATGTCCTACGTCGCGAGCGAGATGGAGCGCGAGGGATTCCGCATCCCGCTGCTCATCGGCGGCGCTACCACGAGCCGCGCGCACACCGCGGTGAAGATCGAACCGCACTACAGCGGACCGGTGATCCACGTCCACGACGCCTCTCGCGCCGTCGGCGTCGCGAGCGCCCTGCTGAGCGACACCGGACGCGATCCGTTCGTCGCAAGCACCCGGGCCGAGTACGAGGAGCTGCGCGCCCGGCGATCGGAGCGCTTCTCGAACGTTCGCCGGCAGACGCTGGCGGAGGCGCGCGCCAACAAGCTGCCGATCGACTGGAGCGGAGTCACGCCGCCGCGTCCCACGTTCACCGGCGTGCGCACCTTCGACGACGTCCCGCTCGCCGACCTCGTCCCGCGCATCGACTGGACGCCCTTCTTCCAGACCTGGGAGCTCGCGGGCCATTACCCGGAGATCCTCGAGGACGCGGTCGTCGGCGAGAGCGCGCGCTCGCTGTTCGATGACGCGCGCGCGATGCTCCGGCGGATCGTCGACGAGCGCTGGCTGCACGCGCGCGCGGTCGTCGGCTTCTTCCCCGCGAATTCGGACGGCGCCGAGGACATCCGGCTGTGGGCTTCCGACGACTCGCGATCACAAGACCCGCTCGCGGTGATCCATACGATCCGGCAGCAGATGGTGAAGAACGACGAGTCGACCTCGAACCTCGCGCTGGCCGACTTCGTCGCACCGCGGGACACCGGCGTGCCGGACTGGATGGGGTGCTTCGCCGTCACGACCGGCATCGGGCTCGAGACGAAGGTCGCGGAGTTCGAGGCTGCGCGCGACGACTACAGCGCGATCCTCCTGAAGGCGCTCGCGGACCGCCTGGCGGAAGCCTTCGCCGAGCGGCTGCACGAGCGCGTGCGACGCGAG
Source organism: Candidatus Limnocylindria bacterium (assembly GCA_041486085.1). Taxonomy (GTDB): domain Bacteria; phylum Chloroflexota; class Limnocylindria; order P2-11E; family P2-11E; genus CF-39. The sequence continues at coordinate 12,891 of JBGPKU010000068.1, read as the reverse complement.
CTGTGGGGCTACGCGCCCGAGGAGCACCTCGACAACCGATCGCTGATCCGCGAGCAATACCAGGGGATCCGTCCAGCCCCGGGCTATCCGGCGTGCCCGGATCACACCGAGAAGCGGACCCTCTTCGAGCTCCTGCACGCCGACGAGCACGCGGACATCCAGCTCACCGAGAGCTTCGCGATGGTGCCGACGGCGGCGGTGAGCGGCTATTACTTCTGGAATCCGGCAGCACGCTACTTCGGCGTCGGCAAGATCGAGCGCGACCAGGTGGAGGACTACGCCCGGCGCAAGGGTCAGGACGTCGCCACCACCGAGCGCTGGCTCGCTCCGACCCTCAACTACGACCGTTAGTGCGTATCGCCGACTCGTTCACCGACGCACGCGGACCGGTGGTCTCGTTCGAGTTCTTCCCGCCGAGGTCACCCGAGGCCGAGGCGCGCCTCTACGAGACCGTCGAGCAGCTCCGGCCGCTCCGGCCGACCTTCGTGTCCGTCACCTACGGCGCCGGAGGAGCGACGCGCCGCCTGACGATCGACATCGTGCGGCGCATCAAGAGCGAGCTCGGCATCGAGGCGATGGCGCACCTCACCTGCGTCGGTCACACCGCCGCAGAGCTCGAAGAGATCCTCGACGGCCTCGTGTCCAGCGGTATCGAGAACGTGCTCGCGCTGCGAGGCGATCCGCCGAAGGGCTCGACGACGTTCGAGCCGACACCGGGCGGCTTCGCGCACGGCGCCGAGCTCGCGAAATTCATCCGCGGGCGCTGGGACGTATGCATCGTCGGCGCCGCGTATCCGGAGAAGCACATCGAGGCACCCGACGCCGAGAGCGACCTCGCGCACCTGCGCGAGAAGGTCCAGGCCGGCGCCCAGGTGCTCATCACGCAGCTCTTCTTCGACCCGGCCGATTACTTCGCGTTCGTGCGCCGCGCCCGGGCCGTTGGGATCGGCGTGCCGATCGTCCCAGGCATCATGCCGGTGACCAACGTCGGCCAGATCGAGCGCTTCACGACGATGTGCGGCGCGACGATCCCGCAGGCGCTCCGCGCGCGCCTGGCCGAGGTCGCGGAGGACGACGCCGCGGTCACGGCCGTGGGGATCGAGTGGGCCGCGAAGATGTGCCGCACGCTGCTCGCGGACGGCGCGCCGGGGCTGCACTTCTACACGCTGAATCGCTCGAAGTCGACCCAGGAGATCGTGGGCCTGCTGCGCTCCGAAGGGCGCCTCTAGCCCGCGCTACACCGCCACGAGGCCGAGCGCCTCGCGATACCAGGCCATCGTCGTGCGCAGACCGTCGTCCAGCGAGGTCTGCGGCCGCCAGTCGAGCTCGCGGGCGGCCTTCGTCGCGTCCGGGCACCGGCGCGCGATGTCCTGGACACGTCCGGGCACGAAGTGGATCTCCGAAGGGCTGTTCGCCGCGCGAAGGACGATGCGCGCGAACTCGAGCACCGAGACCTCGTCGGGTCGTCCGATGTTGTAGACCTCGCCGGGACGGCCCTTGTCCATCGCCGCGATCAGGCCGCGCACCGTGTCACCCACGAAGCAGAGACTGCGTGTCTGCGACCCGTCGCCCTGCACGGGGATCGGCTTGCCGGACACCGCGGCCGCGATGAAGGTCGACGGCATGCGCCCGTCGTTCAAGCGCATCCGCGGACCGTACGAGTTGAAGATCCGGACGATCCGCGCATCGATGCCGCGCTCGCGCACGAAGGCGACGGTCATCGCCTCCGAGAAGCGCTTGCCCTCGTCGTACATCGAACGGGGACCGATCGGATCGACGTTCCCCCAGTACGTCTCGACCTGCGGGTGCTCGAGCGGATCCCCGTAGATCTCCGACGTCGACGTCAGAAGGAATCGCGCGCCCTGCCGCTCGGCGAGGTCGAGGAGGCGTTTCGTGCCGGCCGAGTTCGCCATGAGCGTCGCGACCTGATGGCGCTGGTACGCCTCCGGGCTGGTGGGGCTCGCCATGTGATAGATCTGATCGAACGAGCCATCCGGCGTCGTCTCGACGTCTCCGCGGACGATGGTCAGGTGACTCTCGGGAAGGTGGTCGAGATTGGTCGAGGTCCCCGTGAGCAGATTGTCGAGCACCACGACGTGGTCGCCGCGCTCGATGAGGAGCTCGACGAGATGCGAGCCGAGGAATCCGGCGCCGCCGGCAACAAGGATCCTCATCTCTAGCTCGCCACCGCGGCGAGGGCTTCCTGCACCGGGGCGGGTCGGACGCCCGCGGTGGAGAAGCTGAAGTAATCGAGGCCGGCGCGATGGGCCGAATCGACGTCGAACAGGCCGCGGCCATCGATGAGGAGCGTTCCCCGCATCACGCGGCGGATGTCCGAAAGATCGAGGGTCGCGAACTCCGGCCATTCGGTGGCCACGACCGTCGCGTCCGCTCCGCGCATCGCGGCGAGCGGGGTGCGCGCGAGCTCGAGCGACGGCGCGATGGTCCGCAGCTGTGGCGCCGCGACCGGGTCGTACACGCTGACCTCGGCGTGCAGCTCCGCGAGCTGGCACGCGAGAGCGAGCGCGGGCGACTCGCGGACGTCGTCGGTGTTCGCCTTGAAGGTCGCGCCCAGGACCGCGATGCGGCGCTCGGCGACGCCGCCGAAGCGCTCCACCAGAAGGTCGACGATGCGCGCGCGCTGCGCGCGGTTCACCGCGGCGACCGCCGCGAAGAGCGCGGACGACTCGGTGTACTTGCGCGCGAGCTGCTCCATGGCCGCGAGGTCCTTCGGCAGGCACGACCCGCCGAATCCGAGGCCGGCGCGCAGGTGACCGGCGCCGATGCGCGGATCGAGCGAGAGCGCCTTCGCGAGACCGTCGCCATCCGCGCCGACCGATTCGCCGATGCGGGACAGGACGTTCGCGAAGGAGACCTTCGTCGCGAGGAACGCGTTGGCGGCGAGCTTGCTGAACTCCGCCGTCACGGGGTCGGTGTGCACGACCGGGGCGCGCAGGGGCGCGTACAGCGACGCGACGGCCTCACCCGCGATGCGGTTCCGTGAGCCGATGACGATGCGCGACGGGTGGAAGAAGTCCTCCACGGCGCGGCCCTCGGCGAGGAACTCCGGGTTCGAGACCACGTGCATGTCCTCGCCCTCGAAGAGACGAGCGGCGATGTCGCCGGTCCCCACCGGCACGGTGCTCTTGTTCACGACGACCGGGAACGGCGCCTTCGTGTTCTGACGGATGCTCGTGAACGCGCTTCGCAGGAAGCTGTCGTCGAGATTGCCCTCAGCGGTGGTCGGAGTCGGGACGCAGACGAAGATGAAGCGCGCCTTCGCGAGGCCGTCGGCGTAGCTCGTCGTGAACTCGATGCGCTTGCGCGCGATCCCGCGGGCAAGCAGCTCGGGCAGACCCGGCTCGAAGAACCACGTCTTCCCCTGGCGAAGGATCGCCAGGCGCTTGGTGCTGATGTCGATGACCTTGACGCGATGACCGAGCTCGGCCAGACCGGCCGCGTAGACCACACCGACGTGCCCGGCACCGACGATTGCGATATTGCTCACTTCGCCCCCCACCCGTTGTTTGTGAGGACGACACTAGGAAGCCAGGGGTCCGCCGGGCGTTGCTCGAACGTTGAGGAATGGTTGAGTCGCTACCGGATCCGTCCAAAACGGAACGGCTGGCCGTGCGGGAAACACCGGGGCGCGACTCAACCTCAATTCAACCCCCGAATAACGGTGCCGAGCGCGGCGGCACCGAAGATTGCGCGGAATGCGCACATTGCTTGACCGCGTCGTCGTCACGGGCGGCGCCGGCTTCGTCGGGAGTCACCTCGTCGATACGCTGCTCCAGCGCGGGACCGGCGAGGTCGTCGTGATCGACAACCTGTCCAGGGGACGCCTCTCCAACCTCGAGCGGCACAAGCACGATCCGCGTCTGCGGCTTCTGCAGGCCGACATCCGCGACGCCGACGCGCTTCGGCAGGCCTTCGAGGGCGCGCGCCTGGTGTACCACCTGGCAGCCCAATCGACCGTCATGGGCTCCGCTCTGAACGTCGACTACACCTTCGCGACGAACGTCGGTGGCACCTACAACGTGCTGAAGGCGGCGGCCGACGAGGGGATCTCGCGAATCGTCTTCAGCTCATCGCGCGAGGTGTACGGCGAGCCGCTCACCCTGCCGGTGGACGAAGGACACCCGCTCCTCTCGATCAACACCTACGGGTCCACCAAGGTCGCGGGTGAGGCGCTGTGCCGCGCGTTCGCGCGCGAGCGCCAGCTCGAGACGATCGTGCTGCGTCTTTCGAACGTCTACGGACCGCGGGACTTCGGCCGGGTCATCCCGCACTGGATCGAGCAGGCGCGCGCCGCGGCGGACATCCTGGTCTACGGAGGCGAGCAGGTCATCGACTTCATCTGGGTGGGCGAGGTCGTCGAGGCGCTGCTGCGCGCGGCGGAGTCGAGTGTCGCACTGCCGCCGATCAACGTGGCGAGTGGCACCGGCACCCGGATCCTCGATCTGGCCCGCCGCATCGGACAGCTCGCCGGCCGCACCTCCGAGGTGAAGATCCTTCCGCGGCGCTCGATCGAGGTCACTCGCTTCGTCGGGAACCCCGATCGCATGTCGCAGCTGCTCGGCATCACACCGGCCACGGATCCCCTCGCACGGCTGGCCGAGATGGTGCGTCCTCTCGCAACAACCGCGGTCGCCTGACCATGGCGCGCCGCGTTCTCATGGTCGTCGCCGCGAGCGACGCCGCTCAGCCGACTCCCGGACCGCGGCGCGACTTCACGGTCGTGGCGGATCTGTTGGGCGCAACGATCATCGACAAGAAGAGCATCGATCGCTCCGTCTCCGCGCGCCTGGTCCGCCGCGTCGCGGGCTGGCGCGCCGCGCAGGCCTGGTTGGCGTACCGCAGGCGCGGCGAGGCCGACGTGATCTTCACCGACGGCGAGCATGTCGGCATCCCGCTCGCGCTGCTGCTGCGGCTCTCGCGATCCCGGGTGCGTCACGTCACCATCGGCCACCGCCTCAGCTCGCCGAAAAAGCGCGTGCTCATGCGCTCGCTTCGGGCGTATCGCCGTATCGACCGGATCGCGGTCCATTCGCGCTACCAGCTCGAACACGCGAGGCGCGTGCTCGGCATCCCCGACGAGCGACTGGCCCTCGTGCCGTACCAGGTCGACACGGAGTTCTGGACGCCAAGAGAGGCTCCCGAGGAGCGGCTCATCGTCAGCGCGGGCGTGGAGCATCGCGACTACCCCACGCTCCTGCAGGCGGTGCGCGACCTCGACGCGCGCGTGGAGATCGGCGCGGCCAGCCACTACTCGCGCCACGCGTTCAGCGCGGCGACCACGCCTGGCAACGTGACCGTCGGCGCCTATGACTACCTCAGCCTGCGCGAGCTCTACGCGCGTGCGGCCATCGTCGTCGTGCCGCTGGCCGACGTCGACAATCAGGCCGGTGTGACCGCGATCCTCGAGGCGATGTCGATGGGCAAGCCGGTGGTCGTCACGCAGTCGCTCGGGCAGACCGACATCGTCGAGGATCGGCGCGACCGAAAGCGCGGCGAGCCGCGTCCGCGACCGGTCAGCCTGGTGCGCATGCTCGCAAGAGAGCAGGGCGTGTCGCTCGAGCCCACGGGCTTCTACGTCCCGCCGGGGGACCCCGGCGCGCTTCGGCGCGCGCTCGCGTACCTCCTCGATCATCCCGAAGAGCGCAGGAGCCTCGGCGCCGCCGGGCGCCGGGTCGCGGAGCAGCTGTTCACGGTGGAGAACTTCGCCTCGCGCATCCGCGAGCTGATCGATGCCGTGACGAACCAGCCGGGGACCGCCGCCCTCAGGCACCTCGAGCTCGGCCCGACCGATGCGCAATGACCCGCTGAGCATCGGGCTCGTGCTGCTGGCGCTGCCGGCGGCGCTCGCCGTCGCCGGGATCGGGAGCTACCTCCTCGGCCTGAGCGCGGCCGCCCTGTTCGCGCCACGTGCCGTCGCGCCCGCCGCCCGCCGGCGCCGCTTCGCGATCCTTGTCCCGGCGCACGACGAGGCGGCGCTCATCGAGCGCGTCCTTCGCGCCCTGCGCGCGCAGACCTATCCGAAGGATCGCTTCGACGTCTTCGTGGTCGCAGACAACTGCAGCGACGACACCGCCGCGATCGCGACGCGCGCAGGTGCGATCGTGCACGAGCGGCGTGACGATTCGCTGCGCGCGAAGGGTCATGCCCTCCGTTGGCTGCTCGAGCGCGTGCGCGCTCGCGGCTCGTATGACGCCTACATCGTCTTCGACGCTGACTCAGTGATGTCGGCGGACTTCATCGAGCGGATGAACGCTCGACTCGAGGCCGGCAGCAAGGTGCTGCAGGCGCACTACCGCGTCCTCAATCCGCGCGAGTCCTCGGTGAGCGCGCTCCGCGAAGCGGCATTCGCATCGCTTCACTTCCTTCGCCCGATGGGTCGAGCCGCGCTGGGCCTCTCCTGCGGGCTCAAGGGCAACGGCATGTGCTTCGACGCGCCGACCCTGGACCGGCACGGGTGGGCGAGCGTCGGCCTGGCGGAGGACGTCGAGCTGCATCTCGCGCTGGTGCGCGCCGGCGAGCGCGTCGACTTCGTGCCCGAGGCGACCGTATGGGCCGACATGCCGACCACGCTCGCGGCCGCGAAGAGCCAGAACGTCCGCTGGGAACAGGGTCGCCTTGGCGCGGCCCGAAGCGAGGTCGGCGCGATCCTGCGTGAGGGTCTGGCGCGCCGGTCGGCGGTGGAAGTGGATGCCGCGATCGAGCAGCTGATCCCGCCGGTCTCGGTCGGGCTCGCGGCTGGAGCGGCCGCCACGCTGCTCGCGTTCCTGGGTGGTTCGGTCGCCGTCGTGGCCGTGGCGCTCTATGGCACCGCCGCGATCGGGACCCACGTCGTCGCCGGTCTCGTGGCCGTGCGCGCGCCCGCGCGCACGTACCTCGCGCTGGCGGCCGCGCCCGCGTACATCGCGTGGAAGGTGCTCCTGTACGCGCGCGCGTTCGTCGCTCCGGCCGACGTGGGCTGGGTCCGAACCCGTCGACCCTAGGCCGGTACTAGCCAAACCGTCTAGCCGAACTACCCCTAAAGGCCTACAGCCAACCGACGGCCCCGAGGTTCTCATGGCCTCTATGCACCTCGCCCGGTTGACGGTCCTATCCCTGTGCGTGACGTTTGCCACGCTGTCGCTGGGCAACATCGGCGGCGTGGTGGCACGTGTCAGCGGCGCCGCTGCGGTCTCCAGTCACATGGAGGAGGACCACCTGCCCGCACCGGTGAACGCTCCCGAGACGGTCGTGCCCGCGAGCTTCCATTCGAGCTGGGTGAGCCAATCCGACCCGATGACGCTGGGCGCGGGCAGCTCCGGAAAGCTCGTCGTTCGATTCCGCAACACCGGCACGGCGAGCTGGGTCAAGGGGATCACCGGACAGCAGGCGAACCTCGCGCTCTCCGGCGGTCCTTCGCCGCTGGCATCGGGTTGGCTGGCCGCCGACCGCGTCGCGTCGCAGAGCGAAGCCGTCGTCGCGCCGGGCGCGATCGGGACGTTCGCGTTCGAGGTGCGCGCTCCCGCCGAAGCGGGCACCTACCGTCTCTCGTTGCGGCCCGTCATCGACGGCACGACCTGGATGGAGGATCAGGGCGTCTTCCTCGGTGTCGAAAGCCAAGCCGTGGCCGCGAGCCAGCCGACGCTGCCGTCGTCGAGCACGGCGATGGCGATCTTCGGCGTGCTGATGTTCCTGCTCGGCATGGCCCTGCTCGATCTGGTGCGGTCGCTCGCGCGCACCACGCGGTCACGCATCCCGTCGCTCCGGACCACTCGATGAGCGTCAGCGCCCGGCGCTTCACTGGGTCGGTCGCGGAGTCGGCGGTCGTGGAACGGGGTCTCTCGATCGTCCTCGCCGTGGCGCTCCTCACTGCGGGCACCGCTCACGTGTGGGTCGCCACCGAGCACGGGATGTCGGCCTTCGCGGTGATGGCGCTCGCCGCCGGTCTCGCGCAGGTCGGCCTCGCGATCGTCTCCCGGTTCCGCTCGTTCGAGGCGCTGTACCGCTGGTCCGTCGTCCTGTCGCTGGTCCTCATCGAGCTCTATCTCTTCAACGTCACCGTCGGACTGCCGCCCCTCATCGCCCACACCCACACCGCCGGGACGCACAGCGTCCTCGGCGTCACGCTCGCGATGCCGAACGCCGTGGAGCCCGATGGCCTGCTGGTGCAGGCCGCGCAGATCGTCACGGTCCTCGCCGCGACGTTCCTCGGCCGGTCGACCCGCCCCGCCGACTCCTTCTGACCGCATCCGTCACACCTCGGGACTCGTACATTCATGGCATGGCCGACCCACGTCCGAGCGACGAACACCTCCTCGCCCAGCTCGTCGAGCGGGATCTCGATGCCCTCGCGCAGCTGTACGACCGCTACGGGCGACTCTCCTACGCGCTCGCGCACCGCATCCTCGGAGAGAGCGAATCGGCCGAGGACGTCGTTCACGACGCGTTCATCTCCGCCTGGCGTGGCGCGGCCACGTACAGCCGCGAGCGGGGCAACGTCCGCAGCTGGCTCCTCTCCATCGTCCATCACCGCTCGGTCGACGTCCTGCGCCGCAAGACGGCGTTCCGGCCCGTGCCACTCGAGGCCGCGGCCGACCTCGCGGACGACGAGGACACGGCCGCGTCCGCCGTCCGCAATGTCGAGCATCAAACGGTCCGAGCGGCGCTCGAGGCGTTGCCCTCCGCGCAGCGCCGAACGATCGAGCTCGCGTACTTCGGTGGCTACACCCATGTCGAGCTCGCGGAGCTCATGGGCGTGCCGCTCGGAACGGTGAAGGGCCGCATGCGCATCGGGCTGCAAAAGCTCCGGCGCGCGCTCGAGCTCCGGACCGAGACGCGCGAGGCCGGGCGATGATCCACGTTACCGACGAGCTCGAGCTCTACGCGCTCGGTGCGCTGGCCCCGCTCGATCACGCGCGCGTCGTCGCGCACCTGGCGATCTGTCCGGCGTGCCGCGAGCAGGCGCGCGCGGTGGATGAGGTCGTGCAGGAGCTGCCGGACATCCTTCCGGTCCGCGATGCCCCCGCGCGCCTGCGCGCGCGCATCCTCGAGACCGCGCGGACCGATCTGGTGCCGATCGCGCGCCGGCGCTTGGTCTGGGTCCGCGCGCTACTGCGGCCGTCGACCGTCGCGATCGTGGCGCTCTCGATCGCCCTCGTGCTCGTCGCGGATCACGACATCCGTCAGGGTGATCTGCTGCGCGCGCTCTCATCGGAGCGCGATGCGCTGGCGAGCATCGCGCAAGGCATCCGTGAGGGCGGCCGGTGGTGGTACATGGCCGGCAAAGACACCTGGGCCGGATCCGGCGGGACGCTGATCGCGCCGCGGGTCGAGGGACGTCCACCTTTCGTCGTGTTCCACGATCTTCAGGCGCTGCCCGATGGACAGGTCTACGCGGTGTGGCTCGTGAACGCGGACGGCACGTGGGTGCGCGGCGCGAATTTCCGGCCCGACGGCAGGGACCTGCAGGCGGTGGACGTGACCGCGCCCATCGCGGGCGCCGACCGCTGCGCGGTGACGATCGAGGACTCGACCTGGGGCCGACGCACCGGGTCCGTCGTCATGGAATCGCGCATCCTGCCTCCGACGGGTCCGTAAGCCCCGCGCGCCGCGCACCCGCCGCTACCGTACGCGGCAGGTGAAGACACGACGCACTACCGCGACCCGCCGAGCGTTAGGCACGGCAGTGAAGCGCGCACTCTCCGCGTTCCTCGTTCTGATCTTCGTGGCGTGCGCCACGACGCTGGCGCGGCCCGCCGTGGGCGCACCGACGAGCGGCACGCTGCCGGGCGGCTGGCCGACCGTGCTGCAGCTCGGCATGTCGAGCTCCCCCGGCGATGCCGCGCGCGTGCGCGCGACCGCGGCATTCGGCCTGCGCTCGCAGTACCTCTCCGGCGGCGTGAACACCGGCAGCGGCTGGTCGACATGGAATACCGATGGCGCGTTCGTGACCTACTACGCGCAGGACTCGAAGGCGCAGGGTCTGCGGTCGGTCTTCGATTACTACATGCTCCTGCAGTCTCGGCCCGCGAACGGGTCCGACGAGGCCGGGAAGGTGTTCGCGAACCTCAACGACGCGGCGACGATGAGCGCCTACTACGCGGACCTCCGGCTCTTCTTCCAGCGCGCCGCCCCGTTCGACGCCGGGACCGTCGTGCTGCACGTCGAGCCCGACCTGTGGGGCTATCTCGAGCAGCGCGCGGCCGGCGACGACGCGAGGACCGTGGCCGCGCAGGTGAACGGAAGCGGCGCCGCGGATGTGGCGGGCCTACCCGACACCGCCGCCGGATTCGCGCAGGCCGTCGTTCGACTGCGCGATCGCTACGCGCCCGCTGTCGTGCTCGCGTACCACCTCAGCGTATGGGGCACGCGCAACGACATCCTGTATTCGAAACCCGACGACGCGACGATCGATGGCCTCGCCGTGCGCGCCGCGACGTTCTACACGACACTCGGTGCGCGGTTCGATCTCACGTTCACCGACGCGAGCGATCGTGATGCCGCCTTCAAGCAATACATCTACGGCGACCGCGGCTCGTGGTGGGCCGCGGCGGACTACACGCGCAACGCGCGCTTCCTCGGCCGATTCGCGGCGATCGCGAACACGCGCATCGTCCTGTGGCAGGTGCCCATGGGCAACACCAAGATGCGCGCGATGAACAACACCTGGGATCACTACCAGGACAACCATGTCGAGTGGTTCCTCGACGATCCATCGCGCGCGCATCTGCGCGACTACGCGAGCGCCGGCGTCATCGCCATCATCTTCGGCCGCGGCGCCGACGGTGCGACCTGCGCGTGCGACGCCGCCCAGGACGGCATCACCGATCCCGCGGCGATCAACGGCAACACGCAGGCGTCGCTCAGCGCCGACGATGACGGCGGTCTCTTCCGCTCGCTCGCCGCCGCGTACTACTCCGCGGGTCCGCTCGCGCTCGACAGCGCAGGCTCACCGACACCGACAGCATCGCCCTCGCCACGAGGCGTCTGCGTTCCCTCGGATGGTCCGGGTATACCTCCGCCCGCGAAGGTGGCCGGCGGCATCGCCGGCGGCCACGCGGCTTGGTACGGACAGAGTGGCTATCCGACGCTCTGCCCGGGAGGGCGGTCGACGGCGACGGTCGCCTTCTACAACTCCGGCTCGCTGGGCTGGGTGCGCGGACGCATGGGTGAGGTCGCCTACCTCGGAACGTGGGGACCCGAGCCCGGCCAGGATCAGCCCAGCCGGCTCGGCGGCGACGGCCAGCTCGGAACGCCGACCACCGGCTGGCCGCGATACAACCGCATCGCCCTTCAGCCCGCGGACTACGTCGGTCCGGGTCAGAGGGCGTGGTTCCAATTCACGATCCAGGCGCCCGCGGAGCGGGGCGTGTATCGCCTCTACCTCCGGCCGCTCATCGAGGGTGCGTCGTGGCTCGAGGACTACGGCGTGTTCTGGGTGATCACCGTCGAGTAGAGGCGGCCGACACGCGCGCGCAGCGTGCCCCCCAGACGCCGCCGGCGCACGAGCGCGGGCCTCACGTCCTGGGCGAGACCAACGAGCTCTCCGCCGCCGAGCCGGCTTGACTCGATCGCGACCGCCAGCCCGGCGGCGTCACCGGCGCGATACGCGGCCTGAACGTCCCGATGCTCGGCCGATTGCAGTACGACCGCCGCGGCGCGGCAGCCGTCGTGCGGATCGGAGAAGACCGCGAGGCGCGATAGGCCGCCGAACCCGACGAAGCCCGCCCAGCCCGCGCCTTCGACCCTAAGCGGGTTGCCGTTGGGATCCTCGCCTCCGTGGGTCAGGCGGCGCACGACATGGGCGAACACGAGCGCCAGATCCTCATTCGGATCGATGCCCTGGAAGGTGGCGAACGCCGCATCGATCCACGCGCCGCACTCGAGGTCGTACGTCGAGAGCCGTCCTGCGCGGGTCCGTGCCGGTCGTTCGGCGAGCACGCGTACAGGCTGCCCGTGGGCGGGGGCGGCGCCCATAGCGACCCCGTTGATATCCCGTTGCGAGCGCCCTGCCGGGCGTCCGGCGGGGCGCTCGAGTGGGGCCTGGCGGGGCTCAGCGGGCCTCCGGAGCCATCTGGGCGGCCCGGGCGTCGCCCATGAGCGACCAGCCGGCCCAGGCGGCCACGAACAGGTGCAGGAGGTTGTCGGCCGGGCTCTCGAGGTTCGCCAGACCCAGGAAGTTCGGGTTCGCGAAGGCGCCGTTCAGGAGTGCGCCACCCGACGGGAGGAAGAACCCGAGGAGGCCGAACGCGAGGCCGGTGAGGCCGACCACCGCGGTGAGGCCGCGATGCACCATCCGGTCCTTCAGGCCGAATCCAGCCGCCAGACCGATCAGTCCGAGACCGACGTGCGCGATGTTCTCACCTGCGTCCAGGCTGAAGAAGTTCACGTTGTTGAGGATCCCGAGGTAGCCCACGATGCCGACGAGCAACAGGACTCCGCCGCCGTAGCGGAGGAACGATGTCGAGCTCTGGAACGAACCCACGATGTTTCCCTTCCCATGTCCGCTGGTACACCAGCGAGATTCCGTCGACAACTACGCAAGAAGAAGCCCCGCCGGATCTCTCCGGCGGGGCTCTTCAAGCCGCCTCGACTAGCACTCGCTTCGCTGGTCTGAGCGCCGTCGCCTCGGCCGGGTGAGCAAGCTCACCCGGCTCAGCTCCTCGCTCAATAGTCCATCCCGCCGCCGCCACCCATCGCCGGAGCCTTGTCCTTCTCAGGGAGGTCCGTGATCAGCGCCTCGGTGGTGAGGATCATCGCGGCGATGCTCGTCGCGTTCTCGACGGCCGAGCGCACGACCTTCGCGGGGTCGATGATGCCGGCCTTCGTCAGGTCGACGATCTCGTTCTTGATGACCTCGTAGCCCCAGACGTTGGACTTGGTCTCCTCCTGCTT
>JBGPKU010000067.1:0-15375 GCA_041486085.1 Candidatus Limnocylindria bacterium | reverse complement strand
GCCGCTGAAGCTGACGAGGTCTGCGCCGGCGGACACCGCTTCCGCGACGGTCTGCTCGCGTGGCAGGCCGTGACGCGCCGTGTCGAGGACCGTGCCGCTGCCCAGGTCGTGGATGAACGCGACGCCGTGCGCGCGCGCGACCGACGCGAGTGCGCGGTCGTCGGGCCGCGCGACGAATCCGGTGACCTTGAAGTTGCTCGCGTGCACGCGAAGGATCGCGCCGGTGCGTTCGTTGATCGCTGCCGCGTAGTCCTTGACGTACGTCCGGTTGGTGGTCCCGACCTCCACGAGCTTCGCGCCGGACCGCCGCAGCACGTCGGGGATACGGAAGCCGCCGCCGATCTCGACGAGCTCACCACGAGACACGATCACCTCACGCCTGCTCGCGAGGGCCGAGAGAGCGAGCAGCACCGCGGCGGCGTTGTTGTTCACAACGACGCCGTCCTCGGCGCCAGACAGCTCGCGCAGGAGAAGCGCGGCGTGGCCGTGCCGCTCGCCACGACGTCCCGCGACCAGGTCGTACTCGACGCTCACCGCGGCCGCGGCCTCGCCGAGCGCGGCGATGGCGCTCGGCGCGAGGGGCGCGCGTCCGAGATTCGTCTGGAGGACCACTCCGGTGGCGTTCAGGACGTGGCGCAGCGATCGTGCGTCGCGAGATGCGATGCGTTCGCGCGCCGAGCGCGCGACCGAAGCCGCGTCGCTCGCGGGCGCTCCGCGCGCGCGCGACTCCGCGAGCACCTCGCGCACGGCGGCGACGAACCGGGAGCGGGGCAGGCCATGCTCGCCGGCTGCGCGCACGACGGCATCCACGGATGGCAGCCCGCGGCGGGCGTCGGTCTTCACGCGGAGAGGACGGTGAGCGCCCGCGGCCGTACGCGCACCGAGAGACCAGCTGCGCGGGACGCCTCGCCGTCCGCTTGCATCGGCAGAAGCTCGTCGAGCTCGACCTCCAACGCCGGCGCGCGGAACGCGAGGATCTTCACGCCGTCGACGTGCGTCCCGCGATAGAGCTTTCCCAGCGCCACCAGCGACGCCCATTTGCTGAGATCGCCGCCGACGACGATGTCCAGGAGCCCGTCATCGAGCTTGGCGTCGGGTGCGACGTGCATTCCGCTGCCGAAGTGCGTTCCGTTCGCTGCGACCACGACGAGGTGCTTGCCCTCTCGCGTCGCCCCATTGATGCGCACGCGCATCTGACGCGGGCGATAGGTCACGATCGACACGATCGAACCGACCAGATAGCCGAGCGTCGGCCCGACGACGCGAGCGCTCGCGAGCACGCGCTCGGCCACGTGCCCGTCGATCCCCACACCGGCGGCGTTGAGGAAGATCCGACCGTTCACCTCACCCACGTCGATGCGTCGGGCGCGCGCCTGCACGAGGAAGGCGGCGAACCCTCGGCGCTCGCGGGGATAGCCGAGCGCGCGCGCGAAGTCGTTGCCCGAGCCGATCGGATACAGGCCGAGCGCGACGTCGGTGTCGACCAGACCGTTGGCGACCTCGTTGGCGGTGCCATCACCGCCCACGGCGATGACGCGCTCGTAGCCATCCTCGACCGCTGCTCCGGCCAGGCGCGCGGCCTCTCCCGGACCAGGTGTGGAGATGATGTCGACACGGATCCCGGCCGCGCCGAGCTCGGCCGCCACATCGTTGGCGATGCGCCCGCCCGCGCCCTTGCCCGCGGCCGGGTTCACGATCGCGAGCGTCCGCCCGGCGTTCATGGCGATGGCGCGAGCGCCTTCTTGATCGCGTCCTGTTCCTCATCGGACAGCGGATAGGTCGAGCGTCCGGATTTGACGGCCTTCGCGAACACCCGCGTGTCGCTGCGACTGTGCAGGCTGGAGACGACGACGCCGGTACCCTCGGCGTCGAGCAGCGCGATCGCGAACGACTGATCGCCTCCTGAGTCCGCGAACGGGTTGTAGCGCACGACGCCCACCTTCTGGATCGCTCTCTGCGTGATCGCTTCGAGCTCGTGGTGCAGCCTGTTCAACGCGTCGAGGCGCTGCGAGAGCGACTCGACCCGAGCGAGCTGCTGCTCGAGGATCTGATCCAGGCTGGTCGATTCACCGCTCGGAAGCACGCGGCGAAGGCGGCGCCGCAGGCGCGCCGCCGACAGATGGAGCAGCGCCAACCAGAGGAGGAGCACGAGGAGCAGCGCGCCCTCGGCGAGGACGACCAGCGTGAGCGTCCGTTCGTCGATCGTCACGCGGCGACGATAGCCGGAACGCTATGCTTGAGGTTCCAACGATGGCGAAACGACACCGCACCAGACCACGTCAACGCCGCCCCGTCGAATCGACGCACCGGCCCGCGACGCCGCGCCCGGAGCGTGAGGCCGCGCCGGTCGTGCGCGCGGCGGCCCACCGCACGGTCCGCGGCAGTCGCACCGGCTACTCGCGCGCGGCCGGCGTGCCGTCGGGCTCGCTCGAGCGCTCCGCGGTCCTCGAGCGGAACTTCATCCTCAAGGACTTCCGCCGGCTGTCGATCGTCGTGGGCACGGCGCTCGCGCTGCTCATCGTCGCAGGCGTTATCGAAGGGATCCTGCTCGGCCGGTAGCGTCGCGCCTCGCGTCCGCCGATACACTTTTCCCGGCGAGCACTTGGGCTGTTGGCTCAGCTGGTTAGAGCGCTGCGTTCACATCGCAGAGGTCGCTGGTTCGAATCCAGCACAGCCCACGGTGGTCAGGGCTTCGTCAACAGCAATGACGTTTGGGTTGCCCCCACGTTCAGACGGCCAACACCGGCGATGACGTCAGTCCTTTCGAGCCGCCAGTCGCCGAGCATCTCTCCGTACGGCACCAGTGTGTGACAGCGGAGGGCCGCGGACGCGTCCATCCCCACTATCCCGAGACCCCAGGGGCTGCGAACGATGAAGTCGGCGCGTCCATCGCCGCTCAGGTCGCCAGCGGGCTGCAGTTGATTGTTGCCTGTCTCCACGAGCCACCCGTCGATGCGCGCGCCGTTGGCCACGAAACCAACACGTGTCAGCCGCGAACCTGACAGCGCAAGTATGTGGATCCCAACGGCGTCGCTCACAACGATCTGCTGTTGCGCGCCGCCCTGAATCCGGTCGATCAGTGCGAAGTTGTGGGCGTTGTGGACGATGTAGCCGCCGAGATTGTCGCCGTTCGGGTGCATCGCAACCGACCGAAGGTCACCGTCGATCATCTTCAGCACGCCAAGGCCCCAGGGACTTGTGATCACGATCTCGTCGAGGCCATCACCATCGAGGTCTCCGATCAGGCGGGGGTTGTTGTCCGAGGTACCGAGCAGCCAGCTGCCGAGACGCGTTCCGCTGGGCGCCATGAAGACGGCGTCACCCCGCTGAAGTGAAATCATCCCTATGCCCCACGGACTTACGAGAAGGACATCTTCGTTCGTCTCTGTGTTGAACTTGCCGTGTCCGACATAGACGTTATTGCCCGTCTCGAGCCGCCAGCCGCCAAGCCGCGTGCCATTTGCGTGGATCCGCGTCGGAGCCAACGTGCCGGCAGCGTAGGCAAGTGTTGCGATCCCCCAATTGCTCCAGACCAGGATTTCGCGTTGGCCATCGCCGGTGAAATCGGCGACCGCCTTGATCCGATCCCGTCCGGAATTGACCCTCGCGTCCCAGCGCCAGCCGCCAAACCACGTGTCTCGCGGTGCTTGCATCAAGCCGCGGAAGGACACGCCATCGTGTTTCAGGATGCCGACGCCCCACTCACTGGTGACGACGAGCTCATCGGCGCCGTCGCCGTCTATATCGCCAATGCCCCGAAGCTGATTGAGGCCGGCATCGAAGTTCCAGCCGTCGATCCATGCTCGGTTCGGATGCACGGCAACGGACTTCAGCCCAGCGGCAAGATCGATGGCACCGAGGCCGTTGCGGTTGCGCAGGCGCAGCGTCCAGTCGCCACTGATGCTCCAGAAGTAGGCGCGCTTGCGCTGGATGTTGTAGGTCGTCAGACCGGGGTCATTGGCCTTCGCGTTGAAGTAGCTCTGCCAGCAGCTGCCAAAGTTCGCCCGATCCGAAAGCCGATACCCATCCGCGAAACCCTCTGGCGCATCGTTGAACCCTTTCGCGCGGGACAACATCGCCACGCAGTTCGTGTAGAAGAGGAAGGCCTCGGCGTTGTTCCATCGACCGTACTTAGGCGACGTGTAGGTCTCCGTAAGGCTCTCGGAGATGCTGTTTACGTTGCAGCCGCCATGCACCACGAGACTGGCGCCCGCATCCCGAAATGCGTCATACCGCCACATCGCCCGATGCACGGAGAGGTCCGCGCTTCCGGCCTGCTCCGCGAAGCTCGGCGTGTGGCGGCCGGCGGCGTACACCCAGCGCATGGGCGCTCCCCCCGCATGCGACGTCAGCGCACCCACGTTGCCCGGGTCGCGAAACTCGGAGTTGACCGGGGACGAATGTGCCATGACGTACTTCAGGACCGCAGGTGTCTTGAGGAAGTCCACGTATTGCAGCAGCGTCGCGTTGGGCACCTCGATCGTCTGGGCGAAGTCGGTCGCAGCGGTGCCCATCAGGCCCGCGTAGTAATGCGGGTCGAAGTCAGTCGTACCAGAAATGGTCGCCACGCGGAACGGCAGATTGGAATGGCCGCCGGTACGGAAGCGGTGATTCCGATCGAAGTAGTCGATCAGCAGCCGCCGCTCGAGGTCGAAGTTCCTATAGGTGAATAGCTCCAGGTGTTGCTCACCCGAGAAGAGCGGTGCTGGGCTCTCGACGGTCTGCGGGTCGTCGGCCGCGTCCAGGAAGTGATGGCCGTCCGTACCGATCAGGGCCGGATTCGGGTGGACCGCGATGTGCAGAGCGTTTAGGCGGGACACGGCGATGTCCGGTCGGGCGATGATGTTCGTCATCGTTCGGTCCAGCATGTCCACCTCGTCGTTCCGCTCGGCTCGGTGAAGCACGAGCCGTAGCGAGGTGGGCGTTCGCTGTATGAACGTGACGATCGCGTCGTCGAGGTAGAACACATCGCGAAGTGTCCCGATGCCCGCCTCATACGCAGATGAGCTGAACGGGACGTCTCGAATGGCTTCGCCGTCGTTCCAGCTCGTGGCCATGGTCACTGCGTCCGGTGTCGCCGTAATACTCTCGATGTTGAAGTCTGCCTGGCGATAGAGGGATTCCCAGTGGCCGGACAGATCGGCCAGGACAATGTCGGCGCGCTCGCTGATCATTTCTGGCCAAATAGCCAGCCTTGATGGGTTGATGAAGCCCGGTGCCCAGGCTACGTTGCGGGCCAGCGTCGCTTCAGGGAAGTTACCGACGAGCACGACCCCCTCGAACTTCGAGTAGACGGCCTTCACGTCTCGAAAGACCTGCCGAAGCGCAAGCACGATACGTCCATCTTTGTGCACCGCTCCGCCGTAGAGATCCGCGGCGATGAAGCGGGTCAGCAGGCCCTCTGCCCTGAGATCTCCCTTGAACCGGCGCAGGCGCTGGACCAGCGCCTGGTGTTTCGCGGGATCTCCGGCCGTGGCAAGCAGGCGCGGTTCCACCAGAACGAGCGCGAGTCGTTGGGTCGGCAGGGGGTCGGCAAAATCGGACTCGAAACCAAGGTAGGTGAGCGCGTTGATCTCTGGTAATCCGTCGCTGGTCATCGCGAAGTTGGCGAACCGAGCCATGATTGGCGTGATGAGATCGGTCATCTAATACTCCATGACTCTTGCGCGAGCAGAGCATAGGAGCCTGGCGAAACCTCGACGTTCGTAGGCGCCCTCGCCCCACGCACCTTGTCGCGGATCGGCCCGGTCATGCGGACTCCTCCAGTGACGTCAGCGGGTCCGTGAGCACGCGCGAGGGCGGTTCTGTGGGTTTCGCCGCCGGCGAGCGTCGCGCCTTCGGATGCTGGAACAACCGACACGGGTGATGGATTCACTTCGCGGCTCTACCGCCTGGGGTGGGCTCACGAGCAGCTGAGGTCAGTTGCGCCGAACAACGACGACGCCTAGTGTCGCGCCGCGTATGGCCAGGGACGAACGGGTCGAGCTCCTGCGGAAGGTCCACCTCTTCGGCAGCTGCACCGACAAGCAGCTGTCGTTCATCGCGACGCAGGTGGAAGACGTCGACGTCGATAACGGCAAGGTCCTCTGCCAGGAGGGCGCGAGCGGCGGCGACTTCTTCGTCGTCGTGACGGGCACGGCCAAAGTGGAGCGCGGCGGCAAGCTGGTGGATCAGCTCGGCCCGGGCGCGTTCTTCGGCGAGATCGCGCTGATCGATCAGGGACCCCGGACCGCCACCGTCACGGCCACGTCGCCGATGCGCCTCATCGTGCTGGGCCCCGCGCAGTTCCGCGACGTGCTCCACGCCGACCCGGACATGGCGCGGCAGCTCCTGGTCGCGGTGACCAAGCGCCTCCGCGCGATCGGCGCACCGGCGGCGGACTGACCGCGGAGTTCAGGTTCCCGTCGAGCTCACCAGCTGCCGCCACCACCTCCGCCGCCGCCGCCACCCGATCCACCTCCGCCGCTGAAGCCACTCGAGCCGCTGCCGCCCGGCGTCGACGCGATCGCGGTGGAGATCTGCTCCGAGAACGACGAGAGGTCGCGCGACATGTTCATCGCGGTGAAGGTGTTGAGCGAGCCGGCGTACCACCCCGATGTGGCCTCCTTCAGGTCGATCCCCTCGAAGGCCCGGGCCCATCGCTCGACACAGCGAAAGACGATCGCGAACGGGAGGTACTCGGCGAAGATCTGCTCCTTCTCGGCGAAGGCCTGGCGGTCCTTCTCCGCGACCTGCATGTAGCGCTCGAATCCCCGCGAGCGGCGAAAGAGCTCCGCGCCCTGCCGCGTCTTCCGCGGCATCACCGGGGCGACGGCGATGAGGGCGACCGCCGGCACGCCGGCGGCGATGCCCACGAGGCCGCCGCCCGCCAGCGCCCCCAGGGCCGCGGTGATCATGCCGGCGATGACGACGCAGGCGACCCCGACTGCCGCGTACGTCGCGCGAACCCTCGACGGATCCGCCGGGAACCATCCGCGCGCGACGGCATCCTTGTACAGCTCCGACTGCGCCTTCGCGAGCGTGGTGTAAAAGTGCCGTCGCAGGGCGGAGAGCCGAACTTCGCCACCGCTGGCGAAGAGCCCGTCGAGGATCGTGCGCTCGTAGGGCTGCAGCTTCGTGTCGTCGTTCGGCTTCCGCGTGAGCAGCCAGTCGCGCGCGCCGAGGATACCGGCCTTCGGGATCTCGGTGATCACGAGATACCCACGGACGGCGAGATCGACGATCGTCGCTGTGACATCGAGCGTGTCGGCGCGCTCGTCCATGAGCAGCCCGACCTGCGCGGGACGCAGCTTGTCCGGCGGTCCGAACTCGGGGACGATCGTCTCGCGCTCGCGATCGTCACGCCCGGAGGTGTACCAGCGCCGCGCGACCAGCGCGAGACCGCCGAGCGACACGAACACCGCGAGCGCGAGCCAGGCGGGCGTCAGCTCGAAGAACTGCTCGAGCTCGCGCGGCTGGTCCTGCAGGATCGGCCGCGGCTCGGCGACGACGCCCTTGGGCAGCGCCGCGACGATCGTGAGCTGCTGACCCGGCGTGAGCGCGCGGCCAGTCGTGAATTGCGCCGCCTGTCCGGTGGCCGTGACACCGGAGCAGCGTTCCGCGGAGCCCGCGAGCCCGATGAAGCACGTCGTCTGCGAGAAGGCCGCCGGCGCTTTCACCGTCGCGCTCGACCGCAGGATGGGCACCGTCCAGTCTCCACCGGTCACGTTCCAGAACAGCTCGTCGTGATCGGCGAAGGCGTTGAGCGCGCCGCGAACGAGGTATGAGATGCGGTACTGCTGGCGCCCGGAGACGGTCTTGTCGGCATCGCCGATCTGGATCCGCACCGTGCCGCCAGACTGGGTCTCGTACTTCCATGGACGACCCTGCGCGTCGGTCACGGAGAGGACCTGAAGCTCGTACACGCGCAGCTTGCGCGGCTCCGCCGGCCACGAGTACTTGATCGGGATATCGCGGAAGATGCCGTGCTTTTGCAGGCTCGCGAAGTCGACGTCGATCGTCTCGGTGATCAGCAGGCGGCCATCGCTCTGGATCTCGATCTGCGCGTCGAACGAGGTGATCGTCCACCCGTCGTCGGCGGCCGCGACGCGAGCGGAGAAGAGCGGAAGGGCCAGGAGGACCGCCGCGACGATCCGGGCGGCGCGGGCCACGGCTACAGCAGCGACGAGAAGATCGTCGCGAGCCCCAGGAACGCGAGGAACCCGGCGACGTCGGTGATGGTCGTCAACACGATGGACGAGGACTGCGCCGGATCCTGGCCGAGCTTCTTCAGGACGACCGGCACCATGGCGCCGGCGATACCCGCGATCACCATCGCGATGACCATCGCCGCGAAGATGACCATGGTGAGGCCGGTGCTGCGGCTCCAGAGGAAGACGGCGAGCGCGGTCGTGAGCGCGACCGCCAGCCCGTTCAGCAGCCCGACGCCCGCCTCCTTGACGATGAGACGCGGCCACGCCGAGACGCGGATCTCGCGTAGCGCGAGGCCGCGCATCGTGACGGCCAGAGCCTGCATGCCGCTGTTGCCGGACTGGCCGGCCACGACGGGCAGCAGGATCGCGAGCGCCGTGTATTTCGCGATCGTTCCCTCGAACAGCCCGACGATGAAGGCGGCGAGGAAGGCCGTTCCGAGATTCACCTGCAGCCAGGGCAGACGCTGGCGGACCGCGAAGGTCACGCGCGACAGCGCGCGTTCCTCCTTGCCGACACCGACCATCGTCTGAAGGCTCATCGAGGCTTCGGCCTCGGCCGCCGCGACGAGCTGTCGATAACGGATCACGCCGACGAGATGGGAATCGGAGTCGACCACCGGCAGCGTCGCGAGACGCTGCTCGTTGAGGTACTCGACGATCTCCTCGCGTGACGCGGTGACGGCGACCATCGCCGGTGTGCCGCGGACGAGCTCCTTCAGCTTCGTCTCCGGCGAAGCGGTCGCGATCTCGCCGAGCGGCACGGAGCCCGCGAGCCGCCCCGACGGGTCCTGCAGGTAGATCGCGCCGAGCTCCTTCTCCTTGAACGTGCGCATGCGGCGGAGCGCCTCGTCGACCGTCGTGTCCTCGGTGAACGAGGTGATGCGCGGGTCCATCAGCGACCCGGCGCTCTCCGAGGGGTACGACAGGATCTCGCGGATCTCATTGGCTCTCCGCTGATCCAGGCGCGACAGCAGTGCCTCTCGCTCCGGCACCGGCATGCTGACGACGACCGGCGCGGCGCGCGCGGGATTCATGCTCATGACGACGGGACGCGCGGCCTCGGGGGCGATCCGCAGCAGCGACTCCGCCGCCACGCGCGGATTGAGGCGCTCGACGACCTGCGCGGCTATAGCCGGCGGCGCGGCAGCGATGAGCGCCGCGGCCTCGGCCGGGCCGCGCCCATCGAGATAGCGGGCGACCTCGTCCGGATGCTGTTTCAGGTACTCGCTGTTCAGCGCGCGCGCGGCATCGAGCTCGTCGGAGACGCCGCCAGCCGCGGTGAGAGTGTTGACCTCGCCGATCCCCGCCACGAGCCGGAGTATGGCCGACCGCGGTTGCGGCCGGCCTGCCCCGATCGAGGTCCACGCTTGGATCGTTACCGGATGACGATCGAGCTCACGCCCCCGCTCACGCGGACGCTGACGCGGTCCGCCGCGCCGCCGTAACCGCTCGTCTCCGAGCCCGACATGCGCGCGTTCTCGACGTGCGTGGAGATGAGCCCGCCGGTGGTCGTGACGCGAGCCTCGACGCCTGCCGGGATCTCGATGATCACACTCGACGCTCCCGCGCTGATGGTCACGGGCACATCGCCGGTCGGCTTCGGCAGCACGACCCGCAGCGATGCCGCACCGACGTTGACACGCACGTCCGTCGCCCTCACGTCGCTCAGGTCGATGAAGAACTCCCCGGCGCCTCCATCGACCGTGACGGACACGGGGATGTCGTTCGCCACCTGGACCGAAACGTGGGAGGTGGCCGACGGTCCGAACCGGAAGCCATTTGCGAAGCCCTGATCGACGCGGACGTCCATCCGGTCACCGACGCGTGTCGCGCTTCGCAGCCGAAGGTCGTCGCGGTCGCTCTGCGCGTGCACGAGCGCGGAGGCTCCGCCGCGGATCTCGACGGCTGCCGCGCCGGCGCCCAGGCGCAGGGTCATCGTCTTGACGTCGCTTCGCGGGACGTCGACCGTTGCGTTGCCGCCACCTTCTGTCGAGAAGACCGCGAACGGAAACACGCTTGGCTGGAGCGTCACCAGGGCGATGCCGGCGGCGATGACCAGCACGTCGGCCGCGAGCGCCGCCAGCGGCCAGCGGCGGCCGATGGCGATGTCGACGCCGATGACGATCAGGATGAGCGGCCAGAGGCTGAGCAGCGCCACGACCGAGATCGGCGCGATGTAGCCGAAGTTCGCGAGCAGGAACGCAGCTCCGACGACGATCAGAAGGAGCGGCCACACCAGGCCGCGGCGCGGCGTCATCGCCGCATCCGCTGCGCGAGCAGGAGGACTCCCGCGCCGATGAACACGAGCGGCCAGATGAGCTCCCAACGGACGATCCGGAACGCACCGACATTCGCGAGGAGGAAGACAACGCCGAGCGCGACGAGGAAGTAGCCGAAGGTGGCGCGACGGCGCTCCGCCGCTTCAGGATCGGCTGGCGCTGGGGTGATCATCGGCGTCGTCATGGCTGAAGACGCGTCGGTCGTGCTCGCGCCGGTCGCGCCGTCGGGCTTCACGAACGGGGTGGGCTGACCCGGCATCGGCATGAGAACGAGCAGGACGATGTAACCGAGCACCGCGAGCCCGGCGGTGAGGAACGCCGCGATGACGAAGAAGACGCGCACGAGCGTCGGGTCCACCTGCAGGTACTCGGCGATGCCGCCGCAGACCCCGGCGATGACCTTGTTCGAGACGCTCCGTTCAAGACGCGTTGGCATGTACGTGTTCCCTTCTCTCGCGAAGCTCGTGGAGGATCGCGACACCGAGTGCCGCGAGCAGGCTCAGCGGGACGGCGGGCTCGGCCGCGATCTGCGCGATCGGCAGCAGGAGCGACGCGACGCGGAGCGCGATGGAGAGCACGCGCAACATCAGCTCGTCGACGACCGTCGGTGCCACGGCGAAGATCAGCGACCAGACGGCGCCTGTGACAACACCCGTGATCACGGCGACCAACAGCCCTGCAGACAGCACGCGCATCGTCGGCGCGGGCCGCGCGGCGAGGGCGGCGATTGCAGCGGCGTCGAATCGCGGCCTCGCCTCGTCCGACTCCAGACGCATGGCACGGCGCAGGATCGTCTCGTCGAGCAGCTCGCGATCGTTCATCGTGACGCCTCGAGTGAGCTGCGGAGCAGTGCCCGAGCGCGAAGCAGCTGTACGCCCACGGTGGACGCCGGCCGACCGGTGACCTCCGCGATCTCGTCGACCGAGAGCTCGCTGAAGTAGCGGAGCACCACCGGAACGCGGTAGAGCTCGGGAAGCACGGCCACCGCATGCCGCACGCGCTCGCGCTCTTCGCGCGCGATGACGCTCTCGTCGGGAAGCGGCGCGCGGTCAGCGGTCTCCGTCGCTTCTTCGGCGCTGGTGCGCCGCCGCAGGTCTCGCGAACGCTCGCGCGCGATCGAGATCGCCTCGTTCGCGGCGATGCGCAGGAGCCAGTGGCGGACGGGCCGGCTCTGATCGTAACGATCCCAGGAGCGGAAAGCCTTCAGTAGCGCGCGGCTGGTCGCGTCGTGCGCGGCGTCCCGGTCGCCGAGGATGCGCAGGGCGACGCCGTAGAGCTCGTCCTGGTGCTCCTTGACGCTCTCCGCGAAGGTCACCCGGTCGATCCGCGCGAAAGCGTGGGGCCGCAGTGCGGCGAGGTTGGTCTGAAGAGCCATCTCCCTCAGTACGCCGGCTGGCAGGCCCGTATTACAGCAGCGCCGCGAGCCTCTGCTCGGCCCGTGCGGGCACGCTCACGAGCTTCCGCGGCGTCGTCCCGCCCCGCTCGATCCGCACGAGCCCGGTCGGGAGGTGGAGGGCCTTCGCGAGCACCGTGCGGACCGCGTCGTTCGCCGCGCCCCCAACCGGCGCGGCGGTCACGCGGACCACGAGCGCGTCGGCGCGCACACCGCCGACGGCGTTCACCGACGCCCGCGGGATGACGCGCACCGCGAAGCTGATGCGCTCGCCGTGCCGCTCGGTGGGGATCACCTCCCTACAGCGTCGCGGGCAGGATCCGCAGCAGGACGCTCGCGACCGCTTGGATCGCGATCAGCGCGATGAAGGGCGAGAAGTCGATCCCGCCCATGAACGGAAGCGCGCGGCGGATCGGCGAGAGGATCGGCTCGGTCACCGCCCAGACGAACTCGCCGAGTCCCCACGGGAGCTTCATCGGGACCCACGAGAGCAGCACGCGAGCGAAGATCGCGAGCGTGAGCGCCTGCGCGAGCACGTTGATGAAGGCTTCGATGAAGACGATCAGGAGCGCCACGGGTCAGTCCTTCGGAAGGTCCAGCCGGTATCGCGATGGCGTCGGGCCGGTCTGTCCCTGATAGCTCGATCCGAGCTCGGGCGAGCCATACGGTCGCTCCGCTGCGCTGCTGAGCGGGAAGAACGAGAGCTGCCCGATGCGCATGCCCGGATAGAGGGTGATCGGGATGGTGTTCACGTTGGACAGCTCGAGGGTGATGGCTCCGTCCCAGGCCGGGTCGATGAACCCCGCGGTGCTGTGGATGAGCAGGCCGAGGCGGCCGAGCGACGACTTCCCCTCGACTCGGGAGACGAGGTCGTCGGCCAGGCGGATGCGCTCGCGCGTCGAGCCCAGCACGAACTCGCCAGGGTGAAGGATGAACGGCTGCGCGCCCTCGACCTCGATCAGCTCGGTGATGTCGTCCAAGGGGCGGGCGAGATCGATGTACGCGTGCCGGCTCGAGCGGAAGACGCGAAAAAAGCGATCCAACCTGATGTCCAGGCTGGCCGGCTGCACGCACCCGGGATCGAATGGGTCGATGCCGATGCGCCCCGATGCGATGGCGGCGCGGATGTCACGATCGGACAGGACCACGAGCGCGAAGTATGGGGTCGTCGAGACCCGCGAGTCCGAACACACGGCGACGCAGCTCGGGCCAGGTGCGCGCGAGATGGTCCGCGCCCGCGATGCGCGTTCCCGAGTAGCCCCACCCGACCTGGATCGAGCGCATACCGGCCGCGTTCGCCATCTCGATATCGGCCGGGGCATCGCCCACGACCACGCATTCCGCCGGCGCCGTGTCCAGCCGCCTGGCGGCCTCGAGCGCGAGGTCCGGCGCCGGCTTGTGGCGCTGGACCGAGTCCCCGCCGAGGTAGACGTCGATCTCATCGCGGATGCGCAGTCCCTTGAGGATCCTCTCGGCATCCGCGGCGCGCTTGCCGGTGACCGTGGCCTGCCGCAGACCGGATTGATGGAACGCGTGCAGCGTCGTACGTGCCCCACGAAAGAGCCGCGTCGCGGGGATGGCCTCGTTGTTGTAGATCTCCCGGTACTCGCGGACGTACGCGCTCGCGTCGTCCGCCGTGAGGTCCGGCCACGCCAGGCGCAGGATGTCCGCCAGCGGCAGCCCGGTCATCGCCCCGACCCGCTCGAACTCGAGTGGAGTCCCGCCATGCGCCGCGATGACCCTGTTTGCGGTATCGACGACGAAGCGAACGCTGTCGGTCAGCGTCCCGTCGAGATCCCAGAGCACCGCGCGGACGCGCGGCGTGGTCTCAGTGACGGCGGCGGCGCGAAGGTCCAGCCGCGGCCGGCTCGATCGGAAGCATGGTCTGCTCCGCGACCTTGCGGTCGCGCGCCTCCTGTCGACGGCGGACGAGCAGCTCGAGCTCGTCGTAGAGCGCCTCGGTGTCCTGAAGGCCGGAGTAGACGATCTTGAACCGCAGGTAGCTCATGGGATCGTTCTCCGCGAGGCGCTCGAGGACCATCTCGCCGATGCGCTGCGATCCGACCTCCGAGACCCCACTCTGCTTGATGGTCGCCTCGAGGTCGTCGATGAGGCGGTCGACCGCGTCGGTCGTCAGCGCCTTGGATGCGGCCTTTCCGATGGCGCTTGCCAGCTTTCGGCGATCGAACTCCTGCCGGCTGCCGTCCCGCTTGAGGACCTGGATCCGCGCGGACTCCGAGCGCTCACGCGTGGTGAAGCGCTCGTCGCATTTGTCGCACGCGCGGCGGCGGCGGATGGACTGGCCGTCCTCCGCCTCGCGCGAGTCGACCACACGCGTGTCGGCGTGGCCACAGGCAGGGCAGCGCATTGACCACAAGATACGGGAACGCCGGCACTACATCTAGTACCGCCCGGCCCTCGCACCTGAGCGAACGGTTTGACCGCGCGGGTACCTTGCGCGGGATGGTGCCCGTCACCCCCCGCTGAGTGGGGTTTCACACGGCGGGGCTGCGGGGTCGTGCGAGAACTACTTGCGGCGCAGGAAGCTCGGGACCTCCAGGTCATCGGGGTCGAACTTCTTTTCCGTGACGGCGGGCGCCTTCGACGCGGGCGCCGCGACCGGGGCGGGCGACGCCTGCTGCACCTGCGTCCGTTCGCGCTCGACCGGACGGGACTCGATCTGGCGCCGGTAGATGGGCTGCTCGATGCGTTTGAGCGGCCGCGCCTGGTCGAAGCCGGTCGCGATGACGCTGATCTTGATGTCGCTCTGCATGCGCTCGTCGATGACCGCGCCGAAGATGATGTTCGCCTCGGGATCGGCGGCCGCGTGGATGATCTCGGCGGCCTCGTTGACCTCGAACAGCGTGAGGTCGGGCCCGCCGGTGATCGTGAACAAGACGCCGCGCGCTCCGTCGATGGACTGCTCGAGCAGCGGCGACATGATCGCCTGGCGCGCGGCATCCGCGGCCCGCGTCTCACCTGTGCCGTGGCCGATGCCCATCAACGCGGACCCGGCGTTGGTCATGATCGTCTTCACGTCGGCGAAGTCGAGGTTGATGAGGCCGGGCACGGTGATGAGGTCGCTGATGCCCTGCACGCCCTGCCGGAGCACGTCGTCGACGATGCGGAACGCGTCGACCATCGTCGTGCGCTTCTCGGCGACCTGCAGGAGCCGGTCGTTCGGGATCGTGATGAGCGTGTCGACCTTGTCGACCAGGTCGTTGATCCCCTGCTCCGCGAGGAGGCGGCGCTTGCTGCCCTCGAAACCGAATGGCTTCGTGACGACCGCCACCGTGAGCGCGCCGATGTCCTTCGCGATCTCGGCGATGATCGGAGCGGCGCCGGTCCCGGTGCCGCCACCCATGCCGGCGGTCACGAACACCATGTCCGCTTCCTTCAGGGCCTCGTACAGCTTCTCGCTGTCGTCCTCGGCGGACTTGCGGCCGACCGTCGGGTCCGCGCCCGCGCCAAGACCCTTGGTGATCTTGTCGCCGATGCGGATCTTGTGCGG
>JBGPKU010000066.1:0-15923 GCA_041486085.1 Candidatus Limnocylindria bacterium | reverse complement strand
GTCGATGTGGTCCACGCCGAGGCGCCCCAGTGACGCGTCACATGCCTGCGCGACGTAGGCCGCATCGCCGCGCACCCCTCGGACACCGTTCCCGTCGCGGGTGCTGCCGAACTTCGTCGCCAGCACGACCTGGTCGCGCAGCCCCGCGATCGCACGGCCGACGACGAGCTCGTTGGTGTGTGGACCATATGCGTCGGACGTGTCGAGGAAGTTCATGCCGATGTCGATCGCACGCCGGATGGTCTTGATGCCTTCATCCTGGTCCTTCGGCCCGTAGTACTCGGATATCGGCATGCAGCCCATCCCGATCGCCGAGACCAGCGGTCCGGCCCGACCCAAACGTCTTCGTTGCACGGACCCACTCTATCGAAGGCAATGAACGAGACATGCATATCATCCGAAAGTGACCCGCGTACGCACGACGCACACCGGCAGCCTTCCGCGCCCCGATGCGCTCGCGGAGTCGATCCTCGCCATCGAGGAACGGCGCGCTGCTCCTGACATCGACCACCTCGCCACGACCGCGGTACATGACGTGGTCAGAAGACAGGTCGAGACGGGGATCGATGTCGTCAATGACGGTGAGATGCGGCGGCTCGGCTACACGAGCTACATCAAGGATCGCCTGGCGGGGTTCAACGGCGAGGACGAGGGAACCGGCCTCTCGAACACCGACGTCGTCGAGCACCCGGAATTCGCCGAGCGGGAAGCCAGATGGAAGCCCATCAGACGCCTTCCCGCGTGCACCGACGACATCCTCCCAGGAGATCCGGCCGCGCTCCAGCGGGACCTCGTTCTCCTCAGGGACGCGGCCTCAGAGGCTCAAGCGCCCGGCATGTTCATGACGGCGCCGTCCCCCGGCGTCATCTCCCTGTTCTTCGCGGATCGACACTACGGCGATCGCGAGGCGTATCTCCACGCGATCGGCGAGGCGATGCGTCCCGACTACGAGGCGATAGCCGCTGCCGGAGTCACTCTTCAGATCGACTGTCCCGATCTCGCGATGGGCCGCCACGTCGCCTTCGGGCAGCTGAGCGACGAAGAGTTTCTGGTGGAGGCGCAACGATCACTCGAGGCGCTGAATCACGCGACACGCGGCATCCCTCCGGAACGCATGCGCATACACGTCTGCTGGGGCAACTACGAAGGTCCGCACCATCACGACATCGATCTCCGGAAGATCATCAAGCTGGTCCTGCGCGCGAGGCCGGCGGGCCTCGGGCTCGAGGCCTGCAACCCGCGCCACGCCCACGAGTGGGTGGTGTTTCAGGATGTGCGGCTCCCGGACGACAAATACGTCGTTCCCGGCGTCATCGACACGACGACGAACTACATCGAGCACCCAGAGCTCGTGGCGCAGCGGATCATCAACTACGCTCGCCTGGTCGGCCCCGATCGCGTGATCGCGGGCGCGGACTGTGGCTTCGGGACGTCCGTCGTGCGGCAGTGGCGAGTCGTCCCGACCGTGACCTGGGCGAAGCTTGCGTCTCTCGTGGAAGGAGCGCGTCTGGCCAGCGCATCGTTGTAGGGTCCGCATGGACTCGTGGCGATCGCTTGACAACGGCGTGCTCGTGTTCTGATGCTGAGCCTGGTGGGCTACGAGGCGGAGTCACGAGATCTTTCGATCGCTCTTGTGGGCGACGCGATGGTCAACAGGAAGCTCGATCAATACCGCGAGCCCGCCTATCTTGCGATGGTCGAGATCCTGCGCTCGGCTGATCTCACGCTCTCCAATCTCGAGACGCAGATCAATGAGTTCGAACCGACCTGGGCGCAAAAGCCGGATTCGATCTCCTGGCAGGTCGGTGCGCCCGAGCGCATAGACGACCTGAAGTGGATGGGTGTCGGCGCGGTCACGATCTCGAACAACCACTCCTACGACTACGGCGAAGCCGGATTCCTCGCGACGATGCGTCATCTCCGGACGCGTGGGCTGCCGTTCGCCGGCGGTGGCATGAATCTCGCCGAGGCTCGGACGCCGGCGATGCTCGATCTCGCGCAGGGCCGCGTGGCGTTCATGGGAGCGACAACGACGTTCTCCGTCGACGCCGAGGCGGGGTCATCGCGGCCGGACTTCTCGGGCAAGCCCGGGGTGAACGCGATCCATCACGAGCTCGTGCATCACGTACCGCGAACGCTGTTCAACGCGCTTGTCGAAGCGAAGGTCCGGCTCGGATACAAGGAATATGAGAACGTCAAGGACAGATTCCATCCGCACCGCGTTCAGCCCTACGACGAGGGGACCGAGGTGCGGATCTTCGGCCAGAAGTTCCGACTGGCCGACTCCTACGACATGCACACGAGCTGCAGCCGCGAAGATCTTCGTGGGATCGAGCCGTGGATCCGCGGTGCAGGCAAACAGGCCGATTGGCGCGTTTACAGCGTCCACTGTCACGAGAGCGGTGATACGGGCCTGATCCACGAGGTCGCGCGGGAGACGCCGCCAGAGTTCCTCGTCGAGTTCGCGCGCTGGACGATCGACCAGGGTTGCGATCTGTTCGTCTCGTCCGGCCCGCATTTCCTCAGAGGGATCGAGATCTACAAGGGAAAGCCGATCTTCTACAGCCTTGGGAACTTCATCTTCCACAACGAGACCGTGCAGAAGCAGCCCGAGCCCGCGTACCGCCGCCAAGGGCTGGGACACGAACACACGCCGGGCGACTGGGGCGCTGCGCGATCGGGCGACGATGCGTACGGTTTCTCCGTCGACCCCGCGTTCTTCCGGAGCGTCATCGCGGTGTGCGAGCACGCGTCCGGACGCCTGAAAGAGGTCAAGCTCTACCCGGTCGAGCTGGGCTTCGGGCAGCCGCTCAGCCAGCGGGGGCGTCCGATGCTCGCCGAACGTCCGGTGGCCGACGAGATACTGGGGTCTCTTCAGCGCTTGTCTGCTCCGTTCGGAACGAAGATCACGAATTCCGAGGGAGTGGGGCTCATTCGAGTCGAGTGAGCCTTCCGGGCGCTCGCCCATCTGGTGCCGACATCCCGACCCTTGACATTGCTGGGCTTTGCCGCAACTCTTCCCGACTAGACAACTAGGCGAGAAGAGGGTGCGCCGCGGCGATGGTGCTTCGTCTACTCCTTCCATCCGTGACGTCAGGGGACCTGGTCGTGGGGGCGTGAAGACCGACGTGCGCGGCACGGACACGGACACGACCCTTCGGGTCGTCGGTCTCGAGAAGCAATTTCGCCGGGAGCGGGGCCGCGGTGTCGCCGCGGTCGACGACGTCTCGCTCGAGATCGAGCCCGGATCCATGGTCGCGGTGCTCGGTCCGAGTGGGAGCGGAAAGACGACGCTCCTCCGATGCATCGCGGGGTTGGAGAGTCCCACTCGCGGCGAGATCTGGAAGGGCTCGCAGCTGTTGTCCTCGGGCGACAAGGGGATCGTGGTCCCGCCCGAGAAGCGGCAGTTCGGGATGATGTTCCAGAGCTACGCGGTCTGGCCGCACATGACGGTCTTTGAAAATGTGGCGTATCCCCTCAAGGTCCGCCGCTTCTCGACATCCCGGATCGAGGACAGCGTCACCCACATGCTGGGGGTCGTCGGCATCGGGCATCTGCGTGACGAATACCCAACCAACTTGAGTGGCGGACAGCAGCAGCGCGTCGCTCTGGCCCGCTGTCTCGTGAGGGATCCGGCGTTGATCCTCTTTGACGAGCCGTTGTCGAACGTGGACGCCAAGGTCCGCGAGGAGCTGCGGGTCGAGCTTCTCTCGATGCACAAGCGCCTCGGATTCACTGGTGTGTATGTCACGCACGACCAAGAAGAAGCGATGGTGATCTCCGATCGGATCGTCGTGATGAATGACGGAAAGGTCGTGCAGGATGGCACGCCGCAGGAGATCTATCGCCGGCCGACCTCGCGCTTCGTAGCCAACTTCATTGGGATCGCAAACATGTGGGAAGGGAGCGTCAAGCAGGGAGGCGGTACCGGTCAGGCGGTGACCGTGACGACGGCAGTGGGCGACATTCAGGTGGCCAGTGAGAACGTTGCTGAACCACTGCGCGCCGATGGGCAGAACGTCGTCGTTTTGGCCCGGCCGGAGGCGCTGTCGATCGCCGCGGAACGGCCAGTCGAGGCACCCGATCGAAATGTCTTGCAGGGCATCCTGCGCGCCGAAATGTTCCGTGGGTCACACAGTGAATTCCTGGTCGAGGTCGGCAAGCAGATGGTCCGCGTTCGCGCCAACCGCAGCCCCGACATCAGAGAGGGCGCGGCGGCCTTCGTGGTTGCCGCGTTTCAGGCGCTACGTGTCCTGCCGCGATCCGAGCGATCGCAAGAGGAGACCAAGGTGATGGAAGAAAGGACCGACAAAGCCGTGGAACGAATGTCATCGCGTCTTACGTTGCGTGAACAGGCAAGCTACACGGAGGGGGGAAGGACATGAACGGGTCACATCGAAGAAAGCGAAGCTACGTTCGCGCCGTGGCGCTATCCATGGTCATCGCCGTGGTCGGCGCATGCGGCGGCACCGGCACCGCGACTCCGACGCCGACCACGGCCGCGGCGACCAGTACTGCTGCCGCGACCGCCACGCCCGACCTATGGGCCGAGGTGATGGCGGCGGCGAAAAAGGAGGGGACCAGCACCTCGCTGTTCACGGAGACCCCAGGCTGGATCGAAGCGCAGCAGAATCTGTTCAAGCAGCAGACCGGCCTGGAAATGGCCGTGGCGGCACGAGGCGCGAACGGCGTCCTCGAGACGCGACTGACGGCCGAGGTGGGGGCCGGCGCGATCCAGACCGACGTCTACGAGGACGTCGACCGCAGCTTCTACGCGTCGCACCTCGACTGGTTCGTCGACCTGTCGAAGGCTGGTCTTCCGAACTTCGCGTCGTATCCCGACAAGGGCAAGTGGAAGAACGTCTGCATCGACGTGAAGTGGAGCGTCAGCGGCTACACGTACAACACGAACCTCGTGTCAGAGGCCGACGCACCGAAGACGTGGCAGGACCTGGTGAGTCCCAAGTGGAAAGGGCAAGTTGTCCTCTCCGATCCGAAGCCAGGTGGGTATTACCTGCAGTGGGCGCTCATCATGCGCAACGCGTTCGGCCCCAGCTATCTGCAGGCGGTGGCTGCGCTGAATCCGACGCTGATGAGCAGCTCGGTGGGCGCGGCACAGCAGGTCGGTGCCGGCGCAAAGGCACTGAGCTTCCTCTCCCAGGTCGATAGCGGCTCAGACGTTCAGAAGGCCGGGGCACCGATCAAGTTCAGGATCCTGAGGAATCCCGATGTCGGTTCCCAGGCATGCGTCGGGATCCTCAAGAACAGCCCGCACCCGGCCACGGCCAAGGTGCTGCTGAACTTCCTCATGACCCCCGAGTCGCAGTCGGCACCGTGCAAGGCCGGCATTCCGAACGTCTCTCCGATCAAGGCGCCCGGTTGCTTCGAGGTTCCCGCTGACTGGGTGCCCCCGACACTCACTGACAAAGGCACGTACGCAGGCATGGACGACGATGCCCTCAAAGCCCAGGCTTTGAAGGAGCTTGGCATCCAGTGACGACGTTGGTGCGCCGGGCGACGGAGCCCGGCGCACCAGCCCGCGCCCTGGCGATGGCTCGTGCGGAGCCGAACCCGTGACCGACCTGGCGCCGGTGCGTGAACCACGTCCACGTGCCCGGCTATCGTCGCTGCCACGCGTGCGGCTCGATGTGTTCGCCATTCTCGGCCTGCCGCTGGTCATCGGACTGCTGCTGCTCATCGTCTATCCGCTGGCGACCGCACTCGGGCGCTCATTCGTTGGACGCGACGGGATCGACCTGGCACCCCTCCAGGCGCTGCTCCGCGATCCCGGTTTCTCGCGTTCATTCATGAATACGCTGATCGTGATCGCGGTCGCTGGCAGCAGCGCGCTGCTCATCGGCTCGCTCTTCGCATGGCTCAACGAGCGGACCGACGCGAGCTTCGGAGCGGTCTCCAGGATGGCTCCCCTTGTGCCATTGCTGATCCCACCGGTCGCCATGTCCGTCGGATGGATCTTTCTGGCGCAATCCACGGCCGGCTTCCTCAACGGGTTCCTCCGCGCCGTGCTTGGGCTTGCTGGGATCCACCTAACGACGGGCCCGCTGGATATCAGCAGCTGGCCCGGTCTGCTCTTCGCCTACACCATCGCGCTGGTGCCGTATGCGTACATCGTCGTGTCGCCCGCCCTGCGCAACATGGACACCGCACTCGAGGAGGCGTCGCGAATGAGCGGCGCGGGTCCTTTACGGACGGCCATACAGGTCTCATTGCCGGCGGTCGGGCCGGCTCTCGTCTCGGCCGCGCTGCTGATCGTCATCATCGCGGCGGCGCTGTATTCCATCCCGGCGATCATCGGAAGCAGCGCACGGATCGAAACGCTGTCCGTGTACATCGTCTATCTCACGCAGTCGAGCTCGTCCGGGCTCAACCAGTCCGTGGCCGCATCGATGATGCTGCTCGTGTTCCTCACCGGTGTGTGGGGACTGCAGCGGTGGATCACCCAGCGTCAGCGCCAGGTGAAGATCTCCGGCAAGAGCGCAAGCGGGACCGTCGTGCGCCTTGGCCGATGGCGTCGGCTCGCCCAGGCGCTCATCGTCGCGTATCTCTTGTCTGTATCAGTCCTGCCGTTCTTGGCACTGGTCGTCGTCGCCCTCCAGCCGTTCTGGCAGGCCAACATCAATCCGGGCGCGTTCACGCTGAAAGCCTTCAACACGTTCATCTCGGGACCGAACAAGCTCGGTCGGGACGCGCTCATGACGAGCCTCGAGCTCGGCGCGGTCGGTGCCAGCATCGTCATGATCGTCGCCACGATCATGGTCACGTACGCGCACCAGGTCCGCGGCACGATCGCGAGCTTCATTCACGGCGTGACCAAGATCCCGGCCGCCATCTCCGGTCTGGTCATCGCTGTTGCCATCCTGTACACGTTCGCGGGACCGCCATTTCGGTTCAAAGGAACGCCGCTCATCCTCCTGTTGGCGTACCTGGTGATGTTCATGCCGCAGGCCTCGATCGCGGCGGAGACCGCGAGGGGCCAGGTGGGCGACGACCTCCTTGAATCGTCCTCCATGTCGGGTGCCTCGCGGCTTCGCACCTCGTGGCGGGTCCTTTGGCCGCTGATGCGGCCCGGTCTCGCGTACGGGTGGGCGATGATCTTCGTCCTGATCCTCGGTGATCTCATCGCCGCATCGATCCTCTCCGGCCCGGGCAACATGGTCGTGGGGTCGGCGATCGTCGAGATCTACACCGGCGGGATATTCTCGGACCTCGCCGTCCTCGGCACCGTGGTCTGCGTGACAGCGCTGGTCGTGGTGGGCTTGGTCATCACGGTGTATGGCCGGAGAGCCGGCCAACGCGGCGTTCGCGTGACGGAAGCAAGCTCCGCACCTACGTTGACCAGCTAGGACGCGATGATCTCCGAGCGCTAGGGTTGGGACGCGGATGAGAAGAGCCCTCGTGAACTGTCAGCTGATCGACGGCACGGGTTCGCCTTCTCAACGCGGGATGACGGTGCTGCTCGACGGGGACTCCATCGTTGAGGTCGGTAAACAGCGCGGCCTCGCGAGCGACACCGAGGTGGTCGATCTCGGCGGTCGCGTCGTCATGCCGGGACTGATCGATTGTCACGTCCACTTCGCCCTGTGGTCCCTCGATCCGCTTGCGCATCAGGAGGATTCGATCCCGTACCTGTGCGGCACGACGTTCCGGGCGCTTCGTGACGCGCTGCGAGCGGGCTGTACGGCGGCGCGCGACCCCGGCGGCCTGGACGCCGGATTTCGTGATGCCGTCAACGCCGGCGTTTGTGAGGGGCCGAGGATCCAGACGAGCGTCACCATCGTTTCCCCGATCAACGGGATCGCCGACGGTACGAAGAGGCAGGGACTCGGAGTGCCCTACATGCCGGGTATGCCGGCGCCGGAGTGCACCGGTCCCGTCGAGGCGAGGGCAAAGGTGCGTGAGGTCATCCGCGCTGGCGCTGACTTCATCAAGATCGCGGCGACCGGCGGCGTGAGCTCGCGGAAACGGGAGCCGCGACAGCGATTGTTCACGGACGATGAGCTCGCTGCGATCGTCGATGAGGCCCACGCGTGGGGACGGCCCGTCGCGTGTCACGCGATCGGCGGCCCTGGCGTCCTCATGGCGGTGCGAGCGGGCGTGGACACCATCGAGCACGGTGTGTGGCTAGACGACGAAACGATCCGCGAGATGGCCGAGCGCGGCACGTGGTACGTGCCGACCCTGTCAGCGTATGACTCGCACGCGAGGCTCGGGGCGCCGTTGCAGAAGGCGCGCGCGCAGGAGATCGTTCGCGATCATGCCGACAGCGTCCGCCGGGCTCGAGAGGCCGGAGTGCGGATCGCGTGCGGATCGGATGGTGGCGTGTATGGTCACGACTTCACCCTCGAGCTGGAGCTTCTCGTCGCCGCCGGCATGTCACCGGCCGAGGCTGTGACCGGCGCCACATCACGCGCAGCGGAGTGTCTGGGATGGCACAAGGAGATCGGACTGGTGAAGGCCGGCATGAAAGCGGACCTCCTTGTCCTCGGCGGGGATCCCACGCAAGACATCGGAGCGTTGCGAAGATCTCCGCCGCTCGACGTGATCAAGGCCGGTGCTTCGGTCACCGGTGGTAGCCTTAACTAGTTGTCTAGACATCATCGTGGGACAGGGTGGCTGACGGTTTTCCAGCGACGTAGGTTCTGACGGAGGTGGAATGACAGCCCGACTCGTCGAGTACACGCAGCGCGATGGCATCGGCTACATCACGCTGAACCGCCCGGACGTCTTGAACGCGCTGAATGACGATCTGCTGAAGCAGCTTCGCGACGTGATGTTCGAGTTCGACCTGGACACCGGCGCGCAGGTCGGGATCATGAGCGGGGCGGGTCGGGCGTTCTGCAGCGGCGCCGACATCAAGCAGCGTCAGATGCGTCCGAAGGAAGAGCTGGCCAGGCTGGGCAGTCCTCAGGGTCGGGGTGCGCACATCGAGGAGATCCTGCAGGGATTCGTGAACTGGAAGCCGGTGATCGCAGCCGTGCACGGATACGCCGTCGGCGGGGGACTGCACATCGCGCTGATGTGCGAATTGATCGTTGCCGAAGAGGGGTCGAAATTCCAGATCCCCGAGCTACGCCGCGGACTCTGGGTCGCCAACTTCTGGTATCTGCTCTCGCATCGCACCGGCGGCGGGTTCGCGACCGACGTATGCATGACAGGTCGGTTCTGGACCGCCGAGGAAGGCTTGCAGCGCGGTGCGGTGGATCGCCTGGCACCGAGCGGCGGGCGCATGAAGATCGCAGAGGAGCTGGCGAAGGGGATCATGACGAATCCTCCGCTCGCCGTGCGCGAGGCCGTGGAGGTCCGGCGTGGCCCGATGCAAGAGCTCGAGCTGAAGTCGCGGCTCGTGAGGCATCGCGACCTTCATCTCACGGACGACTTCAGAGAGAGCGCGGCTGCGTTCGCGGAGAAGCGTCCCCCGGTGTTTCGCGGCCGGTAGCCCAACGAAGGAAATGGCTTCCGAAACGTCGCTTGGCGCTCGACGACCGCTGACGGGCGTTCGCGTCCTGGATCTGTCGCGATATCAGGCCGGTCCGAAGGCGGCCATGCTCCTGGCGGACCTCGGTGCGGAGGTCATCCGTGCCGAGAATCCTGAGACGGGGCGGGACGGCGGCTTCGCCGGACCGACCCATCAGGGCTACAGCATCTACTACGCCGTCTACAACCGAGGCAAGAAGAGCATCGGACTCAACCTGCGCCGACCAGAAGGGCGCGAGCTGTTCGGAAAGCTCGTCACGAAAGTGGACGTCATCGTCGAGAACTTTCGGCCGAGCTACCTCGACCGCCTCGGCTTTCCGTATTCCGTTCTGCGGTCGATCAATCCACGGCTGATCCTCGTGTCGATCTCCGGCTACGGCAAGGACGGACCGTATGCGGAGCGGACGGCGTTCTGCAACGTCGCACTCGCCGCCGCGGGCTATCTGGACGTGAGCGGGGATCCCTTCAGTCCGGTGCACCAGACCGGTGTCTCCATCGCCGATCGCCTCGCCGGGGTGCACGCGGCGGTCGGCGCGATGGCCGCGCTTGTTGGGCGGGCGACCACCGGGGAGGGAGCGCACGTCGACGTGTCGCTCATGGATGCCGCATTGACGATGATCGAGTTCCCGCTCGCCACCTACATGATGACCGGCCGGCGGCCTTCGGGAGATCCGAAGGACCGGCGCGCCGGGGCATCTCCGAACCAGGTCTTCCGCGCCAAAGACGGACTCGTGATCATCAACGCGCCGAACCAGGATCAATGGCTGCGGCTTCTGAGCCTCATGGAAAGGGACGACCTTGCCTCGGACCCGCGCTTCGAGTCGCCGCTGAAGCGACAGACGTCGGAAGCGAGGATCGCCATCGAGGAGCTCATCGCCGCGTGGATCGCACCTCTCGTCGTCGAGGCCGCGTGCCTCGCGCTGCTCGAGGCGGACGTTCCCGCCGCGCCCGTGCGCACCATCGACCAGGTCGCGGACGATCCGCAGCTGCAGCACCGCCGGATGCTGATGGACACCAGGCACCCCACGACGGGGATCGAGATGCGCCTCGTCGGCAATCCCGTGAAGCTCGCCGGCGTGTCGGACGACATTGGCTTCGCAGCCGAAAGAGGCGAGCACAACTTCGAGATCTACGGCGGCTGGCTGGGCTACGACGACGACGCGATCAATAAGCTGATCGAGCAGAAGGTCATCTAGTGTCGGTGTCACGATGAAAGGACGCGTCGTCGTTCTCAAGCAATATCTGAAGCCGTTCGTGATCGAGGAGTACGACGTGCCTGATCCCGCGCCTGATGCGGTCTTGCTGAAGATGACGCAGGCCGGGATCTGTGGATCGGATCTTCACACCTGGCGCGGCGATCGCACGCAAGAGCTCCACGCCATCCCGCCAGCAGGCCAGGTCATGGGCCATGAGGGCAACGGCGTCATCTTCAAGCTCGGCAAGAACGTGAGCACCGACTGGCTGGGAAACCCCGTGCATGAGGGCGATCGTGTCGTGCACTGGTCGATCAGGGCGTGCTTCCGGTGCCGCCAGTGCAGCCGAGGCAATACCAACCTGTGCACGCGTCCGCCGAAATATCCGCCGGAGGCGCAGGTCTGGCCGTACTTCAGCGGAACGTACGCGGACTACTTCTACGTCACGCCGGATCGACCGTTCTACGTCGTGCCGAAGGACCTGCCCGATGCCGCGCTGTCGTGGGTGAATTGCGCGATGGGCACGTCCGCCGAAGGTCTGGATCAGGCGAATTGCGGCATTGGTGACTATGTCGTGATCCAAGGTGCCGGCGGTCTTGGTCTGTGTGCGGCCGCGATCGCAACCTATCGCGGCGCCGCGAAGGTCATCGTGCTGGACCGCCTCCCCGAGCGACTCGCGCTGGCGCGAGAATTCGGCGCCGATCACACCATCAATGTCGACGAGCTGACGACCGTCGAGGCGAGGCGCGATCGCATCCTGGAGCTCACCGGTGGCGCGGGCGCGGACATCGTGATGGAGCTCGTCGGCCGGACCGACCTCATCCCAGAGGGCGTCGGCTACCTGTCGCCGGCGGGCACGCTCGTCGAGATCGGCCACGTGATGGGCGGCCGCACGTTCACCTTGGATCCCCGCGCGATCATCCGCGGGAAGCGGATCATAGGATCCAGTGGATACCGGCACACTCTGCTACCGGGACTCATGGACCTCATGGTCAAGACGCAGGACCGCATCCCGTACCACAAGATCGTGTCCGACCAGTTTCCGCTCGAGCGGGTGAACGACGCGATGGCCGCGGCGGAGTGGTCGAGTCGCGCGACGACGGTCACACGCGCCGTACTGACACCCTGACGGCGCGGCGAATGCCTCGGCGGAAAGACCACGTGCTGGCCGTCGACATCGGGACGTCGGCGCTCCGGGTCAGTGCCGTGTCGCTGTCGGGCGAGATCATCGCGACCGCTCGCGCGCGCAGCCGCCAGATCATCGAAGGGCAGCGGGCCGTCCTCGATGGGAATGCGCTCTGGTCCGATGTCTGCGGTCTGATCGCCAAAGTCAGCGAGAAGGCGGGGCAACCAGTCGGGCTCGGCGTGGCTGCCCAGCTCGGCACGGTCCTCGTCGATGACGCGCTGGCGCCCGTCGGGCCGGCCTTCCTGTGGCCGGATCGCCGCGCCTCGGCGCAGGCACGTGAGCTGCGGCGCGTCCTCGACGGACGCGACGTGGCGATCGCGGGCCGAACCGCGACACCGGAGCTCACTGCGCCTCGTCTGATGTGGCTCGCCCAACATGAGCCCGAGGTCTGGGCTCGCACGCGATGGGTCCTCAGCCTGAAGGACTTCGTCGTCGCGAAGCTCACCGGCGGTGTTGCGACCGATCCCACCAGCGCTTCGTACACCCTGCTCTTCGATGTTCGCGAGCGCCGCTGGTCCAATGAGCTCGCAGCCGCCGCCGCGGTGAGCGTCGAACGTCTGCCACCGGTCCGGGCCGCGCACGAGCGGAGCGGTCTCGTCGACAAGCGCGTCGCGGCGATGACCGGCCTGCGGCGCGGCGTTCCGGTCGCGACGGGGGGACCGGATGGGAGCGTGGCGGCTCTGGGCAGCGGGGCCGTCTCCGCGGGCCAGACCGTCGACGTCGCGGGTACGACGGACGTCCTCCTGCGCACGAGCGACCGCGCGGTCGTCGACGATCAGCGCAGGAGCGTTCTCAACGCGTATCTGCTGCCCGACCTGTGGACGGTCGGCGGACCCACCGGGCTGACCGGGGGCGCGATCGCATGGCTCTGCGGCGTCCTCGGGTATCGCTCTGTCGAGCATGCCTACCGCGCGATCGGTGCCGCCGCGGCCGCGATCGCGCCGGGCGCCGATGGTGTGACGTTCCGCACGGCGCTCAGCGGTGAGCGATTTCCCACATGGGCCGATGACGTCACCGGGTCCATCCACGGACTGCGGCCGGAGCACACCGCCGCGCACATCCTTCGATCGGCGGAGGAGGGCGGCGCGTTCGCGGTGCGCGAAGGGTTGGAGGCGATCGCCGCATTGGGGCTCGAGGTCACCGCTGTCCGCATCTCGGGCGGTGTGACCAATCGGAAGGGCGTGATGCAGCTGCGCGCGAACGTCTGGGGAAGACCGCTGCTCGCAGCCTCCGCCGGCCAGGCGAGCAGTGTCGGCGCCGCCATCCTTGCCGCGGTCGCTGCCGGCGCCCAGGCGGACCCGCCACAGGCGGCTGCCGCGATGGTCAGGCTGGCGCCCCCGATCGAGCCCGAGCCCGCCGTTGCGGGGGCCTACGAGGAGGCATACCGACTGTGGCAGCGTGCCGTCAGATGATGTCTAGGCGACTAGTCAGGTCCGTCTAGAATGCCGACGATGAGCCCGTGTGGCGGCCCGCTCGACGATGTGCGCGTCGTCGATCTCACCCGCTACCTCTCCGGCCCGTACGCGACCACGATTCTCGCGGATCTGGGGGCGGACGTCGTGAGGGTCACCAAGCCCGGGGAGACCGTCGGCGGCGCGGGTCCACTGACCATCCCGGAGGCGTTCGAATGGGCGACGAACCGCGACAAGCGCTCCATTCCACTCGACGTCGCGAAGCCCGAGGGCCGCGCGGAGCTCCTGGGGCTGGCGAGCCGCGCCGACGTCGTCTTCAGCAACTTTCGACCGGGTGTCCTCGAGAGCCTTCGGCTGGGGTACGAGCAGCTGCGGGAGGCGAATCCGCGGATCATCGCCTGCGACATCTCCGGCTTCGGAGATGTGGGTCAGTGGGCTGATATGCCTTCCTACGATCTGATCGCTCAAGCCGCGAGCGGCTCGATCGACATCACCGGGCCGCATGGGGATCCTCACGCACCGCCGTGCCGCTGGGGAGTCCCGATCGGCGACATCGTAGGTGCGCTGTATGCGGTCATCGGCATCCTCGGCGCGCTCGCGGTTCGTGACCGCGACGGTGTCGGCCAAAGGGTCAGCGTGTCGATGCTCGATGGGCTCCTCGGCCTGAGCACCTATCGCGTGCCACAGGTCTTCGACGTCGGCATCTCCGCGCGATCCGATCAGCACATGGGTGGAGGCGGGACGCGCCCCTACGGTCCCTACCGCTGCAGCGACGGCCGATGGATCGCGATCGGATTCGCCCAGCCCCATTGGGCGGCGGCGTGCGAGGCGATGGGCGTCCCGGAGCTCATCGCCGATCCACGATTCGACAGTGAGCTCACCCGGAACCGGCACAAGGCAGAGCTCGAGCCGCTCATGCAGGCGATTTTTCTGCGGCGGCCGAGCCGCGAGTGGGAGCAGATCCTCATCGCGGCGGGCGCGCCGGCCGGCAGGGTGAACGACCTCAAGGAGGCCTTCGCACACCGCCAGATCGTGGCCCGCGGAATGATCCGCGCGATCGCGGATCCGGCAGGGCGAACAGCGCACGTCGCGAATGATCCGATGGGTATCGGGACGGCCACGCGGCCGCCGCTCGCGCTGGCCGATCTCTCGCTGATCGGGTGGGACGCACGCCCGGGCA
Source organism: Candidatus Limnocylindria bacterium (assembly GCA_041486085.1). Classification (GTDB taxonomy): domain Bacteria; phylum Chloroflexota; class Limnocylindria; order P2-11E; family P2-11E; genus CF-39. The sequence continues at coordinate 1,457 of JBGPKU010000066.1, read as the reverse complement.
CGTCGCCGTCCTCATCGCCATCGCCATCGCAGTCGGATCGGACGCCGCTCGACGGCACTCGCGTGATCGAGATGGATGGCAACGAGCCGAGCAAGACGCTCGCGATGCAGATCCTGGCCGACCTCGGCGCCGACGTGCTCCTCATCGAGCGGCCAGAGCCCGTCCGGCCACGCGACCCCAACGCACCGGCGGACGCGTTCACGCCCACGGATGCGATGCGCTGGGGCATGCACCGAGGCAAGACGGCGACCGTCTTGGACCTGAAGGAGGAGTCCGAGAGATCCAGATATCGCGACCTCGTCGCGGGAGCCGAGATCATCTACGACAACTACCGGCCTGGAGTGAAGACGCGTCTGGGCGTGTCCCGTGATCAGCTCGTCGCGATCAATCCAAAGATCGTGACGTGCTCGGCCACGGGTTTCGGGGCGACGGGACCGTGGGCACACGCGCCTGCGTACGATGTGACGCTCCAGGCGCTCGGAGGATCGATGAGCATCACGGGCAACGGACATGAAGACGACCCACCGATCCGCTGGGGTCATCCGGTGGGCGGGCTGGCCGGAGGGCTGTACGGCGCGATCGCCGTGCTGGCATCGCTTCGCGATGTGCGTCGCGGGCGTGCCTCGCGCCACATCGATCTGTCGCTCCTCGACATCCAGATCGCGCTGCACGCGTACCGCGTCCCGCAGGCGCTCGATCTCGGCGTCGATTTCGCGCCGCAGCCGCGATCCGGCGGCAGCGGAGCTCGACCGTATGGTGTCTTCGGCACGTCCGACGGTCGGTGGTTCGCCGCGGGCATCACCGATCAGTTCTGGCAGAAGTTCTGTGAGGCGGTCGGACGTCCCGAGCTTGCGACCGATGTCAGGTTCGCGACGGGCGAAGACAGGACGAAGAACGCTGCGCGTCTCGACGAGGTCGCGGAAGAGATCTTCCGTTCCAGGACCGCGAAGGAGTGGGAATCGATCTTCCTCGAGCACCGGCTGCCCGGGAGCCAGGTGCTCACCCTCGAAGAAGGATTCCGCCATCCCCAAGCGGAGCTGCACGGGATGCTGAAGGGGATCGTCGCGCGGGGTCGCGTGGTACATGTGGCCGGCTTCCCGATCCGCTTCTCGCGATCGCCTGTCGGACACTGGACACCGCCGCCGGGCTGGTAGCGCGACTTCGGAGCGAAAGCGCTGGGGAAGGAGAAGCTGGGTGCCGACCGATCCGCGATCCGTGCCAGAGCTTGGCGCCGCGCTCTCGAACGCGGGACGGTGGGGCCGCAACGACGAGCGGGGCACGCTGAACTTCATCACCAGCGAGAACACGCGCCAAGCGGCTCGCCTGATCAGATCAGGTCGTGTCGTCGCGGCCGGGCAGGTGTTCACGATGGCCGCCACCGAGCGAAAGCCGCGGCCCGGATATCACCGCATGCTCTTCAGGGAGAACCGCTCGAGCGCGGTCGACGCCGTGATGAT
>JBGPKU010000065.1:0-16123 GCA_041486085.1 Candidatus Limnocylindria bacterium | reverse complement strand
CACCGCATGACCGGCCTCGTGGTAGGCGATGGCCCGTTTGTCCGCCGCCGACATCGTCTGGATCGGCTGCTTGATGCCGAGCTGCCGCGAATCGCGTGCGACGAGCCAGTCGCGGTACGTGAGGGCGTTGCGGCCGTCGTCGGACGCGACGACGAGAGCCTCGTTGATGATCGTCTTGATCTCGATGGGCGTCCAGCCGATCGAGTCCGACACCATCATGTCGATCGGGATGTTCAGCTCATGGTCTTTCTGGCCGAGGTAGAACTGGATGATGTCCCGGCGGCCGTCGCCGTCCGGCGCGTAGATGTTGAGGCGACGGTCGAGACGGCCCGGCCGCACGAGCGCGGCATCGAGGACATCGGGACGGTTCGTCGCGCCGATGACGAACACCAGCGGCTTCTGGGGCACCGGTCCGCGCACGAGGCCGAGCCAGCGAGCGATCTTGCGGCTCATGCGGTCCTCGACGTGCTGTCCGAGCGAGTCCATCTGGTTGAGCATCGTGTTCAGGGCGAGGCCGCGTCCGCCCATCATGCCCATCGGGCCCATCACGCCCTGCTGCTGACCGCCCTGGACGCCGCCGCGCGACAGGCCGATGGAGTCGAGCTCGTCCAGGAACATGATGCAGACGCCCGGGCTGCCGGGCTGCGCGTACTTCCGCGCGAGCGAGCGCGCCTTGCGGAACAGCGAGATGACCATGAACACGTCCATGCCCATGAACATGCCCGTGATGCTCGAGGCATCGACGTAGATGAACGGCAGCCCGGCCTCGGCCGCCACGACACCTGCGAGAAACGTCTTTCCGGTGCCGGGCGGGCCCGCGAGGAGCATGCCCTTGGGCATCTCGCCGCCGGCGCGCTGGAACCGTTCGACGCCCTTGAGTATCCGCACCAGGCTCTTGGCGTGATCGAGCAGATCCGGCTGGCCGCGATAGTTCTCGAACGACAGCCCGATCTGGGCGCTGTCCGGCGTAACGGTGTAGGTCCGCGGCCGCGACATGAACCACATGAGCGCGCCGAACTGAACGATCATCGCGAACGCATAGAAGAGGAGCGTCACGAGCAGCTGCGGCGCCTGCTGGATGAGGCCGAGGATGCCGTCGAAGAGCCCGCGGAACGTGAAGAAGAAGACGGCGACCGCGGAGATGATCGCGAGGATGATCAACCGGCGCAGGTTGTGCTCGAGGACGAACGCCGCGTTCATGATGAACCGCCGGCTCGGGCTGTCCGGCGTCGCTGGAAGCTGCTTTCCGCTCACCGGAATTGGGGTCGTCGTCGTTGCCATCAGTTCACACCCACGATCTGTCCATTTTCGACATCGAGCACGAAGCCCACGATCGCGTCGCTTCCTTGCATGTCCTTGCCGTTCAGCACGTAGCCCGCGAGGACCCGCGTACCCTTCGCCGTCGCACCGACGAACTTCACGCTCCGTACGTCCGAGATCGGAGCGCCCATCGGACTGACCAGCGCATCACGGAGCGCGGTGAGCGACTGATTGTCCATGAGCCGCGAGAGGCTCTTGGGGTCGCCGTTCGAGAGCGCCAGCGCGACGTCCGCGGCCGCCGCGGGCTCCTCGATCCTGTCGAGGGTCGAGTACGGACTCTCCCTGACGCCGCTGTCAGTCACGCGCTGCACGACCGCGCCGGCCACGATCGATCCCACGAGCAGGGCGAGCACGAAGACCGCGCGCCCCTCGCTCACTTCGTCTGGACGACCTTCCCGCCAACCAGCGTGAGCGCCAGCGGGAACAGCTGGACCGAGCCGTCGTTGGCGCGGACCTCCACGGCGTAGATCTGGACGGAGAGCCGTCCGGCGCTGCCTCCGCCGAGATACGTGAGCGAGAGCGGCTTCGCCGACTGGCTGCTCGACTGCGCGGACTGCGCCGCGAGCGCCTGCGAGACCACGTCCTGCTGGGGACGTAGGGCCGCGAGGCTATCGGCTTCGCGCTGGAGCAGCGCGATCATGTACGCGCGCGCCTCGCGCGATTCTCCTGAAGTGGCGAACCAGCCCTGCTCCGCGACGACCGAGCTGACGCTCGCCGCCACGAACCACCCGACCATCAGTCCGACGATGATCGTGCCGATCGTGGTCTTCACGATGCTGGGGACCCAACCGAGGAGCCTTCCCACGTATGAAGTCTATTCGTCGGCTGGGCAAAAAGGGTTCATCCGGCCTGTCTCAGCAGGTCAAATGCGAATCCAAGCAGCCCGCCGAGCTCCCGGAGCCAGAAATCGGCACCCTGCTGACGCGCCTCGGGACCCAGTGCGGCGGCATGCGACAGCAGCCTGGTGAGCTGGAGTCGCGTCCCCCCCGCGTGTAACGCCGCGGCCGCCCGCTCGGCCTCGCTCACCGGCTCGAAGCGATCGCCCTCGTCGTGCAGCCAGTAGACGGGCGCCGCGACCGCGCTCCAGCGCGTCGCGGGTGTGAGCGCGGCGAATGTCTCCTTCAGGGATGCGGGCAGAGCGTCGAGGCGCGCGAGCGCGCCGTCGTAGTCGGTCGCGGCGAGCGCCAGCCAGAGCGCGCGCCCCTCGGCCCCGAGCTCCGGCGGAGGCTGCGCCGCGAGTGGTCCGCCGCTCGCGCGGATCGCCGCGACGACGGTGTCGCGATCGCGTGGATCGGCGATCGCCTGCGCGGCGCCGAGAGGCAGCTTCAGCCGAGCCTCCACGTCCGGTGTCCACGCCTCGGCCCGCCCTCGCCGCACCTGCGTCCCCGATACCACCGACGCCAGATAGGTACGGATGTCGAAGAAGGCGCCCAATGCGCCCAGGTAGCCGGCGCGCGACAACGCGGCGCCCGGCATGCCCGCGGCTGCGAAAAGGATCCCGCCGCCGACCGAGAACCCGAACGCGCCAGCGTGCTCGGCATCGGCGTCGCGCCGAACGAGCATCGCGGCGAACGCCGCATCGACGCGCGACGGCGCGGCCCGCTCCAGTCGCGCCTCCTTCAGGAAAGAGAACTCCGGAAGCATCACAAGATAGCCGGCCCGGCACAGCGCCTCAGAGATGCGGCGCGTCTCCGGATCGTCGTTGCCAAGCGGCGTCGCGCCGTTGACCACGAGCATCGCGGGGTGGCGCTCCCCCCACCCGGGTATCCACCACGTGACCCGCGACTCCTCACCCGCGAACACGATCCGCTCCTCCTCGATGCGCGGCGCCGGGGTGATCGCCGAGGCCGCGTTGGTTCCCCACAGCGCCGACGAGTACACGTCGAGGACGACGACGGCGCCGCGCGAGAGCGGTCCGAGGAAGAGTGGCCACGTCACGATCGCGACGAGGACGAGCCCGACCAGAACGATGAGCGGCCGTCGCCTCACGCGGCCTCGCTCGGACCCGCTACGCGGTCGCGGTGGCGCGATGGCGGATACGGTCCTCGAGCTCCTGCCAGAGCGAGATGATCTGGCTGGCGTTGAAGATCGATGAGTACGTCCCGGAGATGATCCCCACGAGCAACGCGAGCGCGAAGTTCCTCACCGAGAACCCGCCGAACAGGAAGAGCGCCAGCAGCGTGAGGACGACTGTGAGCGAGGTGATGATCGACCGGGTCAGCGTCTGCATGATGGAGAAGTTGATCACCGGGTTGAGCGCCTCCCCGGGGTTGAGGCGCAGGTTCTCGCGGATCCGGTCGAACACCACGATCGTGTCGTGCACCGAGAAGCCGATGATCGTCAACACCGCGGTCACGAAAAGGCTGTCGATCTCCACATTGAAGAAGAAGCCCAGGATGGCGAAGAAGCCCAGCACGAACGCGGCGTCGTGCAGAAGCGCGATGATCGCGGCGATGCCGTAGCGGAAGGCTCCCCAGCCGAAGCTACGGAATGCCCACGCGATGAGCAGGACGATGAGGATGCTCGCGAGGGCGATCGAGCGGACAGAGTTCTGGATGAGCTCTTCACTGAACGACGGGCTCACGGTGGACGGATCGATCTTCGCCGTGCCGAACTTGTCCTGCAGCGCGCCCGTCGTCTTCACGATCTCTTCGGGCTTCATCTCGAACGTGCGAATCTCGATTCGACCGCCCTCGGCGACCGTCGTCTTCGCCTCGCCGTGCCCGAGCGTCCCCATGAAGTCCTGTACCGCGCTCACGGTGGGCGGTGCGTCGAATCTCGCGTCCAGGAGCGTGCCGCCCTTGAACTCGATTCCGGGTTTGAGGCCGCCGAGCAACAGGAAGACAAGACCGGGGACGATCAGCAGACCCGACAGGATGAAGTACCACGATTTGCGCTCGACGAAGCGGATCACCCGGCCGGCACCACTGCGGCGCGCCCCTCGCGGGTGTCGGCGGCTCGCTCCTCGACGCCGTACAGCCGACGCTGGCGGAGCGAAGACACCTCGATCGCGGCGTGCAGCAGCATCTGCGTGACCACGACCGCGGTGAAGAACGAGATCGCGACACCGATCGCCAGCGTGAGCGCGAACCCCTTCACCGTCCCCGTTCCGAACAGGTACAGGATGCCGGCGGTGAGGATCGTCGCCAGGTTGGAGTAGAGGATCGAGGGGAACGCACGGCGCCGACCCTCCTCGACGGCCGCGCGCAGCGACTTGCCGGAGCGCAGCTCTTCCTTGAGGCGCTCGAACGTCAGCACATTCGCGTCGACGGCCATACCGATCGAGAGGATGAACCCCGCGACGCCGGCCAGAGTCAGGGTGACCGGTACCAATCGGAAGATCGCGTACGTGAGCGCGGTGTAGTACAGGAGCGCGATCACCGCGATCACGCCCGGCAAACGGTAGTAGGCGACCATGAAGAACGCGACGAGGAAGAGCCCGATCGCGCCAGCGACCAGGCTGCGATTCACCGAGTCGCGGCCGAGCGTCGGCTCCACCCGCGAGGACTGGATCACCTCGAGCGGCACCGGCAGCGCTCCGGAGTTGAGCAGGAGCGACAGCTCCTTGGCCGACTGCGTCGTGAAGTTGCCTTCGATGATGCCGCTGCCCGACGTGAAGACGACCTGGATCGTGGGCGCCGAGATCTCCTTACCGTCGAGCGTGATCTGGACCGGCTTCTGGTAGAAGTCCTTCGACAGCTGCACCCAGCGGCTCGCGTCGTCGCCGGTGAACTCGAAGTTCACGACCGGCTTCGTGCCGTTCTGGAACGTCACGAACGTCGGCTTGAGGTTCGCGCCGGTGAGCGGTGGGGCGAGCGACTTGTACGAGCCCGGTTTGTCCGCATCGGGCACCTTGACCTCCAGGAACGCCTGGCGCGTCGCCACGTCGTTGGCCTGCTGCAGGTCGTCCACACCGGGAAGCTCGAGAAGGATCTTGTCCTCGCCAAGACCCTGGATGACCGGCTCGGACACTCCGAGTGAGTTGATGCGGCGCTCGATCACGCGGATGGCCTGCCTCTGGAGCTCGCTCTGTGGCGTCGTCACGCCCGCGGGGAGCCTGTCGATCTGCATTCGCAGGATCAGCTGGGTGCCGCCCTGGAGGTCAAGACCGAGGTGGGTCTTGATCTCCTGATTCACGGCGAGGTCGCCGAGCTTCAGGCACACCCCGGGGCAGTTGAAGGGGAACGAGAACTGGTGCTTCGGGATGTCCACGAAGATCGCGACGATGGCGATGGCGGCGATGAGCCATGGACCCAGACGTCCCAATGAGATGCCTTCCCTCCGAGCGTGAAAACGAGCGCCCGTGGGCGCTCGATGGATTCGAGTATAGGTCCAGAGCGCGCGCCTAGGTGTCGCGAAGGCGCTCCCGCGCCTCGCGCATCTCGCGGACGAACGCCGACTCGCCGGGCGGCCCGGCCGACGCGGCTTCGGCTGGGACCGTCGCGGCCCCCCATGTGACGGCGGGTGTGGCCGCCGGACGCTCGATGTACTTGTCGGCGTTCAAGAACTCGGTGCGGAGCTCGTCCGAGGTGCGGCGGAGATCCCCGACGAAGCGACCCATGTCGCGCATCACCTTTGGCAGGCGCTCGGGTCCGAGGACGAGGAGCGCGAGCAGCGCGACCAGGGCGAGCTCCTCGGGTCCGATCCCGAACATCAGCGCCGCTCCAGCACGGCCGCGCGCGCCTGGTTCGCGGCGTCGCGCAGCGACCGCGCGGCGTCCCCCGCCGCGCGCTCGAAGTCCGCCTCACGTGAGGCGTACAGCACCGTGCGTGACGCGGCCGGGAGGACACCGCCGCCACGCTCGTCGAGGCCCGCGCGGATCGCCGTGGCGACATCGCCGCCCTGCGCGCCGACACCCGGCATGAGAAAGAGCCGATCCGGCGCGAGCTGCCGGATGCGCTTCGCCTCGTCGGGATAGGTCGCGCCGATCACGAATCCGAGGCGTTCCGCGGGGAGCGCGTTCACGAAGGTCGTGACGACCTGCTCGAAGAGCGGCCGGCCATCCACGACGAGGTCCTGAACATCGCGCGCCCCGGGATTGCTCGTGCGTGCGAGGACCAACGCGTACCGGCCCTCGCGCGCGAACGGCGCGACGCTATCGACGCCCATGTACGGCGCGACCGTCGTCGCATCGGCATGGAACGAGTCGAAGAGCGCGTCGGCGTAGGCCTCCGAGGTGTTCGGCACGTCACCGCGCTTGGCGTCGAGGATGACCGGGATGTCTTCGGGGATGGCTTGGAGCGTCAAGCCGAGCACATCGAATGCAGCGCTGCCATACCGCTCGTAGAACGCGAGGTTCGGTTTGTAGCAGCACACGTGGTCGGACGTCGCTCGCACGATCCGGCGGAGAAAGCGCAGCGCCGCCTGCGGTCCGCGCCCGAGCGACTCCGGGATCAGCGACGGCTCCGGGTCGAGGCCGACGCACAGAATGCTGTCGCGCGTTCGCATCGACGTCGCGAGCTTGTCGAGGAACGGCATGCGCCGCCGTATCATATGGTCGCTTCCAGACATCGAAGGAGGGAACCCATGCGCTTCAGCCTACGCGGCCCGATGGGGTGGGCGTTGGCCGCGGGTCTGGTGTTCGCCGCGTGCGGTGGCACCGGCACGACGACCGCATCAACAGCTCCGTCAGCCGGCGCGACGACCGCTCCCAGCACAGGTCCTCGCGTCGGCTCGTTCGACCGACCCGTTGTCCTCGCGTTCACGCCATCGCAGGAGGCTTCGACCATCGCGACGAACGGCAACGCGGTGAAGTCCGCGCTCGAGAAGGCCACCGGCCTGGCCTGGAAGGTCACCGCGATGTCCAGCTATGCGGCGCAAGTCGAGGCCATGGGCGCCGGCAGCGTCGATGTGGGCTTCTTCGCGCCACTGCAGATGACGCTGCTCATCGGCAAGGGCTACGGCACGCCGATCCTCGGTGCGCTTCGCAAGGACGACACCGGGCAGCTCGCGACGACCTACAAGTCCCAGATCCTCGTCCGCACCGACAGCGGCATCAACAGCCTCGCCGACCTCAAGGGCAAGACGTTCGCGTTCGTCGACCCGCTGTCGGCCTCCGGCTACGTGTATCCGGTATTGACCGTGAAGAACAAGACCGGCCAGGCGCCGAACACGTTCTTCTCGAAGACGACGTTCGCGGGCAGCCACCCGAACGCCGCGATCGCCGTCTACAACAAACAGGTGGACGGAGCGGCGATGTTCATCGATGCCCGCGATTCCCTGGTCGCCGCGAACCCCGACATCAAGACGGCCACGAAGGTCATCGACACGGCCGGCCCCATTCCGAATGACGGTGTCGCGCTCCGCAAGGGCTTCCCGGACGATGTCGGCAAGACCGTGAAGCAGGCGCTCCTCGACTACTCCAAGGACCCGGCCGGCGCGAAGGTGCTGAGCGCCCTCTTCGCCTGGGACGGCATGCAGGAGATCACGGCGTCCTTCTATGACTCCATCAAGGAAGCCGCTGCTCTCGCGGGAGTGGACGTGGAGGGACTCGCGAAGAACACACCGCGCCCGGCGGCGACGCCGGCCCCGACCAAGACTCCGTAGCCCCATATACCCACGAAGCCTGAAGAGGATCGCCGGGACACCGGCGATCCTCTTCGTTTCCATACACTCTCGCCGTGCCGCCGATCCTGCAGCTGAAGGACCTTCGGAAGGTCTATCCGAGCGGCACGATGGCTTTGAACGGGATCACCCTCGACGTCGAGCGCGGCCAGTTCGTCGTCCTCATCGGCCTGTCGGGCTCGGGCAAGTCGACGCTGTTGCGCTGCGTGAACCGCCTCGTCGACCCGACGAGCGGCAGCGTGGTCTTCGACGGCGTCGACGTGACGCGCGCGAAGGGTTCGGAGCTGCGGCGGATCCGCGCGCGCATCGGGATGATCTTCCAGCAGTTCAACCTCGTCCGGCGCGCGTCCGTCTTCGCCAACGTGCTCTCCGGCCGCCTCGGCAGACGACCGCTCTGGCGCACGGTCCTCTTCCGTCCGACGCGCGAAGATCTCGCCGCGGCGTTCGAGAACCTCGAGCGCGTGGGGATCGTCGACAAGGCCTACGCGCGGGCCGATGCGCTCTCCGGCGGGCAGCAGCAGCGGGTCGGCATCGCGCGGGCCCTCATGCAGCGCCCGGAGCTCATGCTCGCCGACGAGCCGGTCGCGAGCCTCGACCCGGCGACCAGCCACTCGGTGATGAAGTACCTCGAGGAGATCAACAAGAAGGACGGCATCACCGTGATCTGCTCGCTGCACTTCCTGTCCCTCGCGCGGCGGTACGGCACGCGCGTGATCGCGCTGAAGGACGGCCTGGTCGCGTTCGACGGCCTGCCAGCGGACATCGACGAGCGCCGCTTCAAGGAGATCTACGGCGAGGACGCGGTCGAGGTGGAGATCGGTCCCGAGCGCTCGGTGCCACAGCCGATGAGCGCGACCGAGGCCGCTCTCCTCGCCGCGGCCACCGACATCGACGGCGGCCGGCGCTTCTGATGGCCGAATACTTCGTCGCGCGCGGCCTGCCGGTTCCGCGCGAGCTCAGCTCGAATCCGCTGACCCGCTGGCGCCGCCTTCTGGTGATCGCGCTCTCGATCCTCGTCGTCTACATCGGCCTGCGCATCACCGATATCGATCTCTCGCACAGCAATCCCGAATTCGCATCGCGCGTCATCGCGAAGCTATTCCAGTGGGACACCTCGATCCTCACTCCGCAGAACGAGTTCGAGACCTTCTGGGACACGGCCGAAGGGCTGATGATCGTCACGATCTTCCTCGGCATCATCGCGACGGCGTTCGCGGTCGTGATCGCGCTTCCGCTGTCTTTCCTCGGCGCGCGCAACATCATGACCGGCAACCCGATCACGGCGACGATCTACGTCGCGGTGCGGATCGTGTTCACGGTGATCCGCTCGATCGACGTGCTCATCCTCGTGATCATCTGCGCGATCCTCCTCGGCATCGGCAACGCCGCGGGTGTGATCGCGCTCGCGTTCCATAACATCGGCGTGCTCGGCAAGCTGTATTCGGAGGCGATCGAAGGCATCGATCCCGGCCCGATCGAGGCGATCACCGCCACAGGAGCGAACCGGTTCCAGGTCATCTGGACGGCCGTACTACCGCAGATCGTGAACCCCTACATCTCGTTCACGATCTACCGGCTGGATGCGAATGTGCGCCTCGCGCCGATCCTGGGACTGGTCGGCGGCGGCGGCATCGGTCTCCTGCTCTTCCAGTCGATCAACCTGCTCCACTACGGCGCCGCGGGCCTGATCATCTTCATGATCGTCGTCACCGTGGCCGCGATGGACTTCCTCTCGTCGCAGGTTCGAAAGACGCTGGTCTGACTCACTTGCTCCAATTTGGCCGGCTCTCCCCGTCGATCCCCTCCCCGCGCGTCAGCTTGATCGGCGCCTTCGGCGAGCCTCCGGTCAGCGTCGAGCCAAGGTCCATGGCGTAGAGATCGATCACGCCGCCTTCTTCGTGCAGGTAGCTGATCCAACCGCCGTCGGGGTTGAACACACCGTTCCAGCTCTTGCCATCGGTCGTGATCGCGACGTCCTGTCCCGTCCGCACTTCGACTGCGTGAACGTCGTTCCCACCCTTCGGGTGCCGCAGCGTGTAGGTGATCCAGATGCCGTCGGGCGAATACGAGGGGCGGTAGAACTCGCCCTCGGCCCTGATCTTCAGCGGATCCGCGCGGGAGCCGTCCGCGGCCGCGAGCAGGATGTAGGGCGCCCCGAGCGTGTACGAGGTGACCGCGATCGTCTTGCCATCCGGCGACCATGCGGGATCCGCCAGATTCGAGCCGCTGGAAAGCGCGATCTGCCGCTTTCCGGTCTGCAGGTCGTAGAGCTCGAGGTCGGAGCCGCTGCCGTCGACGTCGACCACCACGGCGACCCGATCGCCACGGGGCGCGATCGCCGGCCCGTCCTGCCACGCGACGCTGTGGAACCCTGCGTTCGAGCGGGCGCGCAGTCCGTTCAGCACGACGGTCTCCGCTCCACCGCTGGAGTCCTTCCGAATCACGTTCGTGTAGTGGAGCACCGCGGGCGTCACCTGCCCGTCGACCTCACGCTTGCCGTCGATCGTCTCGACGCGCGCGAAGACGAGCGTCCGGCCGTCGGGCGAAAGACTCGGAGTGCGGTTGCGCCCCTCCGACGTGACGTTGGAGTAGCCACCCTCGTGAACGACGTAGATATCGCCGCGCAGCGTGAACGCGATCGTTCCGGCGATGCGCGGCGCGGGTACGGTCGCGCTCGGCCGTGCCGGCGTCGGCGTGAGCGTGCCCGCGGGCCCGAGGAGCGGCGCGCCGCGAGCGCCGAGCGCGCTGTAGCCGATGATCAGCGCGAACGCGATCGCGCCGAAGAGCACCTCGCGCGCCCTCATCCGGTCGCTCGCACGGCCCGCGCGACGCGCGCCACCTCGTCTGCCACGTTCGGCCCGTTGTGGATCTCGAGATGTCCGCCCGCGGGCGGCTCGAGCTCGTGCTCTCGCATCCGCTCGTAGATCCGGACATCGGCGTCGGAGTGATCGTCCGCGGCACGATCGCGCGCTCGCGTCAGAAGACGTGCGCGCGCCTGCGCCTCGTCCGAAGAGACCAGCACAAAGAACAGCGCGGCGCCACGATCGCGCGCGATGCGCTCGGACGGCGCGCGATTTCGCGCCACGAGATTGGTCGCGTCCAGGACCACGGTGTGCCCCTCCCCGAGCAGCTCGTCGACCAGCGCCTCGGCGATGCCGAACACCGCAGCGTTCTCGATGTCAGCGTATGAGGGGGCGATGAACAGCCGGCTTCGCAGGTGATCCGTCGCGACGTGGGCTGCGCCGAGCTCCGCGGCGAGCAGCCGCGCGCAATGCGTCTTTCCTACGCCCGGAAGTCCCATCAGCATCACCAGCGCGGCGCGGCCGGCGGGGACGGACGGAATGCCCAGCTCTTGGCGCAGCTGGGCGACCAGCTCCCGCCGATGAGTGCCCAGCTCGCGCGTCTGTGCCCGGGTCGCCGCCTCCGACCGGCGGACGGCCCGCGCTCGCGCCCTTTGCGTCATGCGGCGAACCCCAGCTCCCGCAGCGCGTTGCGCGCGGCCTCGGACTCGTCCCACGGGATCTTCTCCTCGCCGACGATGATCGACTCCTCGTGGCCCTTCCCCGCCAGGAGCACGGTGTCGCCCGGCCCGGCGCGCTTGATCGCCTCTCGCACCGCCTCGGCGCGCTCGCCGATCACGAGGTAGTCGGCCCCCGCGCGCTTCCCCGCGCCGAGCGCGCCGGCTTCGATCTCGCTCAGGATCTGGTCCGGATCCTCGAGGCGCGGATCCTCCTGCGTGATCACGAAGAGATCCGCGTATCGCGCCGCGACCTCCGCCAGGCGCGGCCGCTTCGCGCGGTCGCGCTCGCCGGCGCTGCCGAAGACCGCGATGAGCTTGCCCTTCGTGAGCGGCCGCAGCAGCGCGAGCACCTTGTCGAGCGACTCGGGCGTGTGGGCGTAGTCGACGATCACGCTGAAGGGCTGACCGGCGTCGACCCGCTCCATGCGTCCGCGGACGGGCGTCGCCCGCTCCCGCGCGATCTTCGCGGCCGCGAGCGGGACGCCCGCGGCGAGGCCGGCCGCGACCGCTGCGAGCGCGTTGTGGACGTTGAAGCGTCCGACGAGCGGCAGCGCGATCTCCACCTCGGCGTCCTGCGCCGCGACCCGGACCCGCGAGCCCTGCGCGTCGGCGGACAGGATGGTGCCCTGAACGTCGGCGTGCGCGTCGATGCCGTACGTCAGCACGTTCGTCCGCGGCGCCTTGTCCGCCAGATAGCGCCAGTGCGCGTCGTCGGCGTTCAGGACGGCGGTCTTCGCGATCCCCTTGTCCGCGCTGGTGACCAGCATCTCGAAGAGGATCGCCTTCGCGTCGAGGTACTCCTGCAGCGTGCCGTGGAAGTCGAGGTGCTCGGGCGAGATGTTCGTGAACACCGCGATGTCGAGCTCGGTGCCGCGGACCTTGCGCAGCGCGAGCGCGTGCGATGTGGCCTCGAGCACGCCCCAGGTCCCGCCCGCGACGAGGAGCTCCGCGAAGAACTGCTGGATCTCGACCGCCTCCTGGGTGCTCTGCCGCGAATCGTTCCGCCACTCCTGGCCCGCGAGCTTGAAGTCGACGGTCGTCGCGAATCCGGTGCGCTCGCCGCCTGCCTCGAGCACGTCGGATACGAGGTGGACCGTGGTCGTCTTCCCATCGGTGCCGGTCACCCCGACGACCCGCAGGCGCCGCGTCGGGTGGTCGTAGAGCTCCGCCGCGAGATCCGCCAGAGCGGCTCGGGCGTCGGGAACGATCGCGACGGGACCGTCGGCGCGTGACTCTTTCTCCGCGACGACCGCGACGGCCCCGCGCCCGACCGCATCGCCGATGAAATCGTGACCGTCGCGATGGAATCCGCTGATCGCGACGAAGACCGCGCCGGGCGCCGCCTTGCGCGAGTCGTACACCACCGAGCGAACATCGACGTCTCCGGCGTACCCTGGTGCGGGGATCCGGCAGGCCGAGAAGAGAGCCTCGAGCTTCAACGGCGCAGCTTCCCGAGGAGGCGCAGCGCGTTCGTGTACGCCGGCTCGGCGATGAGGTATGCGTTGTAGAGCGCCGGCGATGGCACGGTGTCGTGCGCGCCGACCCAGCGGCGCAGGATGCCGCCGAACCCACGCTTGAACAGATACGGGCCGTACATCGGGTCATCCTTTCGCTCGAGGTCCTGCGGAATGCCGCCCATGTCGAAGACCGCGCGGCCCGCACGCTTCTCTTCGATGATGCACTCCCACAAGAGACCGTACGCGGCGTAGGACCTGCGCCCGACATCGTTCGTCGCGCCCGATTGGTAGAGGGCTCGGTCACCGCAGCGCCACACCATGGCTCCTGCGACAGCAGCACCGTCTACGTACGCCAGGCGCAGCGCGGCGAGCCCGGACTCGATGAGTGTGCCCCAGGTGTCACGGTAGTACTGCCAGGTGCGCGTGATGAATCCGGCGCGATCTCCGGTGAGCGCGTAGAGCTCGTAGAACGACCGCAGCGCTGCCTCATCGGTCGAGGTTCGCACCGTCACGCCGCGTTTCGGCGCCTGGCGCACGCTCCAGCGCGTGTCCTTCTCCATCCCCGCCAGGAGCGCGTCCTCGCTGGGTGCGAGGTCGAGCTGCAGGGTGGCGAGCAGCGGCTGGATGTCCTGGGCCGACCGCCGGAAGCCGGCCGCATGGAGCGCGGGGCCGGCGAGCTCGGGACCGAGCTCTGGGTCCACCTTCAGGAAGATGGCTCGACGGTCATGGGCCAGCGTCGCGAGGTGATCGAGCGCGCGCCGCAGTCCGATGGCATCGTCGGCCGCGACGATCGGCCCACGCGGCACGTAGCCGATCGGCCGTCCCGGGAGCGCGTCGCGCCAGAGCACGAGGGCGAGCGGCAGCCGCTCGCCGATCCGTACGAACTCCGGTCGCCACCCCTGCGAGCCGCGGATGCGCGCCCACGCGCTCGATTGCAGCGTATGCCCCCACGCGGAGCGTGCCGCGTCGTCGTCCCAGCCGCGCGGCGCGTCGACCACGCCTACGCGGCCGAGCGCGCGAGCCGGCGGCGTGCCGCAAGCTGCCACAGCGGATAGAGCATCGGTCGCACCGGTGTCTCCAGCGCTCCGATCCACTCGACGACCTCGCCACCGAAGCCGAGCTTGAAGTTCTCGACGCCCGCAAGAGGATCGTCCTTTCCCTCGGCCAGGCCCCACATGTCGTAGCGGCGCGCGCCGAGGGAGCGCACGCGAAGCATCGTGCGCCACTTCAGCAGGTAGAACGGCCGCTCATCCGCGTGGGTGCCGCTCCACCCGCCGTAGAGCTCCCAGGCGCGGTCGGCCATCCGCACCACGAGCATCGCCCCGGCATCGTCGTCGCCGACGCGCGCCATCAGCAAGTGCGCTCGATCGCCGAACCCCGCGAGCAGGCGCCCGAAGTACTCGCGCGAGTGCACGCTGAAGCGATCCCGCGCCGCCACGGCGCGCAGCACCACCAGATAGCGATCGAGGTCGCGCGTCTCCTCGGTCACGACTCCGGCGCGCTCGGCCTTGTGGATGTACTGACGTGTCTTCTTCTTCATCGCGCCGAGCAGCTCGTCGGGGTCGCGTCTGAGGTCCATGAGCAGCGTGCGACGCGGCTGGACGTACACCGGAGACGGGCGGACGCCCGCCCGCTCGAGCGCAGCGCGACTCGCCGCGCCGGCCGGCGCCTCCGGATCGCACAGCAGGCTCGCGCACCGCTCGCTGGCGAGCGCGCGGCGGAGGGCGACGATCGCGTCGGGCAGCATCTCGGGCTCCACGAGGGGACCGCGCGGCGAGTAGGCAACCGTGACGCCGAACGGAAGGCGCTTGGTCAGGACCTGCGCCACGCCCCTGCGCGCTCCGCCCTCATCCTCGAGAAGGAAACGGCGGACGCCCCAACCGGTCAGCGCCTTGAGGTCAGCCCAAGCGGCGGATTGGAGGAGGTGCGGCCGTCCCGTGGCGACCACAAGCTCATCCCAGCCCTGCACGTCCGCCTGGCTCGCCGGAGCTGCCCTCATCGAGAGAGGACTATGCGGCGTCTTTGCCGGGCTCAGCTTCCTTGCCGGGAAGCTGACGTGCCGTGAACGTGCACTCCGGGTACCGCTCGCAGCCGTAGAAGAGCGATCGGCCACGACCGCGGCGCTGAACCAGCTCGCCCAGGCCGCAGGTCGGGCAGATGACGCCCGTCTTGACCTGCGTCTTCTTGATGTACTTGCAGTCCGGGTAACCGGTGCAGCCGATGAACGGCCCGAAGCGGCCGCGCCGCTTCGCGAGCGGCTTGCCGCAGTCGGGGCACATCTCGCCCTCGATGATCTCGATCTGCGGCTCGGTCGCGCCCTCGAGCGGCTCCGAGTAGTCGCAAGCGCCTGGCGGCTGCGCGTCGCCCTTCTTCATCTTCTTGAAGCCGGTGCACGAGTAGAAGCGGCCGAAGCGGCCGAGCTTGATGATCACCGGCCGCCCGCACTTCGGGCAGATCTTGTCCGTGGCCTGCTCGGTGACATCGGACTTCTTCACGGACTTGGTCTTCTCCTCGATCCGCTTGATGAACGGGTCGAAGAACTCCTTCACCACGGGCGCCCACTCGACCTCACCGCTGGCGATCCGGTCGAGGTCCAGCTCCATATGCGCCGTGAAGCCGGTGTCGACGATGTCGGCGAAGTGCTCCTTCAGGAAGTCCGTGACCACGAAGCCGACGTCTTCGGGGATCAGCGCGCGCCCCTCCTTGCGGATGTACCGGCGGCCGACGAGCGTCGAGATCGTCGGCGCGTACGTCGAAGGGCGGCCGATGCCGTACTCCTCGAGGATCTTCACGAGGGACGCCTCGGTGAAGCGCGGCGGAGGCTGCGTGAAGTGCTGCGTCGCGTCGAGGCCGAGCAGCTTGAGCTCCTCGCCCGCCACGACCTGTGGCAGCGGCGAGATCTCCTTCTCGGGCTCGTCGGTGCCTTCCGTGTACACGCGGAGGAACCCGTCGAAGGTCACACGACGGCCGTTGGCGCGCAGCAGGTAGCCGGCCGCGTCGATGTCGAGCCGCGTGTTCTCGAACCTCGCGGGAGCCATCTGCGACGCGAGCGTCCGCTGCCAGATCATCGTGTAGAGCTTGAGCTGATCGGGCTTGAGGAACTTTCGCACGTACGCCGGCGCGCGCGAGAGGTCCGTCGGACGGATCGCCTCGTGCGCCTCCTGCGCGTTTCGCACCTTGCTCGAGTACTTCACCGGCTTTTCCGGCAGGCAGTCGGAGTAATCACTCCGGATGAGCCCGCGGATGTTGTCCAGCGCGGAGT
>JBGPKU010000064.1:0-16276 GCA_041486085.1 Candidatus Limnocylindria bacterium | reverse complement strand
TCTCGAGCGTGTCCCCGAGGACCCGGAACTTGCCGCGGACGAGATCGCTGTTCGTCCGCTCGTACTGGATGTCGACGAGGTGGCGCAGGACCGTGTCTCGGCGGACGCGCTCACCCTTGTTCAGCCGGACCGTGACCGCGCCATAGTCGACCGGTGCCCCGAGCCCGTAGATGCACGAGACCGATGCGACGATGAGCACGTCGCGCCTCTCGAACAGCGCGCGCGTGGCCGCGTGGCGCATCCGGTCGATCTCCTCGTTCCGCGAGGAGTCCTTCTCGATGTAGGTGTCGCTGCGCGCCATGTAGGCCTCGGGCTGGTAGTAGTCGTAGTACGAGACGAAGTACTCGACGGCGTTACTCGGGAAGAAGTCCTTGAACTCTCCGTACAGCTGCGCCGCCAGGGTCTTGTTGTGGGCGAGCACCAGCGCGGGCCGGCCGGCATCGGCGATGACCTGCGCCATCGTGACCGTCTTGCCGGAGCCCGTGACGCCGTGCAGGGTCTGCTGGGTGAGTCCCCGCGCCAGTCCTTCGCTCAGCGCCTCGGCTGCGGCGGGCTGATCACCCGCGAGCGGCCAGGGCAACACGAGGTCGAACTTCGCCGGCCCGGCCGGCCGGTCCATGGGGACCTGAAGCGTCTCTCCCCGGGGCATACCGCCTCATTCTAGAACGGATGTTCTGACGCCGGACTGCGCCTCCCGCTCCTCGATGGTCGCATACCAGCCGCCTGTCGCGTGCGTTGGTTCAGGTAGATGGGCCTGATCCACCCGTCTCGTTGACCGTTGTCCACGATCGCAGGGGGTCCAAGACCGGCTCCGGCGTTACTCCGAAGCCCAGACAGAGGGAGAGAAGCAAAGTGCAGGACGGCTCAAAACGGCGCGCACGGTTGATCCTCATCTCAGGGATCGTGCTCGCCATCTTTGCCGGAGCGGGGACGTTCTTCTACGCGTCGAACGCGCAGACCGCCGTCGCCCCGGTCGTCGCGACCACGCCCGTTCTCGTCGCGGCCCGGGAAGTCCCCGCCAAGACCACGCTTACGGCAGCTGACCTCAAGGTCCAGGAATACAACGTCGACGCGAAGCCCGCGTCGGCACTCATCCGCCCCGAGGACGCGATCGGCAAAGTGACGATCACCGCCATGAGCGTCGGCGAAGCGATCCTGCCGTCGAAGTTCTCGGACCCCAAGAACCCTGTGTTCGTCGTCATTCCCGCGACAGCGCTCGCGGCGGACGGCGCGATCAAGGCCGACACGCCGAACTTCCGCGCGATGTCGATCACGGTCCCGGACGCGAACGCCGTGGGCGGCGCGGTCGCGGTGGGTGACAGCGTGGACATCCTCTTCACCATGCAGTTCGACCCGTTGAAGTTCATCACCAACCCGTTGCCGAACCAGACGTCCGACGTCAGCGCGAAGATCATCCTCGAGCGCGTTCCGATCCTCGCGCGCCTCGCGGCCACGTACACCATCCGCGTCGACGCGCTCACGGCGGAGCGCATCGGTTACCTCCAGGCGACCGGCGGACAGATGTCGTTCCTCCTGCGCGCGCCGAAGGACGAGCGCGCTGCCAGCACGACGGGTACGTCGTTCGGCGGGGTGATGAACGCCTTCAAGATCCCGATCCCCGAGAAGATCCCGCGCTAGCGTCTAGGCTCGCAGCCGGACCCACTCCGCGCGTACGCGCTCTTTGATCCGGTCGCGGTCGGCGTCGTTCTCGAAGACGACGTCGGCCGCCGCCCGGAACTCCCCCTCACTCAGCTGACTCGCGAGACGCAGCTCCGCCTCGGCGCGCGTCATCCCGCGAGCAGCCAGGCGCTCAAGCAACGTCTCGCGCGGCGCCACCACGACCCAGATCTCGTCGTAGATGTGGCGCAGCCCCGTCTCGAGCAGCTTGATCGCCTCGACCACCAGGATGTCGCCGTCGCGCAGCATCTTTCGCGCCTCGAGGATCCGCGCGACGACCCGCGGATGGAGGATGCGCTCGAGCCGCGCCAGCTTCGCCGGATCTCCGAAGACCTCCTCGGCCAGCTTCTTCCGGTCGATCTCCTTGTCCTCGCCGAGGACCTTCGTCCCGAACGTCTGGACGATGGCGCTGTATCCGAGTGTTCCGCGCGACTGCTCGTCACGCACGATCGCATCCGCATCGAGGACCTTCGCTCCGAGCTCGCGCAAGATGCTTGCCGCGGTGGACTTCCCCGCCCCGATCGGGCCCGTGAGCCCGATCACCTTCGACGTCACTCTTTCTCGTCCGGCTTGTCGCCGCTGACGGCTGCCCACTCCTCGTAGAGCGTCCTCAGCGAATGCTCGAGCGCGGCATGCTCTTCACCGACGCGCCTGGTCTCCAGGTAGTTCCCGCTCTGGGCGATCTGCGCGACCTTCTCCGTCAGCTGCTTCAGCTGGAGCTCCATCGCCTCGATCCGCGCCTCGAGCGCACGCGTCGGATTCACGCGACGGACCGGAGACGACCTCAAGTTCCGGCGTGTCGGCGCCTGGGCCGCGCCCGCGGCCTGTCGCGTGCTCGCGTCTCCCTCCCGCCGGCGCGGCTCGTCCGCCGCGCGACCCGTGGCCGGTCGGGCAACCCGCTCCGCGCGCGACAGGCCGCGGTCCCGTCCCGTCTCCCTATCCCTTCGCCGTCGTTCTTCCTCGTCGGTGTACTCGACGACGGTGGGTTCTCGACCGGCGGATCGCTCGCGCTGATAGGAGCTCCAGTTCCCCTCCCAGCGACGGAGAAGGCCGCCGTCGATCAGCCACAGCTCGCTCGCGAGCTTGTCGATGAAGTAGCGATCGTGCGAGACGAACAAGATGGTCCCCCCAAAGTCCTGGAGCACGAGCTCGAGCTGCTCGCGCGCGGCGAGATCGAGGTGATTCGTCGGCTCGTCGAGAACCAGCAGGTTCGCTTCGCGCACGGACAGTCGTGCGAGCGCGAGACGAGCGCGCTCGCCCCCCGAGAGCACGCCAACGGCGCGATCGACGTCCTGTCCGCGGAAGAGGAACCGCGCCAGAAGGTCGCGAGCCTGTTGATCGTTCAGGCCGCTGGAGGTGCGCATCGTCTGCAGAACCGTCTCGGTCCCAGTCAGCTCGGCCTGCGCCTGCTCGAGATACGCGACGCGCACCATCGGTGCGGTGGAGACGTACCCGTCGATCGGCGTGAGGTCACCCACCAGCGTGCGCACGAGCGTCGTCTTTCCCGCGCCGTTCGGGCCGACCACCGCGACGCGCGCGTCGCGGCCAATGCGCACGGGGCCGCTGCGCACCACGGGACTCGTGTAGCCCACCGCGAGCGAGGTCGTCTGGAGCACGGTCTCGCTGCCGAGGTCTGACGCCTCGAGGCTCCAGGTGTGCTTCGTCGCGTGCGTCGGCGCCTCGATCCGCTCGAGCCGCGCCAGCTTCTTCCCGCGGCCGCGCGCCTCCTTTGATCGCTGGCCCGCGCCGTAACGGCGGATGAACTCCTCGGTCCGCGCGATCTCCTCGGCCTGGCGCCCGGCGGCCGTCGCCTGCGCGGCCTCGCGATCCGCGCGCTGACGCGTGTAGTGCGTGTACGCGCCCTTGTACTCGATGACCGTCCGATCCTCGATCGAGAGGGTGCGCGAGGTGACCTTGTCGAGGAACCACCGATCGTGACTGCTCACCAGGGCGGTCAGTTGTCGCTCGATCAGAAAGGTCTCAAGCCATTCGAGCGCGGCGACGTCGAGGTGGTTCGTCGGCTCGTCGAGGAGCAGCACGTCCGGATCGTCGAGCAGCAGGCGCGCGAGGCCGAGCCGAGTGCGCTCGCCGCCCGAGAGCGTCGCGACCTGCCGGTCGACGAGCTCCATCAGGCCGAGGCCCGACAGCACTCGGCGCAGCGTCGCCTCGAAGTCGTAGCCGCCCGCGTGCTCGAAGTGATGCTGAAGGTCTGAATACCGCTCGAGCATCTCCTGGTCGGCGTTCCCGAGCGCGTGCTCCATCTCGCGCAGCTCCCTCTCGAGCTCGCGCAGATGCGCCGCAGCACCGCGCGCGTGCTCGTCGACCGTGCCGGTGGCATCCTCGAGGAGCTCCTGGCGAAGAAAGCCGAGGCGGGTGCCGCGGGCGTACGCGACGTTGCCGGCATCCGGCTCGTCCAGGCCTGCGGCCATGCGCAGGAGCGTCGTCTTGCCGGTCCCGTTCGGGCCGACCAGACCGATGCGGTCCCCGGAGCCCACGCGGAATGACACATCCTTCAGGAGCTCGCGATCGCCGAACCAGCGCCCGACGGCCTGGACCGAGATGAGGCTCACTGGCTCGCGAGGGCGAGCAGCGGCAGCGCGCTGACGCTGGCGCCCGAGCGACGCCGGTATGCCGAAGCCATATGCGACTTCATGATGACGGGGCGCGCTGGCAGCGTGGGCAGTGGAACGTCCCGCGGCCGCCCACGACGGTGCGCACGATGGCGCGGCCGCAGCGCGGACAGGGCTCGCCCGCCCGGTCGTACACGTTGAACTCTCGCTGCATGCGGCCACTGTTTCCCCGCGCATCGACGTAGTCGCGGCGCGAGGCGCCACCCAGACGGATTCCCTTCTTGAGCACCCAGCGGATCGCCTCGTGCAGGCGCACGATCTCCGCGGGCCGCAGCGACCCGGCCGTGCGCTGCGGATGGATCCGCGCGCGCCAGAGCGCCTCGATGTCGTAGATGTTGCCGACGCCCGCGATCTCGCGCTGATCGAGGAGCAGCGGCTTGACGGCGGCGCGCGAGCGCCGCGCGAGCAGAGCCGCGAGCCACTTCGCGGTGAACCGGCGCGACAGCGGCTCGATGCCCAGCGAACCGTGGAGCGGCTTCCCGGTGAGTCGCCGCTCGCGGACCTCGTCGGCCAGTTCGGCGCGGTCGACGATCGCCATACGCCCGAACTTGCGCGTGTCGGCGAAGCGGAGCACGGTCCCGTCCTCGAATCGCACGGTCGCCCGCACGAACCGGTCCTCGCTCGTCTCGTCCTCGCGGAAAAGCAGCTGCCCGGTCATGCGCAGCGAGACGATGAGCGACTCCTCGCCATCGAGATCGAGGACCACGAACTTCCCACGCCGGCCGACGCGCGTGATCGATCGGCCGACCAGGCGCGCCGCGAAGTGCGCGGCGGGCAGTGGCTCCGTGACCCTGTGCCAGTGCGACGCGAACGCGCTCACGCGCCGGCCGACGACCATTCCCTGCAGCTGACGCGCGATGGTCTCGACCTCGGGGAGCTCAGGCACAGCGCGACCGGCTACGCAGCGGCCGTCACCTGCATACGGGTCATCTCGTCCCAGTTCGCCCCGGTGCGCACGTCCACGACAAGCGGCACGTCGAGCGAATACGCGCCGCCCATCTCCTCGCGCAGGATGGCGGCGACCTCGTCGATCTCGTCGTTCGGCACCTCGGCCACGAGCTCGTCGTGGACCTGCAAGAGCACGCGGGCCTCGAGACCGCTCTTCGCGAGCCGCTCGTACACGCGGCGCATCGCGATCTTCATGACGTCCGCCGCGGTGCCCTGGATCGGCATGTTGATCGCCATGCGCTCGGCTCCGCCGCGAATGGCGCTGTTCGGGCTGGTCATGTCCGGGATGTAGCGACGGCGTCCAAGCAGGGTCTCCACGTACCCCTGCTCCACCGCGAAGGCCTTCGTCTCGATGACGTAGCGCCGCACCTGCGCGTATCGCTTGAAATACTCCTCGATGAAGCGCTGCGCCTCCTCGCGCGGCATCTTCATGCGCCACGACAGGCCGAAGTCGCTCATGCCGTACACGATGCCGAAGTTGAGCATCTTTGCGACGTCGCGCTGCTCGCGCGTCACCTGGTCCTCGCCCACGCCGAAGCCGGCGGCCGCCGTCCGCCGATGCACGTCCGCGCCCTCGCGGAAGGCCTTCGTGAGCTCGGGATCCGCGGAGACGTGCGCGAGGATCCTGAGCTCGATCTGTGAGTAGTCCGCCGCGACAAGGGTCCGGTCGGCGCCGCCCGCGACGAACGCGCGGCGGATGCGCCGTCCGAGCGGCGTGCGGACGGGGATGTTCTGCAGGTTCGGGTTGTTGCTCGAGAGGCGACCCGTGGCCGCCACCGCCTGATCGAACGAGGTGTGGACCCGGCGGGTCTCCGGATCGACGAGCGCGCCCAGGCCCTCGGCGTATGTGGAGCGCAGCTTCTCGATCTCCCGGTATTCGAGGATCTTGTCCACGACCGGGTGCGCGCCACGCAGCTCCTCCAGCACCGTCGCGTCGGTCGAGTACCCCGTCGCGGTGCGGCGACCTCGCGGCAGCTTCAGCTCCTCGAACAGCAGCGATGCGAGCTGCTTCGTCGACGCGATCGGGAACTCGTGGCCGACGGAGTCGTACGCCTCGCGCTCGATGCGTGTGACCTCGCGCGCGAACTCCTCTCCCAGCGAGCGAAGATATGGGACGTCGACGGCGATACCGGCCTCTTCCATCTCGACGAGGACGTCGACCAGCGGCAGCTCGATGTCCTCGAACAGGCGGCGCTGTCCGAGCCGGTCGAGGTCCTCATCGAAGAGCGCGCCCAGTCGCGCCGCGGCGACCGCGCCGGCGCCCGCACGCACCAGGCGCTCCTCGAGCGACGCGACACGGTGAGGATCTCGGCGATCCGCGACGGGTAGCAGCGGCACCTCGAGCTTGAGCCGTTCGGCGGAGAGGTCCTCGATGGCGTGGTAGCGGCGGCTCGCGTTCACGAGGTACGACGCGAGCATCGTGTCCATCGTCACGCCGCGCAGCTCGGCCCCGGCACGGCGCAGCGCCAGGCGCGCGGTCTTTGCGTCGTGGGCGGTCTTCTTGACCTTCGGATCGCCGAGCAGAGCGGCGATCGCGACAGGGACACCCTCGGCCTTCGTGACCGGCAGGTACCACGCGCGATCGCCGAAGGCGATTCCGAGGCCGATGAGATCGGGGTGGCGCTTGATCTCCACGTCGGCGTGCAGCGCGATCGCGCCGGCGGCCCGCGCCAGCGCGGCGACGCTCTCTGACTCGGTCGACCCGATCAGCGTTGTGTCGACGGGCACGGCGACGGTCGGCTCGGGCTCGAGGCCGAGCGAGAGCTGACCAGGCCGCGTCGGCGTGGCTGCCGGCGCTGCCAGGTTCGCGTCGGCCGGAGGTAGCCGCGGGATGAGGCTGCGGAACTCGAGATCGCGGAAGAGGTCGAGCACCCCGGCGCGGTCGTAGCCACGCCAGCGGGTCCGATCGATCTCGAGCTTCACCGGTAGATCGGTGACGATCGTGGCCATCTCGCGGCTTCGGAAGGACTGGTCCTTGTTCGCCGCGAGCGACTCGCGCAGCTTCGGTGTGAACCGCGAGAGGTCGGCGTAGACGCCCTCGAGGTTGCCGTTCTCCGCGATGAGCTTCGCGGCGGTCTTCTCACCGACCCCGGGAACACCTGGGATGTTGTCGGTGGTGTCGCCCTTGAGCGCCTTGTAGTCGATCATCTGCGAGGGCTTGAGCCCGTACCGCTGGGCGATCTTCGCCTCGTCGTACACGACGGTGTTCTGGAACCCCATGCGCGTGGTGAAGAGCTTCACGTTCGGCGTCACCAGCTGCAGCGGATCGAGGTCGCCGGACACGATGATCGCCTCGAGGCCGGCCGCGTCGGCCTGCCGGCTCAACGCGCCGATGACGTCGTCCGCCTCGTAGCCGGGCAGCGAATACATCGGAACGCCGAATCGCTCGAGCAGCTGCTTGACCCGCTCGAACTGCGGGCGCAGCTCGTCGGGCATGGGCTTGCGCGTGGCCTTGTAGGTCGCGTCGCGCTCGTGCCGGAAGGTCGGCTGCGGGAGGTCAAAGGCCGCGGCGATGTGCTGCGGCTTGATCTCCTCGATGGCCTTCAGGAAGATCGACGCGAAGCCGAAGGTCGCGTTCGAGAGCTCTCCCTTGGTCGTCGTGAGCGGCGGGATCGCGAAGAACCCGCGATACACCAGGGAGTGGGTGTCGATGAGGATGAGGCGCTCGCGCATGTATCGAGTATGGGCGAGTGGGCCTTACGCGGAGCGAAGCCTCCGCTGCAGTGCGATGGCGATCGCGCCCGTCACGAGAGCGAGCGAAAGCCAGAGGTACGGGCTCGTGCCGAGCGGCGGCGTCGGCGCTTTCACTGTCTCCCGTGGCGCTGTCTGATCGCTACGCGCGGCCGCGTCCTGCGGTGCGCTCGACGAGCCCGAGAGCTGCGCCGCCGGGGGTGCGGGTGTGACCGTTGCCGCGGCCTTCGCGGAATCCGCCACGCCGAGAGCGGTCGGCCCGGCGGTCGCGGGGCCCTGATTCACGCTTGGAGTGGAGGTCGCGCTCAGTGAGGTCCTGCTGCTTTCGGATGACGTCGAGCCGGCGGCCGCCGGCGCGGCGGCGGGCAGGCCGCCGGACGTGCTGGTCGCGAGCGAGCCTATGTTCGCCAGCAAAGCGGTCGCGATGAACAGGAACACTGAGACGGCGCTCGCCAGGGTCGAAAGCGTGCGCAGGGGCGCGAGCCAGGCCGGCGGCGCGGCCACGCGCGGCACCAGGCGGCGGCTCGGGACGGGATCGGGAAGCGCACCGATCAGGGCGGCGGTGGCCCGCAGCTCTCCCAGCCGGTCGCGGCACTCCCCGCAGGTGGCCACATGTCCCTCCACGGCCGTCCGATCCTCGGGAGCAAGCGCTCCGTCGAGGTACGCCGAGAGCTGGGCGTGGGGATGCGGGTCCGTGTTCATCTTCCTGTCTTTCTGACGACGGCCAGACCCGATGGTTCCCTCATCCCCTGGAGCCGTGCCAGCCTCGCGCAACGAGCGTGTTCCGCACGGCGACCCGGGCGCGGTGGATGCGCGACTTGACCGTCCCGATCTCAGCGCCGGTCATGAGCGCGATCTCCTCGTACGCGAAGCCTTCGACGTCGCGGAGCAGGAGCGCCGCCCGTTGCTCCTCGGGCACGTGACGAAGCGCCTCCTCGACGATCGCGAGCGCCTCGCGCGACGCCGCGAAATCGACGAGCTCGGGTCCCGCTGACGCCGGTTCGGCCCACGTGACCTCATCATCCTCCGCGGGCTCGAGAGGCAGCTCCGCCCGCCGCTTCCTCGAGCGGATCCGGTCGAGCGCGCGATTGGTCACGATGCGGAACAGCCACGCGCGGAACGATGTCCCTTCGAACGACCTGATCGATCTCCACGCCGAGAGGAACGCGTCCTGAACGACGTCCTCCGCATCGGCGCCGGGGCCGACGATCCGCGCGGCGTGGCGGTACAGCGCTCGCTCCTCTCGTCGGGCGAGGTCCTCGAAGGCGCGACCATCGCCGGTCCGCGCGCGCTCGATCAGCGCGACTAGATCGGCGTCGGGCGATTTCATGGGCGACGTAACTTCAGATACGCTCGGCCGCGGTGGAGCAACGGAAACACGCCGTCGTCATCGGAGAGGACGACGAGCCGATCGTGCGACTGCTGCGGGATGCGATCAACGACGAGCCAGCCTACCAAGCGGTCATCGTCCCCGATGGCGCGCTGGTGCTCGAGACGGTGCGCCAGGTGCACGCCGATCCGCTCATCCGCGAGGTCATGATGCCCGGACTGTCGGGTATCGAGGTATACGACCGCGTGCGCGCGAATCCCGGGATCCGGCACATGCCCGTGCTGTTCGTGACCGCGGCGCAGGACTTCAAGCGGCGCTTCGCGAAGGTCCGCTCGCTCTGCCCGGCTTGAACCCCGCCGTCTCACGGCGCTACGCGCTGCTGGCTCGGATCGCCGCGCGCACCGCCGTCGCGGTCGGCGACGCGATCGTCACGAAGGACGTCGGTATCGTCACGCGAAAGAAGGGCCGCGCGAACTTCGCGACCGCCGCGGACCACGCCGCCGAGAGGGCGATCATCGGTCTCCTGGCGGCGCACGACTCGACGATCCCGGTGCTGGCGGAGGAGAGCGCGCGGCCCGACCTGCGGACGGCCGAACGGCTGTGGGTCGTCGATCCGATCGACGGCACGCTGAACTTCAGCCGCGGCATCCCCTTCTACGCGGTGGTGATCGCGTACGTCGAGGACGGGCGCACGCGCGCGGCCGCGGTGCATTCGCCAAGGACACGTGAGACGTTCGTCGCCTCGGAGGGCAAGGGCGCGACGCTCGGCGGAGAGCGGATCCACGTGTCCGAGACGCGTCGGCTCTCGCAGGCGCTCACGACCGCGAGCCTCTCGTATCGCGTGATGCGAGGCGCGAAGCCAAAGATGGCGCGCCTCGCCGCGGCGTGCGCGGGCATGCGCGACGTCGGCTCTGCGGCGCTGGGCATCTGCTACGTCGCAGACGGCCGCTTCGATCTGTTCGCGCACCAATTCCTCTCGCCCTGGGACATCGCCGGGCCGGGTTTCATCGCGCGCGAGGCCGGCGCGCGCGTGTTCTCGCTGAAGACGGGACGCGACGCGTCATGGGATGAGGCGCAGGTGATCATCGGCAATCCCACGCTCGCAAGAGCCGCGCTGACGCTGCTGAATCGAACGTAGAATTCAGATGCGCCGGAGTGACGCAATTTGGTCAGACGTGGCAGACTCAAAATCTGCTGGGCGTAAGCCCTTGAGGGTTCGAGTCCCTCCTCCGGCACGGAATCCAATACCTCGTGGTCAGTGCGCGAGCGCCTCCGGACGCTGATCGACACCGAAGACGCTCCACGTCCAGGGAATGCCAGACACGATCCACGCACCGACGATCTGACCTCCGCGATACGCCACAGTTGCGCTGTATTGCTTCTCGGTGGATGGCCTATCCGCCTCCAGCCGCAACGTCACGATCAGGATCGGTCCTGGGGCCGCTGCGCCAAGGTCGAGACCGACGCGACGCGACGCTTCGATGAAGTCATTGAACGTGTATCCGTCGTATAGGAACGGCGCGGAGGCGTTCGCTGGTATCTCCTCGTCCGCCTCCGTGCCGGTGGCAATGACCCGCCATCCGTAGCGCTCGACCAAGGCGCGCGCTGCGGATCGGTCGAGCGGTCGGATCGCCCTTATGTCGTTCTCCAGCTCAGCCAGCGATGCACCCTCGTATGGGTGTAGCGCGCGCTGGAATTTGAAGAAGGGACCGCTCACGGTCCCTGCGCGTAGTCGAGCCTGGCCTTGCGGGCCGCCGCGTGTGAAGTAGTGATCGCCTGGTGCTGTCGCATAGCGCGGGTCGGCCTTGGACAGGAAGAGCACCCATTCATCGCCAGGCACCACATCCAGACCCGGGCACACGTCTTCGACCACACGCACCTCAGTGATCGGAGCTGTGCCGGACGAGAGCGTCGCCAACACGCTGAATGTGACGCGAGATGCCGGCCGCGGTGAAACGGCGTCGTTGAGCCCGAACGCCTTGAGTTGCACCTGATCGCGTGAGACCGCCTTCGCGCGAACGATCAGGTCGCTGTCGTTCACCAGGGCGTCAAGCGTGCGATAGCTCCTCGCCCAGCTCACAGTGCAATCCTTCGTCGCGGGCGAGGTTGGGCGCGCCGTGGGCTGCGCCGCGACCGTTGCTCGTGGGCTCGCCGACGCTGATGGCGCGGAGGCTGCCTGTTCGCCGCTCGACTCACCACACGATGCCAAGGCGAGCGTGAGCACCGAGAGGATGACAAGCCGCATCACCTGTTAGACGCGCGAGCGACGGATTTGTTCTGCGTTGGCAGTCGCTGTCGCGTTTGCACTGACCGCTCGCGTGCCTGCCCAAGCCCTCGGCGACGAGCACGTTGTCAGTGCGATAGCTACGCGGGTAACGTCACCCGCACCGTGGTGCCGAGGTCCTCGCCCTCACTCTCGAGCCGCAACGATCCGTCGTGCGCCTGCGCCATGAGCTTCGCGACGTGAAGGCCGATCCCCATGCCCGCGAAAGACGCGGCCTTGCCGGTGCCGCGCGTGAACGGCTCGCCCAGGCGCTCGAGATCGTCCTTGTTGATGCCGATCCCTTGATCGCGGATGAGGATCTCGGCATTTCCGTTCTTCTGGTCCAGCTCGACACGCACCTCACCGCCGCGGGGTGAGTACTTCACCGCGTTGCCGATGAGGTTCATAAGCATCTGCTCGATGCGCGATTGGTCGGCCGAGATCACGAGCATCGTGGGCGCTTCCACGACGAACTGGTGGCGGCCCTCCTCACGCGTCGCCTCCACGTAGCGCTCGACGGTGTCGCGCACGCTGGTCGCGAGGTCGAAGGGCACCCGGTCCATCTCGAGCTTGCCACGCCCCGCGCGCGAGACCGACAGCAGGTCCGTGACGAGGCCGTTCATGCGGTCCACCTGGCGCTCGATCGACGCAAGGTTGCGTTCGAGCGAATCCATGTCGAGCGGCGTGCCCTTCTCGCGCGTGCGGCGGATGCGCGAGATGAGCAGCTGCGCAAGCGCTTTCAGCGGCGTCAGGGGCGTACGCAGCTCGTGCGAGACGATGGAGAGGAACTGCTCTTTCTCCCGCTCCATGCGCCGGAGCTCAGTGAGGTCGTACATCGTCACGACCGCCGCCACGATCTCCCCGCCCGAGCGCACCGGCCGAGCCTTGAGGTCGGCGACATGCTCATCGCCGGTGCTCGCGTTCCTGTAGAGGAGCTCCATGTGAACGTCCTCGCCGCGTAGCGCACGGGCCGCAGGCGACTGGTCCGCTCTCAGCGGCTCGCCCGTCGTCGCGTCACGGGGTGCGAAGCGCGCCATCCCCTGCTCGACCGGTATGTCTTTTGTGTCTGGGCCCACGCCGAGGAACGTCGCCGCGACGCTGTTCATCGCCGTCATGCGTCCAGCGGGATCGACAATGACGATGCCCTCGCCGAGCGCTCCGAAGATCGACGTCTGCAGGTCGCGCTGCTCGACCGCCTCCTGATATGTCTGCGCGTTCCCGATCGCCACGCTCGCTTCCACCGCGAGCACGTGCGCGAGATCGATCGACTCCGCGTTGAACTCGGCCGCACGGTCTCGCGCATAGGCGTTCAGCGACCCGATGAACTCGCCGTCGTTCACCAGAGGGATGGCGAGGACCTTCGCCAGCCCTTCGGCGGCGACCAGCTTCTTGTCGCCGAAGCCCTGCGTGCCGAGGTCGAGGATGACGTGATCATCCGAGCCACTGAACGAGCCCTTCGCTGACTCGTAGGGCACGCGTTGCGAGGTCGCATATTCATCCGAGAGACCCTCGTGGCACTCGATCGAGAGGAACGTGCCGGTCGGGTCCTTGAGCATCACCGCGGCGGCGTCGGCGCCGAGGATGTCCTTTAGCGCTCGCACGACCTCGCGCTGGATGCGCTCGAGATCGAGGCCGCTGAGGAGCGCGACGCTCGCGCGGTGCAGCCGCTTCGCACGTTCGGGCACGCGTCGAGTATGAGCGAGCCGGTCGGGTGAATGCGGGCCGCGCAGACGAGGGTCCGTGCGCTATCGGCCGGGGAGCACCACTTCGACGACGTCCCGCCCGACCTCGCGCTCCACGGCCTCCGCGACCTCCGCCGTGACATTGGCCCTGAACGGTGTCGAGACGCGGCGCGGCTGGCCGGACGCGCCCGCGGGGAGCTCGAGCACGACCGCCGACGCACCGGAGAAGTCCTTCAAGACCTCCGAGATGCGCTTGAAGATCTCGACCGAGCGCTCGTAGCTCAAGGCCTCGCGAAAACGAATGACTAGTTCGACCGGTCGCCCTGCGGGTGACGCCGGAGGGACAATCTCCGAGGACAAACGATCCGAAGATCCGCCATTGGCGGGGCCATCAGGCGCACGGCGGTCGTTGCCGTTCGTCGGCGAATAGGGAGGACGGGGCGAAAACTCCCCGGCAGAACCCGCGGGACGCACGAACTTGGCTCGTTTCGCGAGCCTCTCGGTCGTGTCTGCGAGCGCTCGTCGGATCTCAGCCGACCCTGCCTCGTTGAATCGCACCGCGTGCTCGACGAGCAGCTTCGGCGCGTCGTCGCGCTTCTCGACGCGGCCGAGCACCAGCAGGATCTCGTCGGTGTTCCAGACGGCCGCGGTCGCCTCGTACGTGCGCGGGAAGATGGTCGCCTCGACGGAGCCGGTGAGATCCTCGACCTGCGCGAACATCATCAGCTTCTTCTCTTTGGTGATGTGCTTGCGCGCGGCCGTCACGACGCAGGCGACGATGACCAGGTCCTGCTCCTGCTCCTCCTTGAGCTCCGCGAGGTACGCGGTGACGACGTCGCCCATCCGCGACGCCACTTCCTGCAGCGGGTGCTCCGAAAGGTAGATGCCGAGCAGCTCTTTCTCCCAGCTGAGCAGCTCCTTGCGCGGCGCCTCGAGACCGGAGATCGGTGTGGCAACGATCTCGGTGTCCAGACCGAGCGAGGCGAACAGGCCGACCTGGCCGCTCTCGCGGTCCCGCTGCTCCCGCTGAGCGGTCGACAGCACGGAATCCAGGCTGTTGAGCTGGCCCTGGCGTGTGCCGAAGGCGTCGGTCGCACCGCACCTGATGATCGATTCGAGCACCCGCTTGTTGCAGCGCGTGAGATCGATGCGACCGCAGAAGTCATCGAGCGATCGGAACGCGCCGCCCTTCGCGCGCGCCTCGATGATGCCTTCGACCGCTCCCTGACCGACGTTCTTGACGGCGCCAAGCCCGAAGCGGATGCCCTTCGGCGTGATCGCAAAGCCGAACGCGGACTCGTTGACGTCGGGCGGCAGCACCGCGATGCCCATGCGCCGGCACTCGGCAACGGCGATCGCGACGCGCTCGGGTGTTCCCATTTCCGCGGACAGCACCGCGGTCATGTACTCGGTCGAGTAGTTCGCCTTCAGATACGCGGTGTGGTACGCGATCATCCCGTAGATCGCGGCGTGCGCGCGGTTGAATCCGTAGCGCGCGAACGGCTCGAAGTCGCGCCAGACCTGCTCGATGACATCCGCGTGAAGACCATTTCTCAGGCAGCCCTCAACGAACTTCATCTTCTGTGCGTCGAGCTTCTCCTTGATCTTCTTGCGGATCGTGTAGCAGAGCACGTCGGCCTGGGCCATCGTGAAGCCCGCGAGGGCCTGCGTCACCGCCATCACGTCCTCCTGGTAGACCATGACGCCGTACGTCGACCGCAGCACCGGCTCGAGCGCCGGGTGGGCGTACGTCACCGCCTCCTGTCCGTGTTTGCGCCGAACGTACGTCGGGATGTAGTCCATCGGCCCGGGACGGAACAGCGCCACCATCGCCATGACGTCCTCGACGCGGTCGGGCTTCAGGTCGCGGATGTAGCGGCGCATCCCGGCGGACTCGAGCTGGAACATTCCGGTCGTCTCGCCCGAGCTCAGGAGATCGAAGGTCTTCTTGTCATCCAGCGGGATCTGCTCGCGCTGGATGCTGACGCCGCGCATCTCCTTGATGAGGCGGAGAGCCTCGTGGAGGATCGTCAGGTTCCCGAGGCCGAGGAAGTCGAACTTCAGCACGCCCAGCTTGTCCAGCGACTTGTCCTCGTACTGGCTCTGGATCGCCTCGGCCTTGCCCTTCGAGCGCTCCAGGGGCACGAGATCGGTCAGTGGCTGGCGTGTGATGACGACACCCGCGGCATGCGTTCCGGTGGAGCGGACCAGGCCCTCGACCTTCTCGGCCAGATCCAGCAGTCGCTGGATGTGCGGCTCGCTCTCCATGTCGCGCAGCTCGGCGACCATGCGGCGCGCCTCGGCCAGGTCGACGCCGAACGGGATGACCTTCGCCACCCGGTCTGCCTCGCCATAGGGCATGCCGAGCACGCGCGCGACGTCGCGGATGGCGGCGCGCGCCAGCATCGTGTTGAACGTCGCGATCTGCGCGACGCGATCGGCGCCGTACTTCTTCGTGACGTATGCGATGACCTCATCGCGTCGGTTGTCCATGAAGTCGACATCGATGTCCGGTGGGGTGTACCGCTCGAGGTTCAGGAAGCGGTCGAAGATCAGCCCGTACTTGATCGGGTCGATGTCCGTGAGGCCGATGGCGTAGTTCACCAGCGAGCCGCCCGCGCTCCCCCGGACGGCGGTGAGGATGTCGTTCTCGTGCGCGTATTCGATGAAGTCCTGCACGATCAGGATGTAGCCCGCGTAGCCCGCCTTCCCGATCACGTCGATCTCCTTGTCGAGCCGTTCCCGCAGGTCAGGCGTGATCGCGCCGTACCTCTCTTTGGTGCCCTTCTCGGCCATCCTGCGTAGCTGCTCTTCCGGTGTGAGGCCCTTCGCGACCTCGAAGTGCGGCATCTTGACCTCGCCGAGCGGGAGCTTGATGTCCACCATGGCGGCGATCTTCAGGGTGTTCTCGCGCGCCTCGGCATTTTCACGGCCTTCCCGCGGATCGATGGCCGGGCCGTCGGACGGGAAGAGCTGCTTCATCTGCTCCGCGCTCTTCAGGTAGAGCTCGGGGTGGTCGATCATCTTGAGGCGGTCCTGGCTGTCGATGGTCTTG
>JBGPKU010000063.1:0-16452 GCA_041486085.1 Candidatus Limnocylindria bacterium | reverse complement strand
CGCGGTCAAGGAGCTGCGCGCGAATGCCGGCACCCAGTTCAACCCGGTCGTGGTCGAGGCCTTCATCGCCAGCGTGGCCGGCGAGCGCAAGGGCAGCACGCACGAGGCCAAGCAGGTCTTCGAGCAGGCGCTCGCGGCCGTCAGGGTCCGGGCGTGACGCTGAACTCCCGTTCGTTGAACAGGATCCTGTTCGCCGCGCTCCTCGCGCTCTCGCTCTGGATCACCGCGGTCGAGGCCGTCGCCGATACGCGTCCGTTCGGCTCGCCGAGTCTGTTCGACCCCGGCTTCGTCGA
The DNA here is from genome assembly GCA_041486085.1 of Candidatus Limnocylindria bacterium. Taxonomy (GTDB): domain Bacteria; phylum Chloroflexota; class Limnocylindria; order P2-11E; family P2-11E; genus CF-39. The sequence continues at coordinate 16,159 of JBGPKU010000063.1, read as the reverse complement.
CGACAAGATGCAGCCCCGGCCCGCCGGCCATTTCGGCGTCACCTGGGAGTAGCGGTGAGCCTACGCGCCGGCGAGGGCGGGCAGCACGAACAGCTCCTCCAGCGAGCGGATCACATGATCAGGCGCCGCCTCGCCCTTCGCGCTCTGCAGCGCGGACTCCTCCGTGAGACCCGTGAGGATCAGGATGCCGATCGCGCCGACGCGATGCGCCGCGACGATGTCGTAGTCGGTCGAGTCGCCGACGACGATCACCGCATCGTCCCCCCCGCCCGCTCCGCTCCGTCCGCCCGACGCCGCGCGCCGTAGCGCCTCCTCGAACAGGAACGGCTCCGGCTTCCCGACGCACAACGCGCGTTGACCGGTCGCCACCTCGATCGCCGCCACGATGGTCCCGGCACCGGGAAGGAGCCTGCGCTCCACCGGATACGCCCGATCGCGATTGCTGCAGATGAAGCGCGCGCCCGCGAGGATCGATCTCTGCGCCTCCGCCAGCTTCGCGTAGTTGAAGTGCAGGTCGAGACCGACGACCACCGTGTCGGCGGGCTCCGGCGTCGCCAGGCCAGTGAGGTAACGACGCATCGCGCCAGGGTCGGCGCCGTCCGCCGCCGCCTCCACGGGCGGATGGATCCCCGGCAGGGCATCCGCGTCACGGACCGCGATGCCGACCGCACGGATCTCCTTTCGCAGCCCGTCGGCTCCGATGACCAGGACGTCCTTCGGCTTCGGCGTGATCCGCTCGAGATAGTGGGCCGTCGCGTACGCGCTGGTGATGACATGGTCGAGGTCGCCGCCGAGCCCGAGCGCCGACAGGCGCGCGACATACTCGTTGCGCGTCGCGGTGGAGTTGTTCGTCGCGAAGAAGACCTCCCACCCCGCGCGCCGCAGTCGCTCGACGGTCTCCTTCGCGTACGGCATCACGATGCTCCCGCGATAGAGCACACCGTCCATGTCGAAGATCGCGACCGGCATCAGCGGCAGGCTATGGGTTTCCGTACTGGAGCGTCTCCGGCCGCTCGAGCAGCAGCGTGATCGCGTCACGTTCCGCGACCGGCCGGTGCCGCAAGCGGCGTGGCACGACGTAGAGCTGTCCCGCGACGAGCTGCACCGGATCGCGGCCCTCGAGCTCGATGCGAAACGCCCCCTCCCAGCAGAGGAAGAGCTCGTCCTCTTCGTGCTGGTGCCAGGGGAACTCGCCGCGCAGCCGCGCGATCCGCACGATCGCGTCGTTGACCCGCAGGAGATCGCGCGGCTTCCACGGCTCGGTCATGGTCATGAGCACTCGACCGATGTCGATGACGTCGTTCATATGGCACCTCCGAAATCGAACATAGCGCCGTTCGGGACACTCGATGCCTCCGCGGTCTCCGATCCGCTGTTGCCTTCGTCGCAGCCAGACGTCGTAGCGGCCGCGGCCGTCTCATCGACGTGTTCGCGCGGAACGCTCGCCTTCGGATCGGTGCGCCGCGACGGGAACGTGGCGTGCGGCGCGTTCGGCCCGTTCAGCGACCCTAGAGCGCCGCCCGGTAGAGCGCTTCGATGTCCGCGGCCGTCGTCGTCCGGGGGTTCACCGCGATGTTCCCCGACTGCATCGCGTCCATGGTCATCTTCGGGATGACATCCTCGCTGACGCCGACGCTACGCAGGCCCGGGGGAATCCCGATCTCGTCGTTGAGCTCGAAGACGCGGTTCACCGCGGCCTTGCCGTCCCTGGCCACGCCAAGCGCCTCGCCGACCGCCGCATAGCGCTCCTCGGCGGCGGTTCGGTTGAAGTCCATCACGTGCGGCAGGAGGATCGCGACGGCCGTCCCGTGCGCGACGTGCGCCCAGCCACCGAGCGGAAGGGCCATCGCGTGCACATTGCCCAGGCGCGTGTTCGAGAACGCCAGGCTTGCCGCGACGACCGCGCGCAGCATCATCTCGCGCGCCTCGATGTCCGATCCATCCTTCACCGTCCGCGGGAGCGCGCGGCCGGCATCGCGGATCGCCTCGAGCGCCAGCACCGCCGTCATCGGATAGCTGTTCTTGTTCACGAAGGATTCGATCGCGTGCACCAGGGTGTCCATGCCCGTGATGGCCGTGCCGAAGGCCGGGAGCGTCACGGTCATGTCCGGATCTTCGAGCGCGAAGAGCGCGGTCGCGTTCGGGCTGATGATCACGAGCTTCTTGTGCTGCGCCGGGTCGGCGATGACGGAGTTGACCGTGATCTCCGCGCCCGTGCCGGCGGTCGTCGGGATCGCCACGAGCGGGGCCGCCGGCTTCGGCACCCTGTCGATGCCGATGTAGTCGAGCACCGTCCCGCCGTTCGTCAGCAGCGTCGCGGCCATCTTCGCCGTATCGATCACCGAGCCGCCGCCCACCGCCACGAACGCGTCGGCGCCGACGGCGCTCGCGCGCTCGAAAGCCCGCTGCACCTCGCCGACGCCCGGATCCGGGACGACGTCGTCGTATATCTCGTACGGGATCTTCGCGTCGCGCAGGCGCTCCTCGATCGGCGCCACGAGGCCGGCCGCGCGGACACCCTTGTCGGTCACCAGAAGGACCTTCTTCGCGCCGATCTGTTTCAGAGGCGCCGCGACCGTGAGCGCGACTCCGCGACCGAACGAGATGCGCGTGGGGATGCGGAAAACATCGATGCGCGAGGTCAAGCCGCGAGTCTATGCAGACTGCGCGCGGCCGGCGCTATGGACCCTGGGTGGTCTTCTTCCCCCGCCGGCGATACGTGCGCCAGGCCTTGCCGGCCGTGTTGTCACCGTGGCGCCGCTCCACGTACTCGTCGGCACGTGCGAGGACCATCGCGACGATCGCGGCGAGGAGCAGCTTCCAGATCTGGAAAAAGATCAGGCGAAGGCAACCAGCCAGGCAGCAACCCATGCGCAGGACTCTAGCGATTCGCATGCCAGCGGTTCGCGTGCGCTGAAGCCGTCGACGAGCGCGGCGTGGAACGGCTAGGGTCGTCGGGACGAACGTGCGCGTGGAGTTCTGATGGCGAACGAGATCACTCGGTTCCTGCGCTCGCTGCGGGTGGTCCGCCGCTACGCGGATCGCCAGATCCCGGACGATGCGCTCCGCGACGTGCTCGAGGTCGCCCGATGGACGGGCACGTCGAAGAACACGCAGCCATGGCACCTCGTCGTGGTGCGTGACCGTGAGACGCTGAAGCGACTCTCCAAGCTCGGACAGTTCGCCACGCATCTCGCGGGCGCGAACGTCGTGGTCGCCCTGGTCATGGACGGTCCGGGTAACGCGTTCGACTGCGGACGCCTTGCGGAGCGGCTCATGCTCGCCGCGTGGTCGCATGGCGTCGGCTCGTGCATCGGGTCCATCTGGCCCGACGACAACGAGCGCGCGGCCAAGGAGCTCCTGGGTGTCCCGAAGGAGCGCTGGATGCGTCAGACGATCGCGTTCGGATATCCCGCCGACACTGAAGCCTCGCGCGTGCGGAGCACCCCGGGTGTGGCGCGCGCGCTTCCGTCGCTCGGCCGGCGACCGTTGTCAGAGCTCGTGAGCTGGGAGCGCTACGACCGCAAGGGTTAGGCCGCGGGCACCGTTGGTCGCACGACCGGCAGCGTGTGGAGCGCGTGCGTGACGAGCAGCACCGCGGCGTGCTCCGGCCGCCCGATGTGCTCGTACGCGATGTCGAGCGCCTCTTCGACGTCGACCGCCGCGCGCAGCTTCGCGAGCCGCACGACCTCCGGCGATTCCGACGCGGCGACGATCACGAGGCAGTGCTGCAACGTGAGCGCCACCATCACCGCGCGCTGCTCCCCGCCGGCGAAACGGCGGCGTGCCTCCTCGACGACGGCCGCGGGTGATTCGGCGCGCTCGAGCGCCGCCAGGAAACGCTGCTCCCCCGTCCCCTCGCCGGCACCCTCGTCCAGCTGCGCGGGGATGATGATCGCGCCGCCTTCGCGGACGACCGGCGTCGGCGCGAAACGCAGATAGGTCGCCGCGCGCGAGGCCTGATACAGGTTGACGTCCTTCGGCTTGCCGACGCCCGCGATGACGATGTCGTACTGCTTGGAGATCGTGCGCGTGTAGAGGCGCTCGCCGACCGCCACCAGCGCGCGGAGGACGTCGTCCGGCGCGCCGGCCTCCATCGCGACGACGCGACCTTTGTCATCAGTGACCACGTTGAGGCAGAACCGCAGCCCAGCGCGCCGAGCGATCTCGTTCACGGTCTCGTGGAAGGGATTGCCGTCGAGCTTGGCAAGGCGAACGCCCGGGTCCTCGAGGAACCTCATGCCGTGCGTCGCCGTGATCACCGGCTCACCGGCGCAGCCGATCGCGACCGTCTTCCGACCGCCCGACCAACCCGCGTACTGGTGTGGCTCGACGATGCCGGTCGAGACCACAAGGTCAGCCTCCTTGATGATCCTCTGTGTCGACCCCGGAACGCCATACGGCGGGACGGGACCAAGATCCACCCATTTCGCGGGGTCACGCCCGTCGGAATCGACCACGCGGACCCGATCTACGACCGCGCCGAGCTTCTCACGCTTCTCCGGGTCCGTGGTGGGGCGGTGCAGCCCCACGGCGATGACGACCGTGATCCGCTCGTCGGGGATTCCGCCCTTGTTCAGCTCGTCGAGCAACGGCGGCACAAGAAGGTCGTCGGGGCACGCCCGCGTCAGGTCAGTGACCGCGATGACCGCTGTCGCCTTGCCGCCGTGCTTGCGCGCAATGTCGTCAGCCAGCTCGGAGAGCACGAGGGGACGACCTATACGAGATCGCGAGCCGAGACGTCCAAGGACCTCGCGCGCTGCGGCGCCCACGTCATCGATCGGGGGCATCGTCCCCGACTCGATGACGTCGATATCGAACCAGGGTTGGAGCATGAAATCCAGCTCCTGGTCGCCGTAGGGCACGCGGAAGAGCCGCTCTTCCTTGGGTGCTCGCTGCATGCGGCGAATGTACCCGCTCGGCGCGACGCCTCCGCCGCCTTATGGCCGTTGGATCACAGGACGTGGAGAAGACGCAGGACGACGAGGATCACCACAATGACAAGGAGCGTGTGCACCCAGCTTCCGGATGCGAATGACGGCGCGGCGATCGCGGAGCCCGTGCCGCCGTACCAGCGGCCACGGCCGAAGTAGCCGAAGAGCCATGCCAGCAGCAGGATCACGATGAGCAGCTCGATGATGCCCACGAGCAGTACCTCCGTTCGGTCGCTCTTCGTATGAGCGACCGCTTCACCGATTGGGTAAGCACGGCCGATGCCGTCCGGGCGACGACCAAGAAGCTCGAGAAACAGGCCGTTTTGGGCGCGTACCTGGCGCGCCTCGACGACCGCGACATCGTCCTCGCCGCGCGTCTCTTCGCCGGCGTGCCCTTCCCGCGCAAGGACGAGCGCGTCCTCAACGTGGGATGGAGCGCCCTCTCCGAGGTGCTGCTCGAGCGATCCGGCAAGACCGGGGACGACATGCGCAGCTCGTACCAGCGGCACGCCGATCTGGGCGATGTCGCGCACGAGCTGATGGCCGACGCGCCGGTGGACGCGGCGGCCGAGCCGCTGACCCTCGCCGACATCGCGGCGGCGTTCAGCGAGATCGCGGCGCTCCGCGGCGCGAACGCGAAGCGCGACGCGCTCCGCTCGCTGATGCGCCGCGCGGACGCGGGAGAGGCGCGCTACATCACCAAGATCATCGGCGGAGAGACGCGCATCGGCCTGCGCGAGACGCTATTGGAGGACGCCGTCGCAAAGGCGTTCGGCCGCGCTCGCGAGGAGGTCTCACGCGCGAACATGCTCACCGGGGATATCGGCGAGGCGGCGCTGCGCGCGAAGCACGGCACGCTCGACCAGCCGACCCTCACCCACTTCGCGCCGATCGGGATGATGCTCGCGACGCCGGTGCTGGATCTCGCGGAGGTGCAGCAGCGGTTCCCCGCGCCGTACGTGGTGGAGGACAAGTACGACGGCGTGCGGGCGCAGGTGCACAAGGCCGGCGACAGGATCGAGCTCTACTCGCGCACGCTCGATCGCGTCACGAAGCGCTATCCCGAGCTGCACGATGTGCTGAGCGCGATCCCTGGTTCATTCGTCCTCGACGCGGAAGTCCTCGCGTTCGACGCCGCGACCGAACGGGCCGTTCCATTCACGCGTTTCCAGACGCGCCTCGGGCGCAAGGACGTCTCCGGGGAGCTGCGCACGCGAATGCCCGCGTCCCTCGTCGTCTTCGACATCCTGGAGCGCGACGGCCGCGCGCTTCTGGACGTGCCGCTGGCGGAGCGCCAGCGGGTGCTGCGCGCGATGCCACTGGCGCCGCCGATCCTCTTCGCCCGCCAGACGATCATCGACGAGACCGGTGACGCGCTCGTCGCGGCCCTGGACAGGGAGTTCCTGGCGGCGCGGGAGCGCGGCAACGAGGGACTCATGATCAAAGATCCCCGCTCGCCGTACCGCCCCGGCCGCCGCGGCATGGAGTGGCTCAAGGTCAAGCGTGCGCTGCGGACGCTCGATGTCGTCGTGACCGCGGTCGAGTGGGGCCACGGCAAGCGCAAGGGCGTGCTCTCCGACTACACGTTCGCGATCCGCGACGGCGAACGCCTGCGGAACGTCGGCAAGGCGTACTCGGGTCTGACCGACAGAGAGATCGCGGAGATGACGACGCACTTCCTCGCGTCGACGATCCACGACCTCGGCCGCGTTCGACTTGTCCGGCCGGACACCGTCATCGAAGTGGCGTTCGACCAGATCCAGGAGTCCGATCGCCACGATTCCGGCTACGCGATGCGGTTCCCGCGGATCGTGCGCCTGCGCCCGGACAAGCCGGTGAACGAGATCGATACGCTGGACACGGTCCGCCAGATCGCCGAAGAGGTCGCGGGATAGGGCCTAGCATTCGCGTCGGATGCCAGCCGTCAACGACGCCGCACAGCTCGGGTCGCTGCTCCGCCTGCAGCAGGATCTGGCCCTCGAGACCGACATCGACAAGGTCCTCACGCGAATCGTCGAGACGGCCACGGCGATGCTCGATTCGGAGCGAGCGACGCTCTTCGTCATCGATAACGAGCTCGGCGAGCTCTGGTCGCGCGTCCTCACCCAGGGCAGCGAGCCGGGAGCGCGCGAGGTGCGGGTGATCCGCATGCCGCTCGACGGACCTGGCCTCGCCGCGGAGGCAGCCCGGACGGGCGCCGTCATGCGCATCGACGCGCCGTACGACGATGCGCGCTTCGACCCAAGCATCGACCAGCGGACCGGCTTCCGCACCCGATCCATCCTGGTCGCCCCGATCAACGCCCGCGACCAGCGCAGGCTCGGCGTCCTGCAGGTGTTGAACCGGCGTACCGGCGATTTCACCGAGGCCGACGAAGAATCCGCCCGCGCGCTCAGCGCGTCCGCGGGGCTCTCGCTGGAGTTCGTACAGCTCTCCGCGGAGCTCGCCGAGGAGAGACTGCGCGTCGTGAAGGTCGCGGAGGAGGAGCGCCACAGGCTCGCGCGCGATCTTCACGACGGCGTGGCCCAGACGCTCGCCAACGCCGCGATCGGCATCGAGATCGCCGCAAAGCGCGCGAAGAAGGACCTCGACGGCGCGCTGGCCGAGCTGGCGTCACTCCGCCGCCGGCTCGTCGAGACACAGCAGGGACTTCGGGACATCCTCTTCGCCTTGCGCCCGTTGCCACTCGAGACCGGCGGTCTCGCGGCCGCGATCACCGCCCTCGCCGAGCGCATCGACGGTACGAACGGATCGAAGGTCGAGGCGCGGCGTATCGACTCGACGCGCCGACTGCGGTCGGAGATCGAGGCGGGCGCGTTCACGGTGATCCGGGAGGCCGCGAACAACGCGGTCAAGACGGGTCGAGCGCCGAACGTGCACATCGACCTGTACGACGAGAATGGCACGCTGGTCGCGCTGGTCGAGGACGACGGTGCAGGGTTCGATGTCGAGGCGACGCTCCGAAGCTACGCGTCGCGCGGCAGCCTCGGGCTGCTGCAGATGCGCGAATCGGCGCGCCTCATCGGCGCACAGCTCTCGATCGACTCGAGCGTGGGGAATGGCACGCGCGTGCGGCTGGTCGTGAGGGCGTGACCGAGGAGCGCCGGCGCAGACCCGGCCGGCGCGCGTCGGACCACGCCATCGCGCCGGTCGACGTGCAGGACGCCTTCGTCGCCCTGACCGACGGCATCCTTCTTGTCGACACGCAGGGCCAGATCGTCAGCGCGAATCCCGCGGCCTTCCGGATCTTGGGGGAGGACCAGCTCGTCGGGCGGACGTTCGAGGAGCTGCTGCTCGTGTCCGGTGCCACCACCGTGCAGGACCAGGAGGGCCATCGAGTCCGCCGCGCCTGGTTCCCGCGCGAGGACCGGATGGGCGTGCTCGAGATGATCAGTACGATGCTCGGCGGTCGAGGCACGCTTCACACGGTCCGTGACGTCACCGCGCAGGCCGAGCTGCTCCGCCTGAAGGAGGACTTCCTGCTGCAGGTCGCGCACGAGCTGCGCACGCCGATCGCGGCGCTGTCGGCAACGCTCGATCTGCTCGTGGACGACGCGCTGACCATGCCGCGCGAAGAGCTTGGGTCGATGGTCGGCACCCTGCACCGCAGCGCCCTGCGTCTCGAGTACCTGGTCGAGAACCTCCTCGACGCCGGCAGCATCGAGGCAGGCACGTTCCAGATCCGTGCTGTGCCCGCCAGCGTCCGGCACAGCCTGCAGGAGGCCCTCATTTTCGTACAGCCGCTGCTCGACTCCAAGCACCAGACGCTCGACGCCGTCCTGCACCGGGACTCCGAGCGGGTGCTCGCGGACCCCCGGCGGACCGGCCAGGTCCTCGCGAACCTCATCGCCAACGCCAGCCGGTACTCGCCCGAGGAGACGACGATCTGGGTGACGTCGCTCACGCGTGAGGGATTCGTGCGGGTGACCGTCCGGGACCAGGGTCCAGGCATCCCGGTGGACGAGCAGCCCCGGCTGTTCCAGCGCTTCTTCCGCTCGCGGGAGGTACGCGAGCAGGCGGGTGGCCTCGGGCTCGGGCTCACGATCTGCCGGGCCATCGTCCAAGCGCAAGGCGGGGAGATCAGCATCGACAGCGCACCGGGACGCGGTACTTCCGTACACTTCACGCTGCCCAAGGCCAGGCAGCTAACGGAGGAGGCGCGCACCGAGTGAAGCTGTTGGTCGTCGATGACGACCGCGATCTGGTTGAGCTGCTCGACTACGCACTTCGGCGCGAGGGGTATGACGTCGTCCGCGCCTACGATGGCGAGACGGCGGTCGAGGCCGTTGGCCGCGAAAAGCCTGATCTCGTCGTGCTCGACATCAACTTGCCCAAGCTCACGGGCTTCGTCGTGCTCGAGCGGATCCGTCATGCGGACGATCACGTCGCCGTTCTCCTGCTGTCGGCGCGACAGGACGAGACCGACATGCTGCGCGGCCTGCAGCTGGGCGCCGACGACTACATCACCAAGCCGTTCCGCCCGAAGGAGCTGGTGGCCCGGGTCAAGGCGATCCTCCGCCGCTCCGTGCGCACGCGGGGCCGCCCGGCGCCGGCGATCTACCGCACCGGCGACCTCATCCTCGACGAGGCGACGCACCTGGTGACCGCCGCGGACGTGCCGGTGCACCTCTCGCCGACCGAGTTCAAGCTCCTGCGCCACTTCATGGCGAACCCCGGCCGCGTGCTCACGCAGGAGGAGATCCTCGAAGGCGTCTGGGGGTACGACGCGGACGTCGGCGGCGACCTCGTGAAGCTCAACGTCAGCCGCCTGCGGCGCAAGCTCACTCAGGACGGGAAGTCGCGCGACGTGATCCAGACCGTGCCGGGTGTCGGCTATCTCTTCCGCGGATCAGAGGGCGGGGTCCAGCGCGAAGAAGCGAGACCAAAATCTGGAGCGTCTTAGCCCGTCGTAAGCCTCCGCCGGGTCGCTTCGAGATCCGCGGCATTGCTGAACACCGGATAGATCGCGAAGCCGGTGCCCTTCGAAAGCGCGTCGACCGCGGCGGTGTTCGGCGCGGCCATCGCGACCGTGAGGACGTGGCCATCGCGACCCACCACGACGGCGTTCCACTCTGCCGCGAGCGGCGCGGGGAGCAGCGACTGCAGATCGCGTGTCGCGAGTCTCGCCGGATCGGCGAGGTAGGGCGCGAGCGGGATCGACGTGCGACTCGGGCGCAGCGACCCACGCGGACCCTCGGCGAACGAGTGCTCCCACACGCGGATGCCGCCGCCGGCCTGCTTGGCCTTGTACATCGCGGTGTCCGCCGCCTCGACGAGCGCCGCGGCCTCACCGAGCGGGACCGGGAACGTCGCCACGCCGATCGAGAGCCCGATGCGCAGCTGCGCCTCGCGCAGGCGCTCCGGGAGCTCGACGAGCTCGAGCTTCTCGAGGATGCGGCCGGCGACGCGTGACGCGACCTCGGTGTCGGCTTCGGGAAGGATGATCGCGAACTCGTCGCCGCCGAAACGCGTTGGGACGTCGTACAGGCGCACGGCCTGCGCGATCGCCGACGACACGCCCTTCAGCACGTCGTCGCCGGTGCCGTGGCCGAACCGGTCGTTGATCATCTTGAAGTCGTCGACGTCGATCATCAGGAGCGCAACGAGATGATCGGCGCGCAGCGCGCGGTTCGTCTCGGCCTCGAGGCGCTTGTCGAAGTGCCGGCGGTTGAAGAGCCGCGTGAGCGGGTCCGTCTCGGCCAGGCGCTGCAGCGCCTCGTCCTGATCCTGTTGCACCAGGCACGCACCGATATGACCTGCCAGGATCTCGAGCGTCTGCAGGTCCGCCTGTTCGAATGGGCGCCCGTCCGCGCGATCGGTGACGCTCAAAACGCCACGCGCCTCGTCGTCGACGAGGACCGGCACCGAGACGAAGGACTCGGACAGGTACTGGCCGGCGTGATCGGACGGTGGCATGTCCGAAGCCACACGCACGAGGAGCGATCGCTTCGAAGCGAGCACGTGTCCGACGACTCCCTCGCCTGGACCGACCCGCACCTTGCGCTGGACGTCTTCAGCGAGGCCGATGGCACGCGCGATCACGAAATCGGCGGTCTCCTCGTCGCGAAGCACAAGGGACACACGCTGTCCGCGCACGAGCTCCGTCGCGACACGGAAGATCGAGTCGAGCAGATCCTCTGCTCGGCCCTCGCCGGTAGCCTCCAAGAGTCCACTCCCCGTCATCCCACCCACGCGTCAGACACCTCGCGATGCCTGTCCCCTGCCGTTGCTGAGGGCAGTCTGGCCGGGCGAACGCTCCGTCACAAGTGGCTCCTTCTCCTCTGCTACCGCGTTGACGTGAGGCCGATACCCGTGGGTTGAGCGCCTGTTTAGACGCGCCGGAATTGGTTGACTGGCGGATGCTGGCGACGCAGCGAGCGGCGATCTTCCGCGCCTGGATGCTGACCTCAGGCTGACGCGCGCTAGTGCCATTCGCGTGATTTGAGCTCGACGAAGAGGTCGAGCCCGTCGAGACGGGCGGCGAGCACCGAGGTCACGCCGTCGACCAGCTGGAGCGCTCCGGCGACGACCACAGCGCCCGTCGAGTCCAGAACGCGCTTGAACTTCTGGTAGGTCGCGGGCCGGATGATCACGTTCGCCATGCCGGTCTCGTCCTCGAGCGAGAGGAAGACATGCCCCTTCGCCGTCTCCGGATGCTGCTTCACGACGATCGCTCCGGCCACGTGCACCATCTCGCCGTTGCGGTGCTCGTCCAGAGCGATCGTCGGTAGCACTCCGCGGCGGTCGAGCTCCTCCCGGTAGAAGGCCATGATCTGCGGGCCCGTGGGGATGCCGGTGATGCGGTAGTCGAGCGCGACGCGCTCGCGCTCCGAGAGGCCCGGCAGCTCTGGCGCGACCGACCCGGGCAGATGCAGCGCCGGCCGCACGAACGCCGGCGACGTGCGGTGCGCGTCGCGCGCGCGCCAGAGCAGGACGCGGCGCGGCTCGCCGAACGCGTCGAACGCGCCCACCAGCGCGAGATTGCGGAGCGCCTCCTCCTTCAAACCCACCCGCCGCGCGAGCTCGTCGAAGCTCCGGTACGAGCCGCCGCGCTCGCGCTCGGCGACGATCGCCTTCGCTTCGGCCTCACCGAGTCCTTTGACCGACTGAAATCCCAGCCGAACATCGTGAACGCGGCACTTCCGATGAACGGAGATCGTCTTTGAGAGATCTCTCGGATGCGACGACTCGGCACGCCTCGTCGGCGACGACGCCGCGGCATCTCCGGGTGCCTCGCGTGCTCGCGGGTCCCTGGGTCCCTCGCCCTCTCCCGCTCCGCCGCGAGGCACCCATCGTGCCGCGTCGTCTTCGCTCGCGGGCATTGCCGGGGCGTCGTCACTCTCCTCGCATATGGCTTTTGCGGCCGATCGGTTGACGTCGACCGGCAGCATCGCGACCCCGTGGCGCTTGGCGTCGCCGGCGATCACGGCAGGTGAGTAGAACCCCATGGGCTGGTTGTTCAGGAGCGCGACGTAGAACTCGGACGGGTAGTAGAGCTTCAGGTGCGCAGTGTGGTACGCGGTGAGCGCGAAGGCCGCCGCGTGGCTCTTGCAGAAGCCGAACTCCGCGAACGCCGCGATCTGACGAAAGATCTCGGTGGCGACGTCGCCGGGCACACCGTTCGCCGTCGCGCCCTTCACGAACGGTTCGCGCAGCTTCTCCATGTCGGCGCTCGATCGCGCACGGCTCATCGCGCGGCGCAGCTTGTCGGCCTCGGCCGGCGTGAAGCCGGCGACGGCCATCGCGACCTTGAGGATCTGCTCCTGGAAGAGGATCACGCCGAGCGTCTCCTTCAGGATCGGCTCGAGCAGCGGGTGCGCGTAGCTGACCGGCTCGTGGCCCTGCCGCCGGCGGATGTACGGGTTCACCATGTTTCCCTGCAGCGGGCCGGGCCGGATGATCGCGACCTCGACGACGATGTCGGCGAAGTTCCGCGGCCGCACGCGCGGCAGTGCCTGCGCCTGCGCGCGCGATTCGACCTGGAAGAGGCCGACCGTGTCGACCTCGCAGATGAGGTCGTAGACCGCCTCGTCGTCGAGCCGCAGCGTCCCGAGCTCGAGACGCTCGCCATGCCGCGCGGCGATGTCGGCGACCGCGTCCTTGACCAGCGACAGCGTTCGCAGGCCGAGGAGGTCCATCTTCACGAGGCCGAGATCCTCGACGTCGCGCTTGTCGAACTGGACGACGTTGCGGTCGGGCATCGTCGCGCGCTCGATGGGCACGGTGTCGATGAGCGGCTGGGCGGTGATGAGCATGCCGCCGTTGTGGATCGAGAGATGGCGCGGGAAATCGGCGATCGCAAGGACGAGCTCCCGAAAGAGCGGGAAGCGCGTGCGCTCGTTCTCATCCATCGTGCCGACGAGCTCCTCGAGCGTGTCCGGCACCGTGCGCGGCGGCTCCCAGCCGTGCTCGGCCTCACGATTCGGGTGTTTGTAGGCAGGGTGCTGCGCGGCCGAGGGCCGCCGGGTCGGGTCGACGTGATAGGTGTCGATCGAGCGCGCCATGCGATCGATCGTCGCGAGGCGGAAGCCGAGGGCCTTCGCGACCTCGCGGCTGGCGGAGCGCGCCCGATACGTGACGACGTTGCAGACCATCGCGGCGTAGCGCTCGCCGTACTTCTTGTACACGTACTGGATGACCTCCTCGCGGTCGTTCGTCGCGATGTCGAGATCGATATCAGGCATCGTGCGGCTGTCCTCGGTGAGGAAGCGCTCGAAGAGGAGGTCGTGCGCGATGGGATCGACCTTGGTGATGTCGAGCACGTACGCGACGATCGAATCCGCCGCGGAGCCGCGCCCCTGAGCGGGGACCTGGTGCTCCTTGCAGAAGCGGACGATGTCCCAGTTGATGAGGAAGAACTCCGCAAGGCCGCAGCGCTCGATGACGTCGAGCTCGTGCGCGAGCTGTCGCGACACGCGCGGCGTCATCCGTCCGTATTTCGCGCGCGCGCCCTCCTGGCAGAGCGCGTAGAGGAAGGAGAACGCGGTGTGCCCGGCGGGTGCGGGGAATCCAGGAAGGCGCTCTCGTCCGGACATGCTCTTCGCGCCGAGCTCCTGACCACCGTCGCTACGCGCCCGGGGGCCCCCACCCCCGGGACCAATGGTGGCGAGGTCGAGCGTGCAGGCGTCGGCGATCCGGTGCGCGTTGCGGAACGCCTCGTCGTGTCGACCGAGACGCTCGCGCAGCACGACCTCGTCCTTGAGCCAGTACTCGCCGTTCGGCTTCAGACGGTCCCCTGCCTCATCGAGGGTGAAGCCACCGTCGATGCAGCGCAGCACGTCGTGCAGCCGCCGGCCGGTCTGCCACGCGTAGTGCACGTTGTTCGTGACGACCGCACCCAGACCCTGCTCCGTCGCGAGCTCCACCAGCGCGTCGCAGAGCGCCGGGTCGTCCGGATCGAGATGGTCGCTGATCTCGACGAAGCAGCGCTCGCCGAAGATGCCCGCGAGGGACGACAGCGCCTCGCGCGCCCCGTCGACGTCGCCGGCGCGCACCAGACGCGGCACCATGCCGTGGGCGCAGCCGGTCAGGGCAAAGAGACCATCGGGCTCCTCTCTGATGAGCCCGAGCGTCGCTCGCGGCTTGGTCTTCTCCCCCGCGAGCTGCGCCGTTGAGACGATGCGGCACAGGCTTCGCCACCCGATCTCGTCGCGCGCGATCAGCACGAGGTGGCCGAAGTCGAGCGTGTGGAGCTCGACGCCGAAGATCGGCTTGATGCCCGCCTCGGTCGCGGCGTTCCAGAAGCGCACCGCGCCGTAGAGGCCGTTCGTGTCGGTGAGCGCGAGCGCGTCCATGCCGCGCTCCTTCGCGGCCGCGACGAGATCGCCGACCGGCGAGGCGCCGTCGAGGAACGACGAATTTGAATGCGCATGCAGCTCGACGTATGAGGTGCCCATCGCGCTCCCCCTGGGCGTGTTAGAACATACGTTCTAGCACAGTTTGAGCACGGCTGGGAGGCGGTTGGCGCCGCGGTTAGCGGAGCACCTCGCGAAAGACGCGCTGGGTCTCCAGCGACGGCGCGGCCGACACGCTCGCGAGTGCGCTGCGGCATTCGTCCATCACGCGCGTCGCTTGCGCGGCGTTGCCAGCCGCACCAAGCGCGCGCATCAGGCTGCGGTACCCCGACTCACGGAGCGGATCCGCGGCGATCAGCCGGCGCGCCACACGCTCCGCCTCGGCGGGTCGATGTTGGTCGATCTCCGCGTCGCAGATCGCCTCCAACGCCTGGAGCTCGACATCGCGAAGGATGCGTCGCTCGCCCTCGATCCACGGCGCGGTCTCCCCGGGAAGGAAACCGCGGCCAGCGATCTCGCTCGCGATCACGGCCTCCGCCCATGCGTCTCGCGCATGTCCAGCGCGCCGCGTGGCTTCAACGTGGTGGATCGCCAACCAGGCGCGCTCGCGATCGACGACGGCATCGGGAGGCAGGTGGAGCGCGTAACCGCCGCTCGTCGAGCGGATCGCGATCCCGTCCGCGTCCAAGGTCGCCAGGCCGCGACGCAGTCGGCTCACGAGCGCATTGAGACTTGCGTCGGCCGCATCCGGCGACGCCTCGCCCCAGAGCGCGAGGGTGAGCTCCTCGCGTCCGACAGGACGCCGCCGATTGAGCACGAGATAGGCCCAGAGCCGCCGCCCCAGGCGACCCGGCAGGCCGGCCTCCGCCACGACGACCGGGCCGTGCTCGATCGAGAGCGCGCCGCAGATCGAGATCCTCATTCGACAAGGAAATCACAAGATCGGCAGGGGACAATGGCGACGCACGTTTGGAGGTGTGAGATGGCGTACACCGTGACCATCCGAGGCAAGCTGCGCGGGTCGGCCACCGCGGCGAAGAAGCTCCACGACGATGTCACCGGTGCGTCGAAGGACGCCGCCAAGAAGGCCGGCGACCTCACGCATGTCGTCTATCTGGATCCCCGGGACCCCGCTGCGTTTCTCGGCGTCGACACGTGGTCAAGCCTTGAGGGATTGCAGGCGTTCGCCGCGTCGCCCCAGATCCGCGAGTTCTTCGGAAAGCTGTTCGACGGAGAGCCCGAGGTGCATGTATGGGTGAACTCCGACTGGAACCAGTGGTAGGAATGCGCCGTGGGTGACCTCAAGAGCCTGCGGTGTCCGTGCGGATTCGAAGTCCGCAGTCGCGACGAGCACGAGCTGATCAGCGTGACGCAGCAGCACGCCAAGACGGTGCACGGACAGGACATCACCGCGGAGCAGGCTCGAGCCCT
>JBGPKU010000062.1:0-16518 GCA_041486085.1 Candidatus Limnocylindria bacterium | reverse complement strand
GTCGGCTGCTCGACGAACTCGATGTCGAAACGGACGAGGCGGCTGATGCGCTCGGGGGCCTCAGCCAGGCGCCAGGCCGCGTTCGGATCGCCCCGGATCGGACCAAGAAACACGCGCCGTATGCCCTCGAGTATCGCTTCGTCATTCCCGTGGCCCAGCTTGACCTTGAGCACCTGGTAGCCCTTCGCGGCGGCGGCCGCGGCGCGCTCGGCCATCACCGTCGGCTCGGCGATGCCGATGGTGAAGGACGTCGGCGGCGCGTCGGTGCTCGCGATCCCGAGGAACGTATGCAGCGGCTGGCCCGCGGCCTGCGCCGCGCGGTCGTGACCGAGGGTGTCGAGCGCGCACGCGGCCGCGCCGCCATGCGGAAAGCGCTCGTCGAGGCGCGCCTTCAGCGCGGCGAGGTCGCGCGGGTCGTCGGGAAGGAGGCCGAGCGCGCCGCGGACGTCGACTTCGATGCTCTCGCTCGTCTCGTCGAAGAACGGATCCGGCGAGCCCTCGCCGCGGGAGATGCGCCCGCCCTCGTCGAGCTCGACGATCACGACGCGCTTCTCGGTGCGCACGGCGCGCGAGATCTCGAACGGCACCTCTAGGTGGACGTCGAGCGTGTAGACGCGCAGCGCCCCCTTCATCGCTTCGCAACGCTCGCGACCGACGACCCGACGATCGCGGCCGCCAGTCGATCCGCGCCGGCAGCGCCCTCGCGAACCGGGTCCGCGACCGGCAGCGAAACCTCGCGTTGGAACCGCGCAAGCTCCTCGCGCGCGTACTCGTCCACCAGGTCACGCGTGTTGAGCGCGATGGCGACCACGCGGGCCCTCGGATAGCCCGACGGGCGCCTCCATGCCGCCGCCTCCTCGTAGATCGCGATGCATTCGTCGATGTCTTTCACCGGCAGCCCCTCTCGGTCGTAGCCCTTCACGATCCGGCGTGCCGCGTCGTGGCACATGACCATGAGGTCGGGCCCGGCGCCATGCAGCAGGCCCAGCGTCACAGCGGAGAAGCCCGGATGCGTGAGCGAGCCCTGTCCTTCCACGACGACGAGGTCGGCAGTCTCGGCCGCGTCGCACACAAGGCGTTCCGCGGCGCCGGCGATGAAGTCAGCGACGACGGCGTCGACGGCGATGCCCTCACCCGCGATCGCGATGCCCGTCTGTCCGGTCGCCACGAACGCGGCGCGCTTCCCCGCTCGGCGCAGCGCTTCGACGATCTCGAGCGAAGCGGTCATCTTTCCGACCGCCGCGTCAGTGCCGACCGTGAGGACGACGACGCTGCCTGCGCGCCGCTCGCGGTGTCCGCCGATGGGCAGGTCCGCCGGCGGCTCGCGAAGCTCTCGGATGGTCGCGCTCCCCCGCTTCGCGGCGGCCGCCAGTGCCGGATCGGAGAGCACGCGCTCGTGCAGCCCGCTCCACACGCTGAGCCCACGTTCGAGCGCGCGCGCAAGGTGCGGACGGTACGCGTCGGCGATGCGGCCGCCGGCCGCGGCCGTGCCGATCAACAGCGCGTCCGCCCCGAGCGCCATCGCTTCGTCGACCGAGGCGACCACGGGCACGCCCTTCCCAACGCCCACGTGCGAGGCGGCGTCGGTGCCCGCACGCGTCGAATCCACGACCGCGACGATCGGATACGGCGCGTACCGCAGCACGCCGATCGCGGTCTTCGCGAGCCGGGTCTCGAATTGACCCTCCGCCAAGATCGCGAGCTTCACTCGGCTCCCAGGTCGTGACCGAGACGCAGAAAGCGCCCGGCGCGCTCCTCGGTCGTCACGCCCGCGTCGATCGCGAGCGCTCCGTTCACGACGACGTGCTCGATGCCACGCGGATAACGATGCGGGTCGTCGTACGTCGCCAGGTCCTCGACCAGCGCGGGGTCGAAGACCACGACGTCGGCCCAGGCGCCGGGTCGGAGCACGCCGCGGTCGCGCAGCCGCAGATGCCGCGCGGTCAGCGACGTCATCTTCCGCACGGCGTCCTCGAGGGTGAGCACGCCTTCTTCTCGCGCGTAGCGGCCGAGGACTCGAGGAAAGGTGCCGTACGAGCGCGGATGCGGCTTGCCGAACGACAGCGGGCCGTAGGGCGCGTTCGCGCGAGAGTCGCTGCCGATCGCGACCCAGGGCTGCGCCATCACGAAGCGGACGTCGTCCTCGCTCATCGAGTGGTGGACGATGTCGACCGCGCCCTCGTGCTCCACGAGCGTGTCGCAGGTCCACTCGAGCGGGTCCTTGCCCGCGGCCTTCGCGAGATCCGCGACGCTGCGACCGCTGTACTCGGGGTGATGCCGCGCGCGCGCGATGACGATCCGATCCCAGGCGCGGCCGGTCTCGGTGTCCTCGTCGCGGATGCGCCCGCGCACCGCGGGGTCGCGCAGCCGCGCGGTGAGCTTCGCGGAGCCGCCCTCATGGACCCAGTTCGGAATGGTGACCGCGAGCCCGGTCGAGGACGCGGTGTACGGGTATTGATCGGCCTGCACGTCGACGCCGGTTCGGCGTGCCTCCTCGATGCGCGCGACCGACTCCTTGACCTTGCCCCAGTTCTTCTGACCGGACGCCTTGTGGTGCGACAGCTGCACGCGCACGCCCGATCGGCGGCCGACCTCGAGGTTCTCTTCGACGGCGTCGAGCAGCTGCGCGCCCTCGTTGCGGATGTGGCTCGCGTAGAGCCCGCCGCGCGCGCGAACGATCTCGCAGAGGCTGGCAAGCTCGTCGGTCGTCCCGTACGCGCTCGGCGGATAGATCAGGCCGGACGCCAGGCCGATCGCACCCTCATCCATCGCGCGTCCGAGAAGCGCGCGCATCCGCGCGAGCTCATCAGCGGTGGGCGGGCGGGCCTCGGCGCCCAGCACGCACATCCGGAGCGTCCCGTGGCCGACGAACGAGCAGAGGTTGATCGCCGCTCCGTTCGCCTCGACGGCGGCGACGTACTCGTAGAACGACGACCAGGTGCGCTCGATGCCGAGCCGCGCGTACTCGCGGTCGGCCTCCTCCGCCGCGAGCCCGTGCACGGGTGCGGATGAGCCACCGCAGTTTCCGCAGACCACGAGCGTGACGCCCTGGTGGAGCGCGCTCTCCATCGCCGAGTTCACGAGCATCGACTCGTCCGAGTGCGAGTGGATGTCGATGAACCCCGGGGCGACGATCTTGTCGCGCGCGTCGATCATCCGCATCGCTCGTCGGCCGGTGAACGCTCCGACGTCGGTGATGCGTTCGTTCGTGATCGCCACGTCCGCGCGCGTCCGTGGCGCGCCCGTGCCGTCGATGACGGTGCCGCCTCGGATGAGGAGGTCCGTCATCGGCGGCGCCGCTCGCGACTGGTGCCGCGCTCCTTCCGCCGAGCGAGGATCAGCAGCTTCGGGGAGGTCGCCTCCGCGCTCGAGCCGTCGTAGTCGCCATGTATCGAATCGAGCTCGAAGCCCGCGGCGGGGAACAGCAGCTCCGCCTCGCGGCGGTAGAGGAAGTGCAAGGTGGCCTCGCGCGTGATCCTGCGGACCTCTCCGCCATCGAGCTCCTCCTCGAACCACCAGCGGAAGTGCGTCGCATCCACGTCGGAGCGTGTGCTGGAGAACTTCGTCACGACGTGGCCGGTCTCCGGATCCTTCCGGCTCCACTCTTCTCGCACGCCCCCGTCGATGCCGGCGATCTTGTTCGGATCGGGTTGGAACACGTCGATCGCGAGACGCCCTCTCTCGGACAGGTGCTCGCGGCATCGTGCGAGGCAGGCCCAGCGGTCCTCAGGCGTCAGCATGAGGAAGGTGTTGAACGGGATCGTGATGAGCGCGAACGCGCGATCGAGCGAGAACGTGCGCATGTCGGCCTCGACCAGACGGAGCGGCGCGCGTGTGTGCCGTGCATGCGACTCGGCGCGCGCGAGCATGGCGGCGGACCGGTCGATCCCGATGACCTCGTGGCCGTCGTTTGCGAGCGGGATCGCGACGCGTCCCGTCCCGACCCCGAGCTCGAGGATCGGCCCGCCGGTCATGCGCGCCAGGCCGCGGAACCAGTCGATCGCCGGCGACGGCTCGTGCGGCGCGTCGAGGTCGTAGAGGACCGCAAGCCGCTCCGCCTCGGCCGCCGACCGCCAGTCGCCGAACCAGTCAGCCCCGGTGGCCATCGAAGGCCTCCCGCGCGCGCTTCACCAGCGACGCTTCGGTCAACGCGTCGATCGCGGTCATCGCGAGCGCCTTCGCGGCGAAGCGCATCGTTTCGAGAGCCAGTGGTGTCGCGGCGGCGGCGGCGAACTCCGTCGAGTGCCCCGGGACCGGACCCTCGGTGATCGAGAGGAATGGATGGATGCCGGGCACCAGGCTCGTCACGTTGCCCATGTCGGTCGAGCCGTGCGTGTCGCCGGGGCGGCGGGGCTTCATCTCGCGCCCGAGCGTCTTCGCGTTCGCCGCGAACGCGTGCGCCAGCGGCCGGTTCGTGTTGACGATGTCGCAGGTGTCGCCCCACTCGTATCGGAGCTCGCAACCGGTCTGCGTCGCGGCGCCTTCGAAGCACGCGATGACCCGGCGCTGCAGCTCGCGCAGATAGTCGTTGTCCGGCGAGCGCACCATGAAGCGCGCGGCCGCGAAGTCGGGAATGATGTTCGGCGCTTTGCCGCCGTCGGTGATGATCCCGTGGATGCGCGAGTCACTCCGCACCGTGAGTCGCAGGGCGGAGAGTGCGGTCCATCCCAGAAGCAGCGCGTCGAGAGCGTTCCTCCCCTCGTGCGGCTCGGCCGCCGCGTGCGCCGCCTTGCCGACGAACTCCACCTGCAGGCTCACGAGCGCGAGCATCAGCGGATCGATCTCATCCCGATCGCCGGGGTGGTACATGAGCGCGGCGTCGACGTCGGCGAACAGCCCTTCGCGGATCAGGTAGTTCTTCCCGTTCCCGCGCTCCTCCGCGGGACAACCGAGCACGCGGACGCGGCCGGGGAGCTCGCCCGCCAGGTCCCGGAGCGCGAGGAACGCCCCGATCGCCGCGGTCCCCATCAGGTTGTGCCCGCACGCGTGGCCGACGCCCGGCAGAGCGTCGTATTCGCCGAGGATCGCGACCACCGGCCTGGACTTCCCGCTCTCGGCGACGAAGGCCGTCTCGAGACCACCCGCGCCGCGGCGCACGCTGGCTCCGTCGGCCTCGAGGGCGGCCGTCAGGAGCCGGGCGGCCTGACGCTCTTCGAAGGCGAGCTCCGGTGCGGCGTGGATCGCGAGGGCGAGCTCATCGAGCGTGCCGCGCCGGGCATCGATGCGCTCGACCACACGCGCTTTGAGCGAGCGCGCCTCGTTGTCCATCGGCTGCGCCGAGGTTAGCGCGATGAATGCGGGCGCGCCGAGAGCACCAGCTCCGCCACGATGAACGCGGCGAGCACGAACGCCGCGGTGATGAGCGACAGCCCGTCGACCGCACGCAGCCACAGCAGCAGCGCGGCGACGGCCGCGACCTCTGTACCGCGCCGCGCCGCGCTCCCGCCGCGCACTCGCCGCGTTCGGCCACGGGCGCTGCGGCTCCCCGGCCCCGCCCGGCGCAGCTGCAGCCACGTCGCGGCGGCTCCGGCGGCGGCCCCGACCGCGAGGATGAAGACCGCCACTGCCCACGGCTCCTCGGGATCGCGTGTGAGCGCTATCGCGACCGCGAGCACCAGGCTCGCCGCGAAGGTCAGCCCGACGACGCGCACGCCCTACGGCTCGTCGTGGTGGAGGCCGAGGGGCAGCACGCCCTGCTCGCTGCCGGCGGCCAGCGGAACCTGCGCCAGGCCCTCGATCGCGCCCGAGGCGCGCGCGAGCGCGCGCTCGGTCTCGTCGAACTTCTTGGTCGCGTTGTCGAGGTGCTTCCCCAGCTGGTCGTGGAGCTCGACGAAGCGCTCGAACTCGCGGCGCACCTGCGCGATGCCCTGCTGCAGATCGCGCGTGCGCTCCTGCATCGCGAGACCGCGCACGCCGAGGGCGACGACCTGCAGGTATGCGAGCAGCGTGTTCGGCGACGCCGGGATCACGTTCTTGTCCGCGCAGTACCGGAGGATGTCGGGCTCGTCGGGCGACGCGTCGCCCAGCGTGAGCTCGTAGTAGATCGCCTCGGACGGCAGGTACATGAACGCGTAGTCGATGGTCTGATCCTGTGGAGAGATGTACTTCGCGACGGCGTCGACGTGCCGTCGGACCTGATGCAGGAACGCGCGGCGGCGGACGCGACGCTCGTCGTCGTCGCGCGACGCGGCGATCTGCGTGTATGACTCGGAGGGGAACTTGCTGTCGATCGGCACGATCCGGGTGCCGTAGCGGACGATCGCGTCGACGCGCGACCCGTCGCGGTAGGTGAACTGGATCTCGTAGGCGGTCGCAGGAAGGCAGTCCTGCAGGAGACGCTCGAGCATCAGCTCGCCGAATCCGCCCCGCGCCTTCGGCGCCCGTAGCAGGTCCTGGAGCGACCCGATGTCCTTCGCGAGATCGCCGATGCGGTTGCTCTGCTCGGACAGCGCGCCGAGCTGCCGGGAGAGATCGCTGAGCGATCGCTGCGTGGCGCCGGTCTGCGTGACCAGCTGCTGCTCGGTCGCGCCGAGCGTTCGCTGGACCTCGATACGCAGCTCACCCATCGCGCCGGCATTCGCCGCCCGCATCTCTTCGATGGTCTTCCGGAGGACCTCGAGCGCGGGCGCCATGTCCACCGCAGGCGCGGGCGTGGGAGGACGCCGAAGCACGACGACCGCGACGATCGCGGCCAGACCGAACGCCAGGAGGGCGATGGCGGCCGTCAGATCCATCGGAACATCCGTTCTAGTCTAGCCAGAGGCACCCGATCCAGCCACCGGTTCGTGCGGACGTGTGCCCGAGCACATCACCAGCGTGCCGGCGGGTGTACAACGCCACGTCATGGCGATCACGCCTCTGCGCCCGCTCACCTTCCGGGAGAGCGCCGTCTACTCCTCGGGCATCTTCGGCGCGAACGTCGTCTACGCCTTCCTGAACCTCGCCGCGGGCCTCTACCTCAATCGGTATCCGGAGGTGCCGACCTGGGCGGTGGGACTCCTCTCCCAGGAGCGGTCCCTGGCCGGAGCGGCGGTGCAACCAATAGTGGGTGCATGGTCCGATCGCACGCGGACGCGGATCGGTCGGAGAAAGCCGTTCTTCATCGGCGGGGTCGCGCTCACCGCGGCGTCGCTGCTTTTCCTCGCCGGCTTCCCGCCCCTGGTGCCGATGCTCATCGTGCTGTCGATCAACGCCTTCTTCCTCAACGTGGCCGTCGATCCCTACTACGCCCTCATGTCCGACCTCGTGCCGATGGAGCAGCGTGCCCGAGTGGGCGCGATCCAGGCGGTCTTCAACATGGTCGGCCAGGTCGTCGCCACACTGGCGATGCTCTTCTTCTGGGATCGGTCGCCTGCGCTGGTCTTCGTGATCGTCGCCGCGGTCCTGGTCGTCTCGTTCGGCATCACCACGGCACTCGTGAATGAGCCACCGCCCCCTCCGTCGGCGAGCCACGCGAAGGTCCGGCTGGACGTTGCCGCCTACGCCCGCGGGATCTTCGCGCACCGCGAGCTGGTGAAGTACGTCTTCGCGGCCGCGCTGTTCTGGCTGGGCACCGGCGGCGTGCTTCCCTACCTCACGCGCTTCGGCGTCAACATCCTGGGCCTCTCCGAAGGCGAAGCCTCGCAGCTCTTCCTGCCCGCGCTCGCTGGCACGATCGTCGGCGCGGTCCCGGCCGGGTACCTCGCCAGCCGCCGAGGAAAGAAGCCGGTGATCGCAGCCGGCGTCCTCGTGTTCGGACTCATCGCGCTCGTCGGCTCGCAGGTCGAGACGACGGCACAGGCGCTCGTCGTCATGTTCTTCGTCGGCATCGCCAACGGCTTCTGGACGGCGCTCGCGATACCGCTGCTCATCGACCTGGTGCCACCCGAGCGCGCGGCGGAGATGACCGGTCTTGGCTCGGCCGTCTGGTCGCTGGCGCAGCCGATCGGGGCGGTGGTGGCCGGCCTCCTGATCGAGGGCTTCGGGACCTATCGCGTGTCCTTCATCGGCGCAGCGGTCTTCGTGCTGCTGAGCTTCGCGCTGCTGCTCACCGTCCATCCGGAGCGTGCCGTCCTTGCGCAAAGGCAGACCGCGGCGTAAAGCCTGGCTCCGAGCTCGCCCGCCTCCGGGAACCGGCGGCGCGGCCGGTTGTAGAGAGGGCGAGTGGCGAAGGGCCGTGCCACGACAACGACTCGGAGGTCGACCATGCAACGGCGTCTTGTCACCGCGCTCATCGCCGCCCTCGCGCTCCTCGCGATGTCCGTCCCAGCCCTCGCGAAGGAGGGTGCCGTCACCAAGTTCGACTCGCTGCCCACCGACTGGCACGCCGGCCAGGCCTACAGCCTCGGGTACACGATCCGCATGGACGGCGTCGAGCCGTACAAGGCGGACCGGACCGAGATCATCGCCAGCAGCCTTGATGGCAAGAGCAACTTCGTCTTCCCCGGAGTCGGCGACAGCACCCCCGGCCACTACACCGCGCAGGTCATGTTCCCGTCGGTCGCCACGTACAACTGGAAGGTGACGCAGGGCAGCTTCTTCGCGCCGATGAGCCTCGGCACGATCAGCGTCCTCCCGGCTCTCTCGAGCACGGGCTCGGCGGGCGCTCCGGCTGCCCCGCTGGGCGACCCGATCCGCGACGCGCTCCCGTTCGCCGCGGCAGGCGCCGTGATCTTCGCGACCCTCGTCCTCGCGCTCTCGCAGCGACGCCGGCTGATCCGCATCGCGTAGCTCGCACCGCCTCACCCACCGCGACGGCCCCGTGGCTGAGCTCATCGGTCACGGGGCCTGCTCTTTCCCGGTCCCGAGAGCGGCGCTACCGATTTCGGTAGCGTTGTTGTCTGTGCGCACAGACAGTCAGGCGCGGACGGTGAGCGAGCTCGGGCAGATCTGGTGGTAGGGGCACTCCTGGCAGGTCTTCACACCCTTCACGGGCGCGGGTGCGAATTCGCGCGCGCGGATGCGCGCCGCGGCGGAAGTCACCCACGCGCGGACCGCGCTGACGCTCTCATCGCTCGGTGTGATGGCGCCGCGCTCGCCCGTCTCGAGAAAGTGCAGCACCACGCTCGCCGGACGCTGGCGATACATGCGCTCGTGAGCCAGCGCGTACAGGCGCAGCTGAAAGCTCTCCTGCGCGGTGCGCTGGGGCCTGTCGCTCCCCTCCTCGATGGCGGTGGACTTGTAGTCGATGACCGTCGCGCCGGCCGGTCCGCTGTCGACGCGGTCCCACCGACCGACGACCCGGTCGTGGCCGAGCATGAACGAGAAGCGCTGCTCGACGAGGTCGGGCGCCGGCTGCGTCTTCTCCTGCTCGTGGAAACGGCGCAGTGACTCGAGGCCCGCCTGGAATCGCTCGGTCTCGTGCTCCGGGCTGATGAAGCCCTCCGCGAGCCAGGCCGCACGGAACGTGGCCTGAAGGTCGGCGAGGCTGGGCACCTCGCCATCGCGCTTGCGCCGCAGGTAGTCGCGGACGGCCTCGTGGAGCGCCAGTCCGTAGATCATCTGCGGGCTCGGGAGCACGGGGATCTGCAGCACGTGCTTGAAGCGATAGAGCAGCGGGCAACGCTTGTAGTCGTCGATGTCGCTGTACGAGACCGTGAGCACATCGTCCTGGCCCAGCGCCGGGAGCGGCGCATCCGCCTCGGGTGCCGGGACCTGGAATTTGGTGAGCTCCTCGTACGCGGCGAGGCGCGCGCTGATCCGCTCGATAGGACGACCCAGCGCTTCGCCGATGAAGCGGCTCGGCCGGAAAGAACGGGTGCCCCCGTAGTCGACGGCGTTGCTGAAGTAGAAGGAGTCCTTGGCCCGCGTCATCGCCACGTACGCGAGCCGGCGCTCCTCGGCGATGTGCGTCTCACGCGAGGGGGCGGGCGACTTCGCGAGCGCCTCGGGCAGGGGCAGGGCATCCGCGCGCATCGATCCGGGCATCCGCTCGTCGGTGGCGTGGACGAGGAAAACGACGCCGAACTCGAGGCCCTTGGCCTTGTGGATCGAGAGCACATTCACGCGCTCGGAGGAGGTCTCGAAGTCGGCGGCGACCGGATCGTCCCCCGCCTCGCGCAGGAGCTCGAGGTACGGGACGAAGAATGACGCGCGGTCCGTGGGCAGGGTGCGCGCGGCCGAATGAACGAGGCGGAAGAACTTCGCGACGTTCTGACCTTGCTCCTCCGCGAGGGCGGACTCCGGCTCGAGGTACTGCGCCAGGAGCCTGGAGCGCTCGAGAAACTCGTACAGCAGCTCGGCCGTCGTGAGCTCCGAGGCGCGGCCCGAGTAGTACGCCAGGTCCTCGACCAGATGCTTGGCCGACGCCACGGCCTCGTCGCCGAAAGCGCCGTCGGACGCGGCGATCTCCTCGAACACCTCGCGCAGCGGCTTCTGCCGGCGGCCGCTGGCTTCCGTCGCCCGTGCGAGCGCGACCGCTGGGAACGCGTAGAGCGCCGACACGGCGAGGTGATAGACGTGGCGGGAGTCGGACGGAAGCGCGACCGCCGAGAGGAAGGAGATGAGGAGCCGGATCTCGGGGCGCTCGTACAGCTGTCCCCCACCGGAGAAGTGCGCCGGGATCTTTCGGCGGGCGAGCGCGTTCAGGAACGGGGTCGCGTCACTGTTGTTGCGTACGAGGATCGCGAAGTCGCCGTAGCGGCGCTGGCGGCGCAGCGCCTCGCGCGCGATGAGGTTCGCGACCTCCTCGGCTTCGTCCGCACCGCTGACGTATTGGAGGTGATCCACCTCGACGTCGTCCGTAGCGATCCGCCCGACCAGGCGTTTCTCGACGCCGAGCGTCGCCTCGAGGCGATCGGGGTTCTTCGTGATCAACGAATACGCCGCATCGAGGATGCCCTGCGACGAGCGCCGGTTCTCGACGAGCGTCACGACCTTCGCCTCGGGGTAGGTCTTGTGGAACGAGTCGAAGTTTCCGAGCGTCGCCCCGCGCCAGGCGAAGATCGACTGGTCGTCGTCGCCGACCGCGGTGATGTTCCGGTGTGGCTCGACCAGGGCCTGGAGGAGCGTGAACTGCGCGGCGTTGGTGTCCTGGAACTCATCGACCAGGACGTAGCGGTAGCGGTTCTGCAGACGGCGCGCCGCGCCGGGATGCTCTCGGAGCAGCGCCAGGCACAGGGCGATCTGGTCGCCGAAGTCGATCACGCCCTCTCGTTCCTTGAGCGCCGTGTACGCGGCGTAGACCGCGGCGAGCTCCTGCTGCGCAGCGGCGTCGTCCGCGCGGACGTCGGCGTCGATGCCCTCGCCGACGGCGACCCGCAGTGCGGCGGCGTGGGCGGTGTACTGCGGGGCAGAGACGTCCTCGTCCCGCGCGCGCCCGAACAGATCAAGGAGCGCCCGCACGTAGCGCAGCGGATCGCCGGAGGGTCTGTATCTGCGCAAAGGCAGCTCGTAGAGGTTCTCGCGCAGGAAGATCACCTGCTCGGCGCCGGAGAGTACGCGGAGCTCTCCGGACCGGCCGAGCTCCAGTGCGAACTCGCGAAACACTTCATCACCGAAGCCATGGAAGGTCTTGATCGCCGCGTCGTTGAGCCCGAGCGGCGTATTCAGGTCGACGCGCTCCTGCATCTGCGCGGCGGCCTTCTCGGTGAAGGTGACGGCCAGGATCTCGTGGGGCTTCGCCGCGCCCGACGAGATGAGCTGCACGATCCGCGCGGTCAGGACGTGGGTCTTTCCCGTGCCCGCACCGGCGACGACGAGCAGCGGACCGGCGCCGTGCTCGGCCGCGCGCCGCTGCTCGTCGGTGAGAGACGCCAGGATGCTGGGTCGATCGCCGCCCAGCGGGAATTCGAGCTGCTCGGTCACGGACCAGGCTGAGGAAGCAGTTCGACCATCCGTTCCATTTTACTGGGAGAACGTCTCGGCGAGGGCGACGAGTGTCCGGACCGAAGGGCCCTGCGGCCCGCGCGGAGCATAGGGACGATCCCGATCGGACCAGTCGACGCCGGCGATGTCCAGGTGGGCCCACTCGGTGCCGTCCTCGATGACGGCCTCGAGGAACGCCGCGGCCTTGATGGCGCCGCCCTCGCGGCCAGCGCTGTTGCGAAGGTCGGCCACCTCGCCCTTGATCTCATCGCGGTACTCGGGCGTGAGTGGCATCGGCCACACGCGATCACCCGCCTCGCCCGCGGTGCGCCGGACGGTCTCGACGAACGTGGCCGGCCGGCCGAAGAGTCCGATGAAGTACGGACCGATCGCGATGCTGATCGCGCCCGTGAGCGTCGCGACATCGACGACGCGAGTCGCGCCCTCGCGCTGCGCGTAGGTGAGTCCGTCGATCAGCACGAGGCGTCCCTCGGCGTCGGTGTTGATGACCTCGACGGTCTTGCCGCTCATGCTCGTGAATACATCGCCCGGCTTCGTCGCGCCGCCGCCCGGCAGGTTCTCCGTGCACGGAGCCACCGCGATGACATTCACCTTGAGCTTCAGCTTGCCGATCGCGCCGATCGCCGCGATGACCGAGGCCGCACCGGTCATGTCGGCCTTCATGTGATGCATGTTGTCCGCGGGCTTGATCGAGATCCCGCCGGAGTCGAAGGTGATGCCCTTCCCCACGAGCCCAAGGTCGTATCCCTTGCCGCCGCGCCCGCGGTAGCGCATCACGATGAAGCGCGGAGGCTGGTGGCTTCCCTGAGCCACCGACAGGTAGCTGCCCATGCCCAGAGCGCGGCAGCGCTCCTCGTCGAGCACCTCGATCTGCACACCGGCATCCTTCGCGATCGCACGCGCCTCGTTCGCGAGGATCGTCGGGGTCATCCGGTTGGCGGGCTCGTTCGCGAGCCGCCGCTGCAGGTTCACCGCCTCACCGACGGCCTCTCCGCGCGCGATCGCCCGCGACACGGGTCTCTCGGTGACGAGCAGAACGGATTCGAGCGGAGGCAGGCGGCGCTCCTCCTCGCGCGTGCGGTGCGCCTCCGGCCGGAACATCGCGTAGATCGCGCCCTCGACCGCGGCCCGCACGGCTCGGTCCTCGTCGACGACTCCGCGCGGCACGAAGACCGCGACGCGCTTCGCGTTCGAGCGCCACAGGGCCTTCACGCCGGCGGCCGCGTAGTTGCGCGCGCGCTCGGTGTCCAGCTCCGACGCGCGGCCGATCCCGACGACGACCACGCGCGGCTCTCCGTGGTGGGTCGTGACGCCGTACGTGCGTCCCGCGCCGACCTCGGCCTTCGCGATGCGGTCGACGACGGTCTTCACGGCGCGCGGCAGGCCCGCGGGCGAGCCGCCGTCGGTCGAGAGCGCGACGACGATCGCGTCGACCTTGCCGATGGCGGCCGGACGCACAGCGCGGAACTTCATGGACGTTCCTCCCCCTGGTGGATGAGCGCATGGATCCGGGCGCGTGCCGCGTCCGGTGCGAGCACGAGGATACGTTCGTCGCCCTGACGGCGCGTGACGCCGTGATCGTCCAGGTACTGGAGCAGCGGTAGCACGTGCTTGCGGCTCGAACCGGTGAGGTCGCGCGCTCGCGCCACGCTGATCGTCCGCGCCGTCGCGAGCTCGGCTACGACCGTTTCACCGAACGACGCGACGGTCTCGGGGAGGAACACGGCCTCCGTGCCGATGCGCACGAGGTCGCCTCGCTCGCCCAGCGCCGCGATGAGCTCACGGTCCAGACCGAACCCGGCCTCCAGCTGCGCGGGTGAGGGGGGCTGCGTGGGCTGAGCGGCCAGCATGGCCCGCGCGCGACCCCAGCGCGCCTCGGCCTCCGCCGACAACCGGGGCTGGTGCTCCGGCAGCGCGAGCGCCGCGCCGCGCTCGGCGAGCCGTCCCTCAGAGACCAGACGTGCCACCAGAGGGGCGAAGCGCTTCGCCGGGAGGCCGACGGCCGCGCGCACCTCCTCGCGCGGGACGCCCGCTCGGAGCGGCGCGCGCCGGTGCCCCTGCGCGCAGACGCGCAGCGCGTGCGTGGCGAACGCCTCGAACGTCGCGCGGGCCACGAGGGCATCACCGAGGGCGACCGCGTCGCCGCTCGCGAGTGCCTCCGCGATCGCCGCGTCACGCTGCGCGGCATCCAGGCCGCTGCGCTCCCCCGCCTCGCTCGCGGTGCGGGGCGCGTCCAACGACGCGAGCAGGCGCGACACGGCGGTCGGCGCCGAGCGACGCTCGAGCAGCGCGACCGTGTCGGCGCGACGACGCGCGCGCGCCGGCGCGGTATCCGCGACGACGCCGCCGCCGAGCGTCTCCGAGGGCGATGGGCGGCGGACCACGACCCGATCGCCCACCGCCAGCGCGACCGGGGCGGCGAGTCGCAGCTGTGCCCACGCCTGGGTGCCTGGCGCGATGGCGTCGCCCTCGAGCAGGTTCACGCGGGCCATGACCTCCGCCGTGCCGGCATGGACCTTCAGCTCCTCGTCGTGGACGACCTCAGCGCTGGCACTCTCGAGCACACGGAGGCGCACGGCGATGGACGCGGTCGGCGTCAGCGAGCCCGGGCGCACGACGACCATGCCCCTTTGGACCGCGTCCTTCTCGATGCCCACAAGGTTCACCGCGACGCGGCTCCCGGGAACAGCGAGCTCGATGGGGCGCCGATGCGTCTGCAATCCGCGGATGCGGACCCGCGCGCCGCCCGGCACGATCTCCGCGTCGTCGCCGACCCGAAGCTCGCCGTCGAGGAGCGTACCGGTGACCACCGTTCCGAACCCCGCCATCGTGAACGCGCGATCCACCGGCAATCGCGGCCGGCCACTGTCGCGCCGCCTCGGCGCCTCACCGAGGACGCCCTCGAGCGTCGCGACGAGCTCTTCGAGACCCGTCCGTGCCACCGCGGAGACCTCCACCAGTGGCGCGCCGGCGAGCGGAGAGCTCGCGACCGCGGCGCTCACCTCGGCTCGAACGAGCTCGGCCCAGGCGTCGTCCACCAGATCACGCTTCGTCAGCGCGATCACGCCGCGCTCGATACCGAGCAGCTCGAGGATCGCGAGGTGCTCGCGCGTCTGCGGGCGAACACCTTCGTCCGCGGCGATGACCAGGATCACCGCGTCGATGCTTCCGACGCCGGCGAGCATGTTGCGTATGAAGTCCTGATGGCCGGGGACGTCGACGATGCCGATCTCGGTGCCCGCCGCGGTCGACAGCCACGCGAAGCCGAGATCGATCGTCATGCCGCGCTCCCGCTCCTCCTGGAGCCGGTCGGGGTCCATCCCCGTGAGCGCGGTGATGAGCGTCGACTTGCCGTGGTCCACGTGACCGGCCGTGCCGACGACGCGGGTGCGCTGTACCGCGCCTCCTCGTTGGTCCGACCCCGCAAGCGGGCTCTCCCAGCCGCGTCCGCGCGTCACGGCGATGCTGAAGGCACGGGGTTCCCGGTCGGATAGCAGGTCGAGAACACCGCCGGCACGACGAAGAACGCGAGCGTGAGCAGGACGCCCATCCAGAGGCCGAGGAACATGCCGGTGGCGCGGAGCGGCAGCGGCGCCTTCTCGCGCTCCTCTTTCACCGGCGCAGAGCGATGCACTCGATCTCGACCCGTCCGCCGCTGCCGGGGAGCTTCGCCACCTGCACGGTGGAGCGCGCCGGACGATGCGCGCCGAATCGCTCCGCATAGACCTCGTTCATCGCGGCGAACTCGGCGATGTCCTCGAGGAAGACGGTCGTCTTCGTCACGCGGTCCAGGCTCGAGCCGGCCGCCTCGAGAACGGCGGCCAGATTGTCGAGAACGCGGCGCGTCTGCACTTTGATGTCACCGTCCACGATCTGGCGGGTCGCGGGGTCGATCCCCAGCTGCCCGGCGCAGAACACCAGGTCGCCCGCCACGATCGCCTGGCTGTACGGACCCATCGCCGCCGGTGCCTTGTCGCTCGTGATGCTTCGAAGCTCTTGAGCCATCTCACCCTCCTGCCTTAAGTGCGCTGCTGACCGTGCTCGCGAGAAGCTCATCATCCTCCGGGAGGATCGCGCGCAGATCGAGCGCGACGCGCCCGTCGACGATGCGCGTGATGATCGCCGGACTGGCGCGTCGAAGCCTCGCGACGAGGTCCGCCGTGCGCCCGCCAAGCGCGACGGCGCGCGACGGCTGCGTCTCCTCCGGCAGCGATCCGCCGCCGACGGTCGACTCCGTCTCGATCACCTCCGCCGCCACGCCCGCGGCCACAAGGCGTGCGGCGATCGCGCGTGACCGCCGCGCGAGGGCCGCCGGACGCGCCGCGATCATGCGCCACACCGGGATCTCGTCCTGCGCGCGCCCGTCGCGATAGAGCTCGAGCGTCGCGATCAACGCCGCGAGCGTGAGCTTGTCGGGTCGGAGCGCGCGCATGAGCGGATGCGCGCGCAGCGCGGCCACCGGCTCCCGCAGTCCGACGACGACCCCAGCCTGCGGACCGCCGAGGAGCTTGTCGCCGCTGAAGCTGACGAGGTCTGCGCCGGCGGACACCGCTTCCGCGACGGTCTGCTCGCGTGGCAGGCCGTGACGCGCCGTGTCGAGGAACGTGCCGCTGCCCAGGTCGTGGATGAACGCGACGCCGTGCGCGCGCGCGACCGACGCGAGTGCGCGGTCGTCGGGCCGCGCGACGAATCCGGTGACCTTGAAGTTGCTCG
>JBGPKU010000061.1:0-17342 GCA_041486085.1 Candidatus Limnocylindria bacterium | reverse complement strand
GGCTTGAGGATGGCGGCGTCGACCTGAAGGTTCCACGCGTAGTCGGCCTCGCCGGTCTGGAACGCTGCGCGGGCCGCGCCGGGAGCGTCACCGCCACCCTTGAAGGTCACCGTCTTGAAGAACGGCTTGTTCGGGTCGCGGAACGTCTCGTTGATAACGTAGGTGACCGTGTCACCTGGCTTGAACGTGTCGATCTTGTACGGACCAGTGCCGATCGGCTTCTGATCGGCCGCGCACGTCTTCGCCGCAGCGCCGACGCAGCCCTTGTACTGGGCCTCCTGGAGGATCATGTTGCTGCCACCCACGCCCCACTGGTAGTAGAAGGGCTGGGTGTCCTTGTACGTCACGATGGCGGTCGTGTCGTCCTTGGCGACGACCGTGTCGACGCCGTTGCAATACGCGGACGTTGAAGTTGCCGAGAGCGGGTCGCACTGGTACTTGAAGGTGAACGCGACATCGCTCGCCTTGAAGGCGCTGCCGTCGGACCACTTCACACCGGGGCGGAGCTTCCAGGTGACCGTCTTGAAGTCTTTGGAGACACCGCCGTTCGCGACGGTCGGGATCTCTATCGCGAGGTTGTTCGCGACCGGGAGACCATCCTTGCCGAACGACGCCAGTGGCTCGAGGACGAGACGCGCGGCGTCGTAGTCCTTCGTGCCTGTCGCCTGGTGCCCGTTGAGGATCGTCGGGGCCTGCCAGTAGAGGATCTTGAGATCCCCGCCCTGGCCGCGAGTGACGGGAGCCGCCGTCGCGGTGGCTGCAGCGCCTGACGCCGTCGCTGACGGCGTCGGTTGCGCTGTCTGACCACACGCGGCGACGAGCATCGCGACACCGATTGCCGCTAAGGCTCGCCTGTTTTGACTCACTGCCTGCGTTACCTCCCACGCTCTTCCCGCGGTCGCCTGCACGTGGGCAGGCAAACCTACGAATCTCGGCAGGCTACCTTTGCCCTGCCGGTCATACAAGCCGGTACGGGCCGGGGGCCGTCAGGGTTCAGCCCCCAGTCGGGTTCAGGAGCGCAGAACCGCTCCCAGGGCGCGTTCCAGGCGGCCCTGTACACGCCGCATCGCCTTCTCAACGTCCTCCTCTGAAAGCGTCCCGCTCCCCGATCGGAGGACGATCCGGACGGCAAAGCTCTTCCTTCCATCGCCGACCTGGCTCCCGCGATACAGGTCCCGGAGGACGACCGACTCGACCATGCCCTTGGCCGCCTCGACGATCGCCTGCTCGACCTCGCCGTACGGCCGCGCTTCCTCGACGACGATCGCGAGGTCCCGGATGGCCGGCGGGTAGCGCGGCGGCACGGATGCCGCGGGACGCCGGGGGATCTCCGCCATGAGCTGTCCGAGATCGAGCTCGACCAGGTAGGTCGCCTCCGGCAGATCCCACCTCGCGGCGACCCGCGGGTCGACCTGGCCGGCGACTTCCACGACGCGGCCGTCGACCTCGAGCCGAGCGGACCGGCCGGGGTGCAGCCCAGGCGCGCCCGGCACGAGCGGCGCCCGCGGGTGCGCGCCGATGGCATCGCGCAGGCCGACGACGACCCCACGCAGATCGTGACCGTCGTACGCGCGCTCGGGTGTGAGGAACGTCTCGCCTTCGCCCACCGGCTCGGCCAGACCCGCCAGCAGGATGCCCACGGTCCAACGCTCTTCGGGGAGGTCCCTCGGTCGCGGGAGATACACCGGTGCGATCTCGAAGATCGCGACGCCGGAGCGGTGCCGCAGGTTGCGCGAGGCGGTGTCGAAGAGGCTCGCGCGGAGCGTCGGACGCATCGCCGACAACGCGACTGTCGTCGGGTTCGTGATGCGGAGCGGCTGGGGTGCGATGCAGGAGCCGTCGTGCGTCAGCTTCGTGAGCCAGGCCGGGTCGATCGCCGCATACGAGATGGTGTCCTGAAGTCCGAAGCCGACGAGGACATCGCGCACCCGCTCCCGCAGCGACTCGAGCGGATGGCGTTCGTGCAGCGGGAGCGGCCCGCTGGGCAGGGTCGCCGGGATCCGGTCGTAGCCCACGATTCGCGCGACCTCTTCGACGATGTCCTCGGCGATCGCGATGTCGGTGCGGAGGACCGGCGCGGTGACGTCGAGCGTGTCGCCGGAGATGTTCACCTCGAAGCCGAGGCGCTCGAGCGCGTCGGCGGACTCCTCCGTTGCGATGGCCGTGCCAAGGATGCGCGGGACATCGCTCGCCTTGAGGCGGACGCGGCTCCGCCCGCGCGGGTGCGGATACACGTCGGTCGTACCGACCAGGCGCGCGGAGGCATGTTCGCGCATCAGCCGGACGGCGCGCGCGAGCGCGAGCGGCACGAGCTCCGGCGAGAGCGCCAGGCCGAAGCGCCGGGCGGCGGCGCTGCCGCTCGATCCTTGCAGGCCGTGCGCGTCGGCGGTGTGCCGCACGCCGAGCGGCTCGAACGACGCCGCCTCGAGCGCGACCGTGGTCGTGTTCTCGCGGATCTCGCTGTTCTCGCCACCCATCACGCCGGCCAGGCCCAGCACGCGATCGGCATCGGCGATGACGAGATCCGTCGGATTCAGCTTGCGGTCACGGGCGTCGAGCGTGCGCAGCGTCTCGCCGGGCTTCGCCTTCCGCGCCACCAGGACGTTCCCGCGGAGCATCGTGGCGTCGTAGGCGTGTAGCGGCTGCCCGAGCTCGAGCATCACGTAGTTCGTGATGTCGACGATGTTGGTGATCGGCCGCATGCCCGCGGCGATGAGGCGGTCCTGCATCCAGCGCGGCGACGGCCCGATGGCGATTGCCTCGAGGCGGGTCGCCGCGAAGCGGGGGCACGCGACGTCGTCCTCGATCCGGACCTGCAGCAGCTTCGCGTCGACCGGCCTCCCCAGGTCGTCGCCAATCGGCACGCGCAGTGAAACCTTGAAGAGAGCGGCCACCTCGCGAGCCATCCCCACGACGGACAGCGCATCGGGCCGGTTCGGCGCGATCTCGAGCACGATCACCGCATCGCCGATCGCGTCCTGTAGGAGCGCGCCGGCCACGAGGGACTTGGCGAGCTGGAGGATGCCGTCGTGGTCCTCCCCGAGCCCGAGCTCCTTGGCGGAGAGCACCATGCCCTCGCTCTCGATGCCGCGCATCGGCTTCGGCTTCAGCACCGCCGGCTTCCCGGTGTGACCGTCGATGATCGTGGCACCGGACTCGGCGTACGGGACGATGTCCCCGACGGCGAGGTTCGGCGCGCCGGTCACGACCGTCTTCGTGCGTCCGCCGCCGTAGTCGACCGTCGCGAGCATCAGCTTGTCGGCGTTGGGGTGCTTCTCGAGGGCGATGATCCGCGCGACATGCACCTTATCTCCCCACGAGCCTCCGGTCCGCTCGACCCGATCGACCTCCATGCCGGCCATGTGCAGGCGCTCCGCGATCTGTTCGGGCGACGCATCGACGGATACGTAGTCGCGTAGCCAGGACACCGGCACTCGGATGCTCGGCATCTAGCTCGATCTCCCGCTGAGAGACACAGGGCGGGTGGACTCGATCGTCGCGGCAGAGCCGCTCCTCGCTCGTGTCATCAGACCGACTCCAGATAGCGCAGATCGTTCTCGTGGAAGAGCCGGATGTCGGGCGTGCCGGTGAGCAGCATCGCCAGACGCTCCACCCCGCCGCCGAACGCGAAGCCCTGGTGCTTCGTCGGGTCGTAGCCGACTCGCCGAAGCGCGTCGGGGTGGACCATGCCGCTGCCCGCGGCCTCGATCCAGCCCGAGCCGCCGCACGTCAGGCACCGGCCGGTGTTCGTCCTGCCGCTGCCGTCGCAGACGAAGCAGTCGAACGCGATCTCGGCCGACGGCTCGGTGAACGGGAAGTAGTCGGGTCGGAACTTCACCTTGCGCTCGCCGCCGAAGAGCTGACGGGCGAATGAGTACAACACGCCCTTCAGGTCGGCCATCGAGAGCTGCTCGTCGATCGCCAGACCCTCGTACTGGAAGAAGATGCTCTCGTGCGTGGCGTCCGTCGCTTCGAAGCGATAGCAGCGCCCCGGTACGACCACGCGCACGGGCGGCTTGCGCTGCTCCATCACACGGATCTGCATCGGGGAGGTGTGCGTGCGCAGCAGCACCGGCTTCTCGGGGTCGTCGCCCCTGGGGTTGGCGATCCAGAGCGTGTTGAACTTGTCGCGCGCCGGATGGTCGCGCGGGATGTTGAGCGCCTCGAAGTTGTAATAGTCGAACTCCACCTCGGGACCCTCGACCGCCTCGAAGCCCATCGTCGCGAGCACCCGCGTGATCTCGCGGATCGTCTGGGAGATCGGATGCAGGCGGCCCAAGCGCACGCGCCGCGGCGGCAGGGTCAGGTCCGCGGTCTCGGAGAGGCTCCGCTCGATCTCGCCCGAGCGCAGCGCGGTGCCACGGGCCTCGAGAGCGGCCTCGATCCGCCGCTTTGCCTCGTTGACGGCTTGGCCGTACGCCGGCTTCTCGGCGCCGGGGAGGGTCGCGATCGCCTTCGTCGCGCCGGTGACCAGCCCGTCCTTGCGCGAGAGGTAGCGAACGCGCGCTGCCTCGAGCGCGGCCTCGTCCGCCGCCGCGGCGATCGTTCTCTCCGCCTCGTCCGCCAGCTTCTTCAGATCCCCCGGTACCGCCATATCCACCTCAAACAAAAGACCCGGCTCTCGCCCCGTCGCCTGCGTAGCGACTCGGGACGGAGGCGGGCCTCCGCGGTACCACCCGTATTCCCGGCTCTCGAAGCCGGGCTCTTCACGATGAGCTATATCGGGCTCGACCCGGATGCGCTTTTCTGCGCATCGGCTCCGGAGCGAATTCCCTCGCTCTTCTTCGAAGCGGGATCTCAGTCTGTTGATCCCCACCGCCTGCGGCGACGGGCCCTGTCCCGCTCTCCCTGTCGAAGGTCTACGAGGTACTGCTCTCCGTCGCAGCCTTACTGCAGCGTGCGCGAAGCGCACACGCTAGCAGATGAGCGCGGCGTGCCGCGCGATTATGAGCTCGCTGGTGTCTTCTTGTCCTTCACGAGATCGATGTACTGACGGAACGACTTCGGATCTCTCACCGCCATGTCCGCAAGGACCTTGCGGTCGAGGTCGACGCCGGACGCGCGCATCGCGGCCATGAGCCGGCTGTAGGAGACGCCCGCCTCGCGCGACGCCGCATTGATGCGAGCGATCCAGAGCGAGCGGAACTGCGTCTTGCGCTTGCGGCGGTCGTTGAATGCGTACCTGAGCGCGTGCAGCGCGGCCTCACGCGCGGGGCGGACCAGCTTGCGCTTCGTCGCGCGCCGGCCCTCGGCCCCCTGGAGGAGCCTCTTGTGCTTCTTGTGTGCCGCGACGCCGCGCTTGACTCGGGACATCGGTGTCTCCTCTTACAGGTTCGGAAGGAGCTTGCGGATCAGCTTGATGTCACCCTTCGCCACGAGCGCCTTACCCGCATGCCGGCGCTTGCGAGCCGGCGACTTGTGCTGGTTCAGGTGACCCTTGTACGCCTTCATCCGAGAGATCTTCCCTTTGCCGGTCACGCGGAATCGCTTCTTCGCACCGCTGTGGCTCTTGAGCTTGGGCACGGCGTGACCTCCTTCGGACAGAGCGTGAAGGGAAATTGTACGCGAGGATCCGGTCCGGGTTCTAGGTCGAGCGCTGTGGCGGACGTGCCGGCGTCGCGCGAGGAGCCGCGGGTCGTGCTGTTGATGGAGTCGTGCTCGGCGCGGGACTCGGTGCGGCGCTCGGCGCCGGACGCGGAGCCGGCGTGGGGCCGGCGGCCGGCGGCACGGCGGGTGTGCGCGGCAGACCTGGTGCCGGTCGAATGCCCGGTGCGGACGCCGGGCCCGGTGAGGGCGGCGGCGTGGGTCGCGGCGCCGTGGCCGGCTGCGCGCCGGCGGGTCGTGCGATCGGTGGCGCGCTCGCGCCCGGCGCCGGCATGGCCGGTGCCGCAGGTGCGGCGCCGGCGCCGCGGAGCGGATTCATGATCATCGACATCGATCGGCCCTCCAGCAACGGGAGCCGCTCGACCGTCCCCTGCTCCTTCAGGCGCTCGCCGATTTGGAGGAGCAGCACGCGGCCACGATCGGGGTGCGCGAGCTCGCGCCCGCGGAACCGCACCGTGACCTTGAGCTTGTCGCCCTCGCCGAGGAAGCGCGCCGCGCTCTTGATCTTCGTCTCGATGTCGTGTTCGTCGATCTTCGGCGACACGCGGATCTCTTTCCAGGTGACCGACTTCTGACGCTTCTTGGCCTCTTTCGCTTCCTGCTGCTTCTCGAACCGGTACTTCCCGAAGTCCAGGACCTTCGCGACGGGCGGAACGGCATTCGGAGCGATCTCGACGAGGTCGTATCCCAGGTCCTGCGCGTGCGCGAGGGCGCGCTGGGTCGGCAGGACACCGAGCTGTTCGCCGTTGGGACCGATGAGGCGCACGGCGGGGACGCGGATCATCTCATTGACCCGCAGCTCAGGCGTGGCTATCGGCGGTGCCTTGCGATCAGGAGAGCGACGCCTCTGACGATGTGTGCTTCAACTCAGGAAAGGATATCACCGCGCAAGCAGCACTTCGAGATGCGCTTTGACGCGTGGCCAATCCGGACGCGTGATGCCATAAACGACGCTCGTGCGGATCCGGCCGTCGTGTGAGATGCGATCGTCGCGCAGCTCCCCCTCTTTCACTGCGCCGATCCGCTCCATTGCGCGCTGCGAACGCTCGTTGAGCCTGTCGGTCTGCAGCCACACCCGATTCGCGCCGAGGTCGTCGAACAGGTGGGCGAGCTGGAGGTACTTGGCCTCGGTGTTCGCGGCGGTGCGTCGTGCGTCCCTCCCCAGGAACGTCCACCCGATCTCCGCTGTCTTGTTGGCGCGATCGACGTGCAGGAAGCGCGTGCTCCCGATCGGCGCGCCGTCGCTCTGCCGCCGGGTGATGAATGCGACCTGGTTCCCGAGGATCTGCTCTTCCATCGCGCCGGCGATCCAACGCTCGAGAGCGGCGACGTCGCGTGGGAGTGGGACGAGGAAGAGGCGCCAGATCTCCTCCTCGTGCGCCACCGGAAAGAGCTCCGCAGCGTGTTCGCGATGCAGCGGCTCGAGGCGGACAGATCGTCCGGCGAGGGTCACCGGTCGCGGATCGAAGGACGGCCGCGACTTTCCCACAACGTAGGCCATCGCGACGTCGTCGGCGAAGAAGCCGCGGTCGGTCATCACCGCGTCGCGCTCGATGCCCTCGACATCGAACCCCGCCGCACGATACGAGGCGATGGCGCGGTCGTTGAACGCCAGCACGTGGAGGTTGACGCGGTGCGCGCCCAGGTCATCCACGAGGTGCCGCAGCAGCAGGCCGAGCGCCTCGCGGCCGAGGCCCCTGCTCCACAGCGAGGGCTCCCCGATCCCGATCCCGACCTCCGCACTTCTCGCCTTCGGCTGCCAGTCCCGGTAATTGGCCTGACCGATAGCGCGCCCGTCGTGCTCGATCGCAAAGACTCGACCCTCTCGCTCGGCGAACCGGTCGATCCAGGACTCGGCGTCCGTGGTCCTTGGCCATCGGCCTGGGCTCCTGCCCCAGTGGAACCACGCGAAGTCGGCGTCCTCTCCCCAGCGCATCAGCGCCGGCGCGTCGGCATGCGTCATCGGCCGAAGCGTGACGCGCGGCCCGTGCAGGGTCGGCCCGCTGCGCGACTCGCTCTTCTGTGTCACCCGAGCGAGTCGCCGGCGGTCGGCTCGCGGTGTGCCGCGAAGTCGGGCGG
Source organism: Candidatus Limnocylindria bacterium (assembly GCA_041486085.1). Lineage (GTDB taxonomy): Bacteria > Chloroflexota > Limnocylindria > P2-11E > P2-11E > CF-39. The sequence goes on along the minus strand of JBGPKU010000061.1, from coordinate 9,659 downwards.
CAGCGCCTTCGACTCCCGTTCGAGGATCAGGCGCTCGACGAACGCGTCGATCGTCACGCCGCGCTCCTCATCGCGCGAGCCACGGCAGCGCACCGAGAGCGTGCCCGCGGCAGCTTCTTTGTCGCCGACGACGAGCATGTAGTTCGCCTTCCGCTGCTGCGCCTCCTTGATCCGGGAGCGCATGTCGGCGACCTGCTCGTCGAGGTGGACACGGAAGTCCTTCCTGCGCAGCCTGTCGGCGACCTGCTTCGCGTAGTCGAGCGCAGACTCGCGCACCGGGATGATCGCGACCTGCTCCCACGAGAGCCACAGCGGGAAGCTGCCGGCGTAGTGCTCGATGAGACCGCCTACGAAGCGCTCGAGGCTGCCGAAGAGCACGCGGTGGATCATCACCGCGCGCTCGCGCTGTCCCTCCTTGTTCACGAAGGTCACGTCGAAGCGCTCGGGCAGATTGAGGTCGATCTGGATCGTCGGGCCCTGCCATTCGCGGCCGATCGCGTCCATCACCTTGATATCGATCTTCGGCGCGTAGAACACGCCGCCCCCCTTGTCGATCTCATAAGGAACTTCACGCACGCCAAGCGCGTCCGCGAGGGCCTTTTCGGCCTTGTCCCAGAGCTCGTCCGAGCCCAGGCGCCTCTCAGGACGCGTGGAGAGGTAGATCTTCGGATCGGAGTAGCCGAAGGTGCGCAGGAACTCCATCGCGAGGTCGAAGACCTTTCCGATCTCCTCCTGCGCCTCTCCCCACGAGCAGAAGATGTGCGAGTCGTCCTGCGTGAAGCCACGCACGCGCAGCATCCCGTGGAGCGCGCCGCCGCGCTCGTAGCGATACACGGTGCCGAGCTCGCCGATGCGCAGCGGCAGCTCCCGGTACGAGCGGATGCGCGCCTGGAACACCTTGATGTGACCGGGGCAGTTCATCGGTTTGATCCAGAAGTTGTTACCAGCGTGCGCGCCGCCAGACTCTCCAGGAGGGCCGCCGTCGAGCACGAGGGGCCCGTACATGTTCTCGCCGTATTTCTCGAGATGGCCCGAGCGCTGGTAGATCTTCTCGCTCGCGATATGCGGCGTGTAGACGAGGGTGTAGCCGCGCTGGTGATGGACCTTGCGCCACCAGGCCTCGAGCTCTTCGCGCACGATCGACAGGTTCGGCAGCCAGAGGACGAGTCCCGAGCCGAGCTCGTCGTCGATCTTGAAGAGGTCGAGGTCCCGCCCCAGCGCGCGGTGGTCGCGTCGCTCGATCTCGGCCAGCTTGGCGAGATAGGCGTCGAGCTCGGCCTGGCTCGGCCACACCGTGCCGTAGATCCGCTGCAGCTGCGCGTTCCGCTCGTTGCCACGCCAGTACGCGCCGGCGATCGAAAGCAGCTTGAATGCCCTGATCTCGGCGGTGCTCTTCACGTGAGGGCCGCGGCACAGGTCGACGAATCCGTTGTGCTGGTAGATCGAGACCGCGCCCTTGTCAATGACATCGTCGCTCTGCGAATCCGAGCCGTCGTGGGCGAGCTTCTCGATCTGGTCGACCTTGTACGTCTGCTTTCGCTCGCGGAAGAAGTCGAGCGCCTCAGGAACGCTCATGTCGCGATGCTCGAACGGCACGTTCGCCTTCGCCACGTCGCGCATCTTCGCCTCGATCTTCTCGAGATCTTCGGGCGCGAGCGCACGCGGGAGCTCGAAGTCGTAGTAGAAGCCGTCGGCAATGGGCGGGCCGAACCCGAACTTCGCACCGGGGATCAGCTCGAGGACAGCGCCAGCCATGACGTGCGCGGTCGAGTGACGCAGCGCGTAGAGCCTCTCGTCGCCGTGATCGGGCTTGCGTTCCGTCTTCGCCAATCGCGTTCTCCTCCGGAGACGAAAAAGCGCCTTCGTCCCAGCTCTACTTCGGGACGAGAGGCGCCGCTCCCGTGGTTCCACCCGAGTTCCCCATTCCTGGGGCTCTCGTCTGACCCTCACGAGCTTCGCTCGCGGGGCCATCGGCTGTATGGGGCCTGCCCTCGTCGCTCGGCGGTGGTCTCCTGCGGGTCCGCTCTACCGGGCTCTCACCGTCCCCGGCTCGCTTCAGGCGCTGCCCCGCGCTCGCTTTCCGCGTCGTTGCGTCACAGAAGAATAGCCGCTGCTCGATGGCTTGCGCTTTGCGGCCTCGACGCTCGCCTTCAGCATCGCCATGAGATCGTCCACCGGGGAGACAGCGGCGCCAGTGCTTTCGCCGGGTGGCGCGGGCAGTGCGGGCGACTTCCGCTGCAGCAGTTCGAGGAGCTCATTTCGATAGACGTCGGCGTGCTTCTCAGGCACCCACTCCGCGGCCAGCGCGCGGATGAGCTGTTGCGCGGTCTTGAGCTCCCGGTCGCTCACCTTCGCCGCGCTCAGGCCGCCGATCACCTCCTCGGGGCGACGGACCTCGTCGCCGAAGAAGAGCGTCTCGAGCGCGAGCGCATTCTCCAGGGCGCGGATCGCGACGAGGTGCGGCCGCGTACGCAGGACGAAACGGCCGATCGCGACCATGCCCGCCGAGCGCATCGCCTGCAGCAGGAGGGCGTAGGGCTTCTCGGTGCCGGCCGCTCGCCCCGGCGCGAGGTAATAGGCCTTGTCGAAGTAGACCGGATCGATCTCGGCCAGGTCGACGAACTCCTCGATGTCGATGGTGCGGCTGCGCTGCGGCGTGATGACATCGAGCTCTTCGTCGGTGACGGTGACGAGATCGCCCGACGGGAGCGAGATTCCGCGGACGACATCGACCGCGTCGACCCTCCGTTCCTCGGCCGCCGGCCAGTACATGGCGGTCGGCGCGGACGGCTCGGGCAGGAACACGGGCGCATCCTCTGCGCGTGTCACGCGCTCGTAGCGCACGCGCCTTCCGCTGCTACGGTCGTAGAGGTGAAAGCGCACGTCCTTGGGCTCGGTCGCCGGGTAGAGCCTCACCGGGATGCTCACCAGACCGAAGCTGATCGCGCCCGTCCAGACAGCCTGTCTCACTGCCAGAGATTCTCGGCGATCTACCGCGGCGGGTGCGTCCGCCGTTCGCCGGTCACGGGCGGGCGGCCGGGGACGCCGAAGCCACCGACCGGTGTGAAGGTGACCGAAGGGCCCGCGCCGGCGATCAGCGGACGTCCTCGGCCGATGATCTCGCGCACCGACTCGAGGGTCATCGAGGCATCGTGCGAGGCCTTGTCATCCCAGATCTCGGTGACCGAGATCGCATCGGGATCGTGGGCCACGGTGCCGACGACGTACAGGCGGCATCCGGGCATCCGTGGGGCGTACTTGGCCGCATCGAGAAGGACGGTGAGCAGGGCGTCGCGCTGACCTGGGTTCGCCTTGATCGTCCCGTGAAGTCCATACAGCTCGACCGGCATGACGCCGTCGAGGCTACGCGATGGAGCGCTCGAGCGTGTCCCAGACGCGCTCCTGGACCGCGGGCGCTGCCGTCCACCGCTCCTCGACCCGCCGGCCGATGATCGTCATCTGGTGGGAGTACAGCAGCGAGCACGCCTGCAGCATGTCGAGTGCCTCGGTGCGCTGCGGGTAGTCGCGCCACTCGAGGACCGTGAGGCGGGCCTTGGCGATGCGCTGGTGGATCCGGTCGAGGATCACGTACTGCGGCCCGGCGGGCCATAGCTGCTTCGCGATGTCGACGCCATGGATGAATGTGACGCCGACCAGGTCGGCCTTGCGGAAGTCGTTGCCCGTGAACGCGTTGACCTTCCGGACCGGGTCGAGGCGATCGGCGGTCGAGCCCCACGGGCGACCGTAGAAGCGAACGTTCACCACGCGGCCGGCGAAGTGGCAATCGATGAACTCGGCGGTGAACGCCTCCCACGCGTCGATCTTCGCGTTGTCGAAGGTGCAGCGTTCGAAGCGGGCCTGCCCCGGCCGCACGCCGGTGAGGTCGGCCTCGTCGAACCGGCAATCGCGGAAGATCGTCTGCCGCCGGCTCGAGAAGAGCGGCTGGTACCGGCGATCCAGGGTCTGACTGCTGAAGTCGCAATGCTCGAAGGTGCAACCCTCTGGGGCGAACTGATCGAAGGTGACGTGGCGGAAGTCCGCGTCACGTACCGTGACCCGACTCAGCATCAGGACGCCGTGCATGGTGTGGTCCCCTAGGGCGCTACTTCTCGTCTGCGGTTGCGTAGATGGGAACGATGTTGGATGAGGCTGCGGACTCCATGTGCGACTTGCCTTCAAAGATGACGCCCTTCTCGATCACCAGCGACGGGGTGGTGATGTCGCCGTGGACCTTCGCCGGGCGCTTCAGCTCGACGGCCTGGGTCGCCTTGATGTTGCCGACGACCTCGCCTTCGACGACAACGGTGCCGCAGCTGATCTCAGCCTGGACCTTCGCGCCTTCGCCGACCTGGAGCAGATCGTTCGTGGCGATCTCGCCGGTAAAGGTGCCGTCGATGCGGACCTTGCCCTCGAAGGCGAGCTTGCCCTCGAACTCCGAGCCCTTACCGAGGAGCGCGTTGAGCTCCCCGCCGCCTGCCGCCGGGTACTCGCGTCCCACGGAGTAATCCCGTGAGTCCCTTGAATCGCGTGCGTCTCGCTGTGCCACTGGCTTCCCCTCCGGTTCTTCTTCGTGCCGGCTAGGCGCAGGCGGATCCGCGGGACGCCACACCGGCGCCGCCGCCGCCGGCCTCGCTTGGCCGCTATTTCGCTTGAACATCGAGCCGGGACATTACTTCCACAACGCGGGTATTGCCAGAACGTTCGTGTGCCAGTCCGCTAATCCAGGACCAATCCGGCTTCGCTACCTCGCGGCGTCCCGCGGGCGGCCGGGCGCCGTGGTCGGGAGCGCGTCGACCAGGCTCGCGGGGACCGGGGCCGGCCGTGACGGAGCAGCGGCTGGAGGGATCTGGCGGCGCCCAGGGGGCGTCAGGCCAGCGGGAGACGGGCGGTCACGCGCAGGCTGCGCGTCAGCGGGTTGCGCGCGAGCTTCACCGAACCGCCCTGCGCGGCGAAGAGCAGCTGGGCGAGCTCGGCCGAGATGCCGAGGTCGTCCTTCTCGCCCGCGTTGGCGCCGGTCGTCGGACGGTAGTCGCCCGAGGTGATGACCAGCTCGGCGCTGTCACCCTTCTTGTCGAGCAGGAGCGAGAGCTCGTCGCCGGCCGCGCGCTCCGAGACGAGCGCGTCCAGGCTCTGACGGATGCGCGCGCGGTCGCCCATGACCCGGAGCGGGCCGGCCGGTCCGGTGATGAGGATCCGCCGGTCGACGCTGGCCTGTTCGGTGCGCAGCTCGTCGATGAGCTCGACGAAGTCGAACGATGCGGGTTGCAGCGGCAGGTCGCCGCTCTGGAGCCGGATCATCGCGGAGAAGTCCCGCGCGAGGAACGCGATCTCGTCGGCACTGCGGCGCACGAGCTTCTTCAGCTCATCGGTGCTGCCGTCCCAATGGGTGGCCAGCTCGACCAGGTGTCGTGCCGGATCGGTGAGTCCGCGATCGAGGAGCTGGAGCGATCGTGCGCGCTGGACGTCCTGCACGACGAGCTGCTGGCGGTCGGTGCGGATGCGCGCGACGGCGACGGCGGCGACGGCGAGGATGACGGTCCGGCTGACAGTGTTCCAGATGAGCACGGCCGAGGATGTCTCCGAACCGAATGTGACATCGACAAGTGACGTGATCCCTGCGACGAGCGCGACGGTCATACCCGCCCGATGGCCGGTCAGCCAGGCCGCATTGACGACCGGGAGCAGGTAGAGGAGCGTCAGGCTCACGTTCGGGCCGGTGATGTAGTCGAGATAACCGATGAGCAGCGCGAGGCCGCTGAACATCAGCACGCGCAGGTCGCGCTGGATGGTGAGCGAGCGCATGCCGCAATTCTCGGAACAGGATCGAGGCGCGGCATCCGCCATCTGGGTGAGACCGCTACGCCAAATGGATGAATGCTCGGTCAACGGCGCGGCAACATGGGCGCGGTACGCTGGGCGCATGCCATTTCGGCGCCAGCCGGCGCGCGGAGACCGCCCATGACCGCTCTGCTGGACCCGGTAGACCTGTTCCGGACCGCCACGCCCGAGGCGCGGCGAACGCTCAGCGACCGGGGCCGCCTTCGCACCTTCCAGCCGGGCCAGATCCTGATGCGCCAGGACGACGTTTCCGATGCGATGCACGTGATCTTGGCGGGCCGCGTGCGCGTCGAGCGCACCCATTCGGGTGAGCCGGCGCCCATGGTGCTCGCCGAGCTCGGGCCGAACGAGGTCGTCGGCGAGATCGGGGTCCTGGATGGCGGGCCGCGCACCGCCACCGTCACGGCGCTCGAGGAGACCCGCACGCTTGAGCTCCACCGCACCCTGCTCGCGGTCGTGCTGATCCAGTACCCGGAGATCGCCACGGACCTCCTGCGCAAGCTCTCGGCGCGTCTGCGCAACACCGACGAGATCCTCGACACGCTCGCGCGGGACGCGGCCAACCGGCTGTAGCCGGCCGCCCTACTTCGTCTTGCCGATGATCCTCGTCATCTCGTCGGCATCGAACGCGCGCATCGTCGTCGTGCGCACGTTACCCGCCGCGCCGAGCTTCAAGGAGAACGCCGTCGCCGTCTCGTCGTCCGGAAACTGGCTGATGGAGACAAGGTCGTATGGCCCGATCGTCCAGTTGACCGAGAGAAGCTTGCCGCCCATCTTCTCGACGGCGGCGGTCGCCTCCTTGGAGCGCTGGACCGTGCCCTCGAAGTTCTTGATGCCCTGGTCGGTGAACTGATAGAGCGTGACGTACTTCGCCATGGTTCCTCCCTATCTTGTCCGGTGGCCGGGCGAGACGGAAAGGAGCATAGGACCGGGCTGGATCTTACCGATCGGCGAAGGAACGCTGGCGCGTCGTGTCGCGACCGCGCGGAGCTGAGCCGCCGTCCATGCCGATCATCTCGCGTACTTGAATCTCATCTTGTCACCGCCACGTAGTGCCAGAACGGCCGCGACAAGCCACGTGACGAGCATGACCGGTCCGCCGGCGGGGCCAAACAATACGAGTCCGGCCATCGTTCCAGCGGGAACGAGCGCGAAGCGCCGTCGGCCGACGCGGCCCGCAAGCGAGATCGACATCGCTGCCAGACCGGCCACGCTGATCAGCGTGCCCAGCAGGAATGCGAGGGACGCAGCTTCGATCTCGAAGCTCTCCTCGAACACATACGCTGCACTGCTCAGTAAGGCACCTGCGGCTCCGACGTACGCTCCCTGCAAGGCGATTTGCCCACCGGCGAGGTCAGCGAAGTGCGGCAAAGCGAGGGCCAGCGCGAGGATGATGGCACTGAATGCCAGCATGTATGGCCATTCATCCGCCTCTGGCCGTGCATCGAAAGCGGGCTTGGCTACCAGCCAGTATGCGAAGAAAGCGAGGCTGGTCAACGAGAACAGCGCCGCTCGCATCCTCGTATCGAACGCCGCCTCACCCCACGGATCGTCTGGCTCCAGAGGTTTGAAATCCATCTTGCGGTCGCCAATGCTAGCGCGCTTCACACTCCGCGACGATGCAGGAACCTCTCCGCGGACCAGAGGCGACGCCGCTGCACCAATCCCGAGTGTGAGTACGGCGGCCTCGACCGGAGTCAGACGTTTTCAATGAGCCTCTTCGACATCAGGCCGCTTCCCGTCATCGCGCCGACGTACGCGCCTGCCACTACCCCGATCGCTTGGGCAACTCTTCGCCGGCGCCCGGCTTCGTATTCGCCAATGAATTCCCGTGGGCTCTGGGTGGCTCGAACACCCGACCTCGGCGATGTCAACGCCGCGCTCTAACCAGCTGAGCTAAGAGCCCGTTTCGCTCCAAGGATACGACGCATCGCCGGGCTCGTCGCCGCGCCGAAGACGAGACCGACCGTCGCGCCGATCACGGCATGCTCGCTTGCCCATACGTCCGCGGTAGATCCGCCGCTCAGATTCAGCGCCCCAGCGATCAGGACGCCCGCGACCCAACCGCCCCACCACGACACGACGGCCGTCCCGATCGCGATGGCGCCTCTCACGCCCGTCGACCATGCGAAGGCCGCGCCCGCGATGATCGCGCTCAGCGCGGCGACCGTCGGGACCCCCCACGATGAAGGCGCGCCGTCGGCCAGCGCGTGCGCCACCGACACCGTCACGACCATTGCGAGCAGGACGCGCCCGACGCGCGCGCGCATCGCGATCATTTGCAGCAGACCCGTGAACGCTCCCGCAACGGCCCCGAACACCGAGCCAACGATCGCCGCGACGACATCCCAGTCGAGAAATGAGCCTCCCACGCCCGACGCGCCGGGCGAGTGGAGCGCGACCCCGGTGAGGGCGAATCCGGCGCTGGTCGCGACGATCCAGCGAGCCGATGTCACGCGCGCACAGTACGGGAAGAGAAGATCCGCAGGCCCTCGACCGGCGCGTCCTTCGCGAAGCACACGACCTGGAATCCGCCGAAGCCGGCCGGATCGAGGAGCGTGTCGATCGCGGAGCGATGACCGAGCGCGCGCAGCTGCTCGATGGGCGTGTTGGGGCGGGCGGCGACCTCGCGGATCCCGAGCGCCAGCAGCGCCTCGCGCTGTGAGGTGCGTCCGACGAACGTGAAGCCCGCGCCCTCCGCGGCGCGGCGGATCGCGGTGAAGTTCACCGAGGCGGTGAGATCGTGGGCGCCCGGCTCGGCGAACGGGTCCGCGAGCAGCCGGTGGCGCTGGAAGCCCCGCACCGTCCCGCTCCCGAGGCGCGTCAGCAGCTCGTTCTCGTCACCGCCGTAGTCGACGAAGAGCACGTACCAGCGTGTGAGCGCCGATGAGAGCGAAGCGACCCAGCTCTCGGCGCGCGGGCTGATCTCCCAGCGACCACCTGCGGGCAGGCTCTCCGGCACGCGGTAGCGAAGGTCCGTCGGGCTCGGCGAGCGCAGGATCTCGACGAGCCGGCCGTCCTTCTCGTCCACATAGACCTCGCGCATCCCGTCGTCGGCCCGCGTGAGGATGTGGACCGGGAACGCGTCGAGGATCTCGTTCGCGTAGATCACACCTTGAAGCGGTGCGAGCGCGTGCGGGTCGGAGGCCCAGCGCAGATCGCGCCCGTCGAGCGCGGCCGCCTGCTCGGCGCGGAGCCGCGGCGACACCTCGACGATCGCTGGCCGGACGCCGCGTGCCGCGTCCGCGCGCTCGCGTTCGAGCGACGCGAGGACGTCGCGCAGCAGCGTCCCCCGCCCCGCCCCGGCCTCGACCAGGTCCCACGCCGCGGGCTTGCCCAGGAGCGTCCAACAGTCGGCGAAGGCGCGAGCCAGCGAGCGGCCGAAGTGCGCGCCCAGGTCCGGCGCGGTGAGGTAGTCGCCCTCGAAGCCGAGCGCGACATGCGCCGAGTAGTAGCCGCCCTCCGGGTCGTAGAGCGCGGCTTCCATGTAGTCGGCGAAGCTCATCGGCCCGCGGGCCCGGATCCGAGCGCCCAGACGGTCGCGAAGGGTCACGCGCTCCAGCGCGGCGGGCCGGGCGGGCGGACCTCGGGCGGACGGACGGAGCCACGGCCTTCGCCGTTCAGCGGGATCTGCTCGCTCGGCTTCCAGGTGCGCGCGACCGCCAGCTCCTCCTTCGCGAGGACGGTGTGACCGAAGCGCTGGTAAGTGGACATCTCGAAGTTCGGCGTCTCGCCCAGGGCACCGTGCGGGCACACCTCGACGCAGTCGCCGCAGTAGATGCAGCGGACGATGTCGAGCTCGTATGTCTCCAGATCGCGCT
>JBGPKU010000060.1:0-17448 GCA_041486085.1 Candidatus Limnocylindria bacterium | reverse complement strand
GAACGCCGTGTCGCTTCAAACAAAATCGCCGTCCCGCTCTCGGGACGGCGCAAGGCCGTGGCACCACCCGAGTTCGCGCTACCGCCTACGGCGCAGCGCGCACTCATTCGTCGACGTCCATCAACGTCCGCCACTTGCTAACGGAGTGGCTTCCTCCGGCCGGGTCTAGTTACCTTGCGGCGTTCTTCCGGCAGCTCGGGGTCGATCGCCCCTCGGCGCTGTCCGGCCAGTTTACCTGCGCCGACCGTGCGCGCGGCCCCTTTCAGGGCCCGATCACCCGCGGCCAGATGGTTGACACACGCATGTTGGACATATATATGTCTACATATAGATATGTCGTCGCGGGGAGGCTTGGTGACATGCCACTACGAACAGCGCCAAAGACCAACCCGAAGGTGCGCATGGACGGCTGCCTTGGGGTGGCCGAGTTCGGGACCGTGCTCGTTCAGAAGTGGAAGCTGTCGCGCGAGAAGTCGGAGCCCCTCAGCCTGCTCCTGCTCGACCTGGATGGCCTGCACGAGCTCAACACCGACCATGGGCACGACGAGGGCGACCGCGCGATCAACGCAACGATCGTGACGCTCGCGAAGGCCGCGAAAGCGGATGGATGGACGCTCGGGCGCGTTGGCGGTGACGAATTCGCGCTGCTCGCGCCTGGCGTCGCAACGGAAGGGGCCTTCCTGCGGGCGGACGTGCTGCGACGCGAGCTCGACGCCGCACTCGCGAAGGCCATCCAGAGAGGCACGTGTACCGCGAGCATCGGCGTCGCGAGCTGTCCACGGGACGCGAAGACGCCCGAGGACCTTATGCGGAAGGCCGACCTCGCTTTGTACGCGGCGAAGGACCAGGGCGGCTCGGCGGTCTCGCTCACGCCGAGCGACGACATGGTGCTGAAGTCCTCCTATTACTCCACCGCCCAGCTGGGCCGCCTGCGGAGTCTGGCCGAGCGGCACAAGAAGAAGGAGGCGGTCCTGCTGCGGGAGGCGCTCGACGATCTGCTTCGCAAGCACGAGCGCTCCTAGTCTCGCGCGGATGGATCTCTCCGCGGCCGTCCAGCAGGAGCTGAAGGAGCTGGCCGGCCGCCTCGGCCGGCCCGCGTTGGTCGACGCGGCGATCGACGACTCCTTCAATGATCCCATTTCGAAGCGCGACCGGTTCGGAGAGGTCTGCATGGTCGTACGCCGCAAGAACGGCAAGCTGCTCCTCTCGATAAAGACCTTCTACCCGCGGGGCGCGTTCCGTCTGCCGACGGGCGGGATCCATCAGGGCGAGCGCGTCTACGACGCTCTGGTCCGCGAAGCGCACGAGGAGACCGGTCTCGGCACCACCGTCGAACGCTTCCTTGCGCGCATCGCGTACCGGCCGCTCTCGAAGCCCGGCGCGCCACCGATCTTCCACACCTTCGCGTTCCTTCTGAGTGAGGTGAGTGGAACGCTGGGTGCGCTCGATCTGAGCGAGCGTATCGAGGAATGGCGCGAGGTCCTCCCGTCGGAGCTCGCCGCCGCCGCGGATTTCCTTGCCGATCTGCGGACGGCCGGGACGGCGGACATCGGCGGTGACTGGCGGGCGTGGGGGAAGTTCCGCGCGGTCGTGCATCGCGCGGTGTACGAGGCGCTCGGGGCCGACCCACTTACGTCTCGAGCTTGAAGAACCGGAACGCGATGAAGAACGTGATCGCGGCCCACACGACGATGCCGATGAGGTCGGCCCGGATGTCCAGGATCCCCGCTCCCGCGGTCGACACCTGCCGCAGCGCGTCGTTGAGGAAGGTCAGGGGAAGCGCGTCGGACACCGGCTTCAGGAACGCCGGTACGGCGTCCCGCGAGAAGAACACACCCGACAGGAACATCTGGGGCAGGGTCACGAGCTGCATGATCGCCGGCGCCTGATTCTCGGTCGTCACGAACGCGCTCACGGCAAAGCCGAAGCAGAGGAACATGCCGCTACCCAGCAAAGTGATGAGGAGCACGAGCGGCAGGCTGCCGACGATGTTGACCTTGAACGCGAACACCGCGACGGCAACGAGGATCAGCACCTGGAGGATGGCAAGTATCAGGCGCTCGAGGACGTGCGCCGCCATGTAGTTACGCCGTGAGAGCGGCGTGGCCATGATCCTACGGATCACGCCACGCTGCCGATCGACCACGAACGTGAACATCACGCCGGCGATGCCGAGCTGCATGATCGTCATGCCAACGATCCCGGGCGTCAGGAAGTCGACGTACTTGAGGTTGCGCCCCTGCACCGCCTCGCGTTTGGTCGCCACGACCGGCGCGGTCTGCGTGACCCCGAACGACATCTGGTCGATGACCTGGGTGAGGATCGCGGAGCCGACGGCCACCTGCTCGCCGCGGCCCTGGTTCTCGTAGACGGTCAGAGTGGGCACGGCGCTGCCAGGTCGTGCCGGCGCGATCCTGAAGTCAGCCGGCATGACCAGGACGATGTCCCGATCGCCCTTCTGCAGTGCGGCGAGCTCGTCCTCGCTGGATCCGCTGGTCACCTGAAGTGTCGCGATCTTCGCGAGACCGGCGCGGAAGGCCTGGCTGTCAGCGTTGTTCGCGTTGTCGACGATGCCCATCGCGACGTGGCCGAACGAACCGAAGTTCAGGATGCCGAAGAGGCTCATGAAGATGAGCGGGAAGAAGAAGCCGAAGAACAAGGCGACCCAGTCGCGCGTATACGCGCGGAGCAGCTTCGCGGTGTATCCGACGATCTGTGCCACCTATTCCTCCCGAAGCGCGTGGCCGGTGACGTCGAGGAACACGTCCTCAAGGTTCGCCTGCTGTTGCAGCATCGGCTTGCTGAATCCCCGCGCGAGCAGGCTCTCGATGAGCGCGCGGGGCGTGTCCTGAGCGATGATCCGGCCGCTGTCCATGATCGCGACGCGGTCGCAGAGCACCTCGGCCTCGTCCAGGTAGTGCGTCGTGAGGAACACGGTCGTGCCACGCTTCCGGATGTCGCGGATGAGCTCCCACAGGTTGCGGCGGGCCTGCGGATCGAGTCCCGTCGTCGGCTCGTCGAGGAAGAGCACTTGCGGCTCGTTCACCATCGCGACGGCGATCGAGAGGCGTTGCCTTTGCCCACCCGACAGCTTCTCGGACTTTTGCTTCGCTTTGTCTTCGAGTCCGACGGCGCGCAGCAGCGCCATCGCGTCGACCTTGCGCTTGTAGAACAGCGCGAAGAGCTCGACGATCTCGCGCGCGAGGAAGTTCTCCGGGAAGGCGCTCGACTGCAGCTGTACGCCGATGCGCTCCTTCACTCCTGAAGGATCCTTCGTCACGTCGATACCAGCGACGACCGCTGTCCCGCTGTCGGCGTGACGCAGCCCCTCCAGGATCTCGACGGTGGTCGTCTTCCCTGCGCCGTTCGGACCGAGCAGCGCGAAGACCTCGCCCTGCGCGACGTCGAATGAGACGCCGTCGACCGCCTTCAGCTGGCCGTAGTGCTTCGTGAGATCTCTGACCGACACGATGGCTGCCACGACGTGACGATAGTGGCATGACGTTGCGCTCGCCCCGGCGGCGATCTGCGGGTCAGGGACGCACGAAGGCGCGGTACGCCGCGTCGTGCGCGAACAGCGCAACGGGAAGAAGCAGCACCGCGGCGATGACGATCCGGACGACGACCGGATGCGGTCGGCGAAGGCGCGTGTACGTCAGCACGAGCAAGGCCGCGGCGGCACCGAGGAGCGGTACCTGCACGAACCAGTGCGCGACATCGGCGCTGTCCACGATGAGCGAGTAGATGGTCGCGGTGTCGAGCGTTCCCGCGATCAGGCCCACCACCGCGAACACACCGGCGTTGCGGACGGGGTCCCGGACGGAGAGCAGCAGCGACACCGAAAGCGCCAAGAGGAGCGCTCCGAACATGCGCTCGTATACCCGGTGATATGGCGCGAACAGGAACGCGTTCGGGTATACGAAGGCGAGCACCGACGGCACGAAGAAGAGGAGCGCGCAGACGATCCCGACCGCACGCGCGCCGCGCAGGGTCGCGCTGCTGACATGCGGGCTTCGCTCCACTGCGGTCGGAGTCTCGTACGCTTAGTTGCTCATGTCGAATCCCACGCCCGTAGCCCCGTGGCAATGCTTGCGCTGCTCCACACGCAATCTGGGCTCCGCCTCCATCTGCGCCCGCTGCGGGCGACCGCGTCGCGCACCTGTGAGCCGGCGCAGCGCGACGCCCACGGCGACGTCGACCGCGCGAGCGCCGGCGGATCGTCGCACCAGGCCGCGCGAGGTCGGCTCGCCTGGATTCGCGGCCATCCTTTCGGGTCTGCTGCCCGGCCTCGGACAGCTGTACGAGGACCGTTGGGTCAAAGGCGTGCTCATGGCGATCCTTCCGGTGCTCGCGTTCGCGCTGGCAGCCGCGTTCGTCGCGTTCGCTGACCCGCTCACCTCCTTCGTTCTGCGGAACGCGCCACTGGTTACGTTCGCTGTCGTCGGCGCGATGCTCGTCTTCCACCTCTATGTCGTGGCCGACGCGTTCGCCGGCCGCATGCATCGAGTGCGCGGCCGGCACGCCATCGACTACGCGGTGCTCGGCCTCGTCACGGTCGCGCTGATCGCGGGCTATGGAACGCTCTACCGTCAGTCGGCGCCCTGGGCGGCCCTGGCGGCACGCATGTTCGCGCCGTTCGCGGCGAAGGTCGTCGCCCCGACGTCGACGGGCCCGGACGCGCCTCCGCCCGCATGGAGCAGCGACGAACGGTTGAACGTGCTCGTCCTCGGCATCGACACGCGGGACAACGATCCGTCGACCCGCAACACCGACACGATGCTCGTCGTTTCCATCGACCCGGTGAACAAGACCGCGGCGATGCTCTCCATCCCGCGTGACGTGTACATCGACAAGCCCGGCGCCTACCAGGGAAAGATCAACGGCGCGTTCGCCTTCGGCGGTCCCGAGCTGGTGCGAAGGCTCGTCGACGATCTCCTCGGCATCCGCGTGAACAGCTACGCGCTCATCAATTTCGACGCGTTCAACAAGATCATCGACGGCGTCGGCGGTGTGGTCGTCGACGCAAAGCGCCCGGTGCGCGACGAGAGCTACCCGACGGCGGACTACGGTGTCGAACGGGTCAACATCTTCACCGGCCCGCAGCTGATGCACGGCGAGGTCGCCCTCAAGTACGCACGCTCGCGCCACGACACCAATGACTACAGCCGGGCACGCCGCCAACAGGAGGTGATCGGCGCGCTCCGGGCGAAGCTGGCGCAGCCCGCCGCGCTCCGCAGCCTGCCCTCACTGGTCGATACCGTCGGCACGACCATCGAGACCGACTTCGATCCCGCCAACGTGTTGCCACTCGCGCGCACCGGAACCGGGATCGATTCGGCGGACATCCTGAGCGATGTCCTGTATCCCTGCGGCGGCGACTACCCGCACTGCGAGCTCACGTTCAACGGCGACAACGGTTTCTTCCTGATGCCGTCCAAGCCCAAGATCCGCGAGCTCGCGGCCGAGCTCTTCTACGACCCCAGGATCCGACACGAGGGCGCGAAGGTCGAGGTCCTGAACACCGGCGCCTCGGCTGGGACGGCCAAGGACGTCGCGGACCGTCTCGCGCTTCGCGCCTATGGGGTCGTCGGCGTCTCCGACGCGAGCACCGCGAAGTCCGCCGTCGTGCTGCGGAACTCGTCGAAGCGGTACACCGCGGACCGGCTGGCGGCGGCGCTCGGCGGAATCGCGATCGAGACGGCGGAGGGGAGCGGCCCGGACATCACCGTCCGGATCGGCGCCGACTTCAAGGGCTTTGCCACCGACCTAGCGCGTTGATGGATAGATCGGCGTGAGCCAGTCCTTGTACTTGGCGTTCTTGCCGCGCACCGCCTCGAAGTAGATCCGCGAGATCCGGTGCGCGATCGGTCCGACCTGTCCGTCGCCGACCGGTCGGTGATCGATGCTCGTGATCGCACTGACCTGCACTCCGGTGCCGCAGAGGAACGCCTCGTCCACTTGATAGAGCTCGGTGCGATCGACGCGGCGTATCTGGACCGGGATCTTCTCGTCGGCTGCGATGCGAAGTACGTTCGAGCGCACGATGCCCTCGAGGATGTTGTCGGTCGCGGGCGGTGTGAAGAGCGTCCCATCGCGCACAAGGAATAGGTTCGCCGCGCTCCCCTCTGAGACGTGACCGTCGTCCGTCAGGACGATGGCCTCATCGAAGCCGGAGTCCTCGGCCTCGGTCTTCGCCAGGGCGGCATTGACATACGAGCCGGTGATCTTCGCGCGCGCCGGGATGGCGTTGTCGTCGACGCGCCGCCACGAGGAGACGTGTGCCGAGATGCCACCCTCGATCGACACGTAGTTGCCGAATGGGACGGCGAAGACGGTGAAGGCATCCTCGAGGTTGTGGAGACGGACGCCGATGATCTCGCTGGACTTGTAGACGACCGGACGGATGTACGCGTCCTCCCGATAGCCGCATTTCCGGAGGAGCTCGATGGTGATATCCACCAGGTCCTCCACGGTGTGCGGGACGGTAAGTCGCATGATCCGGCAGGACTTGAGCAAGCGGGTGTAGTGCTCCCGCAGATGCAGGCCGTAGAGCTGCTCTTCCTCGGCGTTCCAATACGCCCGGACGCCCTCGAACACGCCCGTGCCGTAGTTGAAGGCGTGCGTCATGACGCTGATCTTCGCCTCGCGGATGGGGACGAATTTCCCGCCGAGGAAGGCCCACGCCGAATCGGGCGCCGCGCCTCGCGGAAGCTTTCCGGGCCGCACCAGGTCCTGAACCATGCCTGTCTCCTTACGGGTCGCCACGCGACCCTTGACCGGCCGAACGCACGCCCCGTGCCGACCCTTCTTCTCGCATTGTGACACCTCGCCGGTCCTGGGCCCTTGCTTGCTTCGGCGAGACCTTTAGCATGCCGGACTGGTCAGACCACAGTGACCCCATCGCGCTCGGCGCGCGTACAGGAACGTGGAGGTAAAGGCTCATGCTGCATTCGGGCACGAGACGTCTGTTCGCGGTATTCGGGGCTGGTCTCATGGTCGGCGCGGCCTGCGGCGGCACGCCGGCGGCCACGAGCGCGCCGTCAGCGACAACGGCGGCAACGGCAACGGTCGCCACTTTCGAGCAACCAAAGCGTCCGGTGGAGTTCGTCATCAGCACCGCTCCCGGAGGCGGGTCGGACATCTACGCGCGGAAGATGCAGGGCATCATCGAGACGCTCAAGCTCTCGCCGCAGCCGGTCCAGCCCGTGAACAAGGAAGGCGGCTCGGGCGCGGTCGCGTTCACCTACGTCTTCGAAAAGAAGGCTGACATGCACTACGTGATGATCACGCTCAACTCGTTCTTCACGACGATCATCACGCAGAACCTCCCGTACAAGTCGACCGACTTCACGCCGATCGCCAACCTTGCCCTCGACCCGTTCTTCCTGTGGGTCAACGACGACAGCCCGTGGAAGAACGCGGCTGACTTCGTCGCCGCGGCGAAGAAGGATCAGCTCGTCGTCGCCGGCACCGGCTCCAAGCAGGAGGACGAGGCGCTGTTCCGGCGCATCCAGGACACGGCGGGCACGAAGGCCTTCACCTACGTGCCGCAGACCTCTGGTAGCACGGTGGCAGCGGCGCTCGCGGGCCATCAGGGCGGCGTCGTCGCGACGGTGAACAACCCGAGCGAAGGACTCGGCCTGTACCAGGCCAGCCCGAAGAAGCTGCGCCCGCTCTGCGCGTTCACACCCGACAGCCCGAAGACCGGCGCCTACAGCGGCCTCGCGACCTGCAAGTCGCAGGGTCTCGCCATCGACGACTACTTCATCATGCGCGCCATCGTCGCTGCGCCCGGTCTCACCGCGTCGCAGCAGGGCTTCTGGGTCGACGTGTTCAAAAAGGTCTACGACTCGGCCGACTGGAAGAAGTTCATGGATGACAACGCGCTGCAGCCCGACTTCCGCTCAGGGGTGGAGTTCCGTCAGTTCCTGAGCCAGTACGAGCAGCTCCACCGCGACATCGCCGCAAAGAACAAGTGGGTCCAATAAGCCCCTCGTGAGGCCCTATCAGGTGGGAACGGCGGCGGCGATCGTCCTGATCGCCGCCGTCGCTATGTTCGACTCTCGCAGGGTCTTCGGTGTACAGCTTGGCTCGTCACCGGGCGACGTCGGCCCGAGCTGGTATCCGTTCTGGTCCGCCGCGCTCATGGGCGTCGCCGCGGTGTACGTCGGATTCCGCGCGATGACCGTGCCCCAGCCGACCGAGAGCCCCTTCGCGGGACGCGAGAGCGTCACCAGCGTGCTCAAGCTCATCATCCCGATGTTCGTCTACGCGTTCTCGTTCCAGTATGTCGGCTTCTACGTGGCCACCGCGATCTACATGGGCTTCTTCGCGTGGTACCTCGGCAAGTACAAGTGGTGGGGCATCCTCGCGGCCGGCGTCATCACGCCGCTCGCCGTCTACCTGTTGTTCGAGGTCGCGTTCCGTCTCACGCTGCCGAAGAGTCTCCTCTACCCGTTGGGTTTCCCCTTCTAGATGGAGGTCCTCTCCAGCCTGGCGGGCGGATTCGCGACCGCCCTCCAACCGATCAACCTCTTCTTCCTGCTCGTCGGCGTCACGCTCGGCCTGGTCATCGGCGTGCTTCCCGGCCTCGGCGGCACGAGCGGCGTGGCCATCCTGCTGCCGATCAGCGTCGTCGTCGCCCGCGGCGACATCCAGGGCGCGAACACGACGACCGCCGTCATCCTCCTCTGCGGCATCTACTGGGGCGCGCTCTTCGGCGGCGTCATCACGTCGATCCTGTTCAACATCCCCGGCGAGCCGTGGTCGGTCGTCCTGCTCTTCGACGGCTTTCCGCTCGCGAAGAAGAAAGGTCGGCCCGGGCTCGCGCTCACGTCCTCATTTCTCGCCTCGTTCATCGGCGCGTTCATCGCGACGGTCCTGTTCACCTTCTTCGCCGAATGGATCGCTTCGCAGGCGCTCAAGTTCGGGCCCGCGGAGCTCTTCGCGGTCTTTGTGCTCTCGTTCACCACGCTCGTCGGTGTGGGTGCGGAGTCGCCTGCGAAGGCGATCGCGATGCTGGCGCTGGGCCTGCTGCTCGCCGCGGTCGGCTTCGACACCCTCACCGGCAGCCAGCGCCTGAACTTCGGCTCGATCGACCTGCTTGCGGGTATCGGCTTCGTGCCGGTGACGATCGGGCTCTTCGGCATCGGCGAGATCCTCGCGTCGGCCGAGGAGCAGGGCATCGGATACATGGAGAAGATCAGCGCAAAGCTCGGCTTCAAGGATCTCCTCGAGGCGTTCACCGCATTGCGATCGCGTCTCGGGCTCGTGATCTCGAACTCGGTGATCGGCTTCCTGTTCGGCGTCCTCCCAGGTCATGGCGCGACGGCCGCGTCGTTCCTGGGGTACGGCCTCGCGCGGCAATACGCGAAGAACAAGGAGGACTTCGGCAAGGGAGAGATCAGCGGGATCATGGGTCCGCAGGCCACCGCCGATGCCGCCGGCGTCGCGTCGCTCGTCCCGATGATCACGCTGGGGGTACCCGGCTCACCCACCTCCGCCGTGATCATGGCGGGACTGTTCGTCTGGGGTCTTCAGCCAGGACCACTCCTCTTCATCCAGCATCAGGACTTCGTCTGGGGTCTCATCGCGAGCATCTACCTCGGCCACGCGCTCACGTTCCTGCTGTGCCTGCTGGCCGTGCCGTTGCTCGCGATGATCATGCGTGTGCCGTACGCCATCATCACCCCGTTCATCGTCGTCATCTCGATCATCGGCTCGTACTCGCTCAACAGCTCGATGCTCGATGTGGCGTGGACGGTCCTCTTCGGCCTCGTCGGCTACTGGCTGCGGAAGATGAAATACCCGCTTGCGCCCCTCGTCGTCGCCCTCGTGCTCGGCGACTCGACCGAGCGCGAGCTCCGCAAGGCGCTCATCGCGGGCCAGGGCGATCCGGCGATCTTCTTCTCGAGCCCGCTGGCGACCGCGATGATCGCCCTCGCGATCGTCATCCTCTTCCTGCCGTTCCTGCGGGGTCTGTTCCCGCGACGCGGCACGCCCGCGGCGGGCGCCGGCGCATCACACTAGGACGCGACGGTGACGGGACTCGATGCGTTCTTCATCGTCGCCGCCTTCGTCCTCATCCTGCTGGGGGCAGAGGCGTTCACCGACGGGGTCGAATGGCTCGGGGTCATGCTCAACCTTTCCGAAGGCGCCACCGGCAGCGTGCTGGCGGCGATCGGCACGGCGACGCCCGAGACGCTCATCCCGATCATCGCCATCCTCTTCACGAGCTCGGCGGACGCGGACGAGATAGGCGTCGGCGCCATCCTCGGCGCGCCCTTCATGCTCGGGACCCTCGTCATGCTCCTCATCGGGCTGACGGCGTTCTTCCTGCGCAAGCGCCGCGGCCGCGACACCCTCCGCGTCGATGCGGCGCACGCCACCCGCGATCTGTCGTTCTTCCTGGTGCTGTACACGCTGGCGTTGCTCCTGGCGCTCCTCCCAGCGGATCTCCGCTTCGTAAAGGGATACGTCGGGTGGATCTTCCTGCCGAGCTACTTCGTGTATCTCTACATGGTGCTGAGAACCCCGAAGGCCTCTCCCGAAGACGTCGAGGAACAGCAGGAGGAGCGCGAGGCCTTCGGGGATCTGACGTTCGCGAGGATCCTCAGCCGCCTCGGGTCGAGCGTCGTACCGACGAAGCCGCCGCTATGGCTCGTCCTGACCCAGACGCTCGTGGCGTTCGGCGCCATCGTCCTCGGCGCGCGATTCTTCGCCGACTTCGTCGAGGACTTCTCGCACGCCATGGGCTTCAACACCCTGCTCGTCGCGCTCATCCTGGCGCCGCTCGCGACCGAGCTGCCCGAGGCGGCGAACAGCCTCATCTGGACGAAAGACGGCAAGGACGTCATCGCGCTCGGGAACGTGGCCGGCGCGATGGTGTTCCAGTCCACGGTGCCCGTGACCATCGGCGTGCTCCTGACCCCGTGGCAGCTCGGCGAGTTCGGGACGGTCGCGGCCGTATTCGCCCTCCTGTCAGGCGGCCTCATCTGGATACAGTTGCGCATGCGCGCGAAGGACAACTCACTTCCGCTGTCCGCCCTGATGCTCGGGGGAAGCCTGTACGTCGTGTTCCTGGCATACGTGCTGTGGAGCCTTCGCAGCGCCTAGGCCGACCGGCCCGCGCGTTCCATCCGCGCTTGCCTAGAATTGCCCGCGATGCGGGTGGCGCTTCCGCGGCCCGCCGGAATGAGGGAGGTCTTACTACGAGATGAAGCGGCTTCTGACCTGTCTGTTCGCATCGGCCCTCGTCGTGCTCGCCACATCGTGCGGCGCGCTCGGCGTTGGCGGTAGCGGTCTCAAGATCGGGATGGTCACCGACATCGGCCAGCTCGAGGACAAATCGTTCAACGAGTTCTCATGGAAGGGCGTGCAGGACGGCGCGGCGGCCGTCGGCGGCTCGGCGACCAACATCGTCACCAAGGACATCGCGGACTACAAGCAGAACATCCAGCAGTTCGTCGACCAGAAATACGACGTCATCGTGACCGTCGGATTCCTGATCGGCACAGACACGCTGGCCGCCGCCAAGGCGAACCCGTCGATCCAGTTCTTCGGCGTCGACCAGTTTGTGGCAGATCCCGTACCCGCCAACTACCAGGGCCTGCTCTTCAACGAAGCCCAGGCTGGATACCTTGCCGGCATCGTGGCCGGGACGATCAGCAAGAGCGGGAAGATCGGAGCGGTCGGGGGGCGCTCGGATGTGCCGCCTGTCGTCAACTACATCAAGGGCTACGAGAACGGCGCTAAGTCGGTGAAGTCGAGCACGACCGTCACCACCGTCTACGTCGAAGACTTCAACGCTCCCGACAAGGGCGAGGCCGCCGCGAAGACCATGATCAGCAACGGTGTGGATGTCGTGTTCCAGGTCGCGGGCCTCACCGGCTCCGGTGTGCTGCGAGCGGCGTGCAACGCAAAGATCTACGGGATCGGAGTCGACGTCGATCAGTACCTGTCGCTGCCGGCGACCAAAGACTGCACGATCACGAGCGCCGAGAAGCGCCTGCAGACGGCCGTCCGGGACGGCATCAAGCGGTTCAAGGACAAGGGCAAGCAGACCGGCAACTTCAGCAACGACGCGACCAACGATGGCATCGGCTACTCGGCGATCCGCAACCTCACCCCAGTTCCGACCGGGCTCGAGGACAAGCTCAAGGCGGCCCTCGCGGACATGAAATCGGGGAAGCTCAAGCCCATCCCGTGAGCGCGACGATCTGACGCGGAAGTCGAAGCGGGCCGGCCTTCGGGTCGGCCCGCTTCATTCAGAGGGGCCTGATGACCGAGAACGCGCCCGTACCAGTCCTCGAGATGCGCGGCGTCACGAAGCGCTTCGGCACCGGCACGCTCGCGAACGACGCCATCGACCTCGATCTGCACGCCCAAGAGATCCACGCACTGCTCGGCGAGAACGGGGCCGGTAAGTCGACGCTGATGAACATCTTGTACGGGCTCGTCACACCGGACGCGGGCGAGATCCGCATCGATGGACAGCCGGTCGTGATCCGCGACCCGGCCGACGCGATCGCGCGGGGGATCGGCATGGTGCACCAGCACTTCATGCTCGTGCCGGTGCTCACGGTCGCGGACAACGTCGTCCTCGGCCAGGAGATCACCCGAGGCGGACAGGTGCTCGACATGCACGCGGCCCAGCGGCGCATCCGCGAGCTCGCCGACCGCCTCGGCTTCACCATCGATCCCGGCGCGCGCATCGACCAGCTGCCGCTCGGCCAACAGCAGCGCGTCGAGATCCTGAAGGCGATCTACCGTGGGGCCCGGATCCTGGTCCTCGACGAGCCGACCGCCGTGCTGACGCCGCAGGAGACGCGCGAGATCTTCGGCGTGCTGGAGCGCCTGCGCGAGGATGGCACCAGCATCATCTTCATCAGCCACAAGCTCGACGAGGTCCTGGAGATCGCGGACCGCATCACCGTGATCCGGCGCGGCAAGGTCGTCGGCACTCGAAAGCCCGCCGAGACGAACGAGAATGAGCTCGCGGAGCTCATGGTCGGCCGTGCGGTCTCCCTCCGCGTCGACCGCGGCCGGTCCCATCCTGGCGACGTCATGCTCGAGGTGAGCGGGCTCCGCGCGACGGACGACCGGCGACACGAGGTGCTCCAGGGCGTCGACCTGACGGTGCGAGCGGGCGAGATCGTAGGGATCGCCGGCGTCGGCGGGAACGGGCAGGACGAGCTCGTAGAGTGCATCGTCGGGCTCCGCAAGCCGATCGCGGGCTCAGTCCGCCTTGGCGGTCGTGAGATCACGCGCTCGAGCGTCGACGCGCGTCGCGACCTCGGCATCGCCTACGTGCCCGCGGACCGCCAGCGCTTCGGGCTGATCCTGTCATTCCGGCTTCCCGACAACTTCGTGCTCACGCGCTACGCAGAGCCGCCATACGCGGGCGGCATCGGCGGATTCGTACGCGAGGAGACGGCGATCCGGTCGGAGGCGGAGCGCCTGGTGAAGGAATTCGACGTTCGCACACCGTCACTCGACCTAACGGCCGCAACGCTGTCGGGCGGCAATCAGCAGAAGGTCGTCGTCGCGCGCGAATTCCGTCACGACCTGAAAGGGCTGGTCATCGATCAACCCACCCGGGGCCTGGACGTGGGGAGCATCGAGTTCATCCACAAGCAGGTGATCGAGCGCCGCGACGCCGGAGTTGCGGTGCTGCTCGTGTCGGCCGAGCTCGACGAGGTGCTCGACCTTTCGGATCGCGTTCTGGTCATGTACCGAGGCCGCATCGTCGGAAGCTTCACCGCTGCCGAGGCGCAACGCGAGAAGGTCGGTCTCCTCATGGCCACCGGCGAGACGCGGGCGTGAAGGCCTGGCGCGGGCGCATCGGGCCGACATGGGCGGTGGCGTCCATCCCCGTGTACTCGATCGTCCTCGCGTTCGCGGTCGCCGCCGTTGTGGTGATCGTGTCGAGCGCCTTCACCACGACGGGCTTTGACCCGCTCCTCCCGGTCAAGGCTTACGCGAGTCTCTTTGCGGGCGCGTTCCTCAGCGGTAACGGAATCGCGAACACGCTCGTGGCGGCAGCGCCCCTGATGTTCGGTGGCCTGGCTGTGGGCCTCGGCCTCAAGGCCGGCCTCTTCAACATCGGCGTCGCGGGACAGTTCCTGGTCGGCGCCTTTGCGGCGGCCGTGACCGGTGCGTCGCTCGCGACCGCTCCGACGATCGTCGCAATGCCCCTCGCGATGCTTGCCGGCGCCTTCGGTGGCGCGGCGTACGGCTTCATCCCGGGTTACCTCAAGGCGCGTACCGGCGCCCATGAGGTCGTCACCACGATCATGCTCAACAACGTCGCGGCGCTCCTGTTGACCTGGGCGGTGAACGACCTCGTTCGGGCGCCCGGGTACTCGTTCCCGCGCACCGGCGCGATCGGCCAGAGCGCACTGCCGATCCTCCTGGGCCGCAACCTCCACCTCGGGATCGTCTTCGCGGTCGTCGCGATCTTCGTGATCCGCTGGATCCTCGAGCGCACCACGCTTGGCTTTGAGATCCGCGCGGTCGGCGCGAATCCGAACGCGGCCCGCTATGCCGGCATGCGACCGGTATTCATCACCGCGTTGACGATGACCATCTCGGGGCTGCTCGCAGGTCTCGCCGGGGCGATCCAGATGCTCGGCGTGATCGGCTTCTATGCGCCAGGCATCACGGCATCCGTCGGCTTCGATTCGATTGCCGTGGCGCTGCTGGGGCGATCTGATCCCATCGGCATCCTCTTCGCGGCGATCCTGTTCGGTGCATTCCGCTCCGGTGCCCCGCTCATGCAGATCGAGACGAGCGTCCCGATCGAGGTCGTCGACATCATCCAGGCGCTGGTGATTCTGTTCCTCGCGGCCGACTTGATCGTCCGGAAGGCATTCCGCGTACGCGCACCCAAGGTCGAGATCGCCGAAATGGCGACGGTCACCGGCTCGTGGGGTGGCACCCCACCGACGAGTCCGGGCTGATGGACCTCCTCGCGATCCCTCGCTTGATCTGGGAGTTCGTCGTCTACGTCCTCTTGGTGATGCCGGACCTCTTGCCCATCATCCTCGCGCTGGCGACACCTCTGGCGCTCGGCGCGCTGTGCGGCGTGCTGAACGAGCGATCCGGTGTGGTGAACATCGGCATCGAGGGCATCATGCTGATGGCCGCCTTCTTCGGCTACCTGACCGGCTTCGTCTTGCACGACGCGCTCGGGACGACCCTCGCAGTGACCCTGGGCATCGGGGTCGCTGTGCTCACCGGCGCGCTCCTCGGGCTGCTTCACGCCTGGCTCACGGTGAGTGTCCGCGCCGATCAGATCATCGCGGGCACGATGATGAACATCGCGGCGTTCGGCGTGACCGGCTACCTCAATCGCCTGATCATCACGCCGTCGGGCCGGGGCGGCGCGGGTGTCATCCCGCCGTTCCACCTGCCCGATCAGCTCGCGGCGCTTCCGCTGATCGGGCCGATCCTCGCGATGTTCCTGGACCAGGGCCCGATCGCGATGAGTGTCATCGTCCTCGTACTCGCGGCGCAGTTCGCGCTGTTCCGGACGCGCTGGGGCCTGCGTACGCGCGCCGTCGGCGAGCATCCGAAGGCGGCTGACACGGTCGGCATCAACGTCTTCCGTCAGCGCTACCTGAACGTGATCACTGGGTGCGCGCTCGCCGGTCTCGCGGGTGCGTACCTGACCTTGGAGTCCACCGGCTCGTTCCAGAACGGCATGACCGGGGGCCGTGGCTTCATCGCACTCGCCGCAGTGATCTTCGGCCGCTGGACGCCGGTCGGATCCTTCCTTGGAGCGCTCCTCTTCGGCACCGCGACCGCGTTCGGCATCATCGTCAGCGTCCGGCCGGCCGAGGGCGAGCTCGGCACGCTCATGAAGTCGATCCCCACGTTCTGGTATGCCGCCCTCCCCTACCTCATCACCGTCGTCATCCTCGCCGGCGTCGTTGGCCGCTCCACGCCGCCCGCGGCTGACGGCATTCCGTACGCCAAGGAAGGCAAGAGCTAGCCACGGAACCGCGACCCCGAGGCTCTTGACGGCCAGGCCGAGCGGGCCTAATTTCTCCCGCAGCCTCTGGTCAGACCACCTGACCAGAGCCCCGGCCGAACAGGGAGGCTGTACTGACCACGATCGAGCCGATCCGCCGAAGCCGCCTCTATCAGGGCATCGTCGATCAGATCGAGGCCCTCCTGGAGAAGGGCGAGCTGCATCCCGGCGATCAGCTCCCGGCGGAGCGCAACCTGGCCGACCAGTTCCAGGTCTCGCGGGCCTCCGTCCGCGAGGCGCTGCGCACCCTAGAGCTGCTCGGAGTGGTCGAGACGCGCGCCGGCGGCGGCACGTTCGTCCGGCAGGTCGCGCCGGACGACCTCGCGAAGCCGCTCCAATCGTTGATCGCTCGGGGCCACACGCTGCCCGACGTCATCGAGTTCCGCGGCGTCGTCGAGCCGGCCATCGCGGCGCTCGCGGCGGCGCGCATTAGCGCGGCCCAGCTCGCCGAGCTGCGTGACCTGCTCGCGGCGCAGCAGCGGAAGTTCGCGGCCGGCGATTCGTACGCCGACGAGGACACCCGCTTCCACGAGGTCATCGGGACCGCCGCCGGGAACGAGCTGCTGACGACGATGCTCGGGGTCATCTGGGACGTCCTCCGCGCGTCGCGCGAGCAGTGGCTCCAGACCAACGCGCGGGCGCACGCATCGCTTGAAGCGCATCAACGCATCTACGACGCTCTCACCAAGCACGACGCCGCGGCCGCACGGGCCGCGAGCGCCGAGCACATCCGCGAGGTCGGCGAAGGCATCCTGAAGCTGCTGGGAGGTCGGAATGTCTGACGAACAATCGATCAGCATCGAGGTCGTTTACAGGGGCATCTTCCAGAAGACCCTGGCGCAGCGCATCTGCCGCTCGGTCGTGCTCGCAGCGCGCCGCAGCGGGCACACCGGTACGGCGTTCGCACGCTACGGGGACTCGCCCGAGCGGAACGGCGTTCCCGCCAAGCAGTTCGCCGTGGTCGCCGCCAACGAGATCGAGCTCGAAGCCTCGATGGCCAAGTACGAGCCCAGCGTGGTGGACGTCTCCGTCGCCGTGGACGACACCCTGGTCAAGGGTGTCGAGTCGTGGGCCTGGTACGGGCGGCAGCCGATCTGGAAGCCGGTGCGCGCGAACGGCTGGCTCCTCGTCACGTCCGACAAGCCGGCCGACGCCGTCCTGGCACAGACCGACAAGGCCGAGCGGCCGTACACCCTGGGGATCGTGCCCGGCGGCGCGTCGTTCGCCGGCCTCTGGGTCTTCAAGGACGATCACACCGACTACCGCGTCCTCGGAGCGCTCGCGAAGGTCCTTCCGCGGTGGCTCTCGCTCGAGAACGCGAAAGCAGCGACGCTCGAGCTCGCCAAGGGCGATGCGTCCGCCGTCGCCTCGGTCCAATTCGGCTACGACTCGACCGCGATGCGGCCGGTGAGCGT
>JBGPKU010000059.1:0-17579 GCA_041486085.1 Candidatus Limnocylindria bacterium | reverse complement strand
TTCGCCCTCGATGTTCGGCGGCCGCGCCTCGAGCCGGAGAACATGGCGCTGGTGGAGCTGGAGCTCAGCGGCGTCCTCGATCGTCACGATGCGCTCGTCCTCGGGGATGAAGCCGGACATGATGTTCAGGAGCGTCGTCTTACCTGAGCCGGTGCCG
Source organism: Candidatus Limnocylindria bacterium (assembly GCA_041486085.1). Taxonomy (GTDB): domain Bacteria; phylum Chloroflexota; class Limnocylindria; order P2-11E; family P2-11E; genus CF-39. Next base: position 17,422 of record JBGPKU010000059.1, on the reverse strand, counting down.
CCGGAGATGAAGAGGTTGAGACGGGCTTCAACGCACGCGCGCAGGAACTCCATCATCTCGGGCGTCGCGGTGCCGTACTTGATGTAGTCCTCGACCGAGATGCGGTACTTCGGGAACTTTCGAATCGTAACGACCGGACCGTTCAACGCGAGCGGCGGGATGGTGATGTTCACGCGCGACCCCTCCGGAAGGCGCGCGTCCTCGTACGGCTTGGACTCGTCGACGCGACGGCCGATCGGCGCGATGATGCGCTCGATGATGCGCATCACGTGCTCATCGTTCTGGAAGGCGACGTCGGTGAGGACGAGCTTGCCCTTGCGCTCGGAGTAGACGCGGAAAGGTCCGTTGACCATGACCTCAGTGATCGAGTCGTCGTTCAAGAGCGGCTGGATCGGTCCGAACCCGAGGATCTCGTCGAAGATCGACTCGAGCATCTTCTGGCGCTCGACGCGCGTGATGACCGTTCCATCTTCGTCGAGGAACTTGTTGAACATCTCTTCGATGTTCGATCGCACGGCCTTCGCGTCTGACAGGTCGAGCCGCGGGTCCAGATTGTTGATGATCTTTGTCTGGAGGCGGAGCCGGACGTCGCGGTTGGCGTCGCGAGAAGGGGCGGCGGTCTGGCTGAGGGGACCTTCCGATGGAGCCTTCGGAGGCGTCGAGCCGGAGGGTGGTGTTGGTCCCCCGGGGGCAGCCGGCGGCAGTGGCTGGCCGGCGGGACGTTGACCTTCGATGCGTCTCAGTAGGCTCACGGTGGAGAAACCCTCGCTTCCGGCGGGCGTTACGCCGCCTGCTCCCTAGCCGCTCGACTGTATGGCGAACTAGGCCATTTGGCGCACTTCCGCGGGGTTCAAGATGGTCGCGAGTGTGGGTGCGGAGCCGGCCTTAGCGCGCGCCGAAGAGCTTCAGACCGCCACTGGGCTGCTTTGCCTGCTTGCCCGCCGGTGACGCCGCCTCCGCCTCGCCGCCGGTGAGCTTCGACGCGAGCGTGAAGATGTCGCGCGACACCTGGCTATCCCGATGGCTGATGACGAATGGGACGCCACGGTTCACGGCGAGCACGAGGGTGCGACCGTCTGAGACGATCGTGTGTGGGATCTTGCGACCGAGACTCGCCTCGACGTCGCTGGCCTTGATGCCCCCGGACGAGTCGTTGCGGTTGGCGACGAGCTGGACCTTGTCGTCCCCGTAGCCGAGCTTCTCGGCGATCTCCATGAACACGCGCACATTCTTGAGACTCGTGATCTCGAGGGTCATGAGCGTGAGGATCACGTCGGCGACGTCGAGCATCGTGATCACCTGTTCCTGGAACGACGGCCAAGTGTCCACCACGATATAGGCGTAGCGCTGACGCAAGATCTCGAGCACGTGCTTGATGTGAGCGCCGGTGATGAGCTCGGTCGACTCGGGTGTCGGCGGCGCGAGCAGCACCTTGATGCCGGTCGAGTGCTGCACAAGGATCGACTCGACGATGTCGACGTCGGCCAGCTCGAAGGACCCGATGAGATCAGCGATCGTCTTCGCCTTCGGGCTCATGTTGAGTATCACGGCGATGTCGCCGAACGGCAGACTGCCATCGACGAGCACCACGGGCTTCGAGGTTATCTGGTGTAGGGCGACCGCGAGGTTCGTCGCGATCGTGGTCCGGCCGACACCGCCCTTCGGGGAGAAGAACGCGATGATCTTGCCCGCCTGGCCGCCGGTTCCCCCGCCGCCGGTGTCCGCAGCGACCGCCACCTGCTGCTGGAGTGGCGCGTAGCGCTGACGTCGGACCTTCTCGAGCTCGTGGACGTGACGGATCGCGTTGATGAGCTCGTCCGCCGAGAACGGTTTCACAAGGAATTCGCGCGCCCCGGCGAGCATCGAGCGGCGCAGGTAATCCTGCTCGCCCTGGACGGACATCATGATGATGGGCGACTCGGGGACGGTGTTGGAGATGATCTCCGTCGCCGTGATCCCGTCCATGTCCGGCATGTTGATGTCCATGAGGATCACGTGCGGCCGTTCCTTCTTCGCGAGGTTGACGGCCTCCTGTCCACCGCCAGCCGTGCCGACGACCTGCATGTCGGGCTCGAACCCGATGAGCTTCGCGAGGTTCTCGCGCGTGTCTCCGATGTCGTCGCAGATCAGAATTCGGATCTTGTCGCCATCAGCCACGCGCGGTCGCTCCCCTCTTTGGCATCGGACCGAGTCTACAAGCGCAGTCGAACGCGGGTGTCACCTGTTCGGGCGATAGCCATCGCGTTCATACGCTGATGAGCCCGCTGGCCTCGAGGGCGAGCGCAAGCAGCCCGCCGAGCGCGAGGGCGATGCCGTAGGGCATCGACGACTTCATGACGGTCGACATCGAAGGCACGCCACCCGCGCTCGTCGCGCGAAGACGGCGCACGGTGATGAAGCCGATGGCGAGCACCCCGCCCAGGATCGCTCCATAGACGGTCGAGACCAGCAGGAAGCTCGTGCCGCGCACCGCGCCGATCGCCATGAGCAGCTTCGCATCGCCCGCCTTCAGACCGCCAGCCGCGTAGAACGGATAGGAGAGGGCGAAAGCCAGGATCACGGCGGCGACGTGATCGACGAACCCCCCCGCAAAGAGTGCGCCTGGGAACGCCTCAACTGCGCCAAACGCGACGCCGATCAGCATGGTCGGATAGGTCACGACGTTCGGGATGCGCAGCCAGCGACCGTCCGTGTACATGACGACGATGAAGAGGACAACGAGCGCGGCGTTCTCGGCTGAGCGAAGAAGAAGTCCGTCGATGCCCGTTGTCCTCCCGCCGCGTTTCTTAGGTGAGGTTGTTGCCGATGTTGCTGAATATGTTCTGGATCTGTCCGCGCAGGAAGACCATCGCGACGATCACCGCGATCGCGATAACCGCGATGATAAGTGCGTACTCCACGAGTCCCTGGCCATCGTCTTCCCTCAAGAACGCAAACATGGGAATCCCCCTTTCCACCTGAGCGTCCGCGAGGAGCCTGATGGCCTGCTGAACTGTGCGCCATGGGAACTAGGTCCTAGCCCGAACGACTGGTGGAGGTCGGCGTCGACCTAGACTCCGCCCGATCGTGACGCCGTCCGGTCGGGGCCCGCGTCGTCAAGGCGAGCCGACCAGGCTGGAGCTCCTGGCCCGCGGGCGGGACGCCGACGTCTATGCGCTCGACGCGATGACCGTGCTCCGCCGGTACCGGCGGCGAGACGTCCCCGATGAGGAGGTCGCCGTCATCCGGCACGTCCGTTCGCACGGATTCCCGACGCCGACCGTGATCGGTGTGTCTGGTCCCGATCTCATCCTCGAGCGCGTCGACGCGCCAACGATGCGGGAGGATCTCGAGCGAAATCCGTCGCGGTCGCGCGCCCACGCGGAGCTGCTGGCGGAGCTGCACGCCAGGCTCCACCGAATAGTGGCACCCGAGTGGCTGGCGCGGATCGGGACCGGCGACGCAGTGCTGCACCTCGATCTGCATCCGGAGAACGTGCTCATGGCGACCGGCGGCCCACAGGTGATCGACTGGGCGAACGCGCGACAGGGGCACTGGGCCGACGACGTTGCGCAGACCGTCGTCATCGTCGCCGGCGCGCTCGTCCCCGAGCCGCTGCTGTCAGCGATACCGGTCTTCGTCGATGCGTTCCTGGAGCGTTTCGAGCGAGAAGAAGTGCGCGCGCATCTCGACGCCGCTATCGCCCGGCGGTCGCGCGACGTCAATCTGAGCCCGGAGGAGATCGCCGCCGCGAGGCGTGTGCGGGTCTAGCCTGCACGTATGGCGACGGAGTGGCTCTTTGCGATCCCGGGCGGGAAGGCGTTCGCGTACAGCACCGATGGAAAGAGCTTCTTCACCATGGATATGAACACCGCCTGGGCCTATCGCGACGGCAAGTGGCTCTACGCATACGGAGGGACCGGAGCCGTCGGCTACTTCGAGGGCGACACGGTGTTCTCGCTACCCGACGGAAAGCCGCGCTTCACGCTGGGCACGTCTTCGCCGGTTGCTCGTTGACGACGACCGCCGTCTTCGAGGCTCATCAGCCATGTGAGGTTTCGAGCTTGTCGAGAGCGAGGTTGCCGCCGCTGACCCACGCCATCCTGCTGCGCATCCACCGCAGTCCATCCACTGATGCCCGCGCCGCTCGACCCGAACCGGAAGAACCTCATCGCTTGGGTGAAGGGCTCGGTGTGCGTCTTGCCGGAGACCGTCTCTACGAGACGCCCGCCGATCGTCGCGGTGACGACGCCGCCTCCGAAGTACGTCAACGGATCGAATCGGTCGATCCGCGCGGTCACGTTCTCGAAGCGCCGCGCGGTCAGGGTGCCAGCCACGTAGAGCGTGTTGAGCTGCTTCAACGCCTCGAAGCGCGCGTGCCAGAAAGGGCGTCGTATCGCGCACGTACGAGAACTGCTGGTTCCCGCCGGGGACGTAAAGGACTCGCCCCAGAGGTAGCCGGCAACCGCGGACGTCGCCTCTTGCTCGAGGGCGGACGCCGTCCAGTACGTGTCGGTGCGCGGATACGGGCCGGTCGCCTCGTACCCGTCGGCGATCGCGAACATCCCGCCGCCGGTCGTGGTCGGCAGGCGAACGTGCCACGTGTACGAGAGCTCGCCCTCGGCGGGCGAGTTCTCCGCGTGGTCGTTAAAGACGATCGTCGCGTCGACAAACTGCAGGCCATTCCACGGAAGCGCATAACCCGCGTCGACGCGCGCCGATTCGAGATGTAAGAAGCGGCCCGGTGCCGGCTTCGCGGTGACCGCGACGCGCGCCATCTTCTGGAAGGGGCCGGGCCAGATCTGGCTGTTCCACTCGCCGTCGCTCACCGCCCGGCGAGCTCACGCCTCAGAGATCCGCCACCGGTGCGCGCCGCAGCACGAAAAACTGCGGTGGTGCGGTCGCAGCCGGCGTCCGACAACCGTCGGCACCGGCGTACGGAGAGTTCGACCGGAAGCGCTACGGGATCGGCGCGGAGCCGTCGGCGCATAGATCGAGCGGACCAGAGGCGAGCGCGATGCGGCGCATCGCTGAAGCATCGGCACGCGCCACCGCGCGGACATCCGAGTTACGCCGGCTATGTCGTCGCGGCGTCAGGGGCGATGATGGCGTCGGCACGGTGACGAGCGACCTGAGGAACGAGCGCATGCGCAACGAACACGACGCCGACGCAGGCCAGTCCGCCGGTGACGACCGACGCTTCGGGCGACCAGAGCGCGGCAACGACGCCCGACTCCACCTGGCCGAGCTGCGGACCGCCAGCGACAAACACGAGGTTGATCGACGAGAGCCGACCGCGAAGCGCGTCGGGCGTCTCGAGCTGCAGGATGGTGTGCCGGAAGATCGCGCTTACGGTGTCCGCTCCTTGGGCCGCCGCGAGGAGTAAGAGCGCGAGAAGGAACCCGTTCGGCGGCAGCAGACCGAAGAGCGCGACCGACAGCCCGAAGAGCGCGACAGCCACGAGGATCCCGAGACCCTTACGACGGACGCCGCCGGTCCAACCGCTCGTCAGCGCGACCGCGGTCGCCCCAGCGCCCGGCGCGGCGTAGAGAAGACCAAGCCCTTCGGGGCCGACCTGGAAGACCTTGTCGGCGAAGTACGGCATGACTGCGCGCGACACCGCGAAGAACGTCGCGAAGAAGTCGACGGACATCGTCGCGAGCAGGAGTGGACGCGACCACAGGAACGCCATACCGTCCACCAGCGCGCGCAGCGGCGCCGCGTGCAGGACCGTCACATCGCTGCGCGGCGCGCGCATGAGGAGCAGGGCGACGATCCCGACGAGGTACGTCGCGACGTCGATCCAGTACGCCAGCGCCAGACCGAAGCGCGCGATGACGAGTCCGGCGACCGCCGGGCCGACGACGAGCGCGATCTGGAACTGCGTCTGGTTCAGCGCCATCGCCGCGGGGATGAGCCGGCGCTCCACAAGACTCGGCGCGAGCGCGGAGCGGGCGGGCTGATCGAGCGCGCCAAAGCCAGAACCGACCGCCGTGAGGAGATAGAGCACCGGGACGGTGGCAAGGCCCAGCTGCGTCGCGACCGCGAGGACGACCGAGGTCAGCGCAAGGCACAGGTTGGTGACGACGAGCATGCGGCGGCGGTCGACGCGATCGGCGATGACGCCTCCCCACAGCGAGAGCGCGATGAGCGGGATCGCTGAGAAGAGGCCGAGCAGGCCGACCGCGAGGGTCGAGCCGGTGAGGACGTAGATCTGATACGGCACGGCGACGAGACGCAGAGCCGAACCAGCCTGCGATACGAGCTGGCCGATCCAGAGCAGCCGGAAGTCACGCGACGCACGCAGGGGCGCGATGTCCGGGAGAAAGGCGGGCATGGATGGCGCGCAGCGTACTCAGTTCATGAGCGAGAGCAGCGGCGGGCCTAGGAATACGAGGAGAAGCGCCGGGAGGATGCAGAAGGCGAGCGGGAACAGCATGAGTACGGGCAGACGCCGGGCGATGCCCTCCGCGCGATGGCGCTCGGTCGCGCGCAGCGCATCGGCCTGCAGCACGAGCAGACGCGCGAGCGGCGAGCCGAAACGCATCGATGCCGCCACAAGCGCACCTACCCTCGCCTCCTCGGGCCGCGTCGCGAACGACCGGAGCGCGATCGCCAGCGGCACGCCAAGAGCGAGATCCGCGAGCAACCGACGCGATTCCGTCGCTCGGGCGAAGGCCGGCGCCCGCGCGAGAAGACCTGCGAGAGCGTGTTGAAACGTCAGGCCCGCGTCGAGCCCGACGACGACCGCATCCAGGAACGACGCCAGGTCAGGCGGCGGCGCTGTCGCGCGAACGATCCGCCAGAGCCACAGCGCACCAACGATCTCGAACACGACGGCCACAGCGACCAAGCCGATCGCCTGGCCGAACAGTGACGCGAGGTAGTCGGGCATCGCGAGCGCGAAGAAGACCGCACCGAGCGGAGCCAGCGCGATGAGCACGATCGCTGACACGCGACTCTGCGCCGTCAGCGCCGCGCGCTCCTCCTCGAGTGCGAGCCGACCACGCAGCAGCGTCGCGACGCGCTCCAGGCTGGGCGCGACGTGACCGCCGCTGCGCGAGAACGCGGAGAGCACGATCACGAGCGGCGCGATGTCCTGCGCGGGTGCCAGGTTGCCGTACTCGGCCAGCGCATCGGGGATCCGTGCGCCGAGCGCGAGCCGTGCCGCGACGGCGCGCGTCGTGCGGGCGAGCTCGGTGTCGAGCGTGGGCGCGATCTCCGCGAACGCCAGCGGCAGCGACAGACCGCTGCCCAAAGCGGCGGCGAGCGCCTCGACCAGTCCGGGCAGCGACGTGCGTAGAGCGCGGCTGCTCCGCCGACGCGCGCGCAGCGCTTGCGAGATCGCGGGGAACCACTGCCAGAGCGCCGCGCAGAACGCGACGATCGCGGCGAGGAGCAGCAGGCCGCTCACACCGCAAGGTCTCGCAGCTCGTATCCCTCCCGAGCCTCGGGAACGACCTCGGCCACCGAGGTGATCCTGCGCCGGCCGTCCGTTCCGCGTTCCTGGTGCACGACGAGCTCGATCCCGCGACGGATCTGCTCGCGTATCGCGGCGAGCGGCAGCTCGACGCCCGACATCAGCGCCATGGTCTCCAGGCGGAGGAGCGCCTCGTAGGGGCCGTTCGCGTGCGCGGTTGTCAGTGAGCCGCGATGCCCAGTGTTCATGGCCTGGAGCATGTCGAGTGCCTCGCCTCCTCGGACCTCCCCCACGACGATCCGATCGGGACGCATGCGGAGTGCGGCACGCAGCAGCGTCCGCACGTCGATCGCTCCCGTCCCCTCGACGCTCGGCGGCCGTGTCTCGAGCGACACGACGTTGGCCTGCGGCAGGCGGAGCTCCGCCGCGTCTTCGATCGTGACGATCCGCTCGCGCTCGCCGATCGCGAACGCGAGCGCGTTGAGCGTCGTTGTCTTTCCGCTCGACGTGCCGCCTGAGACGAGGATCGAGCGGCGCTCTCGCACCGCTGCGACAAGCGTGGCCATGACGTCCTGCGAGCAGGTCCCTCGTCGGACCAGCTCCTCCGGTCCGAGCGGCCGTTCCGAGAAGCGGCGGATCGTGAGCACGGGACCAGCCAGGGAGATCGGTGGGATGACGGCGTGCACGCGAGAGCCATCCGCGAGACGCGCGTCGACGAGCGGCGTCGCGAGATCGATGCGCCGCCCGAGCGGCGCGACGAGCCGCTCGATGATCACGAGGATCTCCTCATCGTCAGCGAACCGGATGCCGGTCTCCTCGAGGCGGCCGTCGCGCTCGACCCAGACACCGCGCGCGCCGTTGACCATGACCTCGCTCACGCGTTCGTCACGAAGAAGCGCCGCGAGCGGACCGAGACCGAAGAGTCGATCGTCGAACAGGCGCTCGAGCTCGCGCAGCTCCCCCGATGGGACGACGACGCGTTCGCTTGCGAGCGCCTCGCGAAGCGCCGGAACAAGATCCTCTCGCTTTGGCCGGCCATCAGGCGCCTCTCTCAAGCGCGCGACGATCGCGCGCTCGAGACGGTGACGGATGCCCTCGGACGTCACGTCGCGTCGATCAGCAGGAGCTCAGCGAGATCGTCATATGCGCGACCGAGACCGCCCTTCACCACGCCGTACGTCGCGACGGCAGACGCGACCGACGGCTCATCGCGTGGCAAAGACCGGAACACCTCGTGGTCGCCGATCTTCGCGACGCGCGCCTGCGACGCGATCAACCAGACGTCCTCCGGGAGCGACACGCCGTCGAGCGTGACCCGCGACCACGGGTCCTCGTAGGACAGCACCAGACAGCGATCCGCCTGCGCGATCGCAGCGAGACCGATCGGATCCACGGCCAGCGGCGCGTCGATCACGACCACGTCATCCAGAGCGACAGCCGCACGGGTCGTCGCCGCGAGCAGGGCCGCGCTCGGCATGACCGGCGGTCCTCCGACCAGCCGCAGGCCAGCTCCGGTGTCCTCGGCCGCCACGCTCAGGTGGTCCGACGACATCTCATCGACGAGTCCCTCGAGCGTGCTCCAGGAACGCGGTGTGGTCCGCAACCACCAACCGGCGGCTCCGGTGCCGGTCGCGTCGATGACACAAACGCGCATCTTCGACGCAAGGCGTCGAGCGATGTTCGTCGCGAGCAGCGTCCGGCCGACACCACCGCGCACGCCGCTCACGACGACGGCGCGTGTAGCGCTGCGCGAGCGCGTCGGGATGACGCGCATCAGCACCGGACCAAGCACAGCAGCCTCGGCGGTTGCGGCGATCCTTGACGGCTCGATACCGAGGACGGCCAGGAAGCCGCGCTCGGATTCGCCGGCGATGAAAACACGGGGAACGTCGGCAGCGACCGCGCGGGAATCGAAGCGCTCGCGGCGTCGGACGTCGATCACTGCCACCTGCGGGCCTTCGGTGACCGGTTCGAGCCCGAGCGCGATGACACCGGCCAATACGTCTTCGCCGCCGACCACGGCGACCCGCGCGCTGCCGATCATCGAATGGAGCGCAGCAGGGCAACGAGCAGCATGCCTCCGCCACGCGCCGCGGCGATGGCGCTCGCGTCGTTCTCGTCGACCTGGAGGACCAGGCCCCGCTCGTCCGCGGACAGCACGGTGACGGCGTAGGCCACCGGAAGCACGCCGGCGCGATCTCCGCCGCGCACCGCGAGGATGTCGAGCGCGTCGCCGCGTTGTAGACGCGGCGCCGGCGCGGCGAGCCACGCGGTCGGGATCAGCATCGCCCACGTGGACGGACGCAGCTCCGCCGCGAGGCTGGCCTGCTGAACGGGAACGGGTGCGCTCGCGAGCTGCGTTGCCGCGGCCGCTAAGAAGAGTGCTGCGGAGCTCCCCGCGAGCAGCACGCGCCGCGACGGCAGCGTGCGCCGCCGGATCGTCAGCGCGGGGAGCACAGTGGTGCGTGGAAGCCCGCGCGGTACGAGCGGCCGCCGACGACGATCGAGGCGTCGGCCGAGCCATCGGCGCAACGCACGGCGACTTCGGCGACCACCGGCCCACCGTTGCGCTGGCTCATGTCGCTCGCGGCCGCGCGCGCGCTTTCGCGGACGACCGGTTCGCTCAGTGCGCGCCCCGCGTCGGGCGTCGGACGTGGAGACGCCGAGGACGCCGCCACACGGCGGAGCTCGGCTGTATAGGCGTCCGCGAGCACCGCCGCCGCCGCCTCGGCCGCTGCCTCGCCGGCACGGTGCTCGCGGGACGACGCGAAGATCCTTTCCTGGGCCAGACGCAGACCGCCGATCGCGACCGCTGCGATCCCGATCAGCAGAACGGCCACGACCAGAGCTTGCCCGCGATCATCTGTCAGGGTGTCCACTCGATCCTGCGGGTCGACGATGCGCTGACGACGAGTCGCGCGAGTCCGACGAACGCGAGTGGTATGGGAAGCTCGTACGTCGCACGAACGGTGAGCAAGGAGCCACGGGGATCGGCCGTTCGCGGCGCCTCGCTCTGCGGTGGCTGGATCGCTGTCGCGATGCGATCGGGCGGCAGCGGCGCTACCGCGGCGGCGAGGGTCTGCCGGATGGCCTCGTCGTCGTTCGTGAGCGCACCGGCACGCGCGCCCTCGGCGGTCGCGTGCTGGAGCGCAAGACGAGCGACGCCCAGCTCGGCAACGAGGACCATCGCGAACGCGGTCGCGAGCAGCACCGGCAGGACGAGCGCGAACTCGACGATCGCCTGACCGTCTTCGTCTCTCACGGGCACGGCTTGCGTGTTGCGCGCGGCAGGAGCGAGCCGAGGCCTCTCGCGAAGGCCGCGCCGAGCTGGCTCTTTGCGAAGAGACGGATCCCCCACCCGACGACACCGATGCCCTGCGCAATTGCCGCGCCATGCGGAGTTCTGGCACAGATCCTGAGCCCGCACGCGCCGCCGACGAGGGCGCACATCAGGATGAACACCACGCGACCGATCCAGTCGGACTCCTGCTGTGCCGCGGCGCGCAGCAGGGACGATCGGTCGTCCGGCGGGACGCGTCGCCAGATGATCGTTCGAATCGTCACGTCCAACGCCTTTGGGTCGGTGAGGATCCCGCCGTGGCCTTCCACCGCTCCTGTCAGGACGCGCGAGGTGACGCCCGGATCGCCGGCGTCGCGGCCCGTCACGAGCACGTCACTGGCCTCACGCAGATCGAGGCGCACCACGCCCGCCGGAGGCGCGACCGACTGGGTATGAGCGAGGTCGCGGACCGCGGCCGAGTCGGATTCCATGTGCAGCCAGAGCAAACTCTCGCGCAGCGCCCCGGTGCCAGTGACGCTCTGTGTGAACGCGAGGAAGCGGGCGGCATCGCTGCCGCTGTGTGGCGCAGCGAGGGAGACATAGGTCGCGACACCGTCGGATGCTGAGAGTCCCTGCGCGAAGGCCTGATCCGCCACGACACCACCCATCGAATGCGTGACGACGTGAACGGCGCCGTAGTCCGGGGCCAGCTTGCGGACCTGGTCACGCAAATTCCTCGCGCTCGGTCCGATCGCACCGTACGTGTCATACGGGAAACGCGGATCGGTGCCGAAGCGGATCACATCGAGGCCCCCGGTCCCGTCGAGACGCTTCTTGAGCGCGTCGAAGGTCCCATCGTCCGGACACGCGCACGACTGGTAGCCGCCGACGAGCACAACGAGCTCGCGCAGGGGATGCGGCGCGTCGGTCGGTGGCAGGGCCGTGCTCCTCGGGGCGTCGACGTGGCGAAGCACTCCCGCCGGTGGACGGATCGAAGGGCTCACCGGCATGGGAGCGGCGGGTGAGCCCTCGTCCGCCGATGCGATGAGTGCGGCGGCTGGCAGGAAGGGGATGGCTAGTGTGAGGAGGACCGCCGTCGCCCACGAGGTCACACGCATCCGCATCGCGCGCATGGAACAGCGCTCGCGCCGCGCTGCGGAGAGGACGCTCGCCTGGTACGCGGGTACTAGTCGGCTACGCGCGCGTGTGTGAGATCGCAGCGGCCTGTTCGCTCGCCGCGCGCTCCTCGCGGTCGTCGAGAAGAGCGAGCGTCACGGCACCATGCCGGCGCTCCAGCGCCCACGCGAGCAGCTTGTCCGCGAGCCAGGGATTCTTCGGAAGGCAGGAGCCGTGGCTGTAGGTGCCGACGATCCTTCCCTGCACCGCGCCCTCGGTGCGATCCTCGCCGTTGTTGCCGTGACCGATGAGCACCCCACCGAGTGGTGCGGCGTTCGAGCCGAGATACGTGCGTCCACTGTGATTCTCGAAGCCGACGAGCATTCCGTCGGGCGTCTCCGCAACAAGGTTGCCGACAAAGCGCTGTTTCCCTGCCTTCGTGTTCACGTCGAGTACGCCGAGGCCCGGGATCGGGGGGCCGATGTCCGGCAGGTATTGGCGGCCGAAGAGCTGATAGCCGCCACAGACGAGGAACGCGGCCGTTCCGCCGGCGATCGAACGACGCACGGCATCGCCGTTGGGTCCCCGGAGGTCCACGCCGACGATGTCCTGGCCCTGATCCTGGCCACCCCCGAAGAAGAACAGGTCGGGCCACTCTGCATCGAACGACATGCCAGCGGTATATGCACGGACCTCGACCTCGATGTCGCGCCAGCGCGCGCGCTGGGTCAGCGCGACGACGTTGCCGCGATCGCCGTAGATGTTCATCAGATCCGGATAGAGATGCGCGATGCGCAGATCCATCACGTCTTCCTCGCTGCCGGCTTCGTAGCGGTGACCTTCTTCGCGCCCGAGCTCTTCGCCTTGCTCGTGGCGCCCTTTACGGCCCTTGGTGGAAGGGTCACCGCATACGCGAGACCGTCGGCGAGCCACCTGCGGAGGGCGGGGCCCTTCATCGCCGCCCCGGCCACGCCGATGTACTCCGCCATCGGCCGTCCCGGCATGATCTCGAACGGCACGGCTCCGGCCTTCACGGCTTTGGCCCGACCCGGCGCGTCGAGTCGGATGACGATGTTCCGCCCGAATGTGAACGCGAACATGTTTCCGTTCACGAAGAGCGCCGGATAGCCGAACATGGACTTGCGCTCGACCCCCGCTCGTGACGGCGAGGCTGCGTCGAACGCCGCGATCACCTCGGGCGGGGACTTCGTGAACTTCGGCATGCCCGGCATCTGCGCCTCCTCGACCGCGGTTCGATCAATCTTCCCAGAACGGGGCGACGTGGCCGCGTCGCGCCAGCTCGCCGCGCAGCGCCTGCATTGCCGTATACGTGGCGACGACAACGAGCTCCTCCCCTTGGGCGGTCGTGCCAACAGCCCGGTCGATGGCGCCACTCCAGCCGTCGACGACCTCACTGCGCTCGCGCGGCACGCCCGCGTACTTGAAGCGGTTGGCGAGATCGCGCGATCGGGTGCCGGTGACGACGACATGCTCGACTGCCGGCGCGAGGGACTCAAAATCGGCATCCCAGATCCAGGACACGTCCCTCCCGTCCGCGTCGCGGTCGTTGAGGGCGGCAAGAAGACGTGGATGCCTGCCCGTCTCGAGGAGCGCGCCGATCGCCGCGTTGAACCCAGCCGGGTTCTTCACAAGGATGAGACGCACGGCGCGGCCATCGACCGTGAGTCGTTCAAGGCGTCCGAACGCCGCGCGAAACCCGCTAATCGCGCGTGCCGCCGTTGGCAGCGCGATATCCATGGCGCGGGACGCGGCGATCGCCGCGATCGCGTTGTACGCGTTGTAGAGGCCGGGCACCGGCACGCGGATGGGATCGAACGCACTCGCGACGGCCGTTCGCAGCTGGACCTCGGTCGCGTCCGTCTCAAGCCGCACCCGCTCGGCGCTCACGTCGCGCGGCGGACGCGCGAGTCCGCACGCTGGGCAGGACCAATCGCCTTCGTGAGCAAGGACGACGCGGTCGTAACGGAGCGGTTCGCGGCATCGCGGGCAACGCGTCGCATCGCTGATGCTTTGCGGCACGCGGCCACCAATGCTTGGGTCGTCGAGGCCAAAGTACAGGACCGGCCCGCGGTGACGCACGCCCAGCATCGCGACGATCGGATCGTCCGCGTTGAGCACCAGGGTGGCCTTCGGATCGAGCGTGGCGATCGCGTCACCAATGCGTCGTGCCAGCGCATCGATCTCGAAGTACCGGTCGAGCTGGTCGCGGAAGAGATTCGTGATGACGAGCACGCGCGGCGTGATGCGGCGGAGAACTCGTGGGAGCGACGCCTCATCGACCTCGAACAGCCCGAGGTCGCCTCGAGGCTCGCCTCGCCAGGTGCTGTCGGCAAGCAGAGCGCCGGCAATGCCCCGCTCGAGGTTCGACCCGGACCGGTTGTGGATCGGCGACCATCCCGCCGCGCGCGCGATGTCGGACAGCATCCGGGCAGTGGTGGTCTTGCCATTCGTGCCCGAGACCAGCACCACGCCGTGTGGAAGCTCGCGGGTGACTGCGGCGATGAAGTTCGGATCGAGCTGGAGGGTGACGAGGCCAGGGAGAGCGGTCGCACCACGGCCCGCGGCTTGGAGACCGAGACGGGTGATCTTGCCGGCGGCGTTCGCGAGCGATGCGAGTGCGTCGGGCACCGCTGAAGCGTAGTGGTGCGCGGCCCCTCGGCTCTGCCGCATCCAGCGGCCGCGCGGCACTAGAAGGCGGGCGTCTGCACCTCGCGCAGCAGGAGCTCGAGTTCGTCCACGGCGCGGCCGAGCCGCAACACGAGCGCCTTGGCTCCGTCGCCGGTGGCGCCGGCCGTCAGGAGGGTGCCCTGCTCTTCCAAGCGCGCGAGCTCGGAGGTCGCTCTGCGGAGCCTCGCGAGCGAGAGTGAAGCGGGAAGGCTGCGGCGGAGCTGCGCGACGCGCTCTTCGAAGCGCTCGAGTCGCCGACGCAGCTCATCCTCAAGGTCCTCCGGCGCCATTTCGTCGAGCCGCTTCACCTCGGTCTGCAGTGCCGAGATATCGCGCTGGACCAGCTGCGCAGCTTTCTCGAGGGAGTACCCCTTTGCCAGCGCCTGGCGGATCCGAATGACCTTCTCCATCGCGTACACGTCGTAGTCGTGATCGCCGTCAGCCGATGCCTTCACGAGTCCTTTCTTGGTCCAGTAGATGAGCTGTCGCGGCGTGACGTTGCAGACCCGCGCGGCTTCCGCGGCGGACAAGCGCAGACGTGAGAGCACCTCGCCGTCGTTCGCGACGAGGATCCGAGCAAGGACTTCGCGGTTGTCGGTTTCTGCCACACGCTCCCCTTTGGTCGCGGCCATCGACGCAGCTGCCACGTAGTCGAATGTTCGACCGGCAGCCGGTTACATGTCAATAACAGCGACAGATGGCGCGCGGCGGGCCACGGATGGCTTATTTGCTGGCAGCCCTCAAGGCCTGACGGTAGGCGACCTTCACGCTGACGTGAAACCGGCTCAGCTTGCCGCCGTCCCAGGCCGCCCACATCCGGACAACTTCAACGCCAATCGGATCCTTGACGTCGCTCGCCCTTACCGCCGCGGCGACCGCAGCTTCCCAGCCTCGTGGGGACTCTCCCGTCGCATCGGCTACTCGGACGACCGATGCCGGGGATGGCCTACGACGACGCGCGGGCATCGGTGCCAGCGGCGCGGGTGCGCTTGGCGGGAGGACGCTCCGCGTGTCCGTTGGTCGCGGCGCGGTCCGGCTGGATGGGCGGAAGCGCTGCGATCTCGAGGATCTGGTTCACGAACGCGGCGATGCGTTCGTTCAGCATCTTCCGCGTCTCCGCGCCGGGACGCGGCGCGAACAGGACGCCGACTGCGATGCCTATAGCGAACGCGCGAAGCGTTGCGCGAAAGAGCCCGAACATCGCGACCTCCTAACGAGTGCCCTTAACGAGTCTTGGGAGGGTACCCCTCGAGCGCGTACTCCTTGATCTTGGCGTACAGCAGTCGACGGTAGATGCCCAGCATCTCGGCGGCCTTCGAACGATTTCCACCGGCGTCTCGAAGCGCCTTCATGATGAGGTCCTTCTCGAACTGCGACACCGACTTCTTGAAGAACGACTTTTCCGCGGAGACCTCGTCGCCCTCCCCTTCACCTTCGTGTTCTGCTTCGTGGTCGCCAAACGGCAGCTCGCGGCTGGTGATCACCTGACCACGCGAGAGGACGACCGCGCGCTCGATCACGTTCTCGAGCTCGCGCACGTTGCCTGGCCATTCGTACTCCATGAGTCGCTTCAGGGCCTCTTCGCTGATGCTCGCGGGCTGCGCGCTCGCGCTGTAACGGTGCTTCGCGAGGAAATGCTCGACGAGCGCTGGGATGTCCTCTTTGCGCTCGCGAAGGGGCGGCATGTGGATATTGATCACGTTGAGCCGGTAGTACAGGTCATCGCGGAACTTCTGCTGCTCCACCTGCTTCTGCAGATCCTTGTTGGTCGCGCATACCACGCGGATGTCCACTTTGATCGGCAGCGCGGAGCCGATACGTTCGATCTTCCGCTCCTGCAGCACACGGAGGAGCTTCGTCTGTGTCGCGAGACTCATCTCGCCAATCTCATCGAGAAAGATCGTGCCTTTGTCCGCTAGTTCGAAGCGGCCCTTGCGCATCGCCATCGCGCCGGTGAACGAGCCTTTCTCGTGGCCAAACAGCTCGGCCTCGAGGAGCGTCTCGGGGAGTGCCGCGCACGACACTTTCACGAGGGGGCCGCTTCGCCGCGTGGAGTTGTAGTGCAGCGCCTCGGCCACCAGTTCTTTTCCGGTGCCGCTCTCTCCTGTGATCAGTACGGTCGCGTCTGATTTCGCGACCTTGCCAACGGTCTTGTAGACCTCCTGCATCGCCGACGAGTTTCCGACGATGCGCTCCGTCTGCACCAACGATGAGATCTCGTCGCGCAAGACCTCGACCTCGGCCGTCAGGTCCTGGTACTGGAATGCCCGTTTGACGGTGAGGGAGATCTTGTCGAGCTCGAACGGCTTCGTGATGTAGTCGAACGCGCCGAGCTCCATCGCTTTGATCGCGTGATTGGAGGAGCCGAAGGCCGTCATGATCAGAACGCTTGTGGTCGGGGAAGACGTCTTGACCTTCTGGAGCGTTTCGATGCCGTCGAGCTCGGGCATGCGCACGTCCATGATCACCAGGTCAGGATTGGACGACTTCATGCCCTCCAGGACCTCGGTCCCCGTGGCCGCCTCCACGACGGCGTAGCCCTCGTCACCGAGGACCTGCTTCAGAAGCGACCGAATCGCGGCATCGTCGTCGGCAACGAGGATCGTCCTCTGAGCCATGTCTTCTGTACGGTTCCTTCCCAGCGGAGGCGCCGAAGCCGCCGTCACGCGGCATTTGGCATCTGCTCGGCCAAGTCTCTGTCCCGCGAAGCGTACATGTCAAATCGTCCGCACCCTCGCCGGTCGAGCCTCGCCGTCCGCTACGGAACGTCGCGGATGATCGGGAGGAACGCCGCGACGAGCGCTGCCGAGAGCGTGATTGCGCCGGCTATCGCCATGAAGACGTCGACTCCGATGGCGTCACCGATGACTCCGCCGAGAAAGATGATCGGGAGCCAGCTGAGATTCGTTAGGGCGATGCGAGCACCAAAGACGCGGGCC
>JBGPKU010000058.1:0-17749 GCA_041486085.1 Candidatus Limnocylindria bacterium | reverse complement strand
CGCTCTACGTCGCGATGTTCGACCGCGATGTCCCCGGGCCATAGCTCGCGCAGGCGCCGCGCGAGCTCGTCCGCGATCACGACCGAGCGATGCCGTCCTCCGGTGCAGCCGAGCGCGATGCTCAGGCGCGCCTTCTTCTCCTCCTCATAGCGCGGCAGCGCGACGCGCAGGAACCGAACGAGATGCTCGAGGAACTCGCGCGTCGCCGGGTGGTCGAGCACGAAGTCACGCACCACCGCGTCGCGCCCATCCTTGGCGCGGAGCTCGGGCCGGTAGAACGGGTTCTCCATGAACCGGACGTCGAACACGAGATCCGCGGCCGGCGGCAGACCGAACTTGTATCCGAAGCTCGTGACCTGAACGAGCATCGCCGGCGTGCCCGAGCCGTAGAGGGAGTGGAGCGTGTCGCGCAGATCCTTCACCGAGAGATAGGTCGTATCGATGACCTTGTCGGCGCGCTCGCGGAGCGGCACGAGCATGCGGCGCTCCTCCTCGATGGACGGCTGCACGCCGCCGCTCGTCTCGAGTGGATGGCGATGGCGCGTCTCGCTGTACCGCCGCAGCAGCACCTCGTCCGACGCGTCGAAGAACAGCAGGTGCGGTCGATCGCCCGCGGCAGCGAGCGCGTCGAGCGACGCCGCGGCCTCGCGGAACAGGGAACCGCTGCGCGCGTCGATCACGAAGGCGACGCGCTGGCGGCCGCCGCGGCGGCACTCGATCAGAGCCGACGGCATCAGCGCGGGCGGAAGGTTGTCGAGGATGAAGTAGTCGAGATCCTCGAACACCTTCACGGCCTGGGTCTTTCCGGCTCCCGATAGCCCCGTTGCGACGACGAAGCGCGGCGCGGTCACCTCTCGCTGCGGGACGTCGGTCAGTCGACCACCTTCGACAGCACACCGCTGACGAGCGCGATGAGGATCGAGCCGATGAGCGCCGGGAGGAAGCCGTCGACGGAGAATCCGAGCTGCGGGATCTGCGAGACGAGGATGAGCATCAGTGCGTTGATCACGAAGACGAAGAGTCCGAGCGTCGCGCAGGTGAGCGGAAGCGAGATGATCAGGAGGATCGGCTTGACGAAGGCGTTCACGAGACCCAACACGACCGCCGTCAGCAGGAGCGACAGATACCGGCCAACGTCACCCATCCCGTAGTCGACCAGGCCCCAGTGGATACCGGGAACGATCAGGGCGGTAACGGCGATGGCAACGGCCGTCACGACCCCCCGCAGCAGCAAGCCCATCGGCTACAGCCTACCGCTTCAGTACTGCGCGAGGGTGCCGCGGATCCGAATGATCCGCTCCGCTCGCCGGAACGCCCACAGGCCGATCGGGACGAGCACCGCCGTCGTGGCGACCAGGCCGACGTACTCGAGACCCGGGTCGAACGTCGGGCGGGCGCCGATGGCGTGCTGGCGAAGGAGGTCCATCGCGTAGGTCGTCGGCAGCAGCAGCGCGATCGGCTGAAGCAGCCCCGGCAGCAGCGTCACCGGAAAGGCAACGCCCGACGCCGTCCCGAACAGGAAATTCGTCGTATCGATGAAGAAGTTCGCGTCGCGGATGAGTAGCACGATGCCCGCGAGGAGGTACGAGACGCCCACCATGCCCACGATCGCGACGAGCAGCGCCGGGACCGCGAGGATGATCGCCGCATCGAACCGCAGACCGAACAGGAAGATGCCGATCGCGAACAGGATGACCTGGCTCAGGAGGAACCAGACGAGACCACCGAGCGCGCGGCCGAGCACGATCGTCTCGTGCCGTGTCGGAGTGAGCCAGATGGGCTCCAGCGTTCCGGCGTCCATCTCGTTCCGAAGGCCCATGCCCATCGACCAGAAGGAGATCGCGACCAGGCCGCTCACCACGCCTCCGAGGAAGATGAAGCCGGCGAGGTTCTCCGTGCCGACCGTGGCGTCGAGACCGACGACGTGACCGGCCACCGCGAACGACGCGCCGAACAGGAACGCCGGGATCACACCTTGGTAGAGCGGGGTGAAGATCTGCGACACGACGGCGATGCGGTAGCGCGAGAGGACGATGAGGTCCTTCTTCCCGATGGCGATCGCGGCGCGCAGCTCGTCCACTAGTACCGTCCGAGCATCCCGCTGCGGCGCGCGCTGGCCTCGAGCACGCGGAACAGCGCGATCGCCATGATGGAGATCACGATCGTGAGGGCGATCGTGATGAAGAGGTCGCCGGCGAGCGCCGACACCGGAACGCTCTGCAGCACCGCGGCGCGGATGTCACTCACGATGTACGTCGGCGGCAGAGCGGCAGCGCCTGCCTGCGCCCATCCCGGCAGCATGGCGACCGGGAAGGTGATGCCGCACGCCAGCACGAAGGTCCCGCGGACGATCTGCACGACGGGACCGATCTCGCCGTAGCGGAGCACGCCGGCCGCGAAGAGCGTCCCGATCGCGTACATCGCCGGGAGCGCCACGGCGACGATGACGAGCACGGGTATCGCGGAGTCGAGCGGCGGAACGAAGCCGAACAGCAGCCATAGCGAGACGAACGTCACGAGGAACGAGAACAGCATCGGGATGAGCGCCGACACGCCAGGCCCAAAGAGCGGGACCAACCGCGAGACCGGGCTCACGAAGGTCGCCTCGAGGCTGCCCTGGATCTGCTCCCGACGCAGCGACGTGCCGGGACCCCAGAGCACGGACGAAAGCCACATGTACATCGCGTAGCCGACGAAGACGAATCCGGCGACCTCGGTCGTGCCGGAGCGCTCGGCGAACGCCGCCACCGCGCGTGGATCGCTGCCGCCCGAGTAGGCGCGGCCCATGAGTACGTACACCGCCGGCAACAGCGCGGCCCAGAAGATCCCACCGACGAAATTCAGCGGATAGCGCCGGAGGATCCGGAGCTCCTTCAGCCCCGACGCGAGGAACGCGCGGAGGTCACCGGCGATCAGGCTCATTCGCGAAGCTGACGGCCGGTGAGCGAGAGGAACACGTCTTCGAGCGTCACGGGGACGACCTCGACGTGCTGCACCGTCGCGCCCGCCGCATGTGCCGCGTCGAATGCCGCGGGCACGAGCTCGCGCGCGGAGGCGCAATGGACGGTGAGCGACAGTGTTCCGTTGTGGCGCTCGCTGCGGGCGACCGTGCCCGCGCGCGAGAGACGCTCCACGATCGACGCGCCGTCGCCGGAAACGCCGATGTCCAGCCGCACGATCTCCTCGGCGCGGATGGTCCGCTTGAGTGCGGTGGGCGAGTCGAGCGCGACGATCTTTCCGTGGTCGATGATCGCGACGCGGTCGCAGAGCTGATCGGCCTCCTCCATGTAGTGCGTCGACAGAAGGATCGTCCGCCCCTGGGCACGCAGATCGCGGACGCGGTCGCGCAGGTCGCGCGACGACTGCGGATCGAGGCCGACGGTGGGCTCATCGAGGATGATGAGCGGCGGGTCCGGGAGCAGGGCACGGGCGAGCGCGAGCCGCTGCCGCATCCCGGTGGAGAACCGCTCGACGTAATCGTCTGCCCGGTCGGTCAGCTTCACCGCGGCGAGGCTGCGCGCGACGCGCGCCCTGGTCTCCTTCGGCGGGACGTGGTACAGCGCCGCGAAGTACTCGAGGTTCTCCGTCGCGGTCAGCTTCCAGTAGAGGCTTCGCTCCCCTGAGAGCATCGCTCCAAGGCGCGCGCGGACCTTTCGCGGCTCTTTCGCGACGTCGATGCCGAGAACGCGGATCGACCCTTCGGTGGGCTCGAGCAGCGTGGAGATCATCCGCATCGTGGTCGTCTTGCCGGCGCCGTTCGGCCCGAGGAGGCCGAAGATCTCGCCGCTCTCGACCGTCAGGTCGATCCCGTCGACGGCCCGGAAACGCGTGCGCGTGTCCGGCCGGCCGCGAGCGCGCTGCCACAGCGTCCGACGGCCCTTTTCGAATTCCTTGACCAGAGCGCGAGCCTCGACCGCCGCGGGAGCGGTCACTCCACGAAGATCTCCACCCGATCCTCGTCGTCGGAGATGTCGACGATCCGCCCCGGGAAATCGATGGAGCGGAGCAGCTCGTCCAGATCGATCCCGAACTTTGAGAGATGGCCGCGGACCAGACCGCTCGAGCCGAGCTTCATCTTGCCGATGCGCGCGATCGCGAGCGGGATCGCCACGTTGACCTTCTGCTCGCTGCCCTCGGTCACGCGGATACGGAGAATGCGCCCACGCGCGCCCGGGTGACCGGGCTGCCCGGGCCGCTGCGGAGGCGGTGGCGACGGCGGCGCCTTCGCCGCGTCGTCGACGTCTCCGAGAGCGCGAAGCAGGCGGTACGCCTGGTCGGTGTCGATCTTGCCCTCGGCGAGCAGGCGCAGGACCTGCTTGCCCTCTTCGCTCGGCATCAGCGTCCCTTCCGCGCGGCGTCGAGCGCCGCGGCGGCCTCATCGATCCCGAGCTCACCCTTCGCGAGCTTCTCGAGCAGGCCCTTGATCTGATCCTGCGCGGCGGAGTCGACCGGCCGCGGACGCATCGCGGGCTCGGCTTCCATCGCCGGTTCCGCATCCATCGCGGGCTCGGCCGCGCTGGCCGCAGCGGCGTCCTCCGACGGTCGCGCGGACATCGGCTGCTCGGCTGATGGTTCGCCCGGAACCTCGACGACGGTGCCGCCGATGTTCAGGTCGCCGCTCACCGTCTTGACCACCGCGTGGCCGTGCCCCCCGCCCAGGGCGACCGTGTACTCCTTACGGCTCTGGCGCGTCACGCGCGCGGGCACGTCGCACTCCAGATCGCCGCTCGCGGTGCGGAAATCGACGGTGAGATCGGGCCCCGCGAGGCTGAGCTCCACGTCCCCGCTGATGGTGCGGAAGCGATGCTCGCGCGCCGGCTCCAGGACGCCCTTCAGCTGAACGTCACCGCTCACGGTGTTCAGCTGCAGCGAGCGCACGCGCACCGCGTCGAAGGTCACGTCGCCACTCACGGTGTTTCCCTCGACGTGGCCGACGTAACGCCGGCAGTCGACGTCGCCGCTGACGCTTTTCAGGCGCATCGGACCCTGGACGTCCTCGACGGAGATCTCGCCCGACACGCTCTGTACCTCGAGCGGTCCGTGAACGCCGCTGACCCCGAGGTGGCCGCTCACGGTCTGGGCGTCGACCCCGCACTCGACGGGCACCGAGATGTCGAAGTCCACGCGGAAGCGCTTGCCGCGGAACAGGTCGACC
Source organism: Candidatus Limnocylindria bacterium (assembly GCA_041486085.1). Taxonomy (GTDB): domain Bacteria; phylum Chloroflexota; class Limnocylindria; order P2-11E; family P2-11E; genus CF-39. The sequence continues at coordinate 12,594 of JBGPKU010000058.1, read as the reverse complement.
CAACCGCGCTCCTGCTCGTAGAGGTGCGGCTCGATCCGGAGCTCGTCGCCGTGCTTCTCCATTCGGATCTCGAGGTTCTGAAGGAGCCGCTTCGCGCGGTCATCGCTGCTCGCGTACACGTGCTTCCTCGCGACGACGCTGATCTTCCCCGGCTCGGAGCTTGCGCGCACGACCGTCGCTCCAGAGATGTTGCGGACGCGCAGACGCGGCATCTTGTCGAACGCGAATTCGCTGGTGACGGTCTCGTTGAACGCGTCCCCGGTCGCGTCGCGCACGAAGTCCTTCATGAAGCGCGAGGCGATGCTCTCGGAGTCGATGTCGATCCGGAAGCCGGGTCCATGTGACCGCCACTCCTCACGGCGCTCGCGGCGCTCCGCGCGACGCGCCTCACGCTCGGTGTCGTGTCCGTCGTGCGTCCGGCGCTCCGGCTCGTGCGCCGCGTCCCTCGCCGCGTTGCGGGCCGCGCGCTCGACATCCTTCGCGGCGTCGTGCGCCGCGCGTTCGGCCTCGCGAGCGGCTTCACGCGCCTGGCGCGCTGTCTCGCGCACTTGACGCTCCATGTCACGTGCCGCCTCGTGGGCGTCGCGCTCGGCGCGCCGCTGCTCACGCTCGGCTTCGTGGGGGTCGTAGCGCGACCAGTCGGCGGTCTTCTCGGGGTCGCTCGCGTCCGGATTCTGCTCCGGGTCGGGCTTCTCGCGCCTCTCGTCGGTCATTTCGACGGCTCCGTCTCCAGCAGGCTCGCCGCGTCATCGGGTTCGATGCGCCCCTCGGCGAGCTCGCGCAGGATCTCCTTGCGCCGCTCCACTTCCCGGTCCGGCTGAGCCTGCGATGGAAATCCGAGCGCCCGGATCATCGCATCCAGCCGAGAGCGGACCGTGGGATAGGAGATCCCGAGCTCGCGCTCGACATCCTTGAAGTTGCCGCGCGCGCGGATGAAGACCTCGAGGAATTCGAGCTGCTCGGGCGCGAGGCTGTGGAAGCGGCCCAGCGAGAACGAGCCCTCCATCCGGGTGCCACAGCTCTCGCATTCCAGACGCACGACGCGAAGCTGCTCGGAGCAGATCGGGCATCGCGCGACGACCGGATTGGCCATGGATCGAAGATGCGCGCAGACCTAAAGGACTGTCAAGCGAATGTGATGGTTATGTAGCCGAGATAGCGAAACGATGAGGTCATGGAGTCCCGTTCAGCTGTCCAGCGCGTCCTTGATCCGCCTCGCGAGGGCCGAACCGACGCCGGCGACGGCCGCTAGGTCATCGAGCGGCGCCTCGCGCATGCCGCGCACCGACCCGAACTTGCGCAGCAGCGCGCGCTTCTTCGCCGGTCCGACCCCGGCCACGTCGTCCAGGATCGAATGGATGGCGCGCTTGGAGCGCACGCTCTGGTGGTACGTGATCGCGAAGCGGTGCGCCTCGTCGCGGATGCGCTGCACCAGATAGAGGCCCTGCGACGTCCGCGGGAGCATGATCGGCTCGGCGCGGTCCGGCCGGAAGAGCTCCTCGCGCTCCTTCGCGAGGGCGACGATCGGGATCTGGAGGCGGCCGGCGTCCGCCAGCGCCGACAGTCCGGCTGAGAGCTGGCCCTTGCCGCCATCGAGGATCACGAGATCGGGCAGCGTCCAGCCCGATCCAGCAAGCTCGTCCGCCTGCGAGCTCCTCGCGAAGCGGCGCCGCAACGTCTCGCGCATGTTCGCGAAGTCGTCGTTCCTGTCTTGCACTCTCGCGCGGAAGCGCCGGTACTGCGACTTCGCCGGCCGGCCATCTTCGAACACGACCATCGACGACACGACGCTGGTTCCCTGGACGTGGCTCACGTCGTAGCACTCGATCCGCTTCGGGGGTCCTTCGAGGCCGAGCGAGTCCTGGAGCTCCTTTAGCGCGACATCGGTCTTGCCGCGGTCCGCGAGCCAGCGCACGCGCTCCTGCTCGAGCGCGTCGGCGGCGTTGCGCGCCGCGAGCTCCGCGAGATGACGCTTGCGCCCCCGCTGCGGCACGTGGATCCGTAGCGGACCGGCGCGGCGCTCCGTGAGGAAGGCCTCGAGCGACTCGGATTCGGGCAGCGCCTCGGGCACGACGATCTCGGGCGGCAGCACGCCGGCCACGGCGTAGTGCTGGCGGAGGAACGACGCGATCACCTCAGTGGTCGTCGCGCCTTCCGAGCCTTCGAGCGCGAAGTGGTCGCGACCGACGACCGTGCCGTCGCGCACACGGAACACCTGGACGACCGCATCGCCCTCGGAGATCGCGGCGGCGAGGACGTCGAAGTCATCGCCCTTGTACGCGTGCACCTCCTGGCGATCGAGCGTGCGGTCGATGGCCACGAGCCGGTCACGGAGCGTCGCCGCGCGCTCGAAGTCCAGCGCCGCGGACGCTGCCTCCATCTCCTTCTTCGCATCCCGCGCCAGCGTCTCGTACCGGCCTTCGAGGAAGAGGACGCTGCGATCGATGGTCGCGCGGTACTCGTCGCGCGTCGTCCTGCCGACGCACGGCGCGGTACAGCGCTTCAGATCGAAGAGCAGGCACGGCCGTCCGCCCGGCAGCGCGCTCGGCGGAACGGTCTTCCCTCGCCCGTCGGACGCCGCATCGATGCGGAGCTTGCAGGTGCGATAGGGAAAGAGCTTCTGCAGCAGATCGAGCGACTGATCCACCGACTTCGCGTTCGCGAACGGTCCGAAGTAGCGCGCCGACCGATCGCCGAGCGTCCGCGTGCGAAGGATCCGCGGGAAGTCCTCACCCAGCGTGATCTTGACGTAGGGATAGGACTTGTCGTCCTTGAGCCTGATGTTGTAGCGCGGGTGGTGTTGCTTGATGAGGTTGTTCTCGAGCAGATAGGCCTCGGAGACCGACCCGGTGACGGCGTACTCGATGCGCTCGGCGCGCTCGACCATGCGCACGTGCCGCACATCCAGGCTCGCTCCGAAGTACGAGCGCACGCGATCGCGCAGCACGTCGGCCTTTCCGACATAGAGGACTCGCCCACGGGTGTCCTTGAAGAGGTACACGCCGGGAGAGGTCGGAAAGGAGGCGGCCTGCGCCTCCAGCGAGGCGCGGCGGTCGGCACGGTCCACGTATCGAGTATCAAGCGGTATGATTTCGCGTCGCAAAGGGGAGATTGCGCGAAGTGAAAGATTCGATCGCTCCACCCAAGCGCGCGCGGCGGTCGGTCCAGTCGGTGGACCGGGCGCTCGATCTGCTCGAAGCGCTCGCCGCGGCGGACGGCGAGGTGAGCATCACCGCGCTCTCGGCGCGCACCGGGTTGCACGTGTCGACCGTCCACCGCCTCCTCTCCACGCTCCTTCGCCGGGGATACGTGCGCCAGAACGCCGAGACCAGCCGTTACTACGCCGGCGCGAAGCTCGCGATGCTGGCGGAGGGACGTTCGCGGTTCGGCGAGATGCGCTACCGCGCTCGGCCGATCCTCCGCGCGATCACCGAGGCGACGCGCGAGACGGCGAACCTCGTGATCCTCGACGACGCGGCGGCCGTCTATATCGAGACCGTGCCGAGCCCGCAGGTCGTACGGCTCTTCACGGCGATCGGCAATCGCGTCCCGCTGCATGCGACGGGCGCAGGCAAGTGCCTGCTCGCCGCGCTGCCGACGGCGAAGCGCGACCTGCTCCTCGAGCGCCTCGATCTCCGCACGTACACCCCGCACACCATCGTCGACCGCGCGGCGCTGCGGCGGGCACTCGATGAGGCACGCGAGCGCGGCTTCACGATCGACGACGAGGAGTACGACGACGGTGTGCGCTGCATCGCCCTCCCGGTGGGCGGGATGAATGAGGCGATCGCGGCGATCTCGGTGTCCGCACCGGCTTCCCGCTTCACACGGCAGCGCTGTCTCGAGCTCGTCCCGCTGCTCCGCCGCTCGGCCGCCGAGCTCGCGGCGGCGGTGCGCGAACGGGGAGACGTCCCGGCGTGACCACGGGGAGGGGCACCTGTCAGCGAGCGTAGGTGAGCGTGCGATCCGCGCGGGCCTGCGCGGCCGCCCCCTGATCGATGCGCTCGTCGCTCTGCTCGGTCCGCGAAAGGTCCTCGGCGATCGCGACGACCTCATCCTGTACGAGTACGACGGCGCGGTGGACACGGCAACGCCCGACGCGGTCGTGCTGCCCGAGCACACCGCCGACGTGGCGGCGCTCGCGCGCTTCTGTCACGAGCAGGCCGTACCCATCGTTCCGCGCGGCGCCGGCACGGGTCTGTCCGGCGGCGCGATCCCCGTCGAGGGCGGCGTGGTCGTGTCCTTCGCGCGAATGGCGCGCATCCTCGAGATCGACGTCGCGAATCGGCGCGCGGTCGTCCAGCCCGGGCTGATCAACCTGCACCTCTCGACCGCCGTGGCTCCGCACGGCCTGTACTTCGTGCCGGATCCGTCGAGCCAGAAGGCCTGCACCCTCGGCGGCAACGTCGCGGAGAACTCCGGCGGGCCGCACACGCTGGCGTACGGCGTGACCACCAACCATGTCACCGGCCTCGAGATCGTACTGTCCGACGGCACGATCGTCCGTCTGGGCGGCAAGGCCGAGGATCAGGAGGGCTACGACCTCATCGGGGCGCTGGTCGGATCGGAAGGCACGCTCGGGCTCGTCACCGAGATCACCGTGAAGCTGACGCCGCTGCCCGAGGACAAGCGCACGATCCTCGCGGGGTTCCCCACGATGGACCAGGCGTCCGCTTCGGTCTCCGCGATCATCGCCGCGGGCATCGTGCCTGCCGCGATCGAGCTGATGGATCGGCTCGCGACCCAGGCCGTCGAGGCCGCGGTCGGCGCGGGCTACCCGCTGGAGGCGGGCGGCATCCTGCTGCTCGAGGTCGACGGACTCCGGGAGGGCCTCGACGACGCCGCGGTGCACATCGAGGCGATCTGTAAAGAGCAGGGCGCGACGACGCTGCGGCGCGCCCAGACCGCGCTCGAGCGCGAGAAGCTGTGGGCCGGCCGCAAGGGCGCGTTCGCGGCGATGGGACGGCTCGCGCCCGCGTACTACGTGCAGGACGGCGTGATCCCGCGGACGCGGCTGCCCGAAGTGCTCCGCACCGTCGAGGAGGTCTCGAAGCGGCACGGCCTGCGCATCGCCAACGTCTTTCACGCCGGCGACGGGAACCTGCATCCGCTCGTGCTCTTTTCGGATATGAGCGAGCTTCCACGCGTGCACCAGGCCGGGCTCGAGATCCTCACCGCGTGCGTGGAAGCGGGCGGCTCGATCACCGGCGAGCATGGCGTGGGCATGGAGAAGAACTGCTACATGCCGCTCCAGTTCGGGCCCGAGGATCTCGCGGCGATGCGCCGCGTGAAGCAGGCCTTCGATCCGGCGGGCCTCGCCAATCCCGGGAAGATCTTCCCCACGCCGAGCCGGTGCCGCGAGTTCCAGCTCCACGCCACGCGATGAGCGCCGCCGCGCAGCGGGTGAGGCCGAACGACCCGCGCGAGTGTGCTGAGGCGTTGGCTTCGGCAAGCGCGAGCAGGCGGTCGATACGGGTACGCGGCGCGGGCACGAAGGACTACCTCGGCCTGCGGACGCCGACCGACGTGGTGCTCGAGACGACCGGCCTGCGCGGCATCGTCGCGCACGTACCGGCCGACCTCACGGTCACCGTCGCCGCCGGAACGCCGTTCGCGGAGCTTCGCACCGCGCTCGCGGCCGCGGGCCAGTTCCTGCCGCTCGACCCGCCCCACGCGGAGGCGACGATCGGCGGCGTCGTCGCCGCCAACAGCACGGGCTTCTGGCGCGCCCGCTACGGTGGCGTGCGTGATCAGCTCATCGGCACCGCGACGGCTCTGGTCGATGGCACGGTGGCACACGCCGGGGGGCGGGTGGTGAAGAACGTCGCGGGCTACGACCTCAACAAGCTGCTGGTCGGGTCGCTGGGCACGCTCGGCGTGATCACCGAATGCACGTTCAAGGTCCTGCCTCTGCCGAGAACGAGCGCCGGTCTTCGCGCGAGCTTCCGCCGCGGTGCCGACGCCTTCGCGGCAGCCGATGCCGTCGCGCGGACGCCGGCCCGCCCGGCGGCGCTCGTGGTCGACACGACCGGTCGCGACGTCTGGCTGCTGCACGTGCTCGCGCAGGGCGAGCCGAGCGCCGTCGAGCGCACCCTCGTCATCGCGTCCGACGCCGCGGTCGCGAGTGGCGGAACCGCGCAGCGCGATGCGGACATCGACGCCGCGCTCGATCCGTTGCGCGAGCTGCCGGCGACCCGGCGGGGCGTGTTGATACGCGCCTCGCTTCCCATCGCGGCACAGCCGGCATTCGCCGACATCGCAACACGGCTGACGGGCCTCCGCCGGCTGGTGGCCGATGCCGCGAGCGGGATCGTGCGCGTTCACGTCCAGAGCGACGAGTCGAGCGAGATCGCGGCCGCCGACACGCTCATCGCGGCGGCGCGCGTCTGCGGCGGGAGTGCGCATGTCGAGCGGCGCCCGGAGTCCATGCGCACGAGCGCGGCGGCCTGGAGCGACGCGGATGTCCCCGGAGCCTTCCTGATGAAACGCTTGAAGGACGGGTTCGACCCGAACGGCGTGCTCGAACCCGGCCGTGGGGTCGTCGCGTGACCGGATACCCACAGCTCGCCGACGCGCCCGCGAAAGATCTCCTCTCGCGCTGCGTGCACTGCGGCTTCTGCCTTCCGACGTGCCCGACCTACGCGGTGCTCGGTGTCGAGATGGACTCCCCCCGCGGCCGCATCAAGCTCATGGAGACCGTCTGGGACGGGCGGGTCGACGTCGCGAGCCGCGCGTTCACCGCGCACATCGACGGGTGCCTCGACTGCCGCGCGTGCGAGACCGCGTGCCCCTCGGGGGTCGAGTACGGCAAGCTCGTCGAAGGAGCGCGTTCCCAGCTCGAGCTGGCGCGGAGGCGCGGACCGCTCGCCAGGCTCGTGCGAGCGCTCGCGTTCCGCGTGCTGCTCCCGCAGCCCAGGCTTCTGGCGCTGTTCGCGGCCCTCTCGACGCTCACGAAGCGGCTCGGCGGCGTGCGGGCGCTGCGGCTGGTCGGCGCGGGGCGGCTCGCGGACCTGCTGGCCCTCGTCCCATCGCGCGGGTCGTCGCGCAGCCTTCCGAGCGTGTTCCCTGCCTCGGGTACGCGGCGCGGCCGCGTCGCGTTGTTCAGCGGCTGCGTGATGCGTGCGGCGTTCGCCGACACCAATGCCGCGACCGCGAGAGTCCTGGCCCGGAACGGGATCGAGGTGATCGTCCCCGACGCGCAGACGTGCTGCGGCGCACTGCACGCGCACGCCGGAGCGCGCGACGATTCGCGCCGGCTCGCCCGCCGGAACATCGCGTCCCTCGAAGGGCTCGAGGTCGACGCATTCATCGTCAACGCGGCGGGCTGCGGCGCGCACCTGAAGGAGTACGGCTGGCTCCTCAAGGACGACCCCGCCTGGAGCCAGCGCGCAGGTGCGTTCGCAGCGCGTGTACGCGACGCCGCCGAAGCGCTCGTGTCTTTTGGCCTGGTCGCGGAGCTCGGCTCGGTGAACGCCCGCGCCGCGTACGACGATCCCTGCCACCTGCTGCACGGGCAGCGCATCAAGGAGCAGCCGCGACAGCTGCTCGCGGCCATCCCCGGCCTGGAGCTCGTGCCGCTCGTCGAGGCCGACATGTGCTGCGGCAGCGCCGGCACCTACAACGTCACGCAGCCCGAGCTCTCGAAGGCACTGCTCGACCGCAAGATCGCGCACGTGCTGGAGAGCGGAGCCGACCTGCTCGTCACGGCGAACCCCGGCTGTCAGATGCAGCTCGAGGCCGGTGTGCGAGCGGCGGGTTCGCGCATCTCGGTGGTGCATCTCATGGATGTCCTCGACCGCGCCTACCAGAGCGCCTGACCGCCGCGGAGGCCGAGTTCCGCGCAGCCTCACGGAAGTCCTGTGCGAGTCTCTCGCGCCACCGACCGATCCGGGAGTTCTCGCGCCAGCGGACTAGTCTCGCATCGTGATCCAGGACGTCGAAGTGCGGGATGCGGGGCGCAAGGGCGACGGTGTGTTCGCGCGGCGGGCGTTCCGCAGAGGCGAGTTCATCTTTCGCCGCCGGCATGGCCGCGCGGTCAGGACTGCACGGATCACGTCGCTGAGCGCTGAAGAGCGGCGCCACCTGTGCGAGATCGACTTCCACTCCAGCGCGGTGGTCCTGCCACCGGGAGCGTTCCTCAACCACTCGTGCGATCCAAACGCGATGCGGTCCGGCGTGAAGGTATTCGCGTGGCGCGCGATCCGCCGCGGCGAGGAGATCACGATCGACTACCGGCTCAACGCGTTCGGCGGTGACCGCCACCGCTGCCTCTGTGATGGGCCGAGCTGCGCCGGGACGGTCGTGAACAGCTTCTTCGCGCTCGATCCCTCACGACAGCTCCGCTATCTGCCTTACGCGCCGCGCTTCATCCGGCGCGAATACCGCCGCCGCTCAGCAGCGACGCCCCGCTAGACGCGGAACTGGCACCGCTGGATGCCTGTGACGAGCGGAAGGACGTCCTCCCGACGGATCCGCTCGTGCTCGGGATGCGTGTCCCACGCGCGGTACGCCGTCTCGTCCGCGAAGTCGAAGCTCACTCCGAATCCGCCATTCCCAGCACGGAGTCCGGCATCGGGACCGTAGGCCGAGGCGAGTGGCCCTGGAACGGTGTCGCGGACCTTCGTGAGCGCGCGACGGAGACCCTCGACGTCAGCGCCCTCTCTCAACGTGAAGACCGAGATGTGGCGGATCACCGACCGGCACGCTCCTTCAGCTGCGGGACTCTCGCGAGGATAGCGCCGAGGCCGACGAGCACCGCGATCGCGGCGCCGCCGACCGCGGCGGGCGGCCCAAAGAGGATCGCGAGGCCGCCGAGGACCGGCCCATTCAGCACGCGCATCCCCTGGGTCGCGAACGTATAGGCGCCCATGACCCGTCCGCGCAGCTCGTTCGGCGCACTGACCTGGACCGTCGTATTGGTGAGCGACTGTGTGAGCACCGCAGCGCCGCCGACGACCAGCAGCAGCGCGAACGAGAGCGCGTAGCTGTTGGAGAACGCGAACACCAGGATGGCGATCATCTCGGCCGCCGCGGCGAGCACGATGAACCGGCCGCTGCGCGCCTTCGCGTAGGCGAGGTAGACCGCCGCGCCGACCGCGCCGATGCCGCTGCCGACGAGCAGGAACGCGTAACCCAGCGCGTCGACGTGCAGGACGTCGTACGCGAACAGCACCAGCAGCGAGTTGAACGTATGGCCCAGGAAGATCACCCCGAGCATCTCGGCGCTGATGAGCGCTCCGATGAACGGGCGCGCACGAACGAACTGGACGCCGTCACGCAGCGACTGAACGATCGGCGCGCGCGACCGCTCCGCGAGCGGCTTCACACGGATCACGGCGAGGAGCACGAGGAGCGGGATGAACGTCATCGCGTTCACGAGAAAGCCCGTGCCGGGCCCGAACGCGACGACAACGAGGCCCGCGACCGCAGGCCCGATCACCTGCGATAGCTGGCGCGCCGACGAGTTGAGGCTGATCGCGGAGAGCAGGCGCTCGCGTCCGACGATCGCGTGGATGAGCGTCTGCTGCGCCGGATTTCCGATCGCGCCGGCGAAGCCATGTAGCAGCAGGAAGCCGAAGATCCACCAGGTCGTGACGAAGCCGGCCAGTGTGGCCCAGGCGACGCCGATCGCCGCGGACATCAGGATCAGCTGCGCCACGATCTGGACCTTGCGGTTGTCGTAGCGATCCGCGAGGACGCCGCCGTACAGCGAGAAGACTGTGAATGGCACCCAGTGGGCGAACACCATCATCCCGAGCCAGAATGGCGCGGCCGCGCCGGCCAGCTGCACGATGAGCACGTTCCGGATCACGTTCTCCATGCCGTCGCCGGTGCTCGAGATCCACGAGGCGATCCAGTACCAGCGGAACTGACGGACCTCGAGCGCCGCGAAGCGCACTCCAGCCGGCTGCGCGGCCACGGCCGCGATGCCGGCCCCGCCGCTCGCGGCCGCGAGCGGCTCCACGGCGGTCTTGCGGTCGGCGCCGTCGCTCACGGCGTCACGAACACCTGAGTGAACATCCGACCGTACAGACCGGCGTTGATGACGCCGATGCCGATGCGTGTGAACTCCGGTCGCAGGATGTTCTCGCGGTGCCCCTGGCTCTGCATCAGCCCGCGATGTGCGATCGTCACCGACTGCGCGTACGCGAGGTTCTCGCCGGCGCGCGAGTACGTGATCCCCGCAGCCTTGATGCGATCGAACGGCGAGCCATTGACCGGCGACTGATGCGAGAAGTACTTCAGCCGGAACATCTCCTCGGAGTGCGCCCTCGCGACCGGCACCGCGCGGTCGTCCCATTCGAGCGGCTTCAGCCCGACGTTGACCCGCTCTTCATTGACGAGGTCGAACATCTGCCGTTCGGCCGCAGGATCCGGCGTAAGCGTGAGGTCGTCGGGGAGGTCGAGCTTTTCGCTTTCATCGGCGCCGAGCTTCGTGACGAAGAGCGGCACGTTGTCGCCCAGCCCGCCCGACAGCGCCGCGAGCTGCGGCTGCACCGCCGTAACCCGCTCGATGAGCCCTCGCGCCAATCGCGAAGACTCGATCGCGGCCTTCAGGTCGGTGGGCACCGGTGACACGACCATCGCCGCGAGCACGATCCCGACGATGAACAGCGAGCGCACCGCCGAAGGGACAACACCCAGCACCTGATCGGTGGTCTTCGCCCACGGGGAGAGGCGATGGACGGAATTCACGATCGGCGTGAGCGCGAAGTGGCCCGCGAGGGACAGCAGACCCTGCACGACGATGATCACGACGATGAACGCGATCGGCCGTGCCATCACCGGCAGGAGACCCAGGCGCTCGATCAGCTGGGCGGCGGGACCCTGGAACAGCAGGGCCGCGACGAACGAGAGGATCCAGGTCGCAAGGCCATACGCGGTCGTGATGAAGCCGCTCCGATAGCCGTTCCACACCGCATACCCGACGAGCGCGATGATCGCGGCGTCGATCGGGTTGAACGGCAGATTCACGACCGGCGAATGCTAGTCGTGGGCGCGGACCAGATCGGACGGCTTCCCGATGAACGGGCTCATCTCGCCAGCGAGGACGGGAACGATGAGCCTGTTCTCCTCGGGAGGGATCGGGCAGTTGTAATACGGAGCGAGGGCGCAGGACGGGTTGTACGCCAGGTTGAAGTCGACGACGACGTCGTCGCCCTCGCGCTCCAAGGTCACGTACCGGCCGACCTCGTACGAGCCCTGACCGGTGGTCGCGTCGCGGAAGTACACATCCAGCTGGTCGGCCGCGAATCCCGGCTCGAGCATCCGCGTCGCCAAGAGGCGACACTCCACGCCTCCGATCGCGAAGCGCAGCCAGCCGACGCGGGTCGCGGGGCGATCGCCCGAAGCCGTGGAGGCGATGTTCTGCCGTGCACCGTCGGGCTCGAGGCGCGTTCGAATGCGCAGCGTCGGGTCGACCGGATACCAGCGGAGCTCGGCGCCTTCTCGGAGACGCGGGCTCTCGGCGTCGAGCACGACCACGGCGGGATGGTTCTGGTGCGACAGCCGCAGCGCGTACCGGCCCGCGCTGAGGGTGCGCGGCGCCGACGGCTCGCCATCGACGAGGAATCCGGCCGCCGTCGCTTCGACCACGACCGCGTTTGTGAGACCTTCGAGCCGAACGTCCGCGGTGTCGTCGGACGCGAAACGAAGCCGCGATGCGACGGGAAGCTCGTGCCGCGCGACCGCCGCAAGCGCCGAATACGGCCCGCGGAGATCCCTGCGCGAGCGCTCGCGGCGCGCCTCGACCGCGCGCACGTACGCGTCGGTCACGCGATGCCGCGGACCTCGCCCGTCGCGAGCATCTCGCGCAGGTACCGGCCGGTGAACGACCGTCTGACTCGCGCGACCTGCTCGGGGGTCCCTTCCGCGATGACCTCGCCGCCGGCCTTCCCGCCCTCAGGGCCCAGGTCGATGATCCAGTCGGCCGTCTTGACCACGTCGAGGTTGTGCTCGATCACGACGACGGTATTGCCCGCGTCGACCAGGCGATGCAGGACCTCGAGCAGCTTCTCGACGTCCGCAAAATGCAGGCCTGTCGTTGGCTCGTCCAGGATGTACAGCGTCCGTCCGGTCGCACGCCGCGACAGCTCCGTCGCGAGCTTGATCCGCTGCGCCTCCCCGCCAGAGAGCGTCGTCGCGGGCTGGCCGAGGTGTATATACCCGAGGCCGACGTCGTTGAGGGTGCGCAGCTTCGACTCCGCGATCGGCACGTTCTCGAAGAACTTGAGAGCCTCCTCCACGGTCATCTCGAGCACATCGGAGATGCTCTTTCCCTTGTAGTGGATCTCGAGTGCCTCGCGGTTGTAGCGCTTCCCGCCGCAGACCTCGCACTGGACGTACACGTCCGGGAGGAACTGCATCTCGATCTTGATGATCCCGTCGCCGGCGCAGGCCTCGCAGCGGCCACCCTTGACGTTGAAGGAGAAACGGCCCGGCGTGTAACCGCGGAGGCGCGCCTCCGGGACCGCCGCGAACAGCTCGCGGATGGGGGTGAACAGGCCGGTGTACGTCGCCGGGTTCGACCGAGGGGTTCGGCCGATGGGCGATTGGTCTATCTCGATGACCTTGTCGATGTGCTCGATGCCCTCG
>JBGPKU010000057.1:0-17928 GCA_041486085.1 Candidatus Limnocylindria bacterium | reverse complement strand
CCGTATTTGGAGGCGATCCGCCAGTTCCGCAACGATGTCGGCCGCCAGAACGTGCTCTACGTGCACCTGTCGCTGCTGCCGCGCGTCGCGACGGGCGAGCTGAAGACCAAGCCGACGCAGCACTCGGTACGCGAGCTTCGCGCGATCGGCATCCAGCCTGACGTGCTCATCGCGCGCGCCGACGAGGACGTCGACGAAGAGCTCCGCGAGAAGATCGCGCTCTTCTGCGACGTGAAGATCGACAACGTGATCTCCGAACCCAACGCGTGGTCGATCTATGCCGTGCCGTTGATGCTGGAGGAGGCTGGTCTTGGCCGCATCGTCGTCGAGGAGCTGGGCCTGTCGGAGCGCGCCACGCTCCCGGATCTGGCGGAGTGGAAGGCGCTCACCGAACGCATCCGGAACGCCCGCATTCCGTTGAACATCGGCCTTGTCGGCAAGTACATCGAGCTCACCGACGCATATCTCTCGGTGGCCGAGTCGGTGAAGCACGCATCCTGGGCGGCCGGATGCAACGTGAAGATCCACTGGATCGACAGCGAACGCCTCGAGCATGACCGCGACGTCGAGCCGCTCATCGGGCTCGACGGCATCGTCGTGCCGGGTGGCTTCGGGTATCGCGGCATCGAAGGAAAGCTGCAGGCGGTCCGCTTCGGACGCCAGCGGAAGGTCCCCACGCTGGGGCTCTGCATGGGCATGCAATGCATGGTCATCGAGCTCGCGCGAACGGCACTGGGCACCGAGGACGCCAACTCGACGGAGTTCGACGCGTTCACGCCGCATCCGGTGATCGACCTGCTGCCCGAGCAGCGCGACGTCGCCGAAAAGGGCGGCACGATGCGGCTCGGCAGCTACCCCTGCGTCCTCGAAGCCGGCTCACTCGCGAGCCGCGCATACGGGCAGCCGATCGTGCTCGAGCGGCATCGCCACCGGTACGAGTTCAACAACTCCTATCGCGAGCTCCTCGCCCAGCACGGCATGCGGTTCTCGGGGCTGTCACCGGACGGCCGCCTCGTCGAGATCGTCGAGATCGACGACCACCCCTTTTATCTCGGCACGCAGTACCACCCCGAGTTCAAATCGCGGCCGAATCGTCCGCACCCGCTGTTCGCGGCGTTCATCGAGGCGAGCGTCACATTCGCACGCGCGAACGGGCGGGCACAGGTCGCGGCACCGATGCTGCAGGAGTCCAGCACGTGAAGCTCTACCTCGACACCGCGATCTACGAGGAGATCGCCGAAGGTGTGAAGTGGGGCGTCATCGACGGCGTGACGACGAATCCCACGCTCATCGCGAACGCCGGCAAGGACCATGAGGACCAGGTCAAGCGCATCTGCGGGATCATCGGCAACGTCTCGGCCGAGGTCGTGAGCGAGAAGAGCGACGACATGATCGTCGAGGGTCGGCGGCTCGCGTCATGGCACCCGAACGTCATCGTGAAGGTCCCACTCACGACGGAGGGCCTCGCCGCGGGCAAGGTCCTGGCCGGCGAAGGGACGCGCATCAACGTCACCCTCTGCTTCTCCGTGAACCAGGCGCTGCTGGCCGCGGCGATCGGCGCGTTCATCGTGAGCCCGTTCGCCGGTCGGCTCGACGACATCAACGAGGACGGCATGCGGACGGTCGCCGACATCGTGTCGGCCTATCGCCAGGCCGAGATCAAGACGAAGGTCCTCGCGGCGTCGATCCGCTCGCCGATGCACGTGACGCAGGCGGCTTTCGCGGGCGCCGACATCTCCACGATGCCCTTCGCCGTGCTCAAGCAGCTCTTCCTGCATCCGCTGACTGAGGCCGGCCAGAAGCGCTTCCTCGAGGACTACCGCAAGACGCAGGAAGCCAGGCCGGTGAAGGCCGGCGCGGAGCAGCCCGCGAAGCGTTAACTGCGGCACAGTCGCGCCCGCGCGCCGAACCGCACAGCTCGACGCCGGTACCTCTAAATGGATCCGCGCGAGCGAGCGCTGAAAAGGGCTTCCTTCTAGCTCGTGGGGGCGGGGACGGGAATGGGCCTGCCGCGGGACACGGTGCACGGTCCGGACCTGCCCGCCCCTGACGAGTTGACGAGCTTCTAGCGGCGCGGCGCCTCCCGCAGCAGGAAGTCGCGATAGTCGGCGCCCGGGACCCCGCAGAGATCCATGACGCAGAGCAGCAGTGCCGCTTCGTCCGACTCGGCGCGGCCGGTCTTGATCGAAACGTCGCAGGCGTACATCGACTCGTACGCGCGCGCGATATCCGACGGCGCGAGGCCGCGCGCGTACTGCGTGTAGCGCAGGATCGCTCCGGACGATGAGCGGATGGCCTTCGCCATCTTCTCAGCCTCGGCCGGCTTGGGGTCGCGCGACGCGAAGAGCAGCACCCGGAATTGCCAGAGCAGCAGCGCGAGGAGCTGCTGCGGCGCGCTGCCCTCGGCCAGGAGCCGCTCGAGCAGCGGCGCCGCGGCGCGGACGTCGCGTCGCACGACGGCCTTGGTGAGCTCGAACACGTCCGACTCGATCGCTCCGCTCACGAGCGAGCGCACGTCGACCGCGGTGACCGCCTGGCCATTCGCCCACGCGGCGAGCTTCTGGAGCTCGTTCTCGATGCGCTCGCTGTCCGAGCCGAGCGTCGTGCCGAGCGCGTCGAGCCCGTCGGGCCGCAGGGTGACACCGACGAGCTTCGCCCGGCTCGATATCCAGCGCGCGATCTCGCCGGGCTGGAGGCGGTCGTATCGCTCCACGGTGCCACCGGCCTTCTCTACGGCGTCGAGCAGCGCCGCGTCATTTTCACCCGGCGTCTTCGGCCTGCGCGCGCGAGAGCGGCTGGACTTCATCGCCTCAGGCGCGACCAACACGAGCGCCGCGTCCTCCGGGAAGCGGCCGACCACCTCAGTGCGCGCGAGGCTCTCGGCATGCTCGACCAGTACGACCCGCTTCTCATCAGGCGCGGCGAACAGGCCTCGCGACTGCCCGGCGACGAGGATCTCGTCTGGGTCGATGGAGCGCGCGTCGAGACGGCTCAGTCCGAGGGCGCCGCCGAACGGGACGAGCGAGCGCGCGGCCAGATCTCCGCGCGCCGAGCCCTCATCCGCGAGCAGCGAGTGGACGAGCTCATTGGCGCGAAGGCGGATACGGAATGGATCCTCGCCGTGGAGGAGGAAGAGCATTCGCGTGGGTGCGGACGCCGAGGCCTGTGCCATCGAAGGCGATCTCCACCGTGCCGTCTTTGTCGGTCCGATACGTCGCGACGCCCGCGAGCGCTTCGAGCGTCTGCGGCGTGGGATGACCATACCGGTTCCCAGCGCCCACGGAGATGAGCGCCACGTCTGGATGCACGGCCGCGCGCAGCCCGGCCGCGAAGCGCGTCTCGGCACCGTGGTGCGGCGGCACGTACACGCGCGAGGCGAGGCGGTCGGGCCGCTCGAGCAGGCGCCCGAGCGCGTCGTCGACGGCATCGCCGGTGAAGAGCGCGGAGAACGAGCCCCGTTCGATGCGCATGACGAGCGAAGGCACCTCCACGAACAGATCGTCGGCGGGCGCGAGGACCGCGATGACGGCGTCGCCGAGTCGGACGCGCTGTCCCGCATGCAGCGCGCGGCGCTCAATGCCATGTTTCGCCAACGACGAGGACCAGAGTTCGGTCAGCGGGCTCGCGCCCAGACCCGCGGGCTCGATCGCGAGACCGACCTCGTACCGGTCCAGCACGGCGAGCAGCCCAGCTCCGTGGTCGGTGTGCGCATGGGTCAGGGCGACGACATCGATGCGCCGGTGCCACGGAGGCAGGGCCGCGCCGAGCTCATCCAGCAGGCGTGCCGGATCCGGGCCGCCATCGATGAGCGCGTAGGTGCCCGCGACGTCAACGAGGTAGGCGTCGCCCTGGCCGACATCGAGGGCGAGCACGCGGATGCCGGCGGGTGGAGCGGGCCACGCGATGACAAGTGCGGGAAGCGCTACCGCCGCGGCCAGCACGGCGAGCGCGGCACCCGACATGGGCCCGCGCGCGAACGGTCTTCGAAATCGGACGGTGAGAGCGCGCGGCCGATGTGCAACGCGGAGCCGACCGCCGAGCACGACGGCGCCGAGCTCCAGCGCGGCCACGAGGGCACCCGTCAGCGCGCCCGCCGGGACGGTGATCGATGCGAGAGGCAGCGCGGCGAATGCTTCGACCGCGAGGCGCAACGCGAGCGCGGATGCCCACGCGACCAGCGCGACCGGACGCGCCACGTCCGGCGCGATCGCACCGACGATGCTCGTCGCCGCGCCCGCGAGCATGAGGAGCGGGAACATCGGCACGCACACCAGATTCGCCAGTGGCGACACGAGCGAGATGCGTCCGAACGCGCCCGCGACGACCGGCAGGGTTGGCGCGGTGGCGGCAAGCGTGGTCGCGAACGCATCGCGCAGTGGCGCGGGCAACGCGTCGAAACGCTCGGCGAGAGCGCCTTGCCACAGCACCAAACCTCCGGTGGCGAGCGCGGAGAGCTGGAACCCGAGATCCGCGATCGCGCTCGCGTCGGCTATCAGCATGAGGACGACCGCCGCGCAGAGCGCGTTGGCGGTCGCGGCACGCCGCCCGCTGACGATCCCGACCGCGGCCACGCTCGCCATCAACGCCGCGCGCAGCACGCTCGGCGAGAGTCCGACGAGCAGGCTGTACGCGACGATCGCGATCACGGCGATCGCGGCGCGCGGAGCGGGTCGAACTCGTCCGCGGAGGACCAGCGCGACCGCCGCGGCGACGAGGGTCATGTTGAATCCGGAGATCGCGAGCAGATGCGTCGTGCCACTCGCCTTGAACGCGTCGGAGAGCAGGGCCGGGATGTCGCCACGCTCTCCGAGCACGATCCCGAGCAGCAGCGAGCTCTCCGGGGCGGGAACCAGAAGACGCAGCGGGCTCGCGAGCGCATCGCGTGGCAATTCGAAGCTGAGCGCGGCCGGCGGCCAGAGCGCGATGGGCACGAGCGCGTGCGCCGCAACCAGCGTGACCGCGACCGCGGCCGTCGACCAGACCAGCCTGCGCCCTCCGACGCTCGCGACGGCCAGGAGCGCGCCGGCCATGGCCAACGCGAGTGCCAGCGGCAGGCCCGCGCCGGGTGAATCTCGCAGCACGAGCGCGACGACCGCAACGGCGATCGCCGACGGCAGGAGGGGCGTCGCGAGGAGACCAGTCAGCGGAGCGTGAGGAGATCGCGGATGTCCGCGAGGACCCGCGCGGTCACGAGCCCGCGGGTCTGCAGCTCTTCGACCTTGGAGAACGGTCGTTGGTCGCGCGAGCGCACGATGCGTGTCGCGGTGGCCGGACCGACGCCCGGGAGGGACTCCAGCTCGGCGGGCGAGGCGTGATTCAGATCGATCTTCGTCTCGGCGTCGCTACCGAGGCTACCGGCCGGTGGCGTCTCTCCCAGCCGCGGCACGTAGACCCGCGCGCCGTCGCGCAGGAGCGCCGCGCGGTTCAGGGCGGCCAGATCGGCATCGGGCGCGGCACCGCCGGCCGCGGCGATCGCATCGGCGACGCGCGTGCCCGCCGGAAGACGCACGATGCCGGGCCGCGCGACCGCGCCCGCGACATCGACGACGACCAGCGGCTGCGGTGTTGGCGTCGGCGTGTCTTCGACCACGGTGATCGGCACAGGCGCGGGCGCGCGGAGCCGGCCCAGGGCGATACCTCCACCGACCACGAGCGAAGCGACCACGACGAGGACGAGCACACGTGGCACGCGCGGAGGGTGGAGCCTCGCGGGCGTCGTGTGAAGCGCCGGCCACGTACGTCAGGTCGCACGTTCGTGCGACGGGTCGTCGTCAGTTCGAGCGACGGCGCTCCCCGGGCGCTTGCATCTGCATGATCGCGACCGGCAGGTCACCGATCGCGTCGCCGTCGACGGAGAGCTGGAACTTGTGCATCCCATACGACGTGAAGTTCATGTTGTTCAGCTCTACGATGACGTTGACGTCCTGGCCAGCGGCCGCGTGCACCGAGATCTCGGGCGGATTCGGCATCGCCTGCTGGCCGTCAGGCTTCAGCAGCCGGACGACGACGCTGTGCGGACCGACGTCGAGCCCGAGGATCGCGACCAGGAACATACGCGGATGCTGCGCCGGGAGCCCGCTCACGCTGATGTTGCGGAATATCCCGAGCAGGCTGACCTTGCCGTCCTGCCCGACGAGCGCGTGATCGCAGAGCGCTGCCAGCCGGATGTCTCCGCTCATGCCCTCAGCGTGTCACGCGGTGACGATGTTGACCAGCCGGTCTGGCACCACGACGAGCTTCTTTGGCACCGCGCCGTCGAGCGCCGCCTGCACCTTCGCGCTGGCCAGGGCCATGCGCTCGAGCTCGGTCTTGGCGGTGCCCCGGGGGACCGCGATGCGATCGCGCACCTTCCCGTCGACCTGAACGACGATCGTGACGCTGGTGGTGGTGGCGAGCGAGGGGTCGTACGCCGGCCAGGCCTGACGGTGGACGGAGCCGACGCCGCCCCGCCGGTGCCACAGCTCCTCGGAGAAGTGCGGCGCGAACGGGGCCACGAGCAGGATCAGCGTCGCGAGCCCCTCCTCGCGGCTGGGCCCGCTGGCGTGCTGCAGCGCGTTCGACAGCTCCATCATCGCGGCGACCGCGGTGTTGAACGAGTACGTGCCGAGGTCGTCACCGACCTTCTTGATCGCGCGCTGCACCTCGCGATCGACCACCGTGTCACGCGGCCCGCCCGTTTGTCGCTCGGCCAGCGCCATTTCCCACACGCGGCGCAGGAACCGGTGCACGCCTTCGATCCCCGACGCGTCCCAGTCGGCGCCATCGACCCACGGTCCCATGAACATCATGAACAGGCGGAGCGTGTCCGCGCCGTACCGCTTCACGTACTCATCGGGCGTCTGCACGTTGCCGCGCGACTTGGACATCTTCCGGCCCTTGAAGACGATCGTCCCCTGATAACGGAAGCGCCGCACGGGCTCGTCGAACCACAGCTCGCCCAGATCGCGAAGCGCCTTCGTCATGAAGCGCATGTACAGGAGGTGCAGGATCGCGTGCTCGACACCGCCGGTGTACTGGTCCACCGGCAGCCACTTCTTCCCCACCTCTTTGTTCATGAACGCGGTCTCGATCTTCGGATCCACGTAGCGGTACATGTACCAGGACGAATCGACGAAGGTGTCCATCGTGTCGGTGTCGCGGCGCGCGGGCTTGCCGCACTTCGGGCAAGTCGTATTCACGAACTCCGGAACGTGCGCCAGCGGGGATCCTCCGCGTCCGGTGAACTCGACGTTCCTCGGCAGCTCGACGGGCAGCTGGTCGTAGGGCACCGGAACCACGCCGCAGCTCGCGCAATGCACGACCGGGATCGGCGTCCCCCAGTAGCGCTGGCGTGAGATCAGCCAGTCCCGCAGCCGGTACGTCACCGAGGGGCCGCCGATGCCGCGGCGCTTGGCCTCTTCGGCGATGTCGCTCCGGCCCTGCGCGGTCGAGCGGCCGCTGTGCTTGTCCGATCGGACCATGACGCCCTCGCCGGTGTAGGCCCGCGCCACCTCGCCCGCGGTGCTCGTCGCCGCGCGGGCCGCGTCGGCATCGGGCGCGACGACCTCGCGGATCACGAGGCTGAACTTCTTCGCGAAGTCGAAGTCACGCATGTCGTGCGCCGGGACCGCCATGATCGCCCCAGTGCCATAGCTCGCGAGCACGTAGTCGGCGATCCAGATCGGGACGCGTTCGCCGCTGAACGCGTTCAACGCGTAGGCACCCGTGAAGACACCGGTCTTCTCGCGCTCGGCCGTCGTCCGCTCGATCTCCGCCATGTTCCGAGCGTTCCCGACGTAGGCGCGAACCTCTTCGCGCCTCTCGGGCGTGGTGATGCGGTCCACCAGCGGATGCTCAGGCGCCAGCACCATGAAGGTCGCGCCGTAGACGGTGTCCGGCCGCGTCGTGAAGAACTGGACTCTGGCGTCCGTGTGCCCGTCGACGGCGAACGAGATCTCGGCGCCTTCGGAGCGTCCGATCCAGTTCGTCTGCAGCGTGCGAACGCGCTCAGGCCAGTCCAGGCCCTCGAAGCGCAGGAGCTCGTCGGCGTACTTGGTGATGCGGTAGAACCACTGCGTCATCAGCCGCTTCTCGACGGGCGTGTCGCAGCGCTCGCAGCGGCCCGCGATGACCTGCTCGTTCGCCAGCACGGTCTCGTCGCGCGGGCACCAGTTCACCGGCGCCTCGCCGCGGTACGCGAGACCCTTCTCGAACAGCTTGAGGAACATCCACTGGTTCCAGCGGTAGTACTCGGGGTAGCAGGTCACCACCTCGCGACGCCAATCGATCGCCGTCCCCATGCGGCGGAACTGGTCGCGCATGTGGGCCATGTTCTTTTCGGTCCAGACGGCCGGGTGGATCTTGCGATCGATCGCGGCGTTCTCCGCGTTGATGCCGAACGCGTCGAAGCCCATCGGGAACAGCACGTTGTGGCCCGTCATCCGCAGGAATCGCGCGGCAGCGTCCGGCGGCGCGAACGCGTACCAGTGGCCGACGTGGATGTCACCGGACGGGTACGGGAACATCGTCAAGAAGTAGAAGTTCGTCTTGCCCGCGGGAGCGTCGTCCGGCGTGTCGTGAAGGCCGGAGCGGACCCACTCTTCCTGCCATTTCTCTTCGATCGCCGCCGGGTCGTACCGCTCGACACGCTGCTTCTCGATGGTCATCGCGCTCGCCTCCTTTCGCTTGCCCCGCGTCTCGCGCTCGTCGCTCGCGCAAAAAAAGCCCTCCGCCCCGCGCCGAATCGCTCCGGCAAGGGGACGGAAGGCAACTTCCGCGGTACCACCCCGCTTGAGAGGACCTCTAGTGCCGTGCACTAGTGGAGCTGAGGGGATTCGAACCCCTGACCCCCACACTGCCAGTGTGATGCGCTACCACTGCGCCACAGCCCCGATCGCTCTCCGCTCGACACGTTTCTAACGGACGTGACTCCGGCGACGGCTGCTTGCGCTCACCCTCGCGGCTCCCGGGCGAGTTCCGCGTGCCCTCGACACCGGCTCGCACCGACCGCCGGCTCTCTTGGTGAGGGGATCCGCGTACTGCTCCCGATCGCGGCCTTTCAACGCAAAGTATAGATGGATGTACCCGAAGATCCGGGTCGACAAGCTCCATCCCGACGGCTCGCCGCGCGCGGCGTGGGAGGGCTATCGCATCGAAGATCGCGACGGCGCGGTACGCGTGTGGACGCCCGCCCGAACGCCGCGCATCCACGTCAACGGGCGCTGGACGCCCGACTCGCCGTTCGTCACGGCATGGGTGCCTGGCGATCCGTACGTCGTCGCCTGCTTCGAGGACGCCGACGGCATCGCGCTCTACATCGACATCGTGCGCGAGTGCCACGTCACGCCGACGCGATTCGCGTACCTCGACCTCTACGTCGACGTGATCCTGAAGAGCGGCCGTCTCGTGTCGAAGGACGAGGAGCTGCTGCCGAAGTTGGCGAAGGACGAGGCGCGCTCCGTGCTCGCCACACGCGACCGCCTGCTCGCGAGCGTGCGCGCGGGCGAGCCGCCGTTCCGAACACGAGATCCGCGCTGGCAGGTCAGCGAGGCGGCCCGCGCGCTGGTGCCGGGCGTGGAGCTCCAGCTGCGCTAGCTGCCGAGCGCGGCCGCCTCGCGGCGCATGGAGACGCTCTGTAAGACGCCGAGAGCGAAGCAGATGGACACCAGCGAGCTGCCGCCATGCGAGATGAAAGGCAGCGGGATGCCGGTGACCGGCATGAGCGAGATGGCCATCCCGACGTTCACCAAGATCTGGAAGAGGAGCATCGCGACGACACCTCCGCCCAGCAGCATCCCGAACGGGTCGCGCGCGCGGAAGGCGATGCGCAGCGCGGCAACCAGCAGAGCGATGTAGAGCAGGAACAGGATGCCCGCGCCGACGAATCCGAGGTCCTCGGCGAGGCCCGCGAACACGAAGTCAGATTCCGCGATCGGCAGATAGCCGAGTGGCGACTGCGTGCCGGCGGTGAGACCCTTCCCCGTCGCCTGGCCGGAGCCCACGGCGATGAGTGACTGGATGATGTTCCAGCCGGCACCCTGCGGGTCGGCGTAGGGATTCAGGAAGGCAGTGAGGCGGCCCTGCTGGTACGGCTTCAGCAGCGACCAGATCAACGGGAACGAGGCACCCGCGACGGCGACGAGGCTCACGAGCTGCCACAGGCGCGCGCCGGCCATGAACGCGAGGCCGAAGAAGATCGCCACGAAGACGAGGCTCGTGCCGAGGTCCGGCTGCTTGTAGACGAGGCCCACCGCGGGCGCGAGGATCACGAGCCCGCCGGCGATGGTGAGCGGCGAACCGATCTTGTCGTGCCGGTCCGCGAAATACTTCGCGAGCACGACGATCATCAGCACCTTGCAGACCTCGCTGAACTGGAACGACAGGCCGCCAAAGTTCACCGAACGCTGGGCGCCGAGCGATTCCGTTCCGATCGCGAGCACGACCACCAGAAGCCCGAGCGTGAAAACGTACAGGAGCGGGGCGAACGTGCCGAGCCATGCATAGTCGAAGGCCGCGACCACGACCATGGCCGTTACGCCGATCGCCGCCCACAGCGCGCCGCGGATGACGAACTGCATCGGATCGCCGGTGAACGTGCGCGACTCGGCCGTTACCGAGTACGTCATCACGAGCCCGTAGGCGATGAGCAGGACCGTCGCGATCAGAAGGTACGGGTCGACCTGGTCGAGCCGTCGCACGCGCGGTGTGTCGTGAAGCGGCGAGGCCGCGCGACGGATGTCCATCGCCTTGACGGTCATTTGCCGCCCAGCACGTACGATTCGTAGACCCGCTGGCTGATGCCCACTGCCGGGTTGAGGCACGTCTCGCAGAGCCCCTTGCTGGAGTCGTACGTGAAGATGACCATCGCGATCTGCGCGGTCGGGTCGGTGTTGTCCTGTTGCGGAAGGAACGAGACGAACCAGTTATGGAAGCCGAGCTTGTTCCGTCCCGCTGAGTCCTTGCCGGTCGAGTCGCCGAACTCAGCCGTGCCGGTCTTGCCGGCGATCGGGAGCTTCGCGTTCGGCATCGGCGCGTGGTTGCTGGTCACGACCTTGCGGGCACCCTCGCGAATGGTGCGGAGGTCCTCGGGCTTCATCTCGAGCTTGCGCGTGATCTTCGGCTGCTGGGTGAAGACGACGTTCCCCGCCGTGTCCTTGACCTCTTTGAGCAGATGCGGCGTGAAGACCGTGCCGCCGTTCGCGACAGCGGCATAGGCATTGAGCAGTTGCAGCGGGGTCACCGCGACGTAACCCTGGCCGATCGCCTCGTGGTAGGTGTTGCCGATCGTCCACTCCTCGTCGAACGTCGCGAGCTTCCAGGCGGGATCGGGCATGATCCCGCGTGCCTCGCCCGGGAGGTCGATGCCCGTGCGGGCGCCGAAGCCGAGCATTCGGCCGTACTTCGCGATGTTTTCCGGCCCGACGCCGACGATGCCCGGGCCCATCGGGCCGCCACCCGCGAGCGTGTAGAAGTAAATGTCCGACGAGTGCGCGTAGCCGTCGACGAAGTTGAGCGCGCCGTGCGCGCGCCAGTCGTAGAAGTTGAAGCCGCTGACGGTCATGACCGTCGAGGTGATGTTCACGACGGTGCTGCGCGTGGCCGTGCCGGCCGTGAGCGCCGAGAGGCCGGTGACCATCTTGAACGTCGATCCGGGTGGGTAGATGTCCCCCACCGCCTTGTTGACGAGCGGATGGCGGTCGTCCGCGTTCAGGGACGCCATCTGCTGCGGCGTGATGCCCTGAACGAACCAGTTGTTGTCGTACCCGGGGATGGAGACCATCGCGAGGATCTCGCCGTTCTGCGGATTCATCGCGATGCCGACGGCCTGCGTGAACCGGTCTTCATCGACGCCCTTTCGCAGCTCGGCGTCGAGCAGCTTCTGCAGCCGGTCATCGATCGTGAGCGCGACGCTGTTTCCGGTGGTCGGCGCCGAGAACGCGAGGGTCTTGATCTCGCGCTGCGCTGCGTCGCGCTCGATCTCGCGCCAGCCGTACTGGCCGCGCAGGTAGTTCTCGTACTGGAACTCGAGACCGGTGCGGCCGATGATGTCGGTCGGCAGGTAGCCCTGATCCCTGAGCGCGTTCAGCTCTTCCTCGGTGACCGGACCAACGTAGCCGAGCATCGGTGAGTAGAGCGTCGCGTCGATGTAGGAGCGGATCGACTCTGCCTCCACGCGAACGCCAGGGAAGAGCTCAGGCCGCTCGGTGAGGAGCAGCGCGATGTCGCGCGAGACCGGCTTGGCCGATAGCTTCACCGGCTCGTAGGGATTCCGGATGCGCTGCTGATCGATGACCTTCATGAGCTCCTCGGGGTCGCGACCGACGACCGCCCCGAGCTGAGATGCGAGCTGGGACTGCCTCGACCTCGGGAGGTCAATCGGCAGAAGCGTGACCGCGAAGCCGGGGACATTGCGGGCGAGGACGTAGCCGTTGCGGTCGGTGATGCCGCCGCGCTCCGCGGCGACGGGGAGACGGAGAACGCGATTCTGCTCGGAGAGCGAGCGATAGTACGCGCCGTTCACGACCTGGATGTCCCACAGCCGGACCGTCAGCGTGGTGAACACCACGATGATGGCCAGACCCATCGCGACGAACCGCCGTTGGCGGACGAACGCGCGCTCCGTTTCTCTCACCACCCGAAGGATGCCTGCTTCTCGGTGCTTCGGCGCACCATGCGGCAGAGCGGATAGGTAGCGATCGCGAGCACGCCGTTGTAGAGCGCTCCCGAGACTGCCGTCGCGAGGAGGACGGGGACCTCCACCAGGCGCGTGCCGGCCAGCGCGAGGATCAGCAGGTAGAGGAAGCCCGCCGCCAGGCTCGCCACGCCCACCAGGAGTGCGCCAGTGAGCACGGAGCGGGACCGCTGGCCATCCGTGAGGCCGAGCGCCGCGACCGGCAGGAGGGACGCGAGGGCAAGCGCGCCCACGGGTCCGCCCGAGAGAAGGTCGGCCGCGAGACCGCCAAGGAATGCCCACCAAACCGCCTCCCGGGGACCCGCGGCGACGGCCCAGGAGGCAGCGACGAGCACGACCAGATTTGGGCGCGCGCCGGCGACACCGATAAATGGCACAACAGACCCCTGCAGGAGTGCCGCGGCGAGCGGTACCGCGATGGCGAGGGCCACCCGCACGACTCCCTCCTCTGCTGTGGCGGAACGCGGATGCCGCCACGGCGCTACGCGGTGGGCGCTAGGGCTGAGCGCGGACCCCCGAGCGCACGGCGGCGGCCTCGGGGTGCTCGGGAACGGCTTCGTTCGTGGCGGCGAGCTCCTCGGTGAGCGGGGCGAAGGGGTCCTCGTCGCGAAGCTTGGCGCGCACGTAGATCAGGACGAGGCGGAGCGTCGCGGCGATCGGCACGGCGAGGACGATACCGAGCAATCCGAACGCCGCGCCACCTGAGAGCAGGGCGAAGATGACGATCGCCGGGTGCAGGCGTACGGCGCGGCCGATGATCGTCGGGATGACCAGATAGTCCTCGGCGTGCCGGAGCACCGTGTACATCACGGCGACAACGCTGACGTAGGCGATCTGCGACCAGTCGAACGGGTTCGGATGACCGAGCGCGACGAGGCACGCGATCGCGCCGGCGGTGATCGGACCGACGAAGGGGATCGTCTCGAGCACCCCCGTCATGATCCCGAGGAGCACGCTGTACGGGACACCGAGGATCGTGAGAGCGATCGTCGTCACCGTGGACATCAGCACCACGAGGATCATTTGGCCGCGGATGTAGCGACCGAGCATGACGTTCGTGTCGCGAAGGACGTGCAGGATCTCGTGCCGGTGCTGCAGTGGAAGATTGCGCTCCACGAAGCTCAGCAGACGCGGCGCGTCGCGAAGCGTCAGGAACGTCGCGATCAGGAAGATCAGCAGGTCGAGGAGAAAGTGACCCGCGCCGATCACGAACGGCACCGCGTTGCGCTGCACCATGTTCGCGATCTGAGTCTCGACGTCCTGGAGGTTCGGGCCGATGATCGAGACGCCGAGATCCCCCAGCCCGAGCGCGGCGAGCGTGTTGCCGATCGTCTGCTGCGCGTTCGCGAGGAGCGTCGGCCAGCTCGTCTGCAGATCCCTGCCGTTGTCGATCAGACGTGGGATGAGGAAGCGGCCGCCACCAAAAATGACAGCAAGCAGGGCCACGAACACGGTCAGGGCCGCAAGCGTCCGCGGCATTGCGAATCGCCGCTCGAGCGCACCTACAACTGGTAGCAGGATGTAAGACAGGATCATCGCCCACAGGAAGGGCTGGACGATCTCCCCCGCTCGCCAGAGGAACAGCAGGAAAACGGCGACAAAGGCCGCCACCACGACGCGCTTTGTCGTCGGACTCCAGCGCGATCTCATCCCAATCGGGATTATCCGGCAGTCCTCCTGAGCTAGTGCGAATCCATGTGCTCGGCGGCGCTCGCAGAGTCGTCTGTTGCAGCCTGTGCAGTATCAGATCGAGAGACGGCCGGTGGCACTTTCAGGTACAATGGAGGCACGGACGCGCTCCTCTTTCATCCCCATGTTTGCCTAGTTTCGCACGCGAGTGTTTCACGTGTGACGAGACGCTGAATGCGGGTTCTTGTGATCAGCAACCAGAAGGGCGGTGTAGGGAAGACGACGACGGCGATAAGCCTGGGTGCGGCGCTCGTCGAGCACGGTCAGCGGGTGCTTATCGTCGATCTGGATCCCCAGGCAAACGCGACGAGCGGGCTCGGAATGGGGAAGACCGGCGCAATCTACAACGTGCTTCTCAAGGAGTCGCCGATCATTGAGTCCATCGTACACACGGAGCTCACCAACCTGGACCTCGTGCCCTCGGGACCCGACATGGCGGGTGCCGAGGTGGAGCTCGTTCCGGTGATGGCGAGAGAGTTTCGCCTCCGCCGCGCCCTCGTGGCCGCGGCCGAGCGCTACGACACCGTGATCGTGGACTGCCCGCCCTCGCTCGGTCTTCTGACCGTGAATGCTCTCGCGGCGGGAGACGGCGTCCTGGTGCCTGTGCAGTGCGAGTACTACGCGCTCGAGGGACTGGCACAGCTTCTCGACACGATCGACGCGGTGCGTCTACGTCTCAATGACCGTCTTGAGGTCCTCGCGATCGTCCTGACCATGGAGGATCGACGGAACCGGCTGTCGATGCAGGTCACCGAAGAGGTGCGCAAACACTTCCCACGACTCCTCGCACAGACGCGTATTCCGAGGACGGTCCGTCTGGCAGAGGCGCCGAGCCACGGCAAGCCGATCCAGATGTACGACCCCGAGTCGCGCGCCGCCAAGGCTTACGGCGAGCTTGCACTCGAGATCGAGGGTCGCCTCCGGGCGCTCGAGCCGATCGCGCTCGCGGGGTCCGCATAGTGGCCCGCACCGGCCTGGGGCGTGGTCTCGACGTCCTCCTGGGCGGCCAGCCGACGTCGTCCGCGACGGCGGTTGTGCCGGCTCTCCCGACGACGAACGAGATCCCGCTCGAGAAGATCACCCCGAACCGCCATCAGCCGCGAACTCAGTTCGACGCTGACGGGATGGCGGAGCTCGCGGCGTCGATCCGCCGTCACGGTGTTTTGCAACCAATAGTGGTATCCCGGAACGGCGACGGATACGAGCTGGTCGCGGGCCACAGGCGCGTGCTCGCATCGCGCGCCGCGGGCAAGGTCACGATACCGGCGGTCGTGCGAGAGGAAGTGCGCGATCGGCTCGAGCTTGCGCTCGTTGAGAACCTCCAACGCACTGACCTGAACGCGATCGAGACAGCCCGCGCCTACAAGCTCCTGATGGAGACGTACGACCTCACGCAGGAACGGCTCGCGGACCGAGTGGGGAAGAGTCGGTCGCACGTCGCCAACATGCTGCGGACGCTCTCGGCGCCTCAGCCTCTCCAGGACGCGGTCATGGAAGGAAAGATCAGCGAGGGTCACCTGCGGGCCCTGCTGCCGCTACCACTTTCGGACGCACTGTCGGCTCTCGGGCAGATCGTGGCGAAGGAGCTATCGGTCCGCGACGCCGAAGCGCTTGTGCGCAAGATGGTCCACCCGACGCGGCGCTCGGGCCGCGCGCGAGCGCGTGTGCTGCGCGGCGATCCGGACCTCGCGCAGGTGACGAACGAGCTTCGCGCAGCGTTGGGTACCAAGGTGGAGATCGTCCGCCGTCGTCGCGGCGGCCGTATACAGATCGAGTTCTACTCCGACGAGGACTTCGGGCGGCTCTACGAGCTGTTCGTCCGCGCGGGAAAGGCATAGAGGAGAGCACTTGGCCGTCAAGAAAGAGGATGTGAAGACTCCGGTCGCCGGCAACGGGCAGAAGCCGCCTGCCTCGTACAGCGCCAAGGACATCCAGGTCCTCGAGGGCCTCGAGGCCGTGCGCCGTCGTCCCGGTATGTACATCGGGACCACCGACATCCGCGGCCTGCATCACCTCGTGCGCGAAGTCCTCGACAACTCGATCGACGAGGCGATGAACGGCACGTGCGAGCGCATCGACATGTGGATCGAAAAGAACAACGACGTCGTCGTGGCCGACAATGGCCGTGGCATCCCCACCGACAAGCAGCAGCAGACCGGAAAGTCCGCGCTCGAGGTCGTACACACGATCCTCCATGCCGGCGGTAAGTTCGGCGGCGCCGGCTACAAGGTCTCCGGTGGCCTTCACGGCGTCGGCGTGTCGGTAGTCAACGCGCTCTCTACCGAGTTGCTCGTCGAGGTCCACCGCGACGGCAAGATCTGGACGCAGTCGTACCAGCGCGGCAAGCCGACCGGGCCCGTGCGCACGATCACCAGGCCGCAGCTCCCGTTCCCGCCGGTGGTGCCGTGGAAGGAGCGCGGCAAGACCACGGGGACGGTGACGCGATTCACGCCGGACCCCACGGTCTTCCCGATCATCGAGTGGGACACGACGGTCATCGAGCAGTGGCTGCGCGAGACGGCGTACCTCAACAAGAGTCTTTACCTGTCGCTCCATGACGAGCGGAACGGCAACGAGCAGAACTACTACTTCGACGGCGGGATCGTTTCGTTCGTCCGCCACCTGAATCGGTCGCACGAGCCTCTTCACCCGAAGCCGGTCTATGCCGATCGAACTCACGACAACGGCACCGTCGTTGAGGTCGCGTTCCAGTACAACGACGGCTTCGCGGAGAAGGTCTACACGTTCGCCAACAACATCAATACCATCGACGGCGGCGCACATCTCACCGGCTTCCGCACCGCGCTCACTCGCACGATCAATGCGCACGCACACAAGAGCGGGCAGCTGAAGGAGTCCGACCCGAACCTCACCTCGGAAGACGTCCGTGAGGGCCTCACCGCCGTCATCAGCGTGAAGATCCGCGAGCCCCAGTTCGAGGGTCAGACGAAGACGCGTCTCGGCAACGCCGAGGTCGCAGGCCAGGTGAGCGCCGCGGTCAACGACGCGCTGGGCCAGTACCTCGAGGAGAACCCTCAGGACGCGCGACGAATCGTCGAGAAATGCCTCACCGCGTTCCGCGCGCGTGAGGCGGCGCGCAAGGCGCGGGATCTCGTGCTGCGCAAGGGCGCGCTCGACGGCTTCTCGCTCCCGGGAAAGCTTGCCGACTGCTCGGAGCGCGATCCGGAGAAGTGCGAGCTCATCATCGTCGAGGGTCCGTCGGCCGGAGGCAGCGCCAAGAGCGGCCGCGATCGGCGCACGCAGGCGATCCTGCCGCTCAAGGGCAAGATCCTGAACGTTGAGAAAGCCCGCGCCGACAAGATGCTCGGTAATGAGGAGATCAAGGCGCTCATCACCGCGCTCGGCACCGGGATCGGCGACTACTTCGACAAGAAGAAGCTCCGCTACGGAAAGACGATCCTCCTGGCCGACGCGGACGTGGACGGAGCCCACATCCGGACTCTCCTCCTCTCGCTGCTCTATCGGCACTTCCGCCCGCTCGTCGATTTTTGGGTATTTTACATGTGTGATCTTCAGTTATATGGATTTATGTTGTTTTAGGTATTTTT